>NZ_BAABJK010000003.1:0-118123 GCF_039543265.1 Algibacter aquimarinus | reverse complement strand
CTTTTTTTTATTCTTTTTTTTTCCCCCATTTAAATACCTTGTTCTCTGTGTTTTATAGGTTAAAAAAACCTAAATTAATTTGAGATTTAAAAAGATTTTTGGAGATTTTATAAAAAGTTAAATGCTCAAAACTTCTTAAAAGCTTAGAGAAAGAAATTCCAAACCAAACCAAAACGGACCGTGAAGTCTCTATATGGGTTATTAGGAGCAGAGAAATAATCATATCCTGTTAAAGAAGAATTGAAATGCTCAGCCTTTAAATAAATGCGAGTTTGACGAATTTTGGCATTTATAAAAAAGTCTAATCGTGGAAATTCTCCAAATTCCTCTTCTGTTTGAACGTAAAATTCTGCCAAAACAGGGTCATAAGCATTCATATTGTACTTTGTAAAGTAATTGAGTGTTACCCCCGTTTGCAAATACATTGCTTTTTTAAATAGGTGACTTGCAAAATAAAGTGTATTTCTTGTGGTTAGTTCTGGAACATTTAAAATATTACTGTCTTGAGTGTTTTGATACAATATGGTATTGTTTAACGCAAACTTACCTACTCTAATTTCTTTTTGAACTTTTACTCTTAAATAATTGATGGTTCCATTATTTTGAAACGGTTTTACTTGACCTTCTATTTCGTCTACTTTAAAATAAGCATAATCGTTTATAGTTGAATAATCTGCACTAATGTTAGCTATTTTATTTGATTTTAATTGAAATGCCAATTGCTGCGTTTCTGTATTATTAAAATTAGTTTGCCAATTGTAATTAATGTAATCGCTTTGGTAGAGCAAGAAGTTATAATTTGGTGCTCTTGAGCTGTGATTTATTGATGCTATGGCCTGAATATCTTCGTTTAACTTAAAACTTGCTTGAGCTTTGAAAAAATTACCATCAAAATCTCCTGATATATTTAAACCTATTTCACCTTGTAAATCGAATCCTTTATATTGTTTATGGTATTTACCTCCTGCGGAAAATATATCTCCTTTTAATCTATTGGTTATTGTGGCACCATCTAAAACTACAACTTTATCATAACCGTAATTAAAATTATTATTGCTAATATTAAATTGTAAATCACCAACCGTATTGTTACTGAAATTTAACTGAAGTTGATTATAGAAATTTTCTAATGTTGCTCGGTCTTTTAAACCAGAATTTGTAAAGGCAGAACCAAAAATACTTGTAGCGGCACTGGATTGATCGTATTGAAAATACTTGTCTTCAAATGATATAATATGCCCTAAACTTAATTTATTTTTAGAGAGCGAATCTTTTTTTCTAATTATACTGTAATTGTGCTCTAAATGAAAACGCTTTCCTCGTAAAATACTTTCAGCATTTTCAAAATTTACTTCTAAAATTGAACGATCTAAAAACTCTTCTTCTCCACTAATAAAATTTTCAACACTACTATCTTGAAGCCCTCCGTTTTCCTGATTAAGCAAATCTTGAGTAACAATATGTCCTCTTGCGTTATATCTGTTATTCTTTGTTCTGTAATTTGATGTAAACCTAAAATTTCCTGTGCTGGTTAAAAGGTGCTGATATTTACCTATGGAACGCATTCCTTTATATGCAATAGAAAAATTAAATTGAGGCGACGTATTTACAGTAAAAAAAGAATCGGCTAATTGCCCTTGCTCAAAAGCCGTTTTATAAAAAAGCTCGGTTAATGGTGTTGGTACGCGATAATAGTTAATATCTTCAATTTCCATATAATTGAAGTGTCTTGCTCGCGCTCCAAAACTAGGCATTAACTTAGTGTTTTCAAAAGTAAAGGTTAGGCTATTATATGTTTGACCTAGATTTGAAAAAGGTATGAGACCAAAATTATCTCTTCTCAAATAATTAAACTTATAATCTTTTTGAATGGTTAAAGTCGTATCAACAAAAGTGGTGTCGTTTTTATGCGAAATTATTAAGTAATCTTGAATTTTCGCCTCTTTCTTCCCTCCTTTATCTGGACGTTCATTTCTGTTTGATATCAGGTTTAAACTATCTCTAGTTTTTACCAAATCTTCTTTCAGTTTGCGTTTTTCTATGGGGTCTTGAGCGTTTAAAAAATTAAACAATAACACAAATGATAATGTTAAGACTAATAATTTATTCATTCTTTGTAATTATTGCTCTAGTTTTTTGGTAAATATTTAAACACACTATTTAAATGTAAAATAGACTACCTATTTATGCTTGGTTCTCATTTTACGAGACAAAAGTAATTATTTGAACGTAAATTGGACGATATTATTTTAAATAAAGAAAGCCAACAAAATCTGTCGGCTTTCTTCATTCAAAAATATCAATCAACACTTTGTAAAATGATAAAATTTGAATATTTATTTTGAGTTAGTCAATTACAAACATCTAAATATTATATTGAAAAAACAAAAAAATAAGTAAAAACATGAAATTCTAAATTTCATAGTATTTTAGCTTTATGCTTTTAAAAAAATTTTCTAACCACCTATTAGAATGTGGAACAGATGAAGCAGGACGTGGTTGTCTTGCTGGCCCTGTTACAGCTGCAGCCGTTATTCTTCCTAAAGATTTTAATAACGCAGTGCTAAATGATTCCAAACAACTTAGCGAAAAGAAAAGAGATTTATTAAAACCAATTATTGAAATTGACGCTTTAAGTTATGGAGTTGCTCATGTTTTTCAGGAAGACATAGATAAAATAAACATTCTAAATGCATCTATTCTAGCTATGCACAAAAGCATTATAAAATTAAAACCTCAACCAGAATTTATTATAGTAGATGGCAACAAATTTAAACCCTACAAGGATATTAAATTTGAGACTATTATTAAAGGAGACAGCAAGTATTTAAGCATTGCGGCAGCCTCTGTTCTAGCTAAAACATATCGTGATATTTACATGAATAAAATACACGAAGAATTTCCTATGTACAATTGGAAACAAAATAAAGGTTACCCAACAAAAGAACACAGAGAGGCTATTAAAAAATATGGCATAACAAAGTACCACAGAAAATCGTTTAGGCTACTACCAGAACAATTGATATTAGACTTATAAGATTTCTATATTCACTTATTTTCAATATGTTTTAAAACGAAAAATATGTAGGTTTGTAAAAATTAATTCATTTTATGAGATTTTTTTATTTAGCCCTCCTTTTTACTCTATTTTTTAGTTGTACAAATAATAATACTAAAACTTCTAATCTTATAAATTTAATACCAGAAAGCACTGATGTTGTTATTAAAACATCAAATCTTGAAAATTTAAAAAACAGCATCAATAATAATGACTTTCTATCAAAATACTCTTCTTCTGAAAGTTTTAAAAACTTAGAATCTCATCTAGAAATAGTATCTCATGTAAAACCAGAAACCAATATTTTAATCTGCTTTTCTAAAGATGATAATGATAGCTTACAATACTCTTTAATTACAAAATATAATCCCAATTTATTTAAAACGGATTCGCTTAAAAATTATACCGAGGAATTGTTAACCTACAAAAACAAAACCATAACTAAATCTTCATTAAATAATAAATTTATTTACAGCACTTTAATTGATAGTGTGTTTTTTGCTTCGTCTTCAAAAATTTTAGTTGACAATGTTTTTAAAGAAATAAATACAAATTTAGATTTTGAAAAAATTTACAAAACCACAAGCGACAATAAAACTGCATCTATTATATTAAAACCAAACAATGCTTTACTAAAATCGTTTTTTGTGAATGATTCTTTAAACCTTGAATCATTTACAAATTACATCGCAGTTGATGCAGAAATTAGTCAGCATGAAATATTAATAAACGGTATTACAAAAGCTACAGATTCTTCAAAAAGCTTAATTAATATATTTAAAAACACAAATCCTCAAGAAAATTTAGTACAAACTATTACTCCTGCAAATTCTGATGGTTTCATCAGTTTTACGTTTAACAGTTTTGGAGTTTTTAAAGAAAATTTAGATAAGTACAATAAAAAAGATTCTACAGGAATTGAAACCTCTCTCTTTAATAATATTATTGAAGTTGGTGTTATTTATGAAGATAAAAATAAAGCTATAGTTTTAAATTCAACTGATGTAATTGCAACAAAAGATGCTTTACTTGATAACCAAAACCGTATAGATACTTACAGACAAATTGATGTTTTTAGTTTTAGTAAACCTGATATATTTCAAAACACATTTACACCATTAATAAACTACCGTAATGCCAATAAATACTGTGTTTTAGATAATTTTTTTATTTTTTCAGATAATATAGAAATGTTGCAAAATATTATTGCTAATTATCAAAACAAAACAACTTTAAGAGAACGAAATTATTTTAAGAATATTAAGACGCAACTAACTGATGAATCTTCTCTTCTTCAGGTTACTAGTCCTTCGTTATTAAAAAACATCATATCCAAAAACGGAGTTAATGATTCAAATTATAAAGTTAGTAGCTATAAAGCATCTGCAATTCAATTTATATACGATAATAATTTTGCACATGTTAATGGTATTATTAAAAAAAATAAAACAGCGGCTTCTCTAAATTCTATTTCAGAGGAACTAAACATAAAACTCGAGAATGATTTATTAAATACTCCACAATTTGTTACCAACCACGTTACTAATCAGAAAGATTTAGTTGTTCAAGATATAAACAACAATTTGTATTTAATTTCTAATAAAGGAAAAATTCTTTGGAAGAAACAACTAAAAGGTCCAGTTTTAGGCAAAATTGAACAAATAGATATTTACAGAAACGGCAGACTACAATTAGCTTTCGCAACACCTCATAGAGTTTATGTAATAGACAGAAAAGGTAGAGATGTAGCACCATTTCCAGGAAAATTTAATGATGATATTACTCAGCCATTATCTGTTTTTGATTATGATAGAAATAAAAAGTACAGATTATTAGTAACGCAAGGAAAAAATATTTTAATGTATGATGTTAAAGCTAAATTAGTACGTGGTTTTGGTTTTAAATCTGCTAACGGTAACATTGTAAGTCAACCTAAACATTTTAGAATTGGCAGTAAAGATTACATAGCTTTTAAAACAGATAGTAAATTATATATTTTAAATCGTGCAGGAGCTAACAGAGTTACCCCAAAAACAACAAGTAATTTTTCTGATGAAGATATTTTCTTGTACAAGAATAAATTTACTACCACTAATAAAAAAGGAGACCTAATAACTGTTGATAGTAGAGGAAATACTGCTACACAAAGTTATAATCTCTCTGAAAACCATCATCTTGAAACAACAAGTAAAACTATAGTTTTACTAACAGAAAATAAGTTAACTATCAATAATAAAACCATTGAGCTCGATTTTGGTTATTATGAAGCACCAAAAATATTCTACTTAAACGATAAAATATATGTAGCTGTTACAGATACTCAATCTCAAAAAATATATTTATACGATAGTCAAGCCAAACTTATTCCTAATTTCCCTGTATATGGCAACTCTGTAATTGATTTAAACAATATAGATAAGGACAAAAATTTAGAATTTATTACCAAAGGAGAAAACAACTCAATAATACTATATCAAATAAACTAATTGTTAAGAAGTTAGTTAATTAATTTTTCCAGACACCCTTTTGTCGGTAAAAAAGTAATCTTTATCTTTGGGAAGCTATTAATCAATTATTTACAATGACATTCTCAAATAATGCTCCGCGCAATTTTTTTTGTGGGTTACTTCCTTTATTTTTTAATTTAAATTTTAATGCACAAACTAAAAGATCCAAAAGTTCTGTTTTAGTTAATCATTTTAATTATGATAATTTAAAAAATCGTCTAGGATATAACTTTAAAGTCACCAGAAAATCCAAAAATATTAGAATAAAATTTATAAAAATATAACGATAACCAAGTCGCGCAAGTCCTCGAATCTTATGGAACGTCAAAGTGTAAAGCTTTGGCGTTCTTTTTTGCAGTAATTTCAAGTTTATTTAATAGTATTGCAATTATAATAATTCATCTATGATTTCAAGAAAAAACGCCTCCATTTCAAAATTCATAATTCATAAAGTTGGTAACAAATTTAACGATACTAAAAACGCATTTTCAGACAAACTTGTCGATTTTGACGAAGCTAGTTACGATTTAATGCTTCCTTTTTTACTCAAACCCTTTGGCAGTGTTGTACAGAGTTATCGTTTTAACCATCATGCCGATATTTCTCTAAACGAAATTAACAGCTACTGCACACAATTATTTAATGATGAAGATGCTTTTATAGATATTTCAAAACACGTTGTAACGCATTTGTACGAACAGTCTAGTTCCGCAAACATCAAAACAGGAGATGTTTTAGTAGTTATGTTTGAAGGTATCGAGTTTAGAGATATGACTACAAATGCTGTTGGTATTTTTAAAATTGAAAACAAGGTTAATTTCTTCCAAACCTATTTAGAAAATAATAGCTATGATATTTTGGTACAAAAAGGAATTAACTCAAAAAAAGTGGACAAAGGTTGTTTAATTTTAAACCAGAGCGACACAGAAGGAAATATTATTTTTAGTGTAGACAATAATAGTTATGACGCTCAATATTGGATTAATCATTTTCTCAATATAAAATATGCAGATGATGCCAATAACCATACACAACAATATATTGAGCTTTGTAAAGAATTTTCAACCGAGATTATAAAAACCAATTATGGCTCTCAAGAGCGAAACTCATTTTTAGCGCAAACTATCGACTTTTTCAAAGAAAATGAAGTTGTAAATATTGAGCGTTTTAAGGAAGAACTTTTTGAAGAAGAAAAACATATTAGAGAGTTTGAAAACTATAAAAAGGAATATGAAGGCGAACAAAATTTAGTTATTCGAAATCAGTTTGATGTAGCCGAAGCAGTTGTAAATAAAGAAAAGCGTAAAATAAAAACCGATATTAAATTAGACACCAACATACAAATAAAACTAGATATTGATGCCCCAGATGCTTCTGCAGAATATTTAGAGCGCGGTTATGATGATGAAAAGAAAATGCATTATTACAAAGTGTTTTTTAATGCTGAAGATTAATTTTTTATTAAATTGTAGCTTCATGAAACGATAATAAACAAAGCATGTCTAAAGACAATTCATTTAACTACGACGAAGAATTAAAAAAACTACATACAGAATTAGTACATCTACAAGAATATGTAAAAAAAGAAGGCTTAAAAGTAGTTGTTGTTTTTGAAGGTAGAGATGCATCAGGAAAAGGAGGCACTATTAAACGATTTACAGAACCTCTTAACCCAAGAGTATGTAAAGTAGTAGCATTAGGCGTTCCTACCGAAAAAGAAAAATCGCAATGGTATTTTCAAAGATACGCATACCATTTACCTTCAGCTGGACATATGGTACTTTTTGATCGTAGTTGGTATAATAGAGCTGGCGTAGAAAAAGTAATGGGGTTTTGCACTGATGAAGAGTACAGAGAGTTTTTAAGATCTTGTCCAGAATTCGAACGCATGTTAGTTCGTTCAGGTATTATTCTTTTAAAATATTGGTTTTCTGTAAGTGATGAAGAACAAGAAAAACGTTTTAAAAATAGAATTAGTAACCCTTTAAAACGCTGGAAATTTAGCCCGATGGATTTAGAATCTCGTTCGAGATGGTTGGAGTATTCCAAAGCTAAAGATGATATGTTTGCACATACCGATACTAAGCAAGTGCCATGGTTTGTTGTAAACTCAGATAACAAAAAGAAAGCACGCTTAAATTGTATTAGCCACGTTTTAAGTCAAATTCCGTATGAAAAAATGGACATAAAACCTATTAAGCTTCCAGAATTACCAGATTACAAAAGTTATGTGCGTCCGCCAATGGATTATCAGACTTTTGTTCCTGAGAAGTATTGAGTATCTTAACTTTGCAAAAATTTTCAGCTAACTTCGCTAACAACTGTTATAGGTCTTTAAAATGACGTCATATTAGTTGTTTTGCTTCTTATAACCAACCAATAACGGATGATAAAATTCTTTAGAAAAATTAGACAAAAATTACTTTCTGAAAATAAATTCAGTAAATATCTAATCTATGCGATTGGTGAAATTATCCTTGTGGTTCTCGGAATTTTAATTGCGCTTTCCATCAATAACGCCAACGACGCTAAAAATCAACGTCAAAAGGAGCTTACCCTGCTTACTGAAATGCATCAGAATCTTCAAACAGACCTCGAAGATCTTAATTATAACATCAAAGGGAGTGCTGAGCGAATTCAAGCCAACGAAATCATCTTGAAAGCATTACAAGAGAGGGTACCGATGAATGATTCCTTAAAACCATACTACGGAAACATCCATGGTAATTTTCAATTAAGTAACAACACTGCGGCTTGGGAAAATCTTAAATCTGTGGGAATGGATCTGGTATCTAATGATTCTCTTAGAAATGCAATCTCCAACCTATATGCAGTCAAGTACACTTACCTCAAAAATGTAACAAAAGGAGTAGACGATGGTCATCAATGGAATACCTTTTATCCACAGTTTCTTGACTTGATTAATGTAGATCAATTTTGGGTTTCCGCTGAGCCAGTAAGTCATGAGGCATTGATGGATAATAGAAAATTCCAAGAAACTCTTAAGATGAATCTCTTTATCCGTAACTTTATGATGGATCAATACAAAACAATCCACAAGTATATCAATTCCCTTCTAGACCAAATTGAAAGACATATACTAACGCTTAACGAACAATGATAAAATTCTTAAGAAAAGTACGAAAGCACAACAAAGATATGTTTAGTGCATAGCACCCTGCAGCACGTTATCGACTCTATAAAAACTCAGCCTCAAAAAGACTAGAAAAATGTTTCAAAAGTTTTTCTTTAACCTCTTCTTCATCAACAGTTTTTTTAGCCAATTCAACATTTAAAGATGTTACCGCCTTACCTTTAATACCACAAGGAATCATTAAATCAAAATAACCCAAATTGGCATTAACATTTAATGCAAAACCATGCATAGTTACCCATCTACTAGCACGAACTCCCATAGCACAAATTTTTCTCGCAAATGGAGTTCCCACATCCAACCAAACACCTGTTTCTCCTGGGCTACGTTCCGCTTTTAAACCGTATTCAGCAAGTGTTAGAATAATCATCTCTTCTAAAAACCGAAGATATTTATGAATATCTGTGAAAAAATTATCTAAATCTAAAATAGGATATCCTACAATTTGCCCGGGGCCATGATAAGTAATATCTCCTCCACGATTTACTTTATAAAAAGATGCATTTTTTGCTTTTAGTTGCTCTTCATCAACTAGTAAGTTTGATATATCGCCGCTTTTACCTAAAGTGTAAACATGAGGATGTTCTACAAATAAGAAATGATTTTTAGTCTGTAAACCAGCATTTTCTCTTCTGTTTTTTATTTTGGTATCCACAATGGCTTTAAACAATTCTTCTTGGTAATCCCAAGTTTGCTTATAGTCTTTTAATCCTAAATCTTGCAGCTCTATTTGCTTATTCATAGTCTGCAAAATTACGATATTTTTATGGTTTAATTCTTAGGGTTGTTAAGTATAACTAAGGCTGCTATAACTCCAGGAACCCAGCCGCAAAGCCATAGTAAAAAGACGATGATTATTGAACCGCATCCTTTATCAATAACAGCTAAAGGCGGACATATAATAGACAGTAAAACTCTCCAGAAACTCATGTATTTGATTTTATTTTAATTGATGATACTTATTTGACGTAAAAATACAATGTTTGTTACAATTTGCGTTAGGGATTGAACGGCATGTTTGAAATCCCCGACGCAGGAGGGATTGAGCAGTGAAAGCCCGACCCTTGTGGTAACGCCCAAAAAATTTCATAAATCTAAAATCGTAAATCGTAAATCAAATGATTATCTTTGCGCCATTAAAATTTTCACACATTATTTACGATGTCGCAACTATCAGAGCAAGAACTTGTACGAAGAGAAAAATTAGTAAAAATACGCGAGTTAGGTATAAATCCTTACCCAGCAGATTTATACCCAGTAAAAAACACATCCAAATCTATTAAACAAGATTTTGTAACTGGTGAAAAAGTAATTATTGCTGGACGATTAATGTCTAGACGTATACAAGGAAACGCAAGTTTTGCAGAATTACAAGACGCTGAAGGACGTATTCAATTATATTTTAATAGAGATGAAATTTGTAGTGGAGATGACAAAACGAAATACAATACAGTTTACAAAAAACTATTAGACATTGGCGACTTTATTGGTATTGATGGTGAATTATTTACAACCAAAGTAGGCGAAAAAACGGTTATGGTAAAAGATTTTACTCTACTAAGTAAAGCTTTAAAACCACTGCCAATACCTAAAGTAGATACTGATGGAAATATTCATGACAAATTTGATGATCCAGAATTAAGGTACCGTCAACGTTATGCGGATTTAGTAGTAAATCCACACGTAAAAAACGTTTTTGTAAAGCGTACTAAATTATTTAATGCTATGCGTTCCTTTTTTAATGACGCAGGTTATTTTGAGGTAGAAACTCCAGTTTTACAACCTATTCCGGGAGGTGCAGCTGCGCGCCCTTTTATAACACATCACAATGCTTTAGATATTCCTCTATACATGCGAATTGCCAACGAGTTATATTTAAAAAGACTGATAGTTGGTGGTTTTGATGGTGTTTATGAGTTTTCTAAAAACTTCAGAAACGAGGGTATGGATAGAACTCATAATCCTGAGTTTACAGCCATGGAAATATATGTGGCCTACAAAGATTACAACTGGATGATGGATTTTTGTGAGCGCTTACTAGAATATTGTGCTAATGCAGTAAATGGTACCACAAAAGCTACATTTGGCGAACACGAAATAGATTTTAAAGCGCCATATGCCAGAGTAACGATGGCAGACTCCATAAAACACTTTACAGGTTTTGATATAACTGGAAAAAGTGAAGATGAGATAAGACAGGCTGCCAAAGACTTAGGTGTTGAAGTTGACGAGACAATGGGAAAAGGTAAGTTGATTGATGAAATTTTTGGTGAAAAATGTGAGGGTAATTATATTCAGCCAACGTTTATTACAGACTATCCAAAAGAGATGAGCCCGTTGTGTAAAGAACATCGAACTAACCCAGAACTAACAGAACGGTTTGAACTTATGGTTTGTGGTAAAGAAATTGCAAATGCATATTCTGAGCTTAACGACCCTATTGATCAACGCGAACGTTTTGAACATCAATTAAAACTAGCTGCTAAGGGTGATGATGAAGCTACCGAATTTATAGACCATGACTTTTTACGCGCACTAGAATACGGAATGCCTCCTACCTCTGGTATGGGAATTGGTATGGATAGGTTAATCATGTTTTTAACCAATAATCAATCAATACAAGAAGTATTATTCTTTCCGCAAATGCGACCTGAAAAGAAACCTTTAGCTATTAGTGATGATGCTAAAGCAGTTTTAGAAATCTTAAAGAAAGCTGAGAAATTAGAGCTTTTAGATTTAAAAGGACAATCTGGTTTATCTAATAAAAAATGGGATAAAACTATTAAAGAATTAACTAAAAATAACCTTGCTAAAGTAGAGAAAACTGATGAGGGATTATTTGTTGAAGTTTTATAATAGTTCGCAAAATAATAAAAACTAAAAAAGCCTGTAATCTTAGATTACAGGCTTTTTTTAACTAACCAACTAAATAAATTTCTTAACTAAACTCAGTACAAATAGACGCAATTATTTTCATTTGCTGAAGTATTTTAGAAATTTTTAACATCGAGAAATAGATATTTTAATTTTTCTTTAAGACTTAAGCATTAACAATATTAATTTTGAGAGTAAATAGTATAAAACTAATTTAACGCTCACAAGTCTTACATTATATAATATTAAAAACTTTATTATTAATTTAGTGAAGAACTTGTTGGTCAAAAACCAATCACTAATTATAAGAGACGTGATAAAAAAAATCATCTTAATTCTAACCCTTTTTGTTTTTTTATCATTCACATTTACCAATAATTTTAGAGAACTTGTACTTGAAAAATTAGAAAATTACGTCAGTAATCACCCAGAAAAATTATATATCCAAACAGATAAACCTTATTACGCTTTAGGAGATGATATTTGGTACACAACGTATTTAGTAAACGGTATAACTCATAAAAGATCTAATTACAGCCGTGTTATTTATGTTGAGCTAATTAATGAGCAAGATAGTATAGTTTCAAAAAAACAATTATACACAAATGATATAAGTGTAGCCGGAGATTTTAAAATTGAAAAAAACTGGAAACCTGGAAATTATCTACTAAGAGCTTTTACTAATTATATGCGAAATGGTGATTCTGATTATTTTTTTCAAGCTCAAATACCCATATTAGGTCTAGAAAATAAAGATTTAATAAACACCAATACAGAAATTAACCAAAGTGATACTGGTAAAAGCATATCAATTACACCTCCCGAAATTAATTTCTATCCTGAAGGTGGCTATTTAGTTAATGGTATTTCGTCTAAAATAGGCATCAAGGCAAAAGACGAAAACAATAGAAATATTGCTATTAAAGGCTTGATAAAAGATTCCAATAACGAAATAATTTCCGAATTTAAAACACAATTATTTGGTTTAGGCCTCATTTTATTACTTCCTGAACCAAACAAAACCTATTACGCTAGTATAAACATTAACGGTAAAGAATTTAAATATCCTTTCCCAAAAGCTTTGTCTAGTGGCTACAATTTAAGTATTATAAATAATGGAGATAATATTAAATTTAAAGTAGTTTCAAATAAACCGACTGGTTTAAAAAATTCTTTTTTAGTTGGTCACCAGCGAGGTAAACTAATTTTTGAAAAATTTGAAACCAGTCAAAAAAACACTTATTATTTCAAACTAAATACTAACAATTTACTTGAAGGCATTACAAATTTTACTTTGTTTGACAATAATGGCAAACCCGTTTGTGAGCGTCTAGTATTTATCGAAAACACAAATAATAAAATTAAAGTCAATGTTAGTTTAGATAATAAAATTTTAAAAACCAGAGATAAAGTGTCTATGCAAATAGACTTAAAAGATAAGGAAGATAATAGTCTATATGGAAACCTATCTATGTCTATAACCGATATTGATGCGGTAGAACAAAGTACTAAAAACGAAAATATAAAAGCTTACCTTTTATTAAACTCTGATATTAGAGGACATATTGAAAATCCTGGATATTTTTTTGAAAAAGAAAACGATGCCAAACGCAGATATTTTTTAGATTTAGTAATGTTAACCCATGGCTGGAGACGTTTTACATGGAACGAGTTGTTATTTAAACCTGAAACAAAAAAACCTTATGAACCCGAAAAAGGTCTTTTTATTTCTGGCTATACTAAGGATTTAAAGGGTAAAAACCCAATACAATCAACCACGAGACTAACAGTTATGGAACCCCAAATTTACCAAGAAAAAAAGACTACAGATTACAAGGGTGCATTCCAATTTGGCCCCTATGTTTTTTTTGACACTATCCCAACACTAATTGAAGCACGTCTTAAAGATTTTGAAAGAGAGTTTACAAAAAATAGAGATGTTAATATTTCAATACAGAAAAACAATACTTCTAGTCCAGAAGTAATAAGAAAAAACATAAAAAAATCTGATAACACTTTCAGTACAAAAATTGAAGATTACATTAACAAGGCACAAAAAATTTCTGATATAAATAATGAGTTTCTGGAAAATGCCAGACGGCTTGATGAAGTTCTAATTATAGCTAAGAAAAAAAGTGAAGCAGAAGAACGGACTGAGATTTTAGATGAAAGAGCAAATAATGTTTACCCAACACATAGGCTAGATCTTAATGATGTTATTGGTGGTGAGTCTCAATCTATTATTTTTTTGCTTAACACCATACCAGGTGTAAGAGCAAATAGTCAAGGGGCATCAATTAGAAATGGCGGACCAGCTGGAATACGATTAGATGGTTTTCCTTCAACATTTGAGGATATTGCCTTTTTATTTGGTTCTGATATAGAATTTATTGATGTTTTATCGGGAGCAAATGCTGGTTTTTATTCAAATGCAAGTGGTGGAATTATTTCAATTTATACCAAAAGATTTAATCCTAACACAATAAACGTAAAACGCAAACCAGGTATTATAAATTTTGATGCAGTTGGTTTTTATACTGCAAGAGAATTTTATGCTCCAGACTATGGTAATAGTTTTGATGAAGTAAAAAAACAAGATGTTAGAATTACTCTACATTGGGAACCAAAAATAGTTCTTAACGAAGCTTCAAACAAAGCTGAAATCTCATTTTTTACAAGTGATGCGAGTAGTAATTATGCAATTAAAATTGAAGGCATAACAGATAATGGAATTCCTTTTTATAACATGTCTACGTTTGTGGTAGAGTAACTAAGTACAACTATTATTTTGTTTGTCTTTAATATTTACTTTTTAAAAAAATCTTATTGCAATACTAATTAAATTTAAGATTATGGATTAAAATTGTGTAACCACTTTTGTTTTTTTATCGTCTAAATAAAAACACATAATAAATATAGAAATGAGACTATCTTACTTAACGCTTTTATTATTTATTTCTCTAAGCGCCTTTGCTCAATCTAAAGATAAGACCAAAAACAAGAAACCTACTATTGCCATCTTAGGCACCTTTCATTTTGCTGGTTCTCCTACTGATGCTGCTTCGTTAAAAGTTGACGACATGAAATCTGAAAAAAGACAAGATGAAATTTTAGAATTAGTTGATTTACTTGCTAAATTTAAACCTACTAAAGTTATAATAGAACGGCCATTTACCAGTAAAAGAGCAGATTCTCTTTACGCTCAATATCTTAACGGGGAGCATAAATTACACATAAGTGAAACTCAACAATTAGGATTTAGATTAGCAAAAAAATTAAATCATAATCATGTTTATCCTGCTGACACTAAAATGGATCTTCCTTTTGATGAACTTATGAATTACCTAAATAACGAAGGAAAAATGCATGAATTTCAAAATATGATGAATTCCATAATGCAAGTTATGGGAGAAATGCAAAACATCTACAATTCTAATTCGTTAAATGATTTTCTTATTTATATGAATAGTGATAAAAATGATGACCTTAATAAAAATCTTTACTTAGAATATATTAATAAAATAGGCACATCAAGTAATCCTATCGGTTCTGATGTTGTTGCAAAATGGTGGAATAGAAATTTTAAAATTATACGAAATATTGATGAAATTACTAAACCTGAAGATCGTGTTTTGGTTATTTTTGGACAAGGGCACACCTCCATTTTTAAAGATTTTTATAAAACGCGAAAAGACTATAATTATGAGGATATTACAAAATACTTACATTAGTAATTTACTTTAATCAAGCTTCTAAATTTTAGCACCAAAATTATTTAAAAGCTTTTCTATATTCATATGATATGTTTCATAATGACTTAAATTATTATGGCTACCGCCTTCAATAGTGATGAGTTTGGTGAGTTTTTCCGGAGAGACTTTAAATAGTTTTTGAGCAGATTTATAAGGTACAATTTCATCGTTGGTTCCGTGAAACATGGTAATTTCACAATTAACTTCATTTATAAAATTATATGTTAGGAATTTATATCTCATTAACTTTTCTACTGGAAAAACTGGAAATCGAGACTTTGCCACATCAATAATACTGTAATATGGTGTTTCTAAAATAAGCTGTTTAGGGTTATTTTTTGAAGCCAGATAAGTGGCAATAGCTGTTCCAAGAGAACGCCCGTAAATTGTAATTTCGCTTTCGTCGTAACTATTTATAAGATGGTTATAAAACAATTGTGCGTCACTATAAAAAACAGATTCACTTAATTTCCCTTTGCTTTTTCCATAAGTTCTATAATCCATCACTAAAACGTCATATTGCTTTTCAACAAAATATTCAGCTATAGTTCCCCAACGCGACAAATCACCTGCATTTCCATGAAAATACAAGATTACTCCTTTTGGGTTTTTAACTTTAAAATGGACAGCGTTTAATTTTGCACCATCGTTTGTTTCTAAATTTAATTCCTCAAAATTATAATTAAATTGAAACTTATAATCTTGCTCTAAAACCGTAGGTAAAAACAATAATTTTTCTTGTATAAAATATAAAGATGCAGTAATCATAACATATAGGCTTACTAAGACTAAAAGGATATTTTTAAGCCTTCGTTTTAGTGGGTTTGGAGCTGTGTTTAACATGAATGCTTGTTGTTGATAAATCGATAGTTTGGGGTTTAGAATTTAGTATTTCGTGAATCATCTTATGGTAAGATTCAAAGTTATTTAAGTTTTTATGTCCGCCTCCAATTACGGTATGCAACTTGGTAAGCTGTGGGTTTACTTTTGATAATTTTACACTGGTTTTATAAGGGATAAGCTTATCATTTGTTCCGTGAATAATATGTATTGGACATTTTACGTACTTCAACCATTTGTAAGTTGGTAACGGATATTTTAATAAAATAGATAATGGCATAAATGGAGCATATCTTGCTGTAACTTTTGTTAAACTATAGTAAGGCGCATCTAGTATTAACATTTTTGGATTGTTAAGAGAAGCTAATTTTGCAGCAAAACCAGAACCTAGAGAACGACCATAAAGAATAATTCTATCTTCTGTTGTTCGTTCTTTTATTTTATTATACACTTCTTGCAAATCTCTTTTTATGGCTTTTTGCGAACGTTTACCTGTGCTTTTCCCGAAACCTCTATAATCAACCATTAAAACATTATAGTTATGTCGCGTAAAATCTACAGCAAATTTACCCCAACCTTTTATACTCTTTGAATTGCCTTTTAGATATAAAACAATGCCTTTAGACTCGCCTTTGGGTTTAAAAAGCAAACCGTTTATAACTGCACCATCTCTGGTTTCTAAATTATATTCTTTGATGTCTTGGTTCTCATAATAAAACTCAAAATCCTTAGACAACTTTTCTGGCTTAAAAAGCATATAGTCTTGTAAGTAATACAACGCAATACTTATTCCGATATAAATAATAAAGATAATTACTAATGTATGTAACCAATAAGGCATGTTAAAAACCGTTAGAATACTAATATACAATAAATGCATGAATGCTTTTAATCTTCGTTTTCTACATAATTCTTAATAGATATGCCATCAACCATTACAGCACTTAAAACAGCTTCGCCATTTTTTATATAAACTATTGCGTAGGTAGTGATGGGTAATGAATCGCGTTGCCTATTTCTTACTACAACTTCTGCATCATAAGCTTTTGTTTCTTCCATATAATACTCAGTAAATGAATATTTAATCGATAATTTTTTTGAGTAATTTGAGTACCAACCTGCTTTTGCTTTAACGTAATTATTTTTATTAGGTATAATATTTCTACTAACCGCTTCAACTTCAGCAAAACCTAAACTATCGTTGGTTAAATAAACAAAAATCGGTTCGTTTGTTTGCCATAAAGTATCTTTGATTTTAAAAGTATCATTCTCATAATTTAAATTGATGTACTTTCCTTTGAATGGATCACTAGGGTCTACTGGCTGAGTTTTAAATTTATAGGCAACACCATTTTTTAAAATAGATTCTTGTTTTAAAATCATTTGAGTTGGAATAAATAGTTGCAACAATGCTACTACTATAAATATGATAAGTGTATATGTTGTTTTCATTATAATTACTTTATTTTTTTATTGATTTCTGTTTTTTCAACATTATATAATTGGTTAAAAAGAAACCCATACCTACACCAACAAATAGCATACCTCTTAAAACAAAGCTGATATTTGTATCAAAAAAACGACAAACTATAAGTATGGTTATTATTAAAAGTCCGTAGTTTAAAATTCCAAAGTGAAATTTATCAGCGCCAATTCTAATAGTAATAATTCCTAATATAAGCGTTAATATATTTATTAAAACTGTTGGTATAATCTCATTATTTAACCCAACAAAAAATATTATAGAAAATAATATAAACACATATTGAAATAGGTTTTTTACTACTAACCATTTATTTAAATAACTATAAATTAGAACTACTATGTTTAACAAAAAGATTATTACAAAAAAGTAAAATTCTTGAGAGTTAAAAACTAATTCTTCATTTAAAATATCTTTCCAGAGCCATTCAAAACTAGCTAGTAGTAGCATAAAAACTGTTCCTAAAGAACCAAGGATCAAATAGCCATTCTTTCTTAGTTTTTGACTATCAAAATAGGGTAACTTCCCAATATTATATAGCAAACTAAAAAGCGATATATACATTAAATAACCAAATTCTCCATTATTTTCAATAAAAGCTCCTAAAGTAATAGCAATGCTTAATGGTATTATCCAATTAAAAATGGATGTTATATTACTAGTTCTTCTTTGTTTCAACAGTTGAATATAATAAGGCAAAAAAGCTAATATTAATAGAATATATAACCATGGAGTATTAATAGAATTATAGGAATAACCAGCCTCACAAGCATAATATGTGGCAAAAACAATGTGCAGAATACCCAACGCATTAGATTTGAGTAAATAAATAAGCGGTAAAGAAAGCAATGTCCAGGTTAGTAAAAAACTACTTAAATCTCCTGGAATATTATAAATCTGACTTACTAATGCAATACTAGACCCTATGGCAAAAAACAAGAATACTCCAGAAGCTTCTTTCCAAGTTTTACTTTGGCTTTTAAAAATTGAATACCCCACAAATAATTGACCTATGATTAAAGGCAAAAAAGCCAAAATAGTTTTTACACTTTTAGAGAAATTATCCCAATTATGTGCCAGTATTAAAATAATCCCTAAACCTACTAAAGCAGACCCTAAAACCGCAAAAACTGTAAAGAGTCGGTTTGGAGAATCGACTTCCTTTGATTTATAATAAGATTGTATTCTTGCGGCAACTTCTTGGGATATAACTTGCTCTTCAACAAGTTCACTTATATCATTTTGAATTTTTGAATTCATAAACTTTTAATTTAAAAATTTTAAAAATATTTCCTGAAACGGATCTCGATTTACAACTGTATAATAAAACAGTGCTCCTAACCAACCATGAAATACACCCATAGCGTAAATATTCTTCTTTTTTAAATAAATAAAACCATAAAAGAGTGCTAAAATAAATGTACCAAACATTAACCAAATCGAAGGAAAATGAACTACTGAAAATAAAATAGCAGTACTTATAATGATTAAAATTTTATTCAATTTAATACTTTTTAGATGATTTAAGTTACCCGCAATCAGCCCAATAGTTAAAAACTGTTGAATGGTTCCCCAAATAGGATATGTAATTAATAACGGTAATACATGCCATGTGATGTTAATAGTGTCTAGAAAATATCCGATAGTAATAAATGATATTACAGATATAATTCCGAACGGAAGCATTATTTTAATAGAGGCTCTAAAATTATCTGTTCTAAATCCCCAATATTTTAGAATATTATTTTCTCGTTTATATCTGTAAAATATGTAAACTCCCCAGGCTATTATTGCAAAAACAACAAACGGTAATCTCCAAGTGAGATAATCCATAAATACAAATTTTCCAACTGCTGTTAGCACAACAGCGAGAATCTCTAAAAGTCTTCTTTTATCAGAAATTAATGGTGTTAAATTTTCTTCTGAAAACTTTAATAAATCTTTGGTGAGTAATGATTTCATATACTAGAATTTTAAAACCCCGCAACCAAAAGCTGCGAGGCCTTGGGTTAACTAACCAACCATCAAAACAACCCTTTATTTTCTCTTTTGATTAGAATAGCTTAATTATTCATCCTCTTTCAAATTTCGATCTATATATTGAATATCTCTAGTGTTTTTCTGAACCGCAATGGCCGCAAACAAGCTTAGTAAAAACGACATCCCGTAGAACCCTTTTTCACTTAAAAGTAAATCGGCGTTCCAGAGTCCTATAACTAAAAGCACAATTGATGTAATAGTTGTAAACCAGCTTATACTATAATAAATTTCGGTTACAGGAATATCTTCCATTTTATCTCTAACTGCTTTCTGAACAGAAATTACCGAAAACAAACCAAAAAGCAATATGGTAAAATAATATCCTTTTTCGTTTAGCATCATATCAGCATTCCATAAACCTATACAGTATGACGTCATTCCTATTAATAATGCAGACCATGATGCCCCAACAAAAGCGGCTGTTGGTTTTTGGTCAAAAACTTTAACGTCTTTTTTAATTTTAGTTTCTTTTGATTTTTCATCAACAGAAACAGATGTTTGATAATTCATAATATTTGTTTTAATGATTAAAAAGGTACTTGAATATGAACCTTACTTGATATAGCTGAAACTGTATTACTATAAATTTCAGTCACTTCTTTTGTTATTACCTTTGAGAAAATAGATATAATACTTACAAGGCAAATAATAAGTGTTGTTTTAAAATGTGATTTCATAATGTTTGTTTTAATGGTTACAAGGCAAAATTGCAACACTTATAAAGTTTAGCAAACACAATCTTTATAAAAAACTGACGATATAAAAAATATTTAATTTAATTTAATTATTATATTTATTGATATTTTTAAATATTTTATGACGATTTAATGATTGATTTAAATACATTAATTTCTACACTTTCGGCAGAAGAAAAACAAAAACTGATTGTTTTTTTAGAAAAAAAGAACAAACGTAAGGACACAAAAAATATTCAATTGTTTAAATATTTGTCAAAAAATACACTTACATCTCAAGATATTTGCCTCAAAATTTATGGCACCGAAAAAGCAAATTCATATCACGCTTTAAGAAAACGGCTTTATCATTCTATTCTAGACTTTATAGCCAGTATAAGTTTACAAGAAGAAAACTCTACAGACATGCAAATTATAAAGTATGTATTGGCCGCAAGAAAATGTTTAGAATACAAGCAATATAAAGTTGCCTATAAAATTTTAGATAAGGCTGAAGTAATAGCATCTGAGCATTCTTTGTTCCCAATACTAAGTGAAATTTACCACACAAAAATCCAATATGCTTATGCCAACCAAACTGTATCAGTGGAAGATATTATTTCAAAATTCAAGAAAAATCAGCAAAATCATTTTTTAGAAGATGAGCTAAATATTGTTTATGCTAAAGTGAGGCAAACTTTAAACAACATAACTTTTAAAGGCGATATAATTGATTTTCAAACGCTTATTAACAACCTTTTTCAGGAACATAATATAGAACTCAAGGAATCTTTATCATTTAAATCGTTGTATCAACTTATGTCTATTATTGGGCTTTCAGCCTTTGTTACTAACGACTATTTAAAAACCGAACCATTTTTAATTAACACATACAAATCTATTATAACATCCAAACAGGGTCAAAAATCTATTTATTATCACATTCAAATTCTTTATCTAATCGCTAATACTTTATTTAGAAATAAGAAATTTGAGGCGTCTTTAAGTTACCTAGAGATGATGCATGTAGAAATGCAACTTCAAAGAAAAAAATATTACAACACTTTTAAATTAAAATACCATCTTTTATTAGCGCTTAACTACAATTATTCAAACCAACAAAAAAAAGCTATTAACTTATTAGAACCTTTAATTTCAATAAAACATAACGATACAGAATCATTGCTTGATATTTATTTAAGTTTAATTGTTTTTTATTTCCAAAAAAGGGCTTTTAAAAAAGCAAATCTTCTGTTCTCTAAATTTTATCATTCAGATAATTGGTATACAGAAAAAGCTGGGAAAGAATGGATAATTAAAAAAAACTTAATAGAAATTCTGCTTCATATAGAACTTGAAAATATTGACTTGGTTGAATCTAGACTATTAAGCTTTAAAAGAACTTACTTTAAATATTTAAAAGACATTAAACAAGAACGTGTTATTACGTATTTGAGCTTGGTTGAAGTATATTATAAAAAGCCTGAAATTGTCACTACAGAAAACTTTAAAAACAAAGTTGAGAATGCTTTTGAATGGATAGAAAAACAACGCGAAGATATTTTTGTAATGAGTTTTTATGCTTGGTTAAAGAGTAAAATGGAAAAGAAAGATTTATTTGAAGTAACACTTAATCTTGTTAGAGATTCTAAAACAATAGACTAATAAAACTTTAATTAATTAGATTGTTTAAGTTTATTATTTTTATCTGATGTTTAAAAAAATTGTTTTTTTTATTTTTAGTTGTGTCACATCTATTTTATTAGCACAACAAACAGATAGTTTATCTATTAAAAATGGAATTGACAACCCAAGCATTTTAACAACACACCATTTTGGTATTTTTAGCTCTCGAATTAACCAAAATTTCAAAATTAGACCTCACCAAAAAACAACACTGGATTTTAATTTAGTAAGCGGCAATAATTTCCATCCGTTTGTTGAAGGTTATTTTCCAAAAGACCCTGAAGTAAGAGAGCAATTTAGTCAGAAAGTTTGGTTTCAACGTAGTTTTAATTTTATAGACGAAGAGACTACACCTGCAGATTATATGAATATTGTAATTGATGCCGTGATTAAAGAGTTTAGATTAAAAGCAAATATTCCTTTAAATAAAAAACATGAGCTAAATGTTACCATTCGTTCATATTTAGTAACCAAAGGCAAACATCCGTTTTCGTTTTTCACAGGTGATGAAACTATAGAATGGTTTCATAGTAATATAGCCGGTGGCGAGGATCCATACGGAAGACGTTATTATGGGCTAAATCAAGTAAATTTTGAATACAACGACAGAAACGGCAAAACATTAAGACTTGACAACAACAATTTTTTTATCGGAGGCTTTGAGCTTAGTCATTTTTATTACCCCAATTTATCAATAAATAAAACCAAAAAAATATTTATAAATCTAGGTAGCCATTTAGGTATAAATACGTCTAAATTTAACCCTTCAATAGATATGGGAGTTTCTATAAATTCAATTAAACATATTGAATTTAAAAACAAACAAGAACTTGATATAGCTATAGGAATGAATATATTAAGAAAAAACATAATTAATTTTAACACACCTGTAGACTTAGGTAACAACAAATACTTAGCCACTATTGAAGGCAATATTGAATATGTAAAATACACCAGAAAAAAAAACTATCATGCTTTTGGACTAAACTACCAAATACAATCTCGATACAACAAAAAAGAAGAAGCCGATTATTTTACACTTAAAGGTAAATGGCAAGAAATAAATGGAGGTTGGCAACACGGTGTCTCTACCTTATATAAAGCACAATCTAACTTGTCTTTTATTTATACGTATGGAAGACCAAAATTTAAAATTGCCTTTTATTTAAAGGAAGATTTTGAAGTAAATAACGCTCCAGATTTACAATCAGGAATAAACATTCAAATACCTGTTTTTAAGTAGGTTACCCTAAAAATACAACTTCTTTTAATTGATTATTTTCTGTTAACTTCTAGTTAAAATTAAAGCTCTTTTTAAACCTTTTATAAAATACTAAGTCCAAAAAGCAATTAAACCTTAATAATTATAAAATGAAAAAAATAATATTAATTGCTATAGCTTTTATAGGATTACAAGCTACTGCTCAACAAAGACAACAAGGACCTAATAAACGTGATGGCCGTCAAAAAATGATGAACCTTTCTGCCGAGGAAATTGCAACACTACAAACCAAAAAAATGACTTTGTTTTTAGATTTAAATGAATCTCAACAAACTCAAATTATGGCAATAAATTTAGAAAATGTAAAAGCTAGAAAAGCACATATGGAAGCTAGAAAAGCTAAAAAAGAGGCTGGCAATACTGAAAAACCAACTCAAGAAGAGCGCCTAAAAATGATGAATGCTAGACTTGACCACAAAATTGAGATGAAAGCAAAAATGAAAAACATTTTAAATGATGAGCAATATGCTAAATGGGAGAAAGCGCAAATGAGAATGGCAAAAAAAGGTAAAGACAATAAGAAGGGACAGAGACAAGGCAAGAAAAAACAAAGGCAATAAAGATTTAGTTTAGTACATTTGATTATAGTTATGTTAATTAAAAACGCATTTCAATATTTTGAAATGCGTTTTGCTTTTAAAGAAAATCATTCATTACTTCTAAGATAAACACTTCCAGATCCAGCATCCAACTTCATTTTTGTTTTTCCAGAATTTAATTAACTTTAGAATTAATATTTCTTTCCTATTTTTAACTTAAAAAGCTAGCAACCTATATATTTATTAACTTCCCCAAGAAGACTATAATAAATTTTTAGCTACAGAATCTACAGCAGATATAGTAAAATCTAGGTCCTCATAACTTAATGCATCAGTTATAAACCAAGTTTCAAATGAGCTTGGCGCGATATAAACCCCTTCATTAAGCATGCCGTGAAAGAACTTTTTAAACGTTTCATTATTTCCTTTAGCAGCAGTTTCAAAATCTACAACTTCAGCTTCATCAAAATGAACAGAAATCATTGACCCTACTCTATTTATAGTATGAGTAATCTTATTTTTAGATAGCACTTTAGTAATTCCTTTATGTAAATATTCGGTTTTATCAGCTAATCGATTAAAAACCTCATTATCATCATTTAAAGCATTTAACATGGCTAATCCTGCTGCCATTGCTAATGGATTTCCACTTAAGGTTCCAGCCTGATAAACGGGACCCAATGGAGCTAGATGATTCATGATTTCATTTCTAGCAGCAAATGCACCAACTGGCAATCCGCCACCAATAACCTTTCCGAAACAAACAATATCTGCATCAATATTATAAAGCTCTTGCGCCCCTCCCTTTGCTAATCGGAAACCCGTCATCACTTCATCAAAAACCAGCAAAATATTATTTGCTTCACATAACGTTTTTAAAGCTTTTAAGAAGTTATTTTTAGGCGGAATACAACCCATATTTCCTGCTACAGGCTCTATAATAACACAAGCAATTTCATTTTTATTTGCATTTATTAATGCCTTAACATTATCAATATCATTATATCTTGCAAGCAAAGTATCTTTGGCTGTACCTTTAGTAACTCCAGGGCTATTTGGCGTACCAAATGTGCTTGCTCCACTACCTGCTTGAATTAAAAATGAATCAGAATGCCCATGGTAGCATCCTGCAAATTTTATAATTTTATCTCTTCCCGTAAAACCACGCGCCAATCGAATAGCACTCATACAAGCCTCAGTTCCTGAATTAACGAAACGTATTTTATCAATATTAGGCACCATTGAAACGGCTAATTGTGCAATTTGAGTTTCAATCTCGGTTGGCATTCCAAAAGATGTTCCTTTTTTAGCTTTTTCTGTAACTGCATTTACAACAGGCTCGTAAGCATGCCCCAAAATCATTGGTCCCCAAGAATTTATGTAATCTACTAATCTATTACCATCTTCATCATATAAATACGCCCCTTTTGCTTTCTTTACGAATATTGGCGTACCTCCAACACCTTTAAAAGCTCTAACTGGTGAATTTACACCTCCCGGAATAACTTTTTCTGCTTCTAAAAACAACGCACTACTACGTTTGTAAATCATATAATTTAAATTTATTAAGGCTTAATTACTAATTTCTGACCAATACTTAAAGATGTATCACTTAAACCATTTATTTCTTGAAGTTCTCTTACGGTAACTTTATATTTTCTTGAAATTGAATATAACGTATCGCCTTTTACAACGGTATATTCTTTTGAAACACTTGTATTTAAAGGCTCTTCATATTTAACATAAGTATCACCTAAAACTGCTTTATCAAATTCGTATAACTTATAGCGTTCAATTAAGCTTATCAACTTCTGAGGATATTTTTTGTCCGTTGCATAGCCTGCTGCTTTTAGTCCTTTGGCCCATCCTTTGTAATCCTCCTTTTTAAGCTTAAATAATTTTGAATACCGTTTTCTGTCTTTTAAAAACAGTGAATGATCTCTGAAAGAGTACTTTGCATCTTTATATTTTCTGAAACATTCCTGTTTCTCATCGTCATCATGATAGATTTTTTTTCCCATCCAACCATGACATTTTATTCCGAAGTGATTATTTGCTTCAACGGAAAGACGACCTTTACCAGAACCTGATTCCAAAATTCCCTGGGCTAAAGTAATACTAGCTGGCACGCCATATAATTGCATCTCGCTTTGCGCAATATTGCTAAAATCACCAATGTACTTTTCTGTAGCATTTGCATACACTTTTGTTTCCTTTGGTTTAGTTTCTTCTTTAGTGTCAACAACAATCTCAGTATTATTTTTAGGTTTCTTGGTTACAATCGTCTTTTTAGTTTTACAACTAAATAACATAACACCTATAAATAATACTAGAACAACTCTTTTCATTTTTTACTTTATTAGCGGTAAATTTTTATTTTTCAATCTTAAATTCATACCATCAATTCCTTGTAAGCCTCCAGTATGAATTGCTAATATTTTAGAACCTTTTGGGAAGAATTTTTTATCTATTAAGTGAAAAATCCCGAACATCATCTTTCCTGTGTATATAGGATCTAATGGAATATTATTCTCCATCTTAAACTGATTAATAAAACTAACTAATTCTGTATTTATTTTAGCATAACCTCCAAAATGATAATTAGTTTTTAAATCCCAATTGGTCTTAGTTGCAAATTTACTAATATCTTGTTTTAAAAAACTGCCCTTTAAAGCAGAAAAACCCAAAACTTGTTGACTAGGTTTTGAACAATTTATAATCCCAGAAATGGTTCCTCCTGTACCAACTGAACAACAAATGAAATCAAAACACTCATCAGATTCATCAAGTATTTCCTCACAACCTTTTATTGCTAAAGCGTTAGTTCCACCCTCAGGAATAAGGTAAAAATCTCCAAATTCATTTTTCAATTCATCTAAAAACAACTTTTCACTTTTTTTTCTATAAGCTTCGCGTGTTATAAACTTTAATGACATATTACAAGCTTCTGCAAAATTCAAGGTTGGATTCTCTTTTACTTTACTTTCTAATTCCTCACCTCTTACAATTGCTATAGTTTTAAAACCTAACAACTTTCCAGCCGAAGCCACAGCAGCTATATGATTGGAAAATGCACCACCAAAAGTTAAAAGTGTTTTAAAACCTAATACATCTGCTTCAAGTAAATTATATTTAAGCTTTCTGTATTTGTTACCAGAAACAAAAGTATGCAGGCGATCTTCACGTTTTACATACAATTCTACATCTGAATTGTCAGCTATTTTAACTCGCTCGTTTACGGTGTTTTCGAAATCAAATTTCATGACTACGAAGATACTTCAAAAAAGCCCATATTGGTCTGCTTTCAAGATATTCCAAATTAAATTCATTTGAATAAGCTTCCCGCTCAAAAGAGATATTCTTATAAGCTTTATTCCAATTTTTATACCTAATTAATCTTATTAAAAACTCAATAAAGTAGCATAGATAAAAGGCTAATACAAATAATTCTAATTGTTGTTTGAGATGAATTCTTTCGTGATTAACTAAAACCGAATCTTGTTTAAGAGCTTTTCTTTTTAAGAAAATAAACGGAAATATGGTTAAACCATTGTAGCCTTTTGGAATTAAATATTTTGAGATAAAAACCATAACATTAAACAAATCAAAAATCAATCCAATAAAGCCTTTTCTAATAAGTTTTATTTTAAATCTATATTCTCAAGAGAATTGTAATCTAAAGAAATCTTGATTAATAGATAAAAAAACAATTATTTTGAATTACATTATCTTTGTTAAACTATGAAAAAAATTATCCCCATTGAAGAAGGAGATTACTATTTAACTCCCGAAGGTTACCGTTGTTTCACAGAACAATATCATTTAAAAAGAGGATATTGTTGCGAAAGTGGATGCAGACATTGCCCCTATGGATACAACAATAAAACTAATTTACAGCAAAAAGTTAAATAACACCCAATAAAAGCTCAATAAACAAAGTGCTTGGTATGATTATTGATACATATTAAAAAATTAAATACATTACAGCTATGGAAAAATTACTAAAAAATTCAGCCATTTTATTACTGCTAATTGCTTTTACTTCTTGTAGTTCTATAAAAGTTGCAGCTGATTACGACAAAGATGCAAATTTCAATGATTATAAAACCTTTGCTTTTTTTAAAACTGGCATTGATAAAGCTGAAATAAGCGATTTAGATAAACGTAGAATATTACGCGCTATAGAAAGCGAACTTCTTGCTAAAGGATACACGAAGTCTGAAAACCCAGATATTCTAGTAAGTCTTTTTACAAAATCTCAACAACGTGTAGATGTTTACAACAACGCTTGGGGTAACGGCGCCTGGGGTTGGGGTGGCTGGGGCTTCGGCGGCTGGGGTTGGGGTGGTTTTGGACCAGGTTGGGGCTGGGGTTGGAACCAACAACCTACAGTATCTACATCAATACAAGGTCATTTATACATAGATCTCATAGATTCTCAGAAAAAAGAATTAGTTTGGCAAGGTATGGGCACTGGTTATTTGAGTAGAAAAATTGAGAAAAAAGAAGAACGAATTAAAGAATTCGTTACAGAAATAATGACGAAATATCCTCCTGTAGCTGTACAATAAAATTTAAAAGTAAAAAGCACCAAATGGTGCTTTTTACTTTTTATGGAAAATATGGTTTTGCATGACCGTTATCAACCAACCATTGGTTTACCTCCAAGCCATCTTCTAAAACAATATTAGCTAAGTACCTTCCATACTTACCTTGCTTATCTTTATAAGACCTGATAGTTACTTCTTTATCAAGAACCATTTCTCTTAAAATATCTCTCACTTTTCTACCTTCTTCTTTTTCTGCACCTCTCATTTCTGGTGTATCAATACCATAAAGGCGTAATTTCATTTCTTGTGAATGAAGAAATCCTAAATCTACAACAGCAGTTACGGTATCTCCATCGTAAACATCAATAATTTTTGCTTTATAATTATACATAGTTTTATTATTTATTACATTACAATATCATTCTTCCATTCATAAGGTTCTGGAATATCAGTATCATCAATAAGCTGACGAATATCTATTTCTATGCCTCTACTCATATCAGTAATTGGCACATCATTAGGTCCGCCTTCAAAAGGATTTTCTGTATTTTCTCCTATAGCTTCCATTGTATGAAACACCCAAGCTATTAGCGCACTAAATGGAACAGAGAACCAAACAAAATGTTTAGCTATAAACTCCTGTATTTGATGCGTTAAAGAACTATGCGATTTGTGAGTCATTAAATCTTCCAGAATATGATCACCTATAACCTCAAAACCCTCCATAATTCCAAAAGGCAATAAAATGATAAACACCCAAACAAACATATAATTTAGTGTAGCAAATTGTCGTGGGTAAGGAAAATTTTTAATCCGCTCACTTTTACCTTGTAGACTATAAAATTCGACTAACAAATTAGCCATTTCCATATGTCTAAAATCTTCAATCAAACCTTCTGCCATGAGTTCCTTTAATCGTCTGGATTGTATACCTATTATTTGAGAGGCTTGATTTCCTTTTGCAAATATCTCTTTAAATTCATCTTCAGAGATATATTCTTTAATAGCATCTTCAACAATAATTTCGTCTTCACAAACCCTGAAATTATTACTCCTAAATTCCTCGTTATGCTTTCCTTGTTTTAAATGCATTTCCCAAGGCTTATCCTGTCTTAACTGATATCTAAGTGCTGTTAACCATGCTATGTGTCTATGCACTAATTCTCTCTTAATAGTTTGCAACTCCTCATCTGTTCTTTCCTTTTTTGCATGAGCATTAGTAATAAAATCTTTAACCATTATAGTCCAAGATCTAGAAGCATTAACTATTCCACCCCAAATTTTACGTGCTTCCCAAAGCCGATCATAAGATGCATTATTTTTAAAACTTACAATAAATGCTACTGCAGTACCTAAAACTCCGAGTGGCAACCATGGCACGTGTAACCATTTTAAACCCACAACATCAAAAAGAACAACAGGTATGAGTGCTATTAATAAGAATAAAAAAATATGCCTTCGTGTCCATCTTAAAACACCTCTTACTGGAAATATTCGTCTTGTATACATGTTTTGTAACTAAAATTATCATTCTAAATATATGGAAATCTTTAACGTTTATTCAAATACACAATGTTACCTTTAATGGTTTTTGAAAGAAAATCTTAATTATTGCTATTTAAATGAATTATTCGTATTTTTATAATGGTTTTACATATCAAAATTACCAATGTCGAATTTATTTGAATCTAACGAAATACTACAAAAGCTACCAAAGCATTTAAAGCAGTTTATAAAACCTCAGAATTACGAGGATTATTCTGCTATAGATCAAGCAGTTTGGCGCTATGTAATGCGCAAAAATGTTGATTTTTTAACTGATGTGGCTCATAAATCGTATGCCGAAGGTTTAAAACAAACAGGTATTTCTGTTGATAGTATACCAAATATGTATGGCATGAACCGTATTCTAAAAGATATTGGTTGGGCAGCTGTTGCTGTTGATGGTTTTATACCACCAAACGCTTTTATGGAATTTCAAGCCTATAATGTTTTGGTTATTGCCAGTGATATTCGACAATTAGAACACATTGAATACACTCCGGCTCCAGACATTATCCACGAAGGTGCAGGACACGCTCCAATTATTGCAAACCCAGAATATGCAGAGTATTTAAGACGTTTTGGAGAAATTGGTTGTAAAGCCATTTCATCGGCTAAAGATTATGAATTATATGAAGCCGTTCGCCATCTATCTATAATAAAAGAAGCGCCAAATACACTAGAAACCGATATAGTATTAGCAGAAAAAAAAGTAGAAGATTTACAACAAAATATGGGAAAACCCAGTGAAATGGCGCTCATAAGAAACTTACACTGGTGGACTGTAGAATACGGATTAATAGGCACTATTGAAAACCCAAAAATATATGGCGCTGGTCTATTATCATCTATAGGTGAAAGTGCTTGGTGTATGACTGATGAAGTCAAGAAATTACCATATTCCATTGAAGCTACCTACAAAAATTTTGACATTACAAAACCTCAACCCCAACTATTTGTAACACCAGATTTTGCACATTTAAGTTTGATTTTAGAAGAGTTTGCTAACACTATGTCTTTAAGAAAAGGAGGTCTTTCTGGGGTGAATAAACTTATAAACTCAAATGCTTTAGGCACAATTGAATTGAGTACCGGACTCCAAATTTCAGGTGTTTTTACAAATGTTATTGAACAAAATGGGCAAACTATTTACATCCAAACCACAAAAGAAACCGCATTAGCTTATCGGGAAAAGGAATTAGTTGGTCATGGCGCAAAAAATCATCAAGATGGTTTTGGGTCGCCTATTGGAAAACTTAAAGGCATTAACTTAGCTATTGAAGATATGAGTCCGCGAGACTTAGCAGCTTATAACATTTATGAGGAACAAAATGTGAGTTTAGAATTTGAAGGCGGTATTAAAGTATCTGGAGAAATTATTACCGGCAAAAGAAACCTACAAGGAAAAATAATTTTAATCAGCTTTAAAAACTGCACAGTTACTCATAACGACACTATTTTATTTAAACCCGAATGGGGGAATTACGATATGGCTGTTGGAAAAGATGTAGTTTCTGCATTTTCTGGACCCGCAGATTTAAATAGTTTTGATTTAATTACGCATAAAACCTCATCACAAACTATACACATAAAAAAATCTGAAAAACAATTAGCATTAGAAGCACTTTACCAGCAAGTTAGAGACTACAGAAACGGAAAAAACACAACTATTTCTAGAACTAAAGTTTTAGAACAACTTATTGAAAAACATCCAAATGACTGGTTATTAGCCATTGAACTTTACGAACTAGCCTTTAAAGGTGATGAAAAAAAGCTTTGTGAAAATATTTTGGGACATTTATTAACTGTAAAACAAAAAAGACCTGAAGTTGGAAGACTAATTGATGATGGGTTGGGAATTATAAATCAAAAAACAATAGTTTAAAATTACTTAAATCGTTTTAAGGTGTTTTTTGTAAACTCGCTCAAAACAAGTTTCCCACTTATTCCAGCACGTTCAGTTAACAAATTATCCCAATGCTCAGTGTCTTTCCAAAATACTTTTTTCATTTCACTTAATGCTTCTGGATTATAGCCAACCAATTTTTCTGCTAAAGTTTTCACTGCATCATCTAATGCATCAATGGTGTCAAAAACATCAGCATATAAGCCTTTATCTTTAGCAAATTGCGGAGTAAAAAATGTTTCCGCATCAATTGTCATTTGAGCCATCGCTGCTTTTCCTATTTTCCTAGAAACCGCAGGTTCTATTACAAAAGGTCCAATACCAATACTTAATTCACTTAATTTAGTTGATGCGTATTGTGTTGCCAAACAATAATCGGTAGCTGCAGCAAGACCAACACCTCCGCCAACCGCTTTACCTTGAATGCGACCAATAATAAGTTTAGGGCATTTACGCATGGCATTAATTACGTTTGCGAATCCAGAGAAAAATTGCTCACCAGATTCAGCATCTTCAATAGCTATTAATTCATTAAAACTAGCACCAGCACAAAACGTTCTATCTCCTCCACTTTTTAACACCAGAATCTTAACATTTTCGTTATTCCCTGCATTTGTAATAGTTTCTGAAAGTTTGGATAAAACATAACTTGGCATTGAGTTTTTATTTGGATGAAAAAACTCAATAAATCCAACTTCCTTTTCAATTTTTAATGTAACGTAAGATTGCATAGCTATTTTACTTTAAAGGATGAATATACATAAAAAATCATGGAATTAGAATTGTGAAACCGTCAATAATTTTCTAAATTATTATTAATTTTAACGAAAAAATAGAATGGGTATTTTAAACTTCTTTTTTAAAAATAACAGGACAGAAATAAAAGATTTTTTAAAACGTGGCGCTGTAATTATTGATGTTAGAACCGAATTAGAATGGGAACAAGGTCATCTAAATAATGCTATACATATTCCATTAAGCGATTTAAAAAATCAAATTGATGACATAAAACAACTAAAAAAACCTGTGATTGCTCATTGTAAAAGTGGTGTAAGATCTGCAAGGGCTACAAAACTGCTGAAATTTTATAAAATTGAAGCTGTAAATGGTGGTGGAATAGCCGATTTAAAAAGGCTCATAGATTAATCAAAAAATCATAGTTTTTGTAATTCATTGACAATATATTTTGCTAACCTTTTATTTTCCGAATAATAGATTTTTTTAGCAATAATCCTAAACTTTCTTTTTAATAAAACTTTGTTAGTTTTTGATTGCAGTAAAATCATATAAAAATCATAACTACATATAGCTATTGAATTGACATAACCATTTGGAAATTCTCTATCAATATCACCTAAGGCAAAAACACAAATAGCATTATAATTATTATTATTAAATTTTATTTTTAAATCATCAAACGAATTAATCCTTATTGGAATGTTAGCATTTTCTTGAAATTTGTAATCATAATAACCATCAATTCCTCTAATTTCGTTACTCAATTTTCTATATAAGATATTATAATACTTTTCAATTTCCCAATGACCACCAGAATAGAATAATATCGAATCAGGCATTTTGTATTCATCATCTGTAAATTCTTCAACCAAAGAAATTTTTCTCTCCTTGACTTTTTTGTTCTGTGCAAAAATACAACTAGGAATAAGTATCATGAACAAAACAATAGTTCTTGATAGTGAGATGCTAAATCGTACTTTCAAAAAGTTATTCATTATAATTCTTTTTTAGAATTTCAAAATCAGAAAAACCATCGATACTCTCAATCTCATTTTCGTTGTATTGCAAAGTCCAACCTAATGTGTTTGTTAGAATATAAAACTTAGCCAACTCACTAATTAGCCTGTTTTTTGCATTCGATTTTAAATCAGAGTTTTCGATTTTTTTGGCTAACGATGCTTTTACTATTTTCTTAATGTCATTATAATCTTTAGCTTCAAAGGGATTTAAATAATCTGCTTGAATATCGTAGTACTCTAAATCTGGATTAATTTTAATTTCTTCATCAGGAATGCTTCTTAAAATTAATATTTTGTTGAGTTCATCAATTTCAAATTCAATTTTACTTAAATCGTAAGCAATTGTAACTTCAGCATTAACAACAACTAAGGCTTTCTTTTCAACAGAAATTAAATCACCAAAAATATCTTTTGAATTTTTGTAATTAAAAACCTCGCTAAAATGCCCTTCAGTAACAATTAATTTACCAACATTATTTATTTGTTCTTGTATTAGTGCTGAACTTTCTTGAAGTACAATCTTATCTGCTCTTTTTTGGTTGCAGTATTTAAAGGTGAATAATATTACCAAAGTGATGATAACACCGAATAGAATTTTTCGCATGGTTTAAATTTAAACAAAAAAACATTAGTTTCCTCCGACATAAGGAGTCTAACTAATGCATTTGTACAAACTAACTAAACTAACACTTCAAAAATATAGATTTACAATACTATGCGTATTAACCAAAAGTTAAGCTTAAATTAACTTATTCTTTTTTGCTTTTTGCACTGCCTCTAGCTTATTATGCACTTGAAGTTTTTTATAAATATTCTCTATATGCTTTCTGACTGTACCAACCGATAACACAAGATTATCTGCTATAGCATTATAACTTAGTCCTTTGCTTAATTGCTCTAAAACATCAATCTCTCTGGGAGTGAGCCTAATATCTTCTTGCTTATTAACATTATTAAAATCGATGGGGTTTCTTAACAACTTTAGCGTTTTTAAGGCTATTGACGGGTTCATTGCTGCACCTCCATTTAAAGTGTCTAGAATACCATCATACAAATCTTTTGCGTTGACCTCTTTTAACAAATAACCATCAGCTCCAGCTTTTATTGCATTGAAAATACTTTCATCATTATCAAAAACTGTTAGCATAATAATTTTTATTTGAGGATACTTTTGTTTTACAATCTCAGTCGTTTCAATGCCGTTTAAAATTGGCATTTCAATATCCATTAATATGATATCTATGTTATGATTATCTTCAAGTTTTTCAAGCAATTCAGAACCATTCATTCCCGAAAATTTAATTTTTAAATCTTCAAAAAAAGATAATTTCTCTTCAACAGCTTTTATTAAAAACGTATTATCTTCTGCTATGGCTATTTTTATATTCATCTAGTTAGTTTTCAAAAACTGAAATCTATGTATTATTATATTAAAAATCAATACGTCATATATCGTATATTTCAAGCCTGAAATGGTAAATTAATCACTATTCGTGTTCCTATACCTGGTTCACTTTCAATATTTAAAAAAGCCCCTATCTCTTTAGCTCGCTTTCGCATGTTATTAATCCCGTTGCTAAGAGTTACTTCATTTTCATTGAAACCTTTTCCATCATCAGTAATATTAAATTCAATTTTATTATCTAATTTTTTAAAATCTACATTAATTTTTGATGACTCTCCGTGTTTAATTGAATTGTTTATAGATTCTTGAATAATTCTATAAATGCTCATACCTGTTACAGAGCTAAATTCTAATTCTTTTGATAAAGACTCGTCTTTATTGAATTTAAAATTTAAGCCTGTTGATGAAACGTCTGCTTTATCAATAAAATTTGATATACGAGTCTCTAAATCTTCAAGAGTAATTGTGTTTTTATTCATTGCCCAAATAGTATCGCGCAACTCGTAAATAGTTTCTTTTGTAAAACCACTTATTCCAATTAACTTTTTAGTTAATTTTTCATTTTTAATTTTAAAACCATATTGTAAATTCTCAATAGAAGAAATAATAAATGTGAGCTGAGAACCTATATTATCGTGTAAATCTCTTGAAATCCTTAAACGTTGTTCTTGTAATTTATTTTGAGTTTCAATTTTCACCAATGCCTCTTTTAGCTGGCCTTCCTTTTTTAGCTGATGGTTCTTTAATTTTTGCTGTTTATAAAATAAATACCCTAAAACAGAAATTACAACCGCCAAAATAATTAGTCCTAATAATTGAGTGTTCTTTCTGTTTAAATTGAGTTCTTTTTCAGCTAAATCTGCTCGTTGAGAAAGTATTTCTTTTTCGCGCTTAGCGGCATTATATTTTTCTTGTACTTCAGCCACTTCTTTTAAAACTTGAGTACTAAAAATGCTATCCTTTAGAGATTTAAATAACTCTTTGTAATGAATAACACTATCAGCATTCTTTTTTAAGGCGTAATAAGTAGCTAGTTTATCAAACACATCTATTTTGAGCTCATTTACATTAATTTTTTGAGACAGATATAAACCTGAATACAAATGTTCTTTTGCGCTGTTTAAATCTTTTAAATCTAAATGTAATCCAGCTAAATGTAGAGTTGCGCTAGCAATACCGTAATTGTCATTTAATTCTTTTCGAAATACAAGCGACTGAGAGATATATTTTGTTGCCCCAACATAATCTTTTTTAGATTGTAATAAAGCCCCAAAATTATTATAAACTGCAGCTAATTCTTTTTTGTAATTATTCTTTTCAGCTATTGCAATACTCTTTTTGTAATATTTTATACTATTAATGGTATCATTTAAAAATAAATATGCGTTAGCAATATTATTGTAAGACCTAGTAAGGGGTAAATAATCACTTAAACTATCGTTTATTTTAGCTATTTCTAAGTGCGTATTAAGCGCCTTTTTATATTGCTTTAATCCTTTATGTATATTGGCAATATTATTTTTTAAAGCCAGAGAATATCTAATATTATTTTTGTCTTCATATATTTTTAAAGCCTTAGTAGCGTAAAACATAGCAGAGTCCAACTTAAATGTGTTTTGGTAAATTAACCCTATTTTATTGTACAAAGCTGCAGCACCTAACGTATCGTTTAATTCAGTTCTAATGTTTAATCCTTTTTGGTATAAACTTAAGGCCTTAGGATATTCTGCCGAACCATAATAAAGAATCCCTAAATCATTATAAGCTTGCGCTTCACCTTGTTTATTTTGGATTTTTTTAGATAAACTTAACGCACGATTACCATATGATAGAGCAGAATCGGTTGATATATTTCTGTAGTACCAGCATAAATCACTGTAGGCCTTTATTTTAACTGAGTCTTTTGGATTAAAGGAAATAACTTGTTTTAAGCTATCAATAATTTTTGTTGAATTTTGAGAAAAACAACAAAACGTAAATAATATAAATATAGATGAGAGAATTCTATACTTCATAAAAACTAAGGTTTCTTATCAAATATAAGCTTTTGTAACAAAATAAAATCTCTTGATATTTTAAGAATACTACTAAAAAGTGTTTGGTTTAATTCATCAATTATCAAAACTTTCTCAGTATTCATTTTAAGCTTTTTATTTTCATTTTTCAATTTAGCTTCTAGTGCCTTTAATTGTTGAGCGCCTTTTTTATTTAAGGCTTTAATATTAAAAACAAACCTAAAAATGAAAAATAGCACACATACAACTAAAAAAATTAAGACCGAATTAAACACCAAATATAACTCCATAACTTAAGCTATATTTAACGCAAAACACGTCATAAAAAAAACACCAACAACAAACTTGTTATAAGCTTGAACTGTTGATGTTTTTTGATATGAACTGATTAATAGCATGATGAATTTAATTGAAAAAAAATAACATTAGATAATTTTTCGATTAAGTGTTATTAAAAAAGATTAAGCGCAATAATCTGATTATCACGCCCAATCAACAAATCTCAACAACAAGATTTATCTTGTAAGGTCGTAAGAATATATTGTATTTCCGTTTGCCAAGTAGTAAAGATAGCCTCCTATTTCATCTACTTCATAGGTAGGTTTTTTATCTTTTAATACTATTTCTTTCTCAACTACACCAGAGTCTTTATTTACTTTTACTAACCCAACTCCATCATCAAGCTTTGTTAATATAAATTGAGCATTTTCAGTAGCTGCAGTTGCATTAAAACGTTTTACCATTTCATTAAATGAAGCTGTGCCTATGGCAGCAAACATATCAGCTTCTCTTTTCTTTTGAGCTCCGTATTGGTTATACTGTCCTAAATAGTTTTTGTTTGCTCCTGCTCTAGCACTTGCATCCATAGCCATTGTTGTTGATGCCACTGTCATAGCTGCTAATGCAACAACTGCGAAGGCACTTTTTCCTGGAGAACGAAAATACTCATGAAACTTTTCAGAACCATCAAAATCTAACATCATTATATTTTGATCAGATGAAAGTAATAGTCCTTTGTCTCTAATTTCAAAACTTGTAGGGTTTTCTTTTTCATCAAAATCATAACTTCCAAGTATGCTAATGTCTCCCGAATTCTCATCAATAGCAATCATTTCCTCACCAGTACTTATTAAATATCTTTTATGGGTTTCATCGTAAACACTAGTTACAGCTTTTGCTTTTTTATATTTAATAGGTTTATTCCAAATAGATTCCCCAGTATCCAAATTAATAATGTCTGCATCGCTATCTGTGATATAAATCATACCCTGACTAGTTAAAGCCATAGTATGAATATTTTCTCCAGTTTTTAATGGTTTTTTAAATAATGGCTGACCATCAAAAGAAATTTTATTAATACCGCCTTCACCTATTCCAAACAAAATACCATCATCCATAATATAGAAATGCTGCACATAGCCTTTTGTTTTGGGTGCTTTTTCCCATAAATCTTTACCAGTTGAAGCTGATAAAAATGATATGTTACTTTGAGCTTTGGCTGCTGCCAATTTTGCTAATCCTTTTTTACCTGAGCTAGCTACATCACTTACAATTGCTAAACCTTTTGGAGTAACTTCAAAATTTGATACTACACCTTTAAGTTTAGCGCCATCTCCCCACATTTGCGATCCAGATTCACTAATTTTATGAATTACATGGTTATTCCCTTTGCCTTGAACCGCAAACATAGATCCACCGTCTTTATCTGGTATTACATAGGCTACATTCTTTAAATCTACCACCCAGCTTTCTGCACCTGTATTCATATCTATTCTATAAATACCCTTGTAAGTTGGCAAAATAACCCCTCCATTAATAATGCTTGGTTGACCAGTTAATGAATTTGTTCCTTTTAGTGTAAAAAGTTTTACTTCATTACCAGTAGCCATATCGTAAATACCTACAGCTTGAGCATATTTTTCTTTTGCTGTTCTTTGCCCTGAAACAATAAGCTTATTTTCTGGCAAAATTAACGTTGGTCTACCTGCTGCTTTCCAACCGTTCGCTTTAGTATCAAACAATCGCTTTCCAGAAACAACATCTATAACACTTTGTTTTGCTGAAATTCCTCCAAATCCAGCTTGACCTACCATTACATATGGTGTATTTGGTATAATTTGAATTTCTTCTTGCTTTACTTTTCCGTAATCGTCAAAATTAAAAACTAACCCTTCTTGCCCAGGCTTTATTCCGGCTAAACCTTTTCCATGAGTAATTAACATAACCCCAGAACTAGTTAAAGTCATCTGATCGATTTTTCCTCCCAAATCATAAGTGAAATTTGGTGTTTCTGCTTTTTGTGCGTTTAGCATTAGTGTACCAACTAATAGAAAAACTATAAATTTGAAATGTCTCATTGTTGAATTTTGTTTATGATTAATAGCATCACAAAACTGCAACATTAGGGAAAACGAATCAATACGACGAATTACGTATATTTAAAATAATATGTTAGGAAATTGAGATTGAAGTTTAGCTTTTTTGACTTCTAATTTCTGAAGAAACTTCTTGTGCTTGCTAGAGTTTGGATTGAATGGTTTATGAAGAAATCCTTTTTGAATACCATCAATTTCTTCCATAGTAACGAGAGATGTATCAGATATCCAAACCTGTTGAAACTTTTCCCAAATGTAATTTATAGCCGTTTCATTTGGATGAATCATATCTTCAGTATAAAAACGATAATCGCGAAGTTCATCCATCATAATTTCGTACGATGGAAAATAATAAGTTTGACTTTTTATTACTTGATGAATAGCAGCCAGTATGTTTGCTTTACTCTGAGTATTTTCAATAAATCCATCCTTAATATGGCGAATAGGCGAAACAGTAAAAATTACACTAGCTTTATTATTTAAGCCTAAAATTAAGTTCAATATATTCTTCAACGAATTTACAATCTCATCTACAGATAGTAATTTTTTATCAAATTGTTTTTGTGGTACTTTATGGCAATTCGCAACAATCTTATCACTTTCAATAAAACGGTATACCCAAGCGGTACCTATAGTAATTATAATATGTGTAGATTCTTGAATTAGCTTATTAGTAGATGCAATTTGCTTATTCAATATTTTTATTAAGCTGTCTTTTGAGGTATTACTAAGCTTTGAATGTGCATCAAAACAATGCCACTGTTCGTTAGCAAAAAAAATATCATTATCAGTGTATTCTTTTTTATTAACCGAGTTTTCAATAAGAGTTTCAATAGCTTTTGGATGAAACAAAATTCCAAAAGGGTTTTGAGTATTTTGAAATTTAAAATAATCCAGTTTTTTACCAATATTATTAGTAAAACAAGATCCTAAAAGTAGTAAATTAGAATTATGGTCTATTTGATTTTTAGACTGCTTTAGTAATGGTATTTTAGTTAGCAAATTCAATATTTTAGGAAATATAATCCTTGGCTTTTCTCAAAGCTTCATCAATTCCACCTGGATTTTTTCCTCCTGCAGTTGCAAAAAATGGTTGACCACCTCCGCCACCTTGAATATATTTTCCAAGTTCGCGAACCACTTGTCCTGCATTCAAATCTTTACTAGCAACTAATTCTTTAGATATATAACACGATAACAAAGCCTTACCATTTTGCTCAGTAGCAAATAATAAGAATAGGTTATCAAACTGGCTACCCAACTCAAAAGCAACATCTTTCAAACCACCAGCATCTAAATCTAACTTCTTTGCTAAAAACTGGACACCATTAATTTCGGTAAGCTCATTTTTAAGTTCACTTTTAATACTTTTAGCCTTGTCTTTTAATAAAATCTCAATTTGCTTTTTAAGATTTGTGTTTTCTTCCTGTAAATTCTGCAACGCTTTTACAGGTTCTTTTGAATTGTTTAACAAGTCTTTCATTTCAAAATATGCACGGTTATTTTCATGATAGAAATCTTTAACCGCATCGTTTGTAATAGCTTCAATTCTTCTAATTCCTGAAGCTACAGCACCTTCCGAAACGATTTTAAAATGCCAAATATCTGAAGTGTTTTTTACATGCGTACCACCGCAAAGTTCTATTGAATTCCCAAAACGAATAGCACGAACAGTGTCTCCATATTTTTCGCCAAATAGGCTCATCGCTCCTTCTGCAATAGCTTCTTCTTTAGGAATGTTACGTTTTTCTATTAAAGGTAATTTACCATCAATACGCCTGTTTACAAAATTTTCAACATCACGTAATTCTTCTACTGTCAATTTTGAAAAATGTGAAAAATCGAATCGTAAATATTTTGAGTGTACTGCACTACCTTTTTGTTCTACGTGTGTGCCTAAAATTTCACGTAAAGCTTGATGTAATAAATGAGTTGCTGTATGATTACATTCTGTTCTATTACGCTGCTTTGCATCTACGGTAGCTTTGAATGATTCATCAATATGCTTAGGCAAGTTTTTTGCAAAATGAATGATAACGTTATTTTCCTTTTTGGTATCTAGAATATAAATTACATCACCGTGGCTATCTTCTAAATAACCCTTATCACCTACTTGACCACCACCTTCTGGATAAAACGGTGTTAAATTAAAGACCAATTGATACATTTCGCCATCTTTTTTTGAGGTAACTTTTCTATATCGGGTTAGCTTCACATTCGCTTCCAGCGTATCATAACCAACAAATTCCTCTTCAGCATCATCAAATAAAATCGTCCAATCATCGGTAGACATTTCACTTGCTGCACGCGAACGATTTTTTTGTTTCTGCAATTCTTCGTTAAAACCTTCTTCATCAAGCTTTAACCCTTTTTCTGAAAGAATAAGTGCTGTTAAATCTATTGGGAATCCGTAGGTATCATAAAGCTCAAATGCTTTTTCGCCAGAAACAGTACCATCTTTAGTTTCGTCAACAATACGACTTAGCAATACTAAGCCTTGTTCTAAAGTTCTTAAAAACGATTGTTCTTCTTCTTTAATTACGTTTTCAATAAGTTGTTTTTGTGCTTTAAGTTCTGGAAAAGCTGCCCCCATTTTTTTACTTAAAACATCAACTAATCTATATATGAAAGGTTCTTTTTTATCTAAAAATGTAAATCCGTATCGTATGGCTCTTCTTAAAATTCTTCGAATAACATAACCGGCACCTGTATTGCTAGGTAGTTGCCCATCTGCTATTGAAAATGCTACAGCTCGAACATGGTCTGAAATCACTCGAATAGCCACATCAACCTTTTCATCTTTACCATAATTTTTATTACAAATGGTCTCGATTTCACGTATTATAGGCGTAAATACATCGGTATCATAATTAGACTGCACGTTCTGTAAAACCATACACAAACGCTCAAATCCCATACCGGTATCAATATGCTTGTTAGGTAAATTTTCAAGTTTACCGTTTGCTTTTCGGTTGTATTGCATGAAAACTAAGTTCCAAATCTCAACCACTTGAGGATGGTCTTTATTAACTAAATCTTTACCCGAAATTTTAGCTTTTTCTTCGGCAGACCTGATGTCTACGTGTATTTCGCTACAAGGTCCGCAAGGTCCTTGATCTCCCATTTCCCAGAAATTATCCTTTTTGTTGCCCTTTAAAATACGGTCTTCAGCTATATATTCTTTCCAGAAATTATATGCTTCGGTATCCATATCTAGATTATCCTCATCATCACTTCCTTCAAAAACAGTGACATATAAAATACTTTTGTCAATGCCATAAACCTCCGTTAACAATTCCCAAGCCCAAGCAATAGCTTCTTTTTTAAAGTAATCGCCAAAACTCCAATTTCCAAGCATTTCAAACAAAGTATGATGATAAGTATCATAACCAACTTCCTCTAAATCGTTATGCTTACCCGAAACGCGTAAACATTTTTGAGAATCTGCAATACGGTTATTTTTCGGCATTGCATTACCCAAAAAATACTCTTTAAAAGGTGCCATACCAGAATTTACAAACATTAAGGTTGGGTCGTCTTTTAAAACCATTGGTGCAGATTGCACAATAGAGTGCTTCTTCTCTTCAAAAAAACTTAAAAATTTAGAGCGTATATCTTGTGACTTCATTTACTTTAATTAATAAAGGATGTTTCTATCTTATTACTTTTAATGCGAAACAATTTTTATATTTACTTTCCAAAATTATTTAAAATTAAGGAGATGGTAATCCTACAATTAAATTATTAGCTTATTACTATTAAAATAATTTCGTAGGTTTGTTCGTTAGCTTGTAAATTTTAGACATTCTACAGTCTCAAATTTTCAGCAAAAATACTATAATTTAAGTAATGAGTAAGGTAAAATATTATTACGATTCAGAATCCCTTTCCTATAAAAAAATAGAGAAGAGGAAAAGAAACACCTTCAAATTTGCTTCAGTGTTTATTTTAGCCTCTGCTCTTTTTGGGTTATTCTTTTTATTCTTAACTGGTAATTATATTGAATCACCTAAAGAAAAAGCACTTAAACGTGAATTAGAAAATATGAAATTTCAATATGAAATTTTAAACAAAAAAATGAACGAAGCAGAAGCTGTTTTAGCTAATGTAGCGGATAGAGACAATAATATATACCGTGTTTATTTTGAAGCAAACCCCATTCCTGAAGAACAACGACGCGCTGGTTTTGGTGGTATAAATAGATATAAAAATTTAGAAGGTTTTGATAATTCTAAATTAATTATTGAAAGCAACAAACGTATAGATATCCTTCAAAAACAAATTGTTGTGCAGTCTAAATCACTTGATGAAATTGCTATTTTAGCTGAAGAAAAAGAAGAATTATTGGCTGCAATTCCAGCAATACAACCCGTTAGCAATGAAGATTTAACTAGAATGGCTTCAGGTTATGGTATGCGATCAGACCCATTTACCAAAGTACGAAAAATGCATTGGGGAATGGATTTTACAGCACCAAGAGGTACACCCATTTATGCTAGTGGTGACGGCGTTGTAGTTAGAGCAGATTCTGGTTCTAGTGGTTATGGAAAACATATTAGAATTAATCATGGTTTTGGATACACCAGTTTATATGCTCATTTATATAAATACAACGTTAGAAAAAACCAAAAAGTTAAAAGAGGTGATTTAATAGGTTTCGTGGGAAGCACGGGGCGTTCTGAAGCACCACATTTACATTATGAAATTTTTAAAGACGGTAATAGAATTAACCCAATTAATTTCTATTACGGTAGTTTAACTGCTGAAGAATTTAGCAAATTATTAGAAAGTGCCTCTTTAGAAAATCAATCTCTAGATTAATGCAAATAGATTTACCAGAAAAACGATATTACGGTATTGGCGAAGTAGCCAAAGCTTTTGGTGTAAATACATCTTTAATACGTTTTTGGGAAAAAGAGTTTGATGTACTTAAGCCTAAAAAAAATGCAAAAGGCAACCGCAAGTTTACACCTGAAGATATAAAAAATCTTAAATTTATATACCATCTAGTTAAGGAGCGTGGTTTTACACTTGAAGGAGCAAAAACACATTTAAAAGAAGAGAAAAAAGAAGCGCTCAGCAACTTTGAAATTGTAAGTAAACTAGAGGATATCAAAAATCAACTAATCAAAATTAAGCAACATCTTTAGGTGATGTTTCATGCTTATTTCTTAAGTTTTATTACAACACTTATCTAAAAAAATCAGAAAACAAGTAACATTTGTTAAAATAATGTGTCTAATTAAATAACGATTAAAAACATCTTTAAATCATTTTATTATGAAGAAATTTTTACCATGGATTGTCTTAGGAATATTAGTTTTAGGCTTATACTCTTGGGGAAAAGCAATAAATAATACAGCAGTAGAATTAGAAGCTGATGCCAAAACTGCCTGGTCTAATGTTGAAAGTGCATACCAAAGACGTAATGATCTTTATTCAAGTGTTATTAAAACCATTCAAGGTTCTGCAGACTTTGAAAGGAAAACATTGAATGAAGTTATAGAAGCGAGATCTAAAGCTACTTCAATAAATTTTGATACTAATAATCTAACAGCTGAAAACCTAGAAGTATTTCAAAAAGCACAAGCTAATTTGAGCGGTTCTTTTAGTAGATTAATAGCAAATTTCGAAAGATATCCAGAATTAAATACCACTATACAATTTAGGGAATTTATTGCTCAAAAAGAAGGAACAGAGAATAGGATTAATGTTGCAAGAGACCGTTTTAATGAAGCGGTAAACAAATACGACATTCATACTACTAAATTTCCAAATAAAATTTTAACAGGAATGTTCGGTTTTAAAGAAATGGATCGTTTCAAGTCTGATCCTGGTTCGGAAAAAGTCCCAGATGAAGAATATAACTTTAATTAGAACGATGTCCAATAAAGTTGAAGATTTTTTAACTGCTGAAGAAGAACAAGATATTATTGAAGCCATTCGGGTTGCAGAATTAAAAACTTCAGGAGAAATTCGAGTTCATATTGAAAAAACAGCCGAAGGTGATGCTACTAATCGTGCGTTAGAAGTTTTTCATTTTTTAAAAATAGATAACACTAAGTTACAAAACGGTGTATTAATATATGTAGCTGTAAATGACAGAAACTTTGTTATTTATGGAGATAAAGGCATTAATGATGTTGTTACCAGTGATTTCTGGGATTGTACTAAAGATGTCATGCAATTACATTTTAAATCTGGAAATTTCAAACAAGGTTTAATAGAAGGTATTCTAAAATCTGGTGAACAATTAGCAAAATACTTTCCTTGGGAACATGGCGATAGTAACGAATTATCTAACGAGATTTCTAAAGGATAACTATGGTAATAAAGCTTTTAAATATTTATAAATTACTTAATGAAAGTAAAGTTTTCAGCCTTTTTGCTATTGCTTTTTTTTCATTTGGTCTTTCTTTTGCTCAATTTGAAATTCCTGAAAAACCAGATTTTCAAACCAGTGTTTATGACTATTACAAGCTTTTAAATTCATCTCAAAAAAACAACTTAGAACAAAAATTAGTTAAATATTCAGATACCACTTCAACACAAATAGTTATAGCCATTATAGCTTCCACAAAAGGTGAGAACATCAATTATTTAGGTGCTAATTGGGGAGAAGAATGGGGAATTGGTCAAGCTAAAGAAGATAACGGTATATTAATTTTATTAGCTCGTGACGACAGAAGAATTGCCATAAACACTGGTAAAGGTGTTGAGCATTTACTTACCGACGCCATGTCTAAACGTATTATTGAAAGAGACATTATTCCTTATTTTAAACAAAATGATTATTATGGCGGACTAAACAGAGGTGCAGATGCTATTTTTGAAGTGATGACCGGCGAGTATAAAGGCTCGCGAAAGTCATCAAAAAATAACGATTTCCCTATTGGTTTAATTTTTATTCTCTTTTTTATTTTTATAATTATTCTCATCTCAATATCAAAAAATAAACGTGGTGGTGGCAAAGGAGGAAACCGAGGAAATAGATCTGGTGGTAGAGATTTACTTGAAGCAATCATTCTAAGCAATATGGGAAGAGGCAGTTACCGTCGTGGTTCTTCCAGCGGTTGGGGCGGAAGCTCTGGAGGTGGCGGTAGTTTTGGCGGTGGCTTTGGAGGCGGTTTTGGCGGTGGTAGCTTTGGAGGTGGCGGCGCTTCTGGAGGCTGGTAGTTTATACTAAATATTCTCGTTTTAAAGTTCGTTTATTATCTATTAAATCTTCCAGTTAAATTTCCTTCAACAATTCGCATAACCTCATCAATAGTTGCATAGTTAACATCTCCAACATAGGTGTGTTTTAAGGCACATGCAGCACTAGCAAATTCCATAGACTTTGTGTCTTTAAAATGTTGTAACCCATATATTAAACCTGCTGCAAAAGCGTCACCAGTTCCTATTCGGTCTACTATATGTGTAATATCAAAATCTTGAGTTTCATAAAACTTTTTACCATTCCACATTCTTGCACGAATTTTATGCCATGATGAGTTTATTGAAGTTCTTATTTTATCAAACACCTTAACTATAGACGGGAATTTCTCAATAATAAGCTTACTAGCTTCAATAAATTCATCATTACTGTAACCAAAATTAGTTCCTAAAACTTCATTCATCTCATTAATACCGCCAATAAATACAGTAGAGCAATGAAGCAATTCTGTTAAAGCATCTTTTGGGTCTACTCCATAATTCCATAAACCGCTTCTGTATGTTGGGTCTGCTGAAACTTGCATCCCTTTTTCTCGTGCTAATTTTAATCCTTCTTTTAAAGTCTCGAAACTTCCTTTAGTTAAGGCTGGTGTAATTCCTGTCCAATGAAACCAGCTGCCATTTTCTAGAGCTGCATCCCAATTAACCATACTAGGTTCTATTTCAGAAAAAGCAGAATGAGACCTATTGTATGAAATTGAACTTGGTCGCATAACAGCACCAACTTCCAGAAAATAGACACCTAAAGGCCTTTTAGATCGTATAACAGCTGTTGTATCTAAATCAAATTTATTTAAATAAGACAATGCGGTATCTCCTATAAAATCATCAGACAGACATGTTATATGTTTTACATTACCACCAAAATGAGCTATTGATAAACCAACATTAAGTTCAGTTCCTCCAAAATAAAACTCTAAATGGCTAGCCTGAATAAACTTTCTGTTTCCTGAAGGCGAAAGTCGCATCATGACTTCTCCAAATGTGATAATCTGATTCATTGATTGGTTGTTTTAGAGAGATAAAAATAACCAATATCTTGTAGTCTGAAAATTTTAGTTCACTAAAATAATTTTTACAATATTAAATTTCTAAAGTTTTCTTTCCAATTCAGCCTTTAAAATCCCTTTTAGCTTATTGTTTGAATTAGGTCTTAGCTTAGGCTTTACAACTTTACCATTTCTATCTACTAATGTGTAATGTGGAATTCCTGAGATTTTAAACTTTTGAGATAAGTAATTCCACTCATCGGCTGAAACTCTATAATGCTCGCCTTTAATATTTGTAATAGCATTCTCCCAGGTAACTGTTGGGGAAGTTTGGTTAGTTACATACAAAAACACCACATCTTCATTTTTCATTTCTTCTTTAAGTGGAGCTATCCTTTTTATACCCGACATACAAGGCCCACACCAAGTAGCCCAAAAATCGACATAAACCACTTTACCTTTAAATTTTTTAAGCATGGCATCAAATAATTCATCGCCTTCCGTATTCTCAATGGTATTTACTGTATAACCCCCTTTAGTTTTATTTGCCTCAATCGTTTCCTTTGTGCGCTCGTTTTCTACCGCTAGATAATTCACTAAGAATGGATTCTCAAGTTCATTCTGTATTAGCTTTAATTCTTCGTCGCTATAAACTTCATAATCTTTAAGTTTCATACTTGCGGTTTGAAACCTTACTACATCGTATAAAAAAGCATCTGATTTACCGAAATAGTCTTTTATTCTTTTATCTCTATTTGAATAATATTTAGTCCTGCTCATTTCAGAACTGCTAGATCCATATTTCCTATAAAATAGACCTCTTACCATACCATAGGTTTTGTTAAAATGACGTTCTGCCTTAATTTCTTCACTCGTTTTCAAAGTCTTTAGAGCTTCCATCATCTTTATCTCTTCATCTGAGAATGTGCCTCCGTTTTCTTTTAAGTATTCGGCCATGTCCAAAATAAAACTATTGTATTTAGACTTTATTTTATTTGTTTTCATGTATACATTAAAATTCTTTAAATCGTCTCTATGCTTTTTAAGAAAAGCCTGTTCAACGTCACCATGAGCTTTTCTAAAATTCGCTTCTTTGAGCATTATTTCAGGTGTTTCTATTTGCTTACTCATTTCAACCATTTCCAACTCTTCAATGGTAAGTACTTTTTTGTTTTTTTGGAGCCAATTTGCAAATTCTACTAAAGTAGTTCTAGAACCTGAAGATTGATTTGCTTCAAAAATATCAGCATAAATCAACCTGTTTACAAAAAAATAATAATCACCCGAAAGTAATACTAGCTTATTGTCTATAATATCTTTTGGAATAAAATCATAATACGCTTCGTTTACATCAAAATCCTCAAAAGGGATTTTATTACTATCTGTTTTAGCTTTTTCATTTTGACGTTTTATACCGTTTCTATACATACCATAACCTAAAGCATTTTGGTAAGTCGAGAGTTCTATTTGTATTTTTTTTATTTGAAGTGCTTTAGCACTTACAAAATGTTTTATTTTGAAATCTTCAAGCGTTTTTAACTCTTTATCTCTTACATCTAAACATATTTTTTTGTAATCTTCTGGTGAAGTTATTCCTATTTTTGCTCTTATTTTTTGATGATTAAAAAACCTTATAAAGTCCATAGATTGTAAGTCTGAATTTACTTGAGCATTATCTCTCATAAAAAGTGATTCCTTTCCAGCAACGTAATGAAATGTTTCCTTATTTGGTTCTAAAAAAATTGTGAAAGCTTTAGGCCCCATTCTTATAAATACTGTTTGTGGATGAGTTAATGGGAATTTTGATTTAAAAGTACCATCATCATTAATTTTTACTAAATGTGTTTCTTGATTGCCTTTAAATGTATTATTTATATGTATCATAAAGGTTTTTTGCTTCATCTTACTTGAAAACCCTTTTATCATTCCTGAATAAGTTGTTGAGTCTAAACCAAAAGTGATATTTTCAAATTTAGTATCTTCCGATAATCTTAAATTTGGATTATCTACTTTAGTTAAGCTGTAACTTTTAAGAGATTTAGGTATGTTACCAAAATAAACCATTCCGTCCTTACCCAATTTTGCGTAAATTGTTTTTAAACGATCTCCATTTTCAAGTATAATAGTATATTTTTTACCTTTTCCATCAATGGATTTGTAGTTCCAAACAGCACCATTTACAATAGCATTTTTAGAGTTAAAGCCATAATCCCATCGGTTACTGCCGTCTGTTAAAAGCCAGTTACCACGAAGTTCTTTTGGTAATAATAAGCTATTTTCATCTTCTTGTATAACAATATCAAAAATACCACCGCCACGTTCTTTTTCTACACCAAAATCAATAGTTTTAACAGTTTTGCTTAAAGGTGGAAAATATAACTGATACATAACTTCTCCTGACGGTGGAAAATCATTTCTTTTAAATTTTGCTCCTGTTAGTTTAGTAACAAATAGTTTTTCATCCCCGCTTAAATCCTGGATATAAGACTCTTCGTGTAAATGAAAATAACCCCATGGCAACTTTTTTAATTTGAAATACAAAACGGTTGCGGTATCTAGCATTTCAATTTTTACAATTTCTCCTGGATATGTGGCGAACCCGTACTCTGGATTTTCAATACTTTTTTGTGCATAAAGATGTGATGACACCACCCCAATAAAAAGGATAAAAAGGAATTTGTTCATGATTTATAGTTTATTTTGTTGATATTTCGAAATTTGTGTATCCAGGTATACATTTTTCAGTGTTACAGGACATGTAGCTTATTTCACCTTCAATTTTTAAAGGCTTATTAGTATTAGTTTTGATGCGCTGTTTAAAAACTGCTTTGTTTTCAAAATATTTTACATTCATTTCAAAAACCTCTTCATACACTTCCTTACCCTTTTCTTCCGATGGTTTTCCTTCACATTTATAATTAGTACTGGGTATGAATTTAAATACTGTGGGTAGTGGGCCTCCCTCAGAAAGATGTTGAGAATACAAATGCCAACCATCATCTACTTCTGCAGTAAACACAATATCGTATTCGTTTTTTGATTTTTTTTCTATTGAAGTGTCCCATTTAACTGGCGTAATAATTTGGGAAAAAGAAAAGATTGAAAAGAATATAATAAGGCTCGTAATAATCTTCATATGTATAATTAATAGCTAAACTACTAACGAATATAAAGCATATATCGTATGATTATTCTTAAAAAAAGCCTAATTTAAAAAAATCTCTTATTTCTTCCGCATGTAAACACTAATTGGCACTCCATTAAAACCAAAGTTCTCTCGCAATTTATTTTCTAAATAGCGTTTATAGGGTTCCTTTACATATTGCGGCAAATTACAGAAAAAAGCAAATTGAGGTTGCGGAGTAGGTAATTGCATTACGTATTTAATTTTTACAAATTTACCTTTAATTGCTGGTGGCGGATAATGCTCTATAATTGGCAACATGACATCATTAAGCTGACTTGTTTTAATTTTTTTAGATCTATTTTTATAAACTTCAACAGCTGTTTCTATAGCTTTAAAAATGCGTTGCTTTGTTAACGCAGAAATAAATATTACTGGAACATCCGTAAAAGGTTCCATTTGTTTTTTTATAGCTCTTTCGTATTCCTTTACAGATTTATGGTCTTTTTCTACCAAATCCCATTTATTAACTAAAACTACAATCCCTTTTCGGTTTCGCTCTGCTAACCAGAATATATTTTGTACTTGCCCGTCAAACCCTCTATTGGCATCTAAAACCAATAAACATACATCGGCATGCTCTATGGCACGAACACTTCTCATAACTGAATAAAATTCTAAATCTTCTTTTACTTTAGACTTTCTTCTTATTCCTGCAGTATCAACCAAATTAAACTCAAAACCAAAACGGTTATACTTTGTATCGATTGAGTCTCTGGTTGTTCCAGCTATATCGGTAACGATGTATCTATCTTCTCCAATTAAAGCATTTATAAATGATGATTTTCCAGCATTTGGTCTACCAACTACGGCAAATCTAGGTAAGTCTTCTTCAATAACTTCCTCCTTTTCAGGTAGTGTTTCAACCAGAGCATCTAATAATTCACCTGTTCCACTTCCGTTAATACTTGCAACGGTATAATATTCTCCTAAGCCTAATGCATAAAACTCAACCGCGTCTTCAGCACGTTTTCCGTTATCTACTTTGTTAACCACTAAAAATACTGGTTTTGTAACTTTACGTAATAACCTAGCAACATCTTCATCCATTCCAGTTACACCAGACTCTACATCTACCATAAAAATAATAGCATCTGCTTCATCGATAGCCAATTCAACTTGCTTATCAATTTCAGCTTCAAAAACATCATCGCTTCCTTTTACATATCCACCAGTATCTATTAAAGAAAACTCTCTTCCGTTCCAATCACTTTTGCCATAATGGCGGTCTCTAGTTACACCACTTACAGCATCAACAATAGCTTCGCGTCGTTGTATTAAACGATTGAAAAACGTTGACTTCCCTACATTTGGCCTTCCTACTATGGCAACTATATTACTCATAACTTTAATTGTGTAACAGCTTAAAACTGATTTATTTATACTTCTATTGAAATATTTTGCAAAAATAGAAAATATAAACAACGCGCAACCATTTTTTAATAAAGATTGAAACTATTAAATCTTTAAAGAAAAAGCGCTAATTTAATAGCACCAAAACTAAACTAAATGGAACTCTCGAATGATATTGTTTTACGACCACGGTTTAAAATAGAACTTAAAGAAGATAACGAATCTGTTTTAGAGGCTTTTGAATTAGAAAAAAAACTCCAGTCAGATTTTATAGTTAATAGAATAGACGACCACGTTTTTATTAAATTCCCGAAACATAAACAGCACTTTTGGTCGCCACAATTACATTTGGAAATTAATGAGATTGATAACAAATCTAGTTTGCTCCATGGCTTATTCGGACCAAACCCAACCGTTTGGACGCTTTTTATGTTTCTTCATTTTATGGTGGCTGGAGTATTTATAGCCTTTAGCATTTGGGCATACACGAATTGGACATTAGAAAAAAACTTCGGCATACAAATAACCTTAATGCTGCTTATGGTTATTATTTGGATTGGCTTATACTTCGGTGGCCGTATTGGGAAATCTTCAAGTAAAAAGGAAATGCAGGATTTAAACAATTTTATGAATCGCGTTCTAAACAAAAAAAAGCCTTAATTGAAATAGACCAATTAAAGCTTTTTAAAAACTAACTAACTCAAAAAAACTGTACACTAACGTTTCCTGCAATAAAAGTAATTTCTTTGTTTTACCTAAAGGTTAGTTAATTACTATTAAGATGTTAATATTTACTATTTCTTTATACTATTTAGTTTTAAAAAGATAAATTTACTCCATGCTTTCCTCCAAAAAAAGATTAGATAATGCTTACACAAATGCTAAAGTTGTTGAGTTTAACAACAGCAGTAAGTTTATTTTATTTAGCGATTGCCACAGAGGCGACAATAGTTTTGCCGATGATTTTGCAAATAACAGAAACATCTATTTTCACGCATTAAAACACTACTATGCTGAAGGTTTCGAATATTGTGAATTAGGTGATGGTGATGAACTTTGGGAAAACTTATCGTTCAATTCAATTTTAAATGCTCATAAAAATGTTTTTATGCTTATGAAATCATTTCATAAAGCTAAAAAACTACATATGATTTGGGGAAACCACGATATGGTTTACAGAAATCCAGAATATGTTAAGAAACATTTATCAACTTATTTTGATCCAAAAACAGGCGAAGATGTTGAACTTTTTAGTGATATTAAATATCATGAAGCTATCATTTTAAAACACAGTTTAACTGGTCAAGAATTATTTTTAACCCACGGACATCAAGCTGATTGGTGGAACTATTTATTCTGGAAATGGAGTCGATTTATGGTTCGTTTACTCTGGAAACCTTTAAACGTTATGGGAATTGCAGACCCAACAAGTCCCGCTAAAAACTACAAAGAACTTATTAAAGTAGAACGTAGAACCAAAAAATGGATTACAGAAAACAACAATTTACTTACTATTGTTGGGCATACACACAGGCCACGTTTCCCTGAGCCCGGAGATATTGCTTTTTTTAATGATGGAAGCTGTGTACACCCCAGAAGTATTACAGGTATTGAAATTGAAAATGGCGCTATTTCTTTAATTAAATGGCAAATAGCTACTAAAGATAATGGCACATTGCAAATTGTTAGGGTTTTACTTGAAGGTCCAGTAAAATTAGCTGATTACAAAACTGAATAAAGCATTATAATAATTTTGAATTCGACGCTACAAAAACACTACCAAGGTTTTTTAGAAACACCCTTTTTATGGAAAAACGATGCTGTTTTTGGTTTAAACCAATTTGAAATTGAAAATAAATTCAGTAAAATATATTTAGATATTAATGAAAACTTGCGTTTAGGTAAATACGTTGAGCGTTTAGTTTCTTTTCAATTACAAGAACAAAAACATATTTCTGTTTTAGCAGAAAACATCCAAATACAAAATAATAAAATTACCCTTGGCGAATTAGATTGCTTACTTCTTAAACACTATAAACCCATCCATTTAGAAATTATTTATAAATTCTATTTGTATGATGCATCAGTTGGCAACAATGAAATAGACCATTTTATTGGTCCAAATAGAAAAGATTCTTTAAAAGAAAAGCTCGAAAAATTAAAAGAAAAACAGTTACCGCTGCTTTACTCTAAACATTGTGAAAGCTATTTGAAATCACTTCATCTTAATTCAAAAAATATTACACAACAAGTATACTTTAAAGCGCAATTATTCATTCCGTATTCAAAACAAGACATTCAACTTAAACATATAAACCAAGACTGTATTGTTGGGTTTTACATAAATAAAAACCAATTACATCAGTTTACTGATTGTAAGTTTTATATTCCTGAAAAGAAAGATTGGTTAGTAGAACCTCACACAAATATAAACTGGTTAAATTTTGAAGATTTTAAAAATAAATCTGAAGGTTATTTTCTAGAAAAGTTTTCATTGCTATGTTGGGTAAAATTTAAAAATGGCGAATTAAAGAAGCTGTTTTTGGTTTGGTGGTAAGTACTATTTCTTTAAACTCTTGTAAAAAGTTCGTCTTACTTTTTCGCTATTTATATAACCAGTACCATAATTTAAGGCGTCGTAAACTTTTGTAACATCTGTATTCGAAGCTACTTCTTCTTCTGTTTTACCTTTTTCTATTTCTGCCAGAACATTTATTTTAATGGATTCTAACATCTTTAAAAAAGTTTCATATTCGGTTTTGTTTGATAATTTACCATGTCCTGGAATTATTTTTGTGTCCTCATCAATAACCATCATACCTGCTTTTACAGCATCAATATAACCACTAGCGCTTCCACCAGAGTTTAAATCGATGTAAGGGTAACGTCCATTAAAATAAGTGTCTCCAGTATGCAAAACGTTACTCTCTGTAAAATACAACATGGCATCACCATCGGTATGCGCATCGTCTACATGAAAAATCAAAACCTGTTCGCCATTTATATAAATACTTAACTTATCATTAAAAGTAATTATTGGCAATGCATCATCCGTTTGCCTGCTATTTGCTTTTATTCTTGCATAAACATTATCGTGTGCAATTATATGGGTGCCTAACTTAGATATATTTTCATTTCCTCCGCTATGATCTCCATGATGATGTGTGTTTGCTAAAAATTTAATCTCTTTATCACTAATGCCTTTTATTGCTTTTAAAATTTTAGGCGTTAGCGGAGCGAATTGACTATCTATTACAAAAACACCATCATCGCCAACAGAAACACCAATATTACCTCCTCTACCGACAAGCATATATGTATTGTCTGTAAGTTTAATGGTTTCTATTGTAACCTTATCAAAATTACCTTGAGATTGAATTGATTGAATTGAAAAAAAGAAGACTAAAATGATGAGTAAGCGAACTATTTTCATTGAATAGAATTTGTGATATGTTGAATTTGTATAAATATATTAAAAATTGTATTAGCATTGCTCAAATTGCTTTTAAGGCGTATCTTTGCACTCGCAATAAAACATGCGATATTAAATACTATTTTGGGTAAATCGAAAACAGCCATAGAAAATCCTTCTTTAATTCACGATTTTAAAGAAATTACTAAAATGCGATTGGCATTAAGTGTGGTATTCTCATCTGTTGCGGGATATTTATTAGGTGTTGAATCGGTTGATTTTAAAACGTTGATTTTACTTGCTTTGGGGGGCTATTTTATGGTTGGAGCTTCAAATGCTTTTAACCAAATTATTGAAAAAGATTTGGATGCCTTAATGGATCGCACAAAAAACAGACCAATTCCTTCAGGACGCATGTCTGTTAATACCGCTTTTATTATTGCTTCTGTTTTTACTTTAGCAGGTATCATTATTTTATACACCATCAACAAGCAAACCGCTATGTTTGGTGCTATTTCTATCTTTTTATACACCTGCGTTTATACACCTTTAAAAACAAAAACCCCTTTAGCAGTTTTTGTTGGAGCTATACCAGGAGCTATTCCTTTTATGTTAGGTTGGGTTGCCGCTACTGATGATTTTGGCATAGAACCAGGAACCTTATTTGCATTGCAATTCTTTTGGCAGTTTCCTCATTTTTGGGCAATTGGCTGGTTTTTATTTGAAGATTACAAAAAAGGTGGTTTTTTTATGTTACCTACTGGAAAACAAGACAGAGGTACCGCAGTGCAAACCATTATGTATACTATCTGGACAGTAATTGTTTCTATAATCCCTGTTTTTGGCTTTACTGGTAAGTTAGAGCTATCAATTGTCTCTGCAGTTCTGGTTTTTTTATTGGGTTTATGGATGCTATATTATGCTATCCGTCTTTTTAAAATAATGACTGAAAAAGCTGCAAAACAACTTATGTTAGTTAGTGTATCGTACATATCACTTGTGCAAATAGTTTACGTTATAGATAAATTTATTAGATAACCATGGATTTAACTCAAGGTACTCAAGAAGAAAAAAATAATAGAGCAAAAAAAATGATGCTCTGGTTTGGAATTATTTCCTTAATCATGTCATTTGCAGGATGGACCAGTGCTTTTGTAGTAAGTAGCTCTAGACCTGACTGGTTAAAAGATTTTGTATTACCAAATGCTTTTATAATTAGTACGGTCGTAATTATTATAAGTAGTTTAACTTTTATTTTAGCTAAACGTGCTCTAAATAGTAAAAACAACAAAGCAACAATGCTTTGGCTATTTGCAACCTTAATTTTAGGTATTGTTTTTATATATAATCAGTTTTCTGGTTTTCAACAAATTATAGATTTAGGATATAACTTTACTGGACCAACAAGTAATGTAACCATGTCTTACATCTATCTCATAGCCATAGTGCATATTTTACACGTAGTTGTTGGACTGATTTGTTTATTGGTTGTAATTTATAATCATTTTAAACAAAAGTATACACCAACAAATATGTTAGGTTTTGAACTAGCTGCAACGTTTTGGCATTTTATTGACATTCTTTGGGTTTACCTTTTTTTGTTTTTATATTTTGTGAGGTAACAAACTTAAAAAAACCTTTAGCTATCTGTATTTAAAGGCTTTAACAAATAAGTATGTTTTTAATTGAAATTCTACAAAGGATAACCAATACATAAAAAAGTAACTACTAAAAGTCCTATCGAAACTATTACCAACTATTTTTGTCAACTTTAAAACCTCACTGTAAAACTATTTTTTACCCAGATTAATTTTAGGTTCATAATTTTTAAAGCGGGATATTTTATTAGATGAATAAAATGATTATTTTTGTCCAACTTTTATAAATAACAACCTTTATATATGAGTACAGCAGTAGCAGAAGGCAAAACTTGGGGAGGCGGTAACCAGCCGTTAAAAGCAAGTTACGGTAAAATGATGATGTGGTTTTTCATCGTTTCAGATGCTTTAACATTCTCGGGGTTTTTAGCAGCCTACGGATTTTCAAGATTCAAATTTATTGATGCATGGCCAATTGCCGATGAAGTGTTTACTCACTTTCCATTCTTACACGGTGTAGACGCACCAATGTATTATGTGGCTTTTATGACTTTTGTACTTATCATGTCGTCTGTAACTATGGTATTAGCCGTAGATGCAGGTCATCATTTAAACAAAGCCAAAGTAACACTTTATATGTTTTTAACCATTATTGGCGGTCTTATTTTCGTAGGATCTCAAGCTTGGGAATGGAACACCTTTATTAAAGGAGATTATGGTGCAGTTCAAACCAAAGGCGGAAACATTTTACAGTTTGGTGAATATGTTGATGTAGAAGGAGAACAAGTTTTTAAACGTGTAGCTGTAAGAGATTTTGCCGCTATTGATACGCACAAAGAAAGAACAGACCACAAACGTAAAAACGGATTATGGTTTGTTGATGAAGGCACTTTACCAAATTACACGGTAAATGAAGTTGTAAATGGTCTAGAAGCTCATAGCAACGTTTTAGTAAGAACGCAAATTATAAATGAAGAAGGTGAAAAAACAGTTTTATCAAGAGCTGAATCCTTAAGGCAAATAAAAGAAAATGGTAAGCTTGTTGTTGAAGGTGCAAATCTTCGTGTTAATGAATATGGCTCGCCTTTATTTGCTGATTTCTTTTTCTTCATAACTGGTTTTCACGGTTTTCACGTATTTTCTGGAGTTATAATAAACATCATTATTTTCTTTAATGTGGTTTTAGGAACTTATGAAAGACGTAAGAATTATGAAATGGTTGAAAAAGTGGGATTATATTGGCACTTTGTAGATTTAGTTTGGGTATTTGTATTTACATTCTTCTACCTAGTTTAATAAATAAAATTATTGTCATTTCCTTAGTTAAGGAAATTTAAAATAGCATTAAAAATGGCACACGAACATAAATTAGAAATATTTAGAGGCTTAGTTAAGTTTAAATCGAATACTCAAAAAATTTGGGGTGTTTTAATCTTTTTAACTATTGTAACTGTTATTGAAGTTGTTTTAGGTATTATAAAACCTGAAGCTTTAATGGCTTCTTTTCTTGGCATGAAAGCCTTAAACTGGATATTTATCATACTAACCATTGTAAAAGCCTATTACATTACTTGGGATTTTATGCACATGCGTGATGAAACAAAAGCATTGAGACGTATGGTTGTATGGACTGCTATCTTCCTAATACTGTATTTAATATTTATTTTATTGCAAGAAGGTGGTTATGTTTTTGATGTATATGATGACGGTTATATTAAAAGAGATTTTTAACTTATAAAATATAGTTAATTTAAGATATTAAGGCGGTTTTTAAACCGCCTTTTTTTATTTTTGCAAATAATAAAAACACTGTTATTTAATGGATTATAAGAAAGTAAGTAGATATGTAGTTTTAGGAATTTTGTTCTTTCTTCCAGTAACGTTTTTATTATTTTTATATCCTGCAACACATAATTATGACCCACTTGATGTTGTTAATGAATCCGTTTTAGATTTAAATGCATTTAATTCTAATTCTGAAGAGAAAATTATTTTAGAAGACCACATTACAGTTGTTGGTTTTTTTGGAAACGATTCTATAAAAAATAACACTGTAGCTTTAAATTTAAAAGAATTAGTTTACGATAAATTCAAAGGTTTTAAAAAATTTCAAGTTGTTATTTTAATGCCAAAAGGAAGCGAAGAGCAAGCCAAAGCGTTAAAGAACGAAATAAGTTCTTACGAGGATTTAAGGTTTTGGCACTTTATTTTTGGCGAACCACAAGATATAAAAAAAGTATTTTTTAGCTTAAAAACTAAAACCGAATTGAATAACGATTTATCATCTAATAATGTATTTATTATTGACAAGGATTTAAACCAAAGAGGGCGTCTAGATGATAGAACAGATAAAGAATTAGAAAAAAAGAAACCAATTTATGGCTTGCATAGTTATGACTGTATTGAAGTAGCTGAAATAAAAAATAAAATGAGTGATGATTTGCGTATTCTATTTACAGAATATAGACAAAAACGAAAAGGGGAATTTAACTCAGATACCAGAAGAGCAAGCGACTTAAAATCAGAAAACGATGAGTAAAAAAACTAACTATTCGTACATAGGCATTTCCTTTATTATTCTTGTTTTTGGTATTATTTTTATACCTAAAATAATAGACAGAATTTCTAATGAAGACATCATAAGAAAAGAAAGTAGAACAGACTTTGCTGATGATGATAAATCTAAAACTTCAGACTTAGCCTTTATTAAAATTAATGATGTCCCTAAAAAAGTTCCTGAATTTTCATTTACCAATCAAGATGGAAAAACAATAACTAATAAAGATTATGAAGGCAAAGTTTATGTTATAGAATTCTTCTTTACCACATGCCCTACCATTTGCCCAAGAATGAATAAAAACTTGATACAAATACAAAATACATTTAAAGATTTTGAAGATTTTGGTGTTGCATCATTTACAATAAACCCAAGTTACGATACTCCAGAAGTTTTAAAAGAATATGCTGAACAATATGGTGTAACAAATCCAAATTGGCATTTAATGACAGGAGAGAAAGATGTAATATATAAATTATCAAACGAGGGCTTCAACCTTTATACAGCACAAGAAGAAGGAGTTGCAGGAGGCTTCGAACACTCTGGAAATTTTGCGCTAATTGATAAAAATGGTTTTATTAGATCTAGAAAAGATGCATTTGGAAATCCTATAATATATTATCGTGGTATTACATCTGAAGAGGAAAAAATAGATGATGATGGCTCTCCAGAAGAGATTAGCGCATTAAAAGCTGATATTAAAAAATTATTAAATGAGTAACTCAAAAAATCTAACAAACGAAAAAAAGTACAATAAACTTATTGTTGTATTATCTATTTTAATTCCCCTTGTAGTTGTTGTTTTATTTGGCGTTAAAATTGATGCTGAACTCCCTGTTTTTCTGCCACCAATATACGCTAGTACAAATGCCTTAACTGCATTAATTTTGGTATTTGCTTTTATAGCTATTCGTAATAAAAAAATTAAACTTCATGAAAGGTTAATGAAGTTTGCAATTATTCTGTCTGTTGCCTTTTTGGTTATGTATGTAGCGTATCACATGACCAGTGATTCCACTTCTTATGGAGGTGAAGGTTTTGTAAAATATTTTTATTATTTTATTTTAATAACACACATACTACTATCTGTAATAGTTATTCCATTTGTTTTAATAACATATGTAAGAGCTATTACTAACAATATTGAAAAACATAAAAAAATTGCAAAAATTGCATTCCCACTCTGGCTATATGTTGCCATAACTGGTGTAGTGGTTTACATTATGATAGCTCCTTATTATTAAATTAAAAAATGAAGCGACACGTCATCTTTTTTCTTTTAGCACTATTCTTTTTTTTAAAGACTAATGCACAATGCGCTATGTGTCGTGCCGTTTTAGAAAGTGAAGAAGGTCAAACCGCTGCAGAAGGTATAAATGACGGTATTGTGTATTTAATGGCTATTCCCTATCTATTAGTTGGCGGGATTGGTTTTTTTATTTACAAGAAATACAATAAGTTAAAAAAATAATAAAAACTTTTTTAAACTCTTTTAGTAACATTTCTTTGTATTTTTAGTCTAATAATAAAGCTTCGATTAGCTTTAACATTATTATCCCATGTTAGAAATTCGCCAACTGCACAAATCCTACCCCATAGGAGATTCAAGTTTACATGTTTTAAAAGGTATAGATTTGTCTGTAAAAGATGGCGAAATGGTAGCTATTATGGGGTCTTCTGGCTCTGGAAAATCTACCTTATTAAACATCATTGGTATGCTTGATGAGGCAGATGAAGGTGATTATATATTAGATGGCTTAGCTATTAAAGACCTCACGGAAAAGAAAGCAGCAGTTTATAGAAACAAGTTTTTAGGTTTCATATTTCAATCTTTCAATTTAATAAACTACAAAAACGCCTTAGAGAACGTTGCACTTCCACTCTATTACCAAGGTATGAACCGTAAAGAACGACAAGAAAAAGCCTTGTTTCATTTAGAGAAAGTAGGTTTAAAAGATTGGGCAAAACATTTACCTAAGGAACTTTCTGGTGGGCAAAATCAACGTGTAGCTATAGCAAGAGCTTTGGCAGCAAACCCAAAGTTATTATTAGCTGATGAGCCTACAGGAGCTTTAGACACCAAAACATCTCACGAAATTATGGCGTTTATTCAACAATTAAATGATGAAGGTAAAACCATATTAATGGTAACGCATGAAGAAGACATTGCTAACATGTGCAAACGTATTGTAAGGCTTCGTGATGGCGTTATTATGGAAGACACAAAAGTAACTCAAGTACGAGCAGAACAATATGTTTGATTTAGACCTTTGGCGAGAAATATTCCAAAGTATTAATAAAAATAAAACTAGAGCTTTACTCTCTGGTTTTACAGTAGCATTTGCTATTATGCTGTTTACCATTCTTTTTGGAATTGCCAATGGACTTGAAAATACGTTTGAGAAATTTTTTGTTAGAACCGCTGAAAATGCAGTTAATATAAGGTTCGGAACTACCTCTAAGCCTTATAAAGGACTTCAGGTAGGAAGACAAATTATGCCTACTAGTAAAGACTTAATATATCTAAAAGAAGAGTTTGGAGATAACATAGAATTCTTATCCACAAAACTCTCTAGAAATTATCAAATTAAATATAAGAAAGAAAAAGGCTCTTACAGTGTTTCTGGAGTTTCTCCAGACTATCAATATATTGAGAAAGCTAAAATAAAAGATGGTAGATTTATTAACTTAAAAGATATAAAAAGTAAGGAAAAGTTATGCGTTATAGGTCGCCTCGTAGAAGAAGATTTGTTTTTAAAAGAATCTGCTGTAGGTAAATATATTGATTTAGAAGGTGTTCAATACAAGGTTGTTGGAGTATACTCTGATGACGGTGGAGATAGACAAGAACGCGTTGTTTACGTTCCATTTACCACTATACAAAGATTATATTTTGGTAATGATGATATTGGAAACATTTCATTAACATATAATCCTAAAATGAACATAGATCAAGGTCTAGGTTTAGTAAAAGAAATGACTACTAAGTTAAAGAATAGATTTGAGGTTGCCCCCAATGATCAACGCGCCATTAGAATTGGAAGTCGAGCTCTTACAGAAAAAAAACGCCTTGATAATATTTCATCTGGTCTAGCGGCATTAATACCTATTATTGGATTTGGAACACTAATAGCAGGGATTTTAGGCATTAGTAATATTATGATTTTCATAGTAAAAGAGCGAACAAAAGAGATTGGCATCCGAAAAGCATTAGGAGCATCGCCCAAATCTGTAGTATCTATTATATTACTTGAGTCTATTTTAATAACAACTATTACAGGCTACATTGGCTTATTAATTGGTGTTGGTATTTTAGAAGCCATAGGATCTAGCTTAGAGCGTTATTTTATTACAAACCCAAGCGTTAATTCATCTATTTTAATTACAGCAACTATTGTTTTAATAATCGCTGGTGCTATTGCTGGATTTGTACCTGCAAAAAAAGCATCTAAAATTAAACCAATAATAGCTTTAAGAAATGGTTAAATGATAAAATTTTTACTAGAAAAAGATACTTGGCAAGAAGTTTTTGATAGCCTAAGTAAAAATAAACTCCGGTCTATTTTAACTATGGTGGGTGTTTGGTGGGGTATTCTTTTACTAATAGCTTTACTAGGGTCTGCAAAAGGTGTTGAAAATAATTTTAATATACGATTTCAAAATTATGCAACAAATAGTGTTTTTATTTTTAGTGGTGCTTCTTCAATTCCTTTTAAAGGCTATCAAGAAGGACGTCGCGTAAAAATGACGCTAGATGATGTTGAAAAAATTAAAGACAATATAGAAGGAGTTGAGTATGTTTTACCTAGTCTAGCGGGTCAGATAACGGGAAGTAGAAAAACGTTATCTGGTATTTTTGGCGTAAATGGAGAATTTCCATTTCGAGATAAGCTAGCTAAAAAAAATCTTTTATGGGGTCGATATATCAATCAAAATGATATTGATAACCGTAAAAAAGCTATAGTTATTTCAGAAGATGTTTATAAACAATTATTTGAAAAAGGAGAATACCCAATAGGTAAAATGGTCAAAGCAAATAATATAAATTTTACAGTTATTGGAGTATTTGAAGTGGTTCAAACCGGAGGTCCTCCAAATGATACTGATATACCTTTTACAACGTTTCAACAAATATATAATCGTGGAAATAATATTGACGTTTTAACAATTACAGGTAAGCCAGATTTTGATATTATTCAGTTAGATGCTGAAGTTAAATTACTACTTAAAAATATTCACGACATTCATCCAGACGATAATCGAGCACTAAATGGTTTTAATTTAGGCGATTTTTTCGATAGAATTAATGGATTTGTGGTTGGTATGCAATTTTTAACCTGGTTTGTAGGGATAGCAACATTAATTGCAGGTGTTTTCGCTATTGGGGGTATTTTACTTATATCTGTTAAAGAACGTACCAAAGAAATTGGAATAAGACGAGCTTTAGGAGCTACACCTTATCTTGTGAAACGTCAAATAATTGTGGAGGCGGTCGCCATCTCATTACTTTCTGGCTTTTTGGGTATTATAAGTGGCGGTTTAATATTAATAATGGTGAATACATTTGTTGCTCAAGGCGAAGATGCCTTTATGCGAAATCCATCTGTATCAATAGGTATGGTATTTTTTGCTCTTTTTATTGTTACCATTCTTGGTACTTTAATCGGTTTAATACCTGCCTTTAAGGCAACAAGCATTAAACCAATAGATGCGTTAAGAGAAGAATAAATTAAATATAAAATGAAAAGAATTATTAAAATCGTTTTTATTGTTATAGCAATAATATTATTTGCTTGGGTATTGAAGTACTTTTATACTGCCAACAATAGTGCACCAGAATCCTTTGATACTCAGACTCCCTTCTATACCTCTATCAGTACTAAAATAGTGGCAACTGGTAGTCTTAATCCTGAAGAAGAAATAGAGCTAAAACCACAAATTACAGGTATTGTCGATGCAATTTTAGTTGAAGAAGGAGATATGGTTAGCAAAGGAGATTTAATTGCCAAAATAAGAGTTGTCCCAAACGAGCAATCTTTAGTTAGTGCCAACAGTAGGCTAAATAGTTCAAAGTTATCTTTTGATAATGCTAATGTTCTTTACAAAAGAAATAAAGTTTTATTTGACAAAGGTGTGATTTCTAAACAAGATTTTGAAAATAGCGAACTCGCATTCAATCAAGCAAAAGAAACTTTGTCTCAAGCGCAAAATGATTATCAAATCATTAAAAAAGGATCTATTTCTGGAGGCAACTCTGCTAATACAAACATTATTGCTCAAATAGCTGGAACGGTTCTAGAGATACCTGTTCGGGTAGGAGACCAAGTTATTCAAAGTAATAACTTTAATGCTGGAACGAGTATTGCTACTATTGCAAATATGAGTAATATGATTTTTGAAGGTACGGTTGATGAGTCTGAGGTAGGTAAACTAAAAGAAGGTGAACCTATTGATGTTATTATTGGAGCACTCGACGAGAAAAAATTACAAGGTAAGTTAACTTTTATTGCACCTAAAGGTATCTCAGATAACGCTGGGGCAGTACAATTTACCATAAAAGCAGATGTTGAAGTTGAATTAAGCGCAAATATTAGAGCCGGATATAGTGCTAATGCAGAAATTAACATTGCGAGTAAAGATAGTATTTTTAGTATCAAGGAATCTTTAGTTCGATTTGATAGAATAACTGAGAAACCATACGTAGAAATTCAACAAGATGACAATTCATTTAAAAAACAAGACATTAAATTGGGCTTATCTGACGGGATAAATGTTGAAATTATTGACGGTGTTGATGAAGGCGATAAAATCAAAATCTGGAATAAAGTTTCTAGAGAAAATTAAGATTTTAAATATGATTAATTCAAATAGTAAAACAACAAAACTTTTAGTGTTACTAATATTTTCTTTAGTATCAATAACATCAATTGCTCAAGAAAAAAAATGGACACTTCAAGAATGCGTAAATTATGCTTTGGAGAATAATATTTCTATTTCGCAGAGTCAAAACAATTTACTCACAGATGAGCAAAATATTATAGCTTCAAAAGGTCAATTTCTACCATCTGTTAGTGCTAATTTAGGTCATAGTTTAGGCATTGGTACGCAACGAATTGATGTTGGTAGCACACAAGTTGTAGTTGAAAGGACTACCAATGTTACAAATTTAGGCGTAAATGTAAACCAAAATGTGTTTAATGGGTTTAGGTTAACAAACTTATACAAACAATCTCAGTTAAATTTAGAAACCAGTAAACTTGAATTAGGTAGAATAAAAGATGATATTTCCTTAAATGTAGTAAACTCATATCTTAATATTTTATTTAATAAAGAACGTTTAGAAATAGCAAATGCACAACTAGATTTTTCTAAAATTCAAGTTGAACAAGTAAAGGAACTAGTTGAGGCAGGATCACAACCAAGAGTTAATATTTATGATGTACAAGCTACTTTAAGTGCTGACGAACAAAACGTTGTAGTTGCTGAAAACAATTATCAACTTGCATTACTTAGTTTATCACAATTACTTCAGTTGCCTTTTGAAGGTTTTGATGTTGAAGTTATTGATGTAGGGACACCATCTGAAGCTTTGTTATATAATAATATTTCTCCAATACTTGATTATGCATTTCAAAATAGAAACGAAATAAAAGTAGCAGAAAAAAATATTGAAAATGCAGAATTAAGCACAGAAATTTCTAAATCTGGCTATTATCCTACGGTAAATTTTAATTATGGTTTTGGCACCAATGCCTTTTTCACCAATATTACCGACACTGAAGCCTCATTTTTAAATCAGTTTAACGATCAAAAATCTCATAGTTTCACTTTGAGCGTAGGTATTCCAATTTTTTCGAGATTTCAAAACAAAACTGCTGTTGAAAGGTCTAGAATTCAAGAAGAAAATAGCAAACTCAATTTAGAACAAGAAAAGCTTAATTTAGAATCAAATATTCAACGTGCATTTACAGACGCTAAAGCTGCTTTTCAAGCTTATGAAGCTGCTAAAAAATCTTTAGCTTCGCAAGAATTAGCTTTTAGTAATAATAAAGAACGATATACCTTAAATAGTTTAACTTCTTTTGAATTAGAACAATCTAGGGTAAGATTAATAAATGCTGAATCATCACTTATAAACGCAAAATATGATTTTGTTTTTAAAACAAAAGTTTTAGATTTTTATATGGGAAAATCTTTAACAAACTAGATAATCTTTATTAAATGAAAAAACTTCTTTTACTTTTCTTTACACTATCACTATTTTCAATAAATGCACAACAAAAAAAGCAACTTTGGGCTAAGTCTTTTTTAAATAAAAAAGCTCCAAACTTAATAGTTGAAAATTGGCTTTCCGAAAAGCCTATAACCCAAGGTAAATTTGTATTGATAGATTTTTGGGCAACTTGGTGCGGCCCTTGTAGAAAAGCAATTCCAGAACTTAATAAATACCAAGAAGAGTTTAAGGATAATTTAATTGTTATTGGCATTTCAGATGAACCAAAATCTAAGATAGACCAAATGAAAAGTCCTATTATAAACTATTATAGCGCTATTGATACAAAGGAGAGATTAGAAAAACGATACAAAGTTAAAGGAATTCCTCATTGCGTTTTAATTGACCCAAAGGGTATAGTACGTTGGGAAGGATATCCAAGTTTAAAAGATTTTGAACTTACTTCTAGCGTTATTAAAAATATTATTGAAAAATATAATTAATTTGAGTATTATTTTAAATATTGAAACCGCAACTACCAATTGCTCTGTATCACTTTCAAAAAAAGGAAAAACCCTTATTTTAAAAGAAGACTACGATAAAAATTATTCTCATGCAGAACGTTTACACGTTTATATAGATGCTGTTTTAAATGAAGCTAGTATTTCTAAAAATGACATAAATGCCATAGCAGTTAGTAAAGGCCCAGGGTCTTACACAGGTTTACGCATTGGCGTTTCTGCCGCTAAAGGTTTATGTTTTGCGTTAAGTAAACCATTAATTTCTGTACCTACTCTTGAGGCTTTAGCTCATCAAGCCATTTGTGATGATGGCACTATTATTCCAATGTTAGATGCCAGACGAATGGAAGTTTATTCTGCTGTTTATGATTCAAATTACAATCAAATCCGTGAAACTCAAGCTCAAATATTAGATAAAAACGCGTTTAGCGACTACTTAAAACAAGGAACCGTTTATTTTATTGGAAATGGTGTTGAAAAAACAAAAACGATAATTAATCATCCTAATGCTATTTTTATTGATGATAAACTCCCCTCTGCTAATGAGATGAGTAAACTATCTTATGAAAAATATAATATGGGAGATATCGAAGACGTTGCTTATTTTGAACCTTATTATTTAAAAGATTTTGTGGCTTTAAAACCAAAGCGCAAATAAAAACCCTTCAAATTTTTAAAATCTGAAGGGCTTAATTAATTTATTATTTAAGGTTAATTAACCTTTCTTTTGTATTTCAACTTGATGTGGGTAAGGAATTTCAATACCAGCTTTATCAAGCGCTTCTTTTACATCTTCTGTTATACCAAAATAAACGTCCCAATAGTCATCAGCAGTACTCCAAGGTCTTACTGCAAAATTTATCGAACTATCTGCCAACTCAGAAACATTTACAGTTGGAGCAGGTTCTTTTAAAACTTTAGGATGAGATGTTAAAACATTCATCAACACTTCTTTGGTCTTTTTAATATCAGAATCGTATCCAACACCAAAAACTAAATCTACACGACGCGTACCTTCTGTTGTATAGTTGATAATATTACCGTTAGATAATGACCCGTTTGGAATAATAATCTCTCTGTTAGACAAACCTGTTAATTTTGTTGTGAAAATTTCAATTTCTTTAACAACACCTATCTCTCCTTGAGCTTCAATTAAATCGCCAATTTTAAATGGTTTAAAAATCATGATTAAAACACCTCCTGCAAAGTTACCTAATGAGCCTTGTAATGCAAGACCGATAGCTAAACCTGCAGCAGCTAAAATAGCAGCAAATGATGTTGTTTCTACACCAACAGTTCCTAGAACAACCACTATTAAAACAATCTTTAATATCCAACCCAATAGATTTAATAAAAACTTTTGAAGGCTTTCATCATAATCCCTTTTAGACATTATTTTTTTTGTAGTTTTTATTATTTTTTTGATGGCCCATGAGCCAATAATCCAAATAACAACAGCTCCTAAAATTTTCAGTCCGTAATCTAAGGCTAGCTGAAGCCATTTTTCTGTGTCAATGTTTTCTAAATTCATAATTTTTAAGTGTTCAAATGTTGATTAATTAATTTTTAATAAAGCAAAATATCAGAGCAATTATGGCAGGTACTGCTTGTACATAAAATAACTTTATTTGCTTTGTTGAGTAAGACCCGTAAATACCTGCAATAGTCACACAAATTAGAAAGAAAATGGCAATATCTATATCTTTTTGTACGATAGATAATATTAGTCCTGCTGCTAAAAAACCATTGTACAAACCTTGATTGGCTGCCAATACTTTTGTTTCCTCAGCAAACTCTTTAGATTTTAAACCGAAAGCTTTTATGCCTTTTGGCTTAGTCCACATAAACATCTCTAAATATAAAAAGTAGAGATGTTCTAAAGCTACAAATGCTATTAATATAGTTTTTACGGTTGTCATTCTCTTAAAAATTTCATGGCCTCACTAACTTCTGACACAGGCAGTTTACAAGCTTTATTTACGCAAACATAAATTAATGTATTATTTGGATTGTATCTATTTTCTAATAAAGGCATGTTATTTTCTGAAGTGCTTCCAGCAATCAATTTATTTGGACTGTAAGTCTTATTTAGTTCTACCATTTTTTGTTTAGCATTTTTACCAACTATAGCAACTTCATAGTAAGGCTGTGTATAATTTAACATCAAATCAAACCAATTAGAATAACCAGATGGATACTCTTGCATTTCTGGTTTAACATTGTTTAGCATGGTCATTGCTGTTTCACTGAAATACTCACTATCAAAATAATGTGATAATTTAAACAGGTTTTTTGCCATAATGGAGTTACTAGCAGGAATAACATTATCTCGGTATTCAATACTTCTAGATACCAAGGAAGCATCTTCATTTGAAGTAAAAAAGAACATGTTGCTTGAACTATCAAAGAAATGATCAAAAGTATAATTAGCTAAATCTCTAGCTGTTTTTAACCATTTTTCATCCAGAGAGTTTTCATAAAGTACTATAAAAGCATCAATGGTTGCTGCATAATCTTCTAAATAACCATTTATACTACTTATCCCGTTTTTGTAATTATGATTTAATCCACCATCTTCTCTTAGCTGATTAGTGATTATAAAATCAGCATTTTTTTCTGCGGAAGCGAGGTAATCTGCATTTCCAAAAACACGATAGGCATCTAAATAACCTTTTAGCATTAAAGCATTCCATGATGTTAGTGTTTTATCATCAAGTCTTGGTTTTGCTCTTTTGTCTCGCTCGTTTATTAAAATAGCTTTCCATTCTTGTTTCTTATCAGCTAACTCAGATTTGGAAATATGATACTTTTCTACAATGGATTCGTCGTCATCTTTTCTAATAAGTACATAATTATCTTGCTCCCAAAAACCGTAGTTATTTACATTGTAATAATCTGAAAACAAATCAAAGTCTTCTTTTAAAAATGATTTTAACTCAGCTTTTGTCCAAACATAAAAAGCACCTTCTTCAAGTTCGCCTTCTTCTGTATTACTATCCGCATCTAACGAGGAATAGAATGCACCATTATCAGCAGTCATCTCATTCTTTATGTAACTTAAGGTTTCTGTAACGATGTCTTTATAAACTTCATTTTTTGTAACGAGATAAGCATCAGCATATAAACCAACTAGCTGCCCATTATCGTAGAGCATTTTTTCAAAATGTGGAACATGCCATTTTGCGTCTACAGAATATCTAGAAAACCCTCCTCCTATTTGATCAAAAACACCACCATAAGCCATTTTTTTGAGTGTTAAATTCACAAAGTCTAACACTTCCGTATCATTATTTTGATAGGCATACCTTAATAGAAAATGATAATTATTAGGCATCATAAATTTTGGTGCTCGATTCATGCCGCCTTGTTTGTTATCAAATTGTTTTGACCAGTTTTTAATTGCATCATCAATAAAAGGCTTCTCAAATACTGGTTCATCAGCATTTAATTGAACAACATCCAAGGACTTTATTCCTTCTTCTAATTTACTAGCATACTCATTGAGTTTATCGGGATTTTCTATATATAATTTTGAGATTTGATTTAAAGCGTCGATCCATTGCGCTTTCTTAAAATAAGTACCACCCCAAACTGGGCGGCCATCTGGTAAAGCAATTACGTTTAATGGCCATCCGCCACTTCCGGTCATCAATTGAACAGCATTCATGTAAACTTGATCTACATCTGGACGCTCTTCTCTATCTACTTTAATATTAATAAAGTTTTTATTCATCACTTGAGCTACAAGGCTATCCTCAAAACTTTCATGTTCCATAACATGACACCAATGACAAGCAGCATAACCAACACTAATCAACATCAGTTTATTCTCAGTTTTTGCTTTTTCTAGTGTAACTTCATTCCAAGGATTCCAATCTACTGGGTTGTGGGCGTGTTGAAGCAAATAAGGACTTGTTTCATTTACTAAGACATTAGTATATTTATAATCCATAGGTTTAGTAATCTCTCCTTTACAACTGATTAGAATAATAAATAAAAGTAATGGTATTTGCTTCATCTTTCAAAGTTAGCGAAATTAAAGTATAAAAAAAGCGCCCATTTACATGAACGCTCAAGTTTTTAAACAAGGTAAAACTAATTCACTTCAAACGTAATTTTCAAGTTTACTCTAAACTCTGTTACTTCGTCATTTTTAACAATAGCACTTTGGTCTTGAACATAAACAGAACGAATATTCTTAACACTTTTAGATGCTTGTTTTACTGCTTTTTTTGTTGCATCTTCCCAACTTTTATCTGAGTTAGATAATACTTCAATAACTTTTAATACTGCCATAATATTTTGATTTATAAATTATTTAACTTGATAAATAGGACACCATTTATTAGAAAAAGTCACTTATAATTTAACCATTTATAGCCTCAACGGTTTCAATTTTACCTGGAAGCATTTCTTTAAGCATGTTTTCTATACCACTTTTTAAAGTGTAAGTTGATGATGGACAACCACTGCAAGCGCCTTGAAGCATTACACTTACGTTCTTTTCTGCAGAATCATATGAGATAAATTGAATGTTACCTCCATCACTAGCTACTGCAGGCTTAACATACTCTTCTAAAATATTTACTATTTCTTTCGAAACATCATCTAAAGCTTCAAAATTACTATCAAGCTGCTTGGAAGATTTTTCAAGCTTTTCAACAGCTTCTGGCAAAACAACATCTTTACCTGTTTCAATATAACTTCTTATAAATTCACGTAGTTCTACAGTAATATCTTGCCATTCTGCCATGTCGTATTTTGTAATAGACACATAGTTTTCGTCAATAAATACACGTTGTACAAACGGGAAGTGAAACAATTCAGTAGCCAAAGGTGATAGTTTAGCTTCGTCAATAGATGTAAACTCAAAAAGTGCAGTTACTATTTTCTTGTTAGCAACAAATTTCATTACTGAGGGGTTTGGTGTGCTTTCGGCATAAACCGTTACAGCCACTTTTTTTGGAGCCGCAGCTTCTTCTACAACAACACCTCCATCATTTAAATAAGCTTCAATTTGTTCAGAAACTTCATCCTGTACATCACTCCATTCAACAATGTTATATCGTTCAACTGCTATAAAATTCCCAGAGATATAAACCTTTTTCACAAAAGGTAAATAAAATAATTGTTGCGCTAAAGGGGAGGATTTTGCCTCATCAATATTATTAAATTCAAAGCTTTGATGTTTGGTAATAAACTGATTTACCTCGAATTTCACTATAGAATTATTGGATGTTTCTTGCACAGAAACCTTGAAAGTGTTCATTTCAACTAATTTTTAGCAAAAATAATAAAAGAAAACTTTAGATATCCATATATTTGAGTTTAGTTGCCTTAATAATAAGTTAAAAAAGATAGAAGGCTATGCTTTATCTTTACATATACTTTTTTAGGTTTTAAGGCGTTTACTTTTAACCAAACCTACCTTGTAGATAAGTTATGAAATTGAAAAATATTTTTATGGTAACTCTAGCAATATTGCTATCGCACAATGTTAGTTCTCAAGAAGGCTTACCTATTTACACAGATTATTTAACAGATAACTACTACTTAATACACCCATCTATGGCTGGTGCAGCTAATTGTGCCAAAATTAGATTAACTGCTAGACAACAATGGTTTGGACAAGATGACGCTCCTAAACTTTTAACTATGAGTGCTAATAGTAGAATTGGTGATACACCTTCAGCTATTGGTGGAATTTTATTTACCGATAAAAATGGGTATCATTCTCAGTCTGGAGCATATTTAACTTATGCGCACCATTTAATGTTTTCAAGAACTGAAGCAGATTTAAATATGCTTTCTTTTGGTTTAAGTGCTGGTTTTATTCAATATAAACTTGACGAAACTACTTTTTTGTTTGATGGCCCGGACCCCATAATAGATGGTATAGTACAAAGTGCAACTAACTTTAATATTGACTTTGGCTTCTCTTATCATTTCTTAGACTATTATATGCATGGTACTATTAAAAATGTTTTAGAAAATGCTGGCGTTAATAACGATATTGAAATTACCAGTAATTTAAGACGCTATTTATTTTCAATTGGTGGAGTTTTTGGGAAACTAGGAAGTTCATGGAGTTACGAGCCTTCACTAATGTTTCAACACAAAGATGGTACAGGTGAATCTTCTTTAGACATTAATGCAAAAGCATATAAACAAATGGATTTTGGAAGTATTTGGGGAGGTTTATCATATAGAACAAGTTTGGATGGTGCTGAATTTCTAACCTCATCGGGAGCTATTAACAGCCAGAAGCTTCAGCAAATTACGCCTATTGTTGGTGTTAATTATAATGAATTTATGTTTGCATACACGTATACATATCAATCAAATTCACTTGTTTTTACAAACGGTGGATTTCATCAATTTACACTTGGTTACAACTTTAATTGCAGACGAGAAGCTTACGACTGTAAGTGTCCCGCAGTAAACTAATATAAAAAAAGGCTCGCAATTGCGAGCCTTTTTTTATTCCCAAGAATATTTTTTCTTTTTTGCTTGTTCTTTTATGGCTTTTGTCATGGCGTTTTCTAAACTATTGGTATTATCTTTTTTTTGTTTGAAAACGTAATCTTTACGTTTACTATTTAACTCTTTAATTCTATTTTGAATAACTTCTCGCTCTTTACTTTTTTTAGCTACATAACTTTTAATTTCTGTTTTTGTTTTGCCTTTCAATTCTGATGGTAATTCATCATCTGAGATTTCTTCAACCTTAACCTCTTCTAATTCAACAGCATCTACTAAATCCCAGCTTTTGTTTTTATAAAGATGAGAGCTCTTACTAACAGTTCTTTTAACTGCATTTGCTTTGCTGTAAACACTTGCATTGGAATCTTGTTCTGCTTGAAGCGACATTTTTTGCATCCCTTCTCTACCATAAGCAACATAGGTTTTATTCAGCTTTTGGTTTAGAATAAGAATCTCATCATCATAAGGCGACGCGATATGTAACGTTTTGTTATTCTGATTTATAGCCATATAATCTCCGTTTGTTAATTTAGCGCCGTCTTTCCAGAATGTAGAAATACCTTGATTAAAATCACCACAGAAAATAGTATTAATTGTAACGTCCTTTTCTTTTGCATTAATAGAGGCATCTTTATAACTAACTTTACCTTGTGTAAAAGGTTCGTTTCCTGCAATAAAAATAAGTTTTAAGTCATCTGCATTTTTACCCCAGTTTAGTTGGTTTAGAGACTTTTGTATTACTTGTCCGCAATATTCTTCACCTCCATTAGTAGTTAAAGAAAATAGCTCTTTTGAAATTTCATCCAAATCATCACTAAATGCTAATACTTGTCTTATATAACCTTCTTTTCCACTTAGCCTATCATTTCCATATTCATATAAAGCAATGAGCAAATTGGATTTTTCGTTATTGCATTTTGCATAAGAGAGTTCGTTTACAATATCCCAAAGTTGCGATTTAGCTTGGTCTATTAATCCATCCATACTATTACTGGTATCTAATAAAAGTGCCACTTTTATAAATTGTTTATTGGGTTCGTGATGCATTGCTTTTAATTGATTTGAAGCAATGTTTTGCTTTTTGTTTTTGGCACTACAGGAAATAAATCCAATTAACGCGATGCATAGTAAAAGTGTTTTAAAATAAGTTTTCATAAGATTTTTACGTTTTTTGATTTGCGTAAATCTATAACCAACTTTTCTTTTAAAAAATCAATAATGATTGAATGGTAATAGTAAATGAGTAAAACAAACACTTAAATGCGTGAAGTATCCTTTTTAAGCTTAAAACACGCTCTTTTTACAAAATTTACATTTTAATATACCAAGTAAAGTGCGTAAGTTTATCATTATAAAAGCGCAAATGAAGTTAGTTTTCAATTATATTATATGCATTAGTATTATTCTTTGCAGTACAACAATCTTTGCGCAGAACTACGATAACCTTGGTAATAAACCAAGATTTACTGTTAGAGGTTCTGTGATAGAAAGTGATACTAGAAACCCTATACCAGATGTTAATATTGAGGTTAATGGTGGCGGTTATACAGTAACAGATCTTTCTGGTAAATTTAGAATTGAAGTTAGTATAGGCGATGAACTAACAATTAGGCATAAAGATTTTTATACCATTTATCATACTATTACCAGTAATGAACGTATTGAAGTTCGAGTAGAACCTATTAATGATAGTAATTACAAGAGTAAAATTTCCAAGTCTAGACTGCCTGTTTTTAAATCATTAATAGACTCTGCCGAAACTTATTTAAAAAAAGACGCACAGAAAAGTATTCAATTTATTACTGAAGCGATATCTGAAAGTAGTTCTAAAAAAGAAAATGCTGAAGCCTATGAAGTTTTAGGCGATATTAATATCCATTGGAAACAATATGATTTAGCTGTTTCAAACTACAGGATAAGCTTACAAAACATTGAAACTAATGAATCCTCATTAAAACTAGCGAAGGCTTACCAGCTTAATAAAAATTATCAAGAAAGCTTACAAACCTATAATGCTATTAACAAAAGTGAACTTTCAAACTGGCAATTAGTCACTTTATACGAAGGACTTGGGGATGTTTATCGTTTAACTAAAGTTTTCGAAAAATCAATTAACGCATATAAAGAAGGATTAGCTCTAGCAAAAAAACACTTAATTACACCCAAAGTAACTGACTTAAACTCTAAAATAGCCGAAGTTTATAACGCTAAAGGAGATACTCAAATTGCAAAAAATTATTTTAGTGAATCTTTAAAACAAGCCAATAAACAAAATAAAAAACGTGCGGTTGAAGAGAAACTAAAAGTAGCCGATTTTCAGAATAACATAAACGATTATTCAACAGAAATTACTCTAAGAAAAGAAGCCTTAAATATCATTGAAGAAATAGAAACAGATTCAATTTTCGATAACGAAAGTCCGCTAACATCTCAAAAACAAAACTACAAAATAGGAAATGCTTATCTAGAACAAGGCGATTTAGGAAATGCAATTCCATATCTTGAAAAAAGTATTGAAGAAGCTGATAGTAAAGAAGATTTAATCGTAAAAAAGGATGCAACAAGAAAACTATCTGAGGTATATGAAAGCGCTGAAGATTACGAGAAAGCACTAAGTGCGTTTCAAGACTATGTTGATTTAGTAGACCAGGTTTACATAAAAAAGGAGCAGCAAATATCTCAAGCAACTCGTTTTAGGCGAGAACTAACCAGCAAACAAAACAGAATTTTAAGTTTAGAAAGCGACAGAGCATTATCTGAAAGCAAATACAATTTTAATATAGAACAAGCTAAACGACAAAAGCTTATTATTTACTCATTAATTGGGGGAGTTTTATTGCTATTGCTAACAGCATTTTTAATGTTCAAATATATTAAGCAACAGCGTTTAGCTAATAATTTACTGGCTTTAAAAAGTTTGAGAAGTCAAATGAACCCGCATTTTATATTCAATGCACTAAACTCCGTAAATAGTTTTATAGCTTCAAATGATGAACGTACAGCAAACAAATATTTAACAGATTTCTCATTACTAATGCGTGCTGTTTTAGAAAATAGTGAAGAAGATTTTATTCCATTAGAAAAAGAAATAACCCTTTTAGAACTTTATACAAAACTTGAACATTTTAGGTTTCAAGATAAATTTGATTACTCTATTAAAGTTGATGAAAATATTACCGTTGAAGACTTTGTTATCCCACCTATGTTATTGCAACCTTACATAGAAAACGCTGTTTGGCATGGGTTAAGATATAAAAAGACTAAAGGCCATTTAGAAATTGCAATAGCACAAACTGAGGCAGATGAAATAAAAATTACGATTACAGATGATGGAATAGGTCGTGAAAAATCAAAAGCTTTAAAAACAGAAAACCAACAAAAACAAAACTCCAAAGGCATGGGGAATATTAAAAAACGTGTATCTATTTTAAATGATATGTATAAAGATAAAGTTGATGTGTTTATTGATGATTTTAAAGATGAGGAAGATACTGGAACTAAAGTAGTTGTAACGCTTAAAAAGGATTGATAATGAAATCTAAAATATTTTTAATTTCATTTATTATTTTAATTATCTCCTGTAAATCTGCAAAAGAAAAAAGAAGTTGCTTTGAGAATATTAAAGACAAAACAATTTTAAATATTAATACTTTTAATAATCTCAAAACATATTTAAGAATAGAAGAAAACGAATTTGAAGATGTTTTGTATATAATAGATGGAATACCAATCGAAGATAGTTTAATTAAGCATCTAATAAATAAAAAAGATTTTGATTTATTAGATGCTAAATATTTAAATATAGAAACAACTACCTTTTGTAAACCATCAGCAAAAATTATTTTAATTTCAACCAATAAGTGCTTAAATAAATACAAATGAAACTAACCTCAATAATCGTAGAAGACGAAGAAACTAGTAGAGAAATTCTAAAGAATTACCTCAAAAAATACTGCCCGAATGTTACTGTTTTAGGAGAAGCTTCAAATGTTCAAGAAGCATTGGTTTTAATCAGAAATAACGATTTAGACTTAGTCTTTCTTGATGTTGAAATGCCTTATGGTAATGCCTTCGATTTGCTAGATAAAGTTGGAGACATAAACTTTGAAACTATTTTTGTAACAGCATATAACCATTATGCTATGGACGCTTTAAATGCGCATGCAAGTTATTATTTAATGAAACCCATTTCTATTGATGAGTTAATTAAAGCTGTTGATTATGTTACTGAAATTAAAACCAAAGAGGATGCTTTACAAGATGAAATACTCATACCAAAAACTAATAGTGTAGCTGGTAAAATTACAATTCCGCAACAAAGCGGTTTTGAAGTTATTAATACTTCTGATATTCTATATTGTAAAGCTGACGATAACTATACCGAAATATATTTGAACAATAATAAAAAGAAACTAGTAAGTAAAACTTTAAAATATTTTGAAGATGCTTTGGCTAATTCTAGTTTTGCTCGTGTACATAAATCGTATTTAGTAAACGTAAACGAAGTTGTAAAATATTTAAAAGGAAAAGGAGGTAGTGTTGTGCTTAGTAACGGACAAGAAATAATGGTATCTGCATCAAAGAAATCGGTTCTACTATCCTATTTTAAATAAAATATTAGCTTTCGGGAGCAAGTTCTACCTCAAGTCCCTCCATTTCTGGCGTCATTTGTATTTGACAACCTAAACGACTGGTATCTTTAACATCAAAAGCTTCTGATAGCATCGCTTCTTCATCATCACTCATTTCTGGTAATTCAGTTTCGCTTAACACATAGCATTGGCATGAAGCGCACATTGCCATTCCGCCACAAACACCAATAGTTCCTTCTGGGGCAAGTTCGTAGGATCTTACAACCTCCATCAGATTCATTGCCATATCCGTTGGTGCAACTATATCATGAGTTACCCCATCTCTATCAGTTATTTTTATATTTACGTCGCTCATTACTTTATTATGTGATATCTAAAAAATCATGTCATAATTCGTGCCACAAATTTAACAGTTGATTTTATATTTTTAAGTGTTTTATATATGATTTTAAATACTTAAGAGAAAAAATATTGAATTAATAAAATTCTATATTTCTAGAATAAGAATTGTTAGAATATTATTGTTTTTACTGGCAGTATTACAGTATTATACAAGTTTAAATTTCAATATTCACAACCTGTTCAATTTGAGGTGCGTATTTTTTTATTGTCATTTCAACACCAGATTTTAGCGTCATTTGATTAACACTACACCCAACACAAGCACCCTGCAACTGAACTTTAACTAAAGTATCGTTATCCTCAATAGATAATAACGAAATATCGCCACCATCACTTTGTAAAAACGGTCGAATTTCTTCTAGGGCTTTCTCTACGTTTAGTTTTATTTCTTCTGAACTCATATTCTATTTTTTTACTGCTGAACAACCAGCCATTGTTGTTATTTTAATGGCTTCTGTTGGTGGTAAATCGTCATTTCGTCTTACTACTTCTTGTACAACATTTTGTGTTAATTTTTCAAAGGCTTTTTCTAAAGGTGTAGCGGTTTGTAATGCCGCTGGACGACCAACATCACCAGCCTCTCGTATACTTTGCACCAAAGGTAACTGGCCTAGAAAAGGAACGTTTAAATCTTCTGCTAGATTTTTCGCTCCTTCTTTACCAAAAATATAATATTTATTATCTGGCAATTCGGCAGGTGTAAAGTAAGCCATATTTTCAATAATTCCTAAAACAGGTACATTAATACTGTCTTGTTGAAACATAGCTACACCTTTTTTAGCATCAGCTAATGCAACATTTTGTGGAGTACTTACAACCACAGCTCCCGTAATAGGTAAAGATTGCATAATACTTAAATGAATATCGCCTGTTCCAGGAGGCAAGTCTAATAATAGAAAATCTATTTCACCCCAATGGGCGTCAAAAATCATCTGGTTTAGAGCTTTTGCAGCCATAGGTCCACGCCAAACTACGGCTTGATTAGGTTGTGTAAAAAAACCAATAGATAATATTTTTACATTATAATTTTCTATCGGTTTCATTTTAGATTTACCTTCTATGTTTACTGCCAATGGTTTTTCTGCTTCCACATCAAACATAATAGGCATTGAAGGTCCATAAATATCGGCATCTAAAACTCCTACTTTAAACCCCATTTTTGAAAGAGTAACAGCTAAATTTGCTGTAACTGTAGATTTACCAACACCTCCTTTACCTGAGGCAACAGCTACTATATTTTTTATTCCAGGGATAGGATTCCCCTTTATAACATTTGCTTTGGGTTTAGCCGGAGCTTCAACTTTTACGTTTACGGTAATTTTGGCTTTTTCATAAACCTTTTCATGTATCGTTTTCAAAATATCAACCTCAGTACGTTTTTTTGCCTGTAAACTTGGGTTTTTAATTGTGATATCAACAATTACTTCATCGCCAAAAGTCATCACATTTTTTACCGCACCACTTTCAACCATATTTTGTCCTTCACCAGGAACTGTAATACTTTCAAGTGCTTTTAATATATCTTGTTTATTGAGCTTCATTTATTCAGATTAATTCTAAACAAAGATAATTAATATAGATAGAATTTTATAGTGCGCAGTAAGAACTTTTATTGATGTAGTTATTTGATTTTTTTATGAATTATAATTCCTCGGAAGGATCCCAATACACCTTGTCTAAATTCTGAATTTGATTTTCGATAACTGATACACCTTCGCTCTCTAAAAGTTGTTGCATTAAATTGGTCCCGTCAAAATGATGTTTGCCTGTTAAAAGTCCTTTTCTATTAACAACACGATGCGCAGGTACGTCTTTCCCACCAGAACCATTCATAGCATAACCAACCATACGTGCACTTCTTGCGGCCCCTAAATATTTTGCTATGGCACCATAACTTGTTACTCTGCCATGAGGTATTAATCGAGCAACCATGTAAACTTTATCAAAAAAATTAAGAGTTTCAGACTTCATTTTACAATTCTTTAATAATATTTATTAAAGTAACGATGGAAATTATTCCTGTAATGCCACCAATTACATAGTTCATGCTTTTTTGGGAAGTAAACTTTTTCTCTTTTATTCTATCAAAAAAGAAAATATACATGTAAAGCATTACAAAAGTTCCCATTGCTGTTCCTGAAACATAGGAAGCAATACTTATTTTATCAAACGCTAACCAACCAACAGAAGCTAGTGTAATTGTCATGTAAGCTTGATATGGTATTGGAAACATATTTATTGAAGACAAAAACATGCCTTGGAAAAACCGACTATGTTTACTTTTTATTTTAGGTTTAAGTTGAGATTTTGGTTGAGACTTAGCTACGAATAAAAAATAAATAGTAATTAACACAAAAATGACAAATGCCACTCTTTGAAGAATATCAATTACCTCTGGATGTTTACTTAAATACCTAGCAAAAATAGCTGCTATATATGTTTGAAAGATTACAATAACGCAAACACCTACAGAAAACAAAACACCTCTAACGTGGCCTTCTTTTAAGCTTATTTTGGCAGCTGTCATGTTTAACAGCCCTGGTGGAATTACTCCAACAAAAGCTACAATTAAGCCAATAAAAAATATGAAAGTTACATTCACTATTATTTTATTTTAAACCTAATATACGTAATTGGTTTGTTTTGCTCTAAATATTGCGATTCGTAAAAGGTTTGAATACTGGTAACTTCCTCTGGACTGCCCTCTTGTTTATATACATTGTGGTTAGCATACAATACTTCATGCCCTGCACCATGTAATAAACCAAGCGTGTAACCATGCATGAATTCACTATCTGTTTTTAAGTTAACAACACCTTCTGGTTTTAAAATAGTTTTGTACCGATTTAAAAATGTTGCATTTGTCATTCTATGTTTTGTGCGCTTGTATTTTATTTGAGGGTCTGGAAAAGTAATCCAAATTTCATCAACCTCATCTGTTGCAAATGCGTGGTCTATTAATTCAATTTGAGTTCTTAAAAAAGCTACGTTTGGTATATTCTCTTCAATAGCGGTTTTAGCACCTCTCCAAAAACGTGCCCCTTTAATGTCTATACCAATAAAATTTTTATTTGGATATTTTTTAGCCAAAGCAACTGAATATTCTCCTTTACCGCAACCTAATTCTAAAACTAACGGATTTTTATTTTTGAAAACTTCATGCTGCCAATTGCCTTTTAAATTGAAATTTGAATTTACTAGTTCATCTCGTGTTGGCTGAAATACATTTGAAAAAGTTTCATTTTCTCTAAAACGCCTAAGTTTATTTTTACTACCCACAGGTTATTTGCTAATGTATATTTTAATATTTGGTAAAATTAAGGAAATATACGAGAGCGTTTATATGCTTATCTTTGAATTTGGCAGAAATTTGTGATGTCTTAATTCTTAATGGTAAAGAAAAAAATATTAATAGCGCCTTTAAATTGGGGTTTAGGACATGCAACAAGAAGCATTCCTATAATTAAAGCTTTAATTGAAAATAACTTCCAACCAATTATTGCTTCTGATGGTGTTGCTTTAAATCTTTTACAAAAAGAATTTCCAGAACTACCTTTTATTGAGCTTCCGGCCTACAATGTTACTTACGCAAAAAAGGGAAAGTATTTTAAATTAAAACTATTAAAAGATTCACCTAAACTCCTTAAAGCAATAAAAGCAGAAAAAAAAGCAACCAAACAAATTTTAGAAAACGAAAATATTTCGGGAATCATTTCTGACAACAGACTGGGAGTACACAGTAAAAAAGTACCATCAATTTTCGTTACGCATCAATTAAATGTTTTAAGCGGAAAAACAACTTGGTTAAGCACAAAAATGCACTCAAGAATTATTAAAAAATTTAATACCTGTTGGGTTCCTGACGTAAAACAAGAGCCTAATTTAAGTGGAAAACTAGGACATCCAGATTATTTTGAAATTCCAACAGAATATATTGGCCCATTAAGCAGATTTGAAAATAAACAAGTTACCATCTCAAATGACATTTTGGTTTTAATTTCTGGTCCCGAACCTCAACGAACCCTACTACAAGAAAAGCTTTTAAAAACATTAAAGACTTACCAAGGAAAGGTGATTTTAGTAAAAGGTATTATGGAGCAAGAGCAAACCAAACAAGTTTTAGGTAACATGACTATCTATAATTTCATGACTTCAGAGTTACTCGAAAAAACAATTAATGAAAGTAATTTAGTTATTTCAAGATCTGGTTACACCACGGTTATGGATTTAGCCAAACTAAATAAAAAAGCATTTTTTATTCCCACACCAGGACAATTTGAACAAGAGTATTTAGCAAAACGATTAAATGAAAAAAACCTAGTACCAAGCTGCAATCAAGATGATTTCACTTTAGATAAACTGGATAATATTGATTCTTTTAAAGGCTTAAAATCTTTTGAATTTGAAGTAGATTTTAAGAAACTATTTAGCCTTTTCTAAGGTAAAAGAAAACTCACTACCTACACCATATTCACTTTCTACATAAATTTTTTCGTCGTGTGCTTCTATAATATGTTTTACTATTGAAAGCCCTAATCCAGAACCTCCTTCTTTGCGAGAACCACTTTTATCAACGCGATAAAAACGTTCAAATAAACGCGGTAGATGTTCGCTAGAAATACCTTCGCCATTATCTGTAACTCTAATAATAACTTTATTTTTTATAAGGTTTTCTATACTAATTTCAGTAGTACCTTTGTCTCGTCCATATTTTAATGAATTAACTATTAAATTGGCCAGAACTTGTTGAATACGCTCTTTATCTGCCTTTACCATTACCGGTTGTAAATAGTCCATATCAAAAGTAAGTGTGATTTTCTTTTTACTTGCTTTCATTTCAAGCATTTCAAAAACATTTTCAACTAACTCTACAATATCAAAAGCTTCAACTTTTAAACTTAAATCACCAACTTCTAATTTGGTAATCATATCTAAGTCTTTAATAATATAACCTAATCGCTCTATTCCTTTACTGGCTCTTTGCAAATACTTCTCCCGAATATTTTCATCATTCATAGCTCCGTCAAGCAATGTTAAAATATAACCTTGTACAGTAAATAAAGGGGTTTTTAATTCGTGAGATACATTACCTAGAAATTCTTTTCGATATTTTTCTCGAACTTTAAGAGTTTCAATTTCTATTTTCTTGTCTCTTGCAAATTTGTCTATTTCTTGAGTTAGGGTTCGCATATCTGTAGTGATAGCTCCTTTGGAAATACTGGCCGATTCTAAAAGTGTTAAATCATCATATATTTTTTTTACACGCCGATAAATAAATCTTTCAACCCTGTATTGTACTACTAAAAAAGAAAAAATATAGGTGCAAAAGAAAATCAATAATAAAATCCACCAAATAACATCAAAAAAGAAATATAAAAAAACGCTCATTAAGAGCGTTATATATATGGTAATATAAAACGAGGTGTTTATTGCAAACTTGTATGATTTTTTAAATTTTGTGTGCATTAGTCAACAAACTTGTAACCAACTCCTTTTACTGTTTTAAAGCTTTTGTCACCAAGTTTTTCTCGTAGTTTACGAATATGAACATCTATAGTTCTACCTCCTACAACAACTTCGTTACCCCAAACTGTATCTAGGATTTCGTCTCTTTTAAATACTTTTCCTGGTTTTGATGCTAACAAAGATAATAATTCAAATTCTTTTCTAGGAAGTACAATTTCCTTTCCTTTTGAAGTGATTTTGTACTCTTCTCTATTTATTTCTAAAGTTCCAATTTTAACAGTATTTACTAAATCTTCTTCTTTAAAACGTCGTAAAAGTGCTTTTACTTTACTTACCAAAACCTTTGGTTTTATTGGCTTAGTAATGTAATCATCTGCTCCAGCATCAAACCCAGCTACTTGCGAGTAATCTTCTCCTCTGGCAGTTAAAAAGGTAACAATAGTATTTTTTAAATCAGGATTTTTTCTAATTAACTCACAAGCTTCAATACCATCCATTTCTGGCATCATAACATCTAAAATAATTAAATGAGGAAGTTCTTTCTTGGCTTTTTTTACGCCTTCAATACCGTTTTCGGCAGTAATTACTTGATAACCTTCACTAGACAAATTATAACCTACAATCTCTAAGATATCAGGTTCATCATCAACTAATAATATTTTTATGTCCTTTTTTTTCATTGGTTAATTAAAATAAATCATATTTATTCTAGTAAATATAAAGCTAATAATATTGCTTTGATAAAATGCTAAAATAAATAACATTAAGGTAACAATCAACTTACAAGAATTTAACCTTTCGACAAATTACCTAAATCTTTAACACTTTTTTGGTATGACTATTGATGACTTTATAGTACTTTTACCTTGAATAACAAGAGATTATGGCAAAAAAATACTTTTTTATCTTATTGTTTCCCGTAGCTTTTTTGATTTCCCAACAAGGGTTCTCTCAAAATAGCTATACAGATAATCCTATACAAAAGAGTATTGAAGATTTATCTATTTACCCCAACCCTGTTACTAACGGTAAGACCTTTATATATATTACATCAAAAAAAAATCTAACAAAAAATGTTGAGTTTTTTAATGTTTTAGGAAAACGTATTTTTTCTACGGAAATTACAGGTAAAGAAATAAACATAGCCAACTTAAGTAAAGGCGTTTATGTTTTAAAAATAACTGAAAACGATGTTAGCGAAACACGAAAACTAGTTGTAAAATAACTTTTATTAACAATATTCAAAAGCGTTACTTTAATCCGGTAGCGCTTTTTTTATATACTTTTGTTTCTTTATTTGTTTTATGATCGACATAAATTCTATTTTTAATATAAAAAATCAAGAAGAGTTTGAAGCCTTAGCATTACAAATTTTTAATTTTCAATTTGAAAACAATAATGTTTATAGGTCTTTTTGCGATTTATTATATAGACATCCAAGCGATGTAAAAACTATAAAAGATATTCCTTATTTACCTATTCAGTTTTTTAAATCACACCAAATACTTAGCTCTAAAGATTCTATTAAAGTAACATTTTCAAGTTCTGGAACAACAGGAAGTATAACTAGTAAACATCATGTAACAGACTTAGATATTTATAAACAAAGTTTTATTAAAGGGTTTTATAATTTCTATGGAAATATTGAAGATTATGTTGTTCTTGCTTTACTACCATCTTATCTAGAGCGCGAAGGCTCATCATTAGTATACATGGTTAATGATATGATATCTCGATCTAAACATAAGGAAAGAGGATTTTATTTAAACAATTTAACCGAATTAAAAAACACACTAATAAAACTTAATTCTGAAGGAAAAAAAGTATTGTTAATAGGTGTTTCTTTTGCACTATTAGATTTAATTGAAACTTATAAATTCCAGCTAAGAAACACCATAATAATGGAAACAGGTGGTATGAAAGGTAGAAGAAAAGAGCTTATTAGAGAAGAACTTCATAAACAACTAAAGGAAGGTTTTGGTGTTGACAAAATACATAGTGAATATGGTATGACGGAACTCTTAAGTCAAGCATATTCAAAAGGAAATGGTGTTTTTAATACTCCCAAATGGATGAAAGTATTAATACGAGATACTGAAGATGCATTAACCATGAATTTTTGTGGAAAAGCTGGAGGAATAAATATAATTGACCTAGCTAACATAAATTCATGTTCATTTATTGCTACTCAAGATTTAGGTAGAGTTTATGAAAATAATTCGTTCGAAATTATTGGTCGCTTTGATAATTCAGACATAAGAGGTTGTAATTTAATGGTTCTTTAAAGCGTTAAGTTTTAAATTTCTTTACGACCTAATAAATATGAAAAAATCAATTTTATTATTTCTACTTATTTCCTCTACATATTTATATTCTCAAACTGATGATTATAATACAAAAAAAGGATTTGCCGCCAATGGCTACGATGTAGTTGCCTATTTTAAAAATGAAGCTTCTGAAGGAAACAAAAAAAACATTTTTGAATATGATGGCGTTAAATACAAATTTGTTTCTAAAGAAAACTTAAACACATTTAAAACCAGTCCTGAAAAGTACATTCCGGAATATGGTGGATATTGCGCTTATGCCGTTGCACTAAAAAATAGTAAAGTATCAATAAATCCAGAAAGTTTTCAAATAACAGACGGTAAATTATATCTTTTTTATAATGCTTGGGGCACAAATACATTGGAATTATGGCAAAAAGAAGATGAGTCGCTTTTAATACAAAAGGCAAATAAAAACTGGGAAAAAATAAAATTTAAAAAATAATTATACTTTTTGTAAGATTTGAATAAGTGTTTCGACAAAAACCTTAACTATGAAAAAGAAAAATTAGTTTAGTTTAGTTTAGTTAGTTGGTTAATAAAAAGCTTGAGTTGGTTACTCAAGCTTTTATCTTTTTATTTAATTCTTAAAACAAAATAGTTTTTTTTACCGCGCTGTAGCAATACAAACTTATTGTTAATTAAATCTTTTAAGGTAATTTTATAATCGTCTTTTACCTTTTCTTTATTTACAGAAATTGAATTTTCTTTTAATGCTCGTCTTGCTTCTCCATTTGATTTTAGAAACCCTCCTTTTTCAGCTAGTGCAGCAATAATATCAAGTTCATTTTCAATGTCAGATAGGTTAATTTCTGTTTGAGGAACACCATCAAAAACATCTAAAAATGTTTGTTCGTCAAGTTGTTTTAAATCATCGCTAGTCGATTTTCCAAATAGAATATTGCTTGCTTTTATAGCGTTATCTAAATCTTGTTTTGAATGTACCATTAAAGTAATTTCTTCCGCTAATCGCTTTTGTAAGACACGTAAATGTGGTGCTTCTTGATGCTCTTTTATTAAACTAGTTATTTCAGATTCGTCTAAAAAAGTGAAAATTTTAATATACTTCTCAGCGTCCTCATCACTAGAATTTAACCAATATTGATAGAATTTGTATGGAGATGTTCTTTTTGCATCTAACCAAACATTTCCTCCTTCAGATTTCCCAAATTTAGACCCATCAGATTTTGTAATTAATGGACATGTAATGGCAAATCCTTTTCCGCTGTCAATTCTTCGAATAAGTTCTGTTCCTGTTGTAATATTACCCCATTGATCGCTTCCTCCCATTTGTATAGAGCAATCTTTTTCTTTGTATAAATGAAGAAAATCATACCCTTGTACTAATTGATAAGTAAACTCGGTAAAACTCATACCTTCTGTAGACTCTGAAGAAATTCTATTTTTCACTGAGTCCTTTGCCATCATATAATTAACAGTAACGTGTTTACCAACATCACGAATAAATTCTAGGAATGAAAAATCTTTCATCCAATCGTAATTATTTACAAGAATTGCAGCATTTTCAGCGTTACTTTCAAAATCCAAAAAATGAGCTAATTGATTTTTTATAGCATCTTGATTGTGTCTTAAGGTTTTTTCATCTAATAAATTTCGTTCATTCGATTTACCTGAAGGATCACCAATCATTCCAGTTGCACCACCAACTAAAGCTACTGGTCTATGGCCGCAACGTTGGTAATGTGCTAATAACATTATGGGTACTAGGTTTCCAATATGTAAAGAATCAGCGGTTGGATCAAAACCTACATAAGCACTTCGCATGCTTTCCATTAAGTGCTCTTCAACACCGGGCATTACTGTGTGTATCATGCCTCTCCATGTTAGTTCTTCAACAAAATTCTTTATCATTATTCTATTATTTAGTAATCTTTGGCAAATATAAAAATACGTATAGAATTACTCGTGATTTATGAATAATTCTTTACTTTAGTTCTATGATTTTAGTAACTGGAAGTACAGGTTTAGTAGGTTCACATTTGCTTTATAAATTAGCAAATAAGAAGGAAAAAGTTAGAGCTATTTATAGAACAAAACGAAAACTAAACAACGTTAAAAATGTATTTTCAACCTACACTAAAGATTACAAAAATCTTTATGATTCTATTGAATGGATACAAGCCGATATTTTAGATATTCCTACATTAAATGAAGCTTTTAATAATGTAACGCATGTGTATCATTGTGCTGCTTTTGTATCTTTTGAGCCCGATAAATATCAACTATTACGCAGAACTAATATTGAAGGCACTGCAAATATTGTTAATTTATGTATTGCAAATTCGGTAACAAAACTTTGTTATGTTAGCTCCATAGCTACACTTGGCACCGAGTTAAACAGTAAACCAATTACGGAAAGTACTGATTGGAATCCTGAAGCCGATAATAACGTTTATGCTATAACTAAATATGGTGCCGAAATGGAAGTTTGGCGCGGAACCCAAGAAGGAATTGATGCTGTAATTGTAAATCCTGGTGTTATTTTAGGCTCTGGAATATGGAGATACGGAAGTGGAAGTTTATTCAAAAAAGCAAAAAAAGGCCTTAAATACTATACATCCGGCACTATAGCTTTAGTTTCTGTAGAAGACGTAATTTCAATTATGGTAGCTCTTTTAAATAGCCCAATTAAAAATGAGCGCTTTATTTTGGTAGCAGAAAACTGGACTTATAAAGACTTTTTACAAACCTTAGCGACATCAGTTGGAAGTAAGAAGCCAAAAAAAATGGCTTCTAAAAAATTACTACAGATAGCTTGGAGATTAGACTGGTTAAAAACAAAAATTACAGGTAAAAGAAGATTACTTACTAAGCAAATTGTAAATTCTTTATCTACAGAAACGGAATACAGCAATAATAAAATAAAAGAAACTTTAAACTATACTTTTAAAGATGTTAATGAAAGTATTATTGAGATTGGAAAACAGTATCAGAAACAGGAGTAATAAGTTTTACTCGCTCTAACTTATTTTTTAAAAGCGTTTTACTGAGAGAGTCGATGTTTATATTAGTTTTTAATGAATCTTGGTATTTAATAATACCCAAAGAATCCTTTATTTGCTCAATGGCTTTAATTGAATCTCTTTTTCTTTTTGCTTTAGCTTCCTCTTCTTCCTTAATTTCTAAGTCTTTATAAATATCTTTTAATTTTTCTAAGCTATCCTTAACCCTACCATAAATTTCTTCGTACTCTTTTACATAAAAAGAATAGTAGTTATTACTTTGTGCAAACTGCAAACTATCAATATTATGCTTTGAGAAAACATAAGTTTCTGCATTAATATTATTTTTATCAATAGCTTCTTTATCAATAGTATTTATAGACGCTACTAGCTTAACATCGATTAAAACATCTACCATTTTATCTTTAGATATTAAATCCTTTGGTTTATCTGGTTTTTCATATTGATAACAAGCAGTCATCAATAAAACAAGCATAAAAAATATTATTAATCGTTTTACAATCATCTATTAAAAGTTAATCTTTTAGCAGCTTTTACATCTGTAAATTTAGCGTTCTGGTAAACTAAACTTCCATTTAAAAAAGTATGCGTAATTCTAGACTTAAACGTAGTTCCTTCAAAAGGAGACCAACCGCATTTATATAGAATATTGTCTTTATTTACGGTCCAAGGATTATTTAAATCTACTAAAACTAAATCTGCAAAATATCCTGGTTTTATATACCCTCTTTTCTCTACTTGAAATAATATAGCTGGGTTATGACACATTTTTTCGACAATTTTCTCAATTGAGATTTTTCCTTTATGATACATTTCCAACATAGCAGGAATTGCGTGTTGTACCAAAGGCCCTCCTGAAGGTGCACTTGTATAAACGTTATTTTTCTCTTCAATAGTATGTGGAGCATGGTCTGTTGCAATTACATCAATTCTATCGTCAAGTAAAGCTTTCCATAATTGGGTTCTATCTTTTTCAGTTTTTACTGCTGGATTCCACTTTATAAATGTTCCTTTTTTATCATAGTCTTCATCATTAAACCAAAGATGATGTATGCAAACTTCAGCTGTTATTTTTTTATCCTTCAAAGGAATTTTATTGGAAAATAAATTTGTTTCTTTTCCTGTAGATAGATGAAAAACATGCAGTCTTGCTCCAGTTTTCTTTGCTAACTCTATAGCTTTTGATGACGATAAATAACAAGCTTCCTCACTTCTTATAATTGGATGATATTTTATAGGAATATCGTCTCCAAACTTATCTACATGTTCTTGAAAATTCTTTCTAATTGTTGCTTCATCTTCACAATGTACAGAAATAACCATATCTGTACTTTTAAAAATTTTCTCTAAAACTTTAGGGTCATCAACCAACATATTTCCTGTTGAAGAACCTAAAAACAACTTTAAACCAGCAACTGATTTAGAATCTACTTTTAAAATTTCATCTAAATTATCATTTGTGCCCCCAAACATGAATGAATAATTTGCAGATGATGTTTTTGCAGCTATTTCAAACTTTTCTTCAAGTTTTTCAACTGTAGTAGTTTGTGGATTTGTGTTAGGCATTTCAATAAAAGAGGTAATACCTCCAGCTAATGCTGCTCTAGATTCGGTAGCAATATTGGCTTTATGTGTTAATCCTGGTTCCCTAAAATGTACCTGGTCATCAATAGCACCTGGTAAAATATATTTACCTTCTGCATCAATGACATGAACATCTGCAGATTTTGCGCTTATTGAATCTTTAATCTCTTTTATTAACTCACCCTCTATTAGTATATCGCCTTTAAAAACCGAACCTTCGTTTACAATATTCGCGTTTTTTATAAGTGTCGTTTTCTGTTTCATGTGTCTATTTTATTAATTCTTAACGGTCACATGCGACTCGTTATTAATCATTCCATTATTTGATGATATTATAAACATACTCCTTTAATCATCATTATTTTTTCTTGAAAAGACTTTTTAATTTCATTGAAATAACTCCAAAAATGGCTTCAGAAATTATTCCAGAACTTAACTTTGACTCCCCTTTTGTTCTATCTGTAAATATTACTGGTACTTCTGTAATGGTAAACTTTTTTAAATATGCCTTAAATTTCATTTCTATTTGAAAGGCATAGCCTATAAATTTTATACTATTTAAATCTATAGCTTCTAAAACATGCCTTTTGTAACAAACAAAACCAGCGGTAGTATCGTGTATTCTCATACCTGTAATAACACGAACATATTTAGACGCTAAATAAGACATAAGCACTCTACTCATTGGCCAATTTACAACATTAACTCCCGTCGCATATCTAGAACCTATTGATAAATCTGCACCACCAATAGAACATGCATTATATAGTTTTATTAAATCTTTTGGATTATGTGAAAAATCAGCATCCATCTCAAAAATATAATCATACTTTTTTTCTAAACACCATTTAAACCCATGAATATATGCCGTTCCCAACCCAGATTTTATTTTACGAACCTCTAAAAATAAACGATTTGAGAAATCTTTTTGAAGCTCTTTAACTTTTAAAGCTGTTAAATCTGGAGAATTGTCATCTACAACTAAAATATGAATATCATCAGATTGAGAAAACACAGCCTTTACAATAGCCTCGATATTTTCTATCTCGTTATATGTTGGAATAATAACTATGGTTTTCTCCATGCAACAATTTTAGTGAAAACGAATAAATTTTAGCAAATGTACATTATTTCAAAGATAATTTTTTCTTAATTTTCCTTAATAATTATAGCTTCATTGTTAATATTTTATAATAATTTTATCTGATGATTCGAGATATCCCTTCAAATGAATTATTTACCATTTTATTAGTAGTATGCCTTGTTATTGTAGCTATAGCAAAATTAGCTACTCCAAAACGGTTCGAAGACTTTTTATTCGTTTTAGGAAACTCTAAATACCTTAAAATTTATTCCAGAGAACAAAAATTTTTCGATAAGTTTGACGCCTTACTTTTTGGAAATTTAATTATTTGCTTAACTATTTTTTGTTTTATAGTTTACCAAAAAACATCAAGCTATAGAGAAGCAGATATTAATATGCTCTTTAAATTACTAATTGGTATTGGAGCTTTCATATTAATAAAAGTACTTATTGAGCGGTTAATTGGAAGTCTTTTTGAAATCGATAAATTAATTGACCAATACTTATTCCAAAAAATAAGTTACAAAAACTATTTAGGGCTCATTTTATTGCCAATAAATGCCATTTTACTATTTAGTATACAAGATTCTTTAAATTTAGTTTATGTTTTCATTACTATACTCTTAACAGTAAATATTATAGGGCTAATAACTTCATTTAAAACACATCAAAGTTTAATAAAAAACAACTTTTTTTATTTTATTTTGTATCTTTGCGCTCTCGAAATCGCACCCTACACCATTTTGTATAAGGTATTTTTTTCGTAAAAAGATAAATTATCACAGCTTATGAAAGTGAAAACCATTTTAGTATCTCAGCCAGAACCTAAAATAGAGAACTCTCCTTATTTTGATTTAGAGGAAAAACAAAAGGTTAAAATTGACTTTAGGCCTTTTATTCATGTTGAAGGCGTAGATGCAAAAGAAATAAGACATCAAAAAATAGATTTAAATAATTATACGGCTATTATACTTACAAGTAGAAATGCCGTAGATCATTTTTTTAGAGTTGCTGAAGAAATGCGTTTTAAAGTTCCAGATGCGATGAAATATTTTTGTCAATCTGAGGCTGTTGCTTACTATTTGCAAAAATATGTAGTATACAGAAAACGAAAAATTTATGTTGGTAAGCGTACTTTTGCAGAATTATCTCCTCTTATTAAAAAATATAAGGATGAAAAATTTCTTTTACCAACTACCGACAAACTAAAACCTCTAGTACCAACTACATTAGATGGTTTAGGAGTTGATTGGAAACAAGCTACATTTTACAAAACAGTTGTTAGCGATCTTTCTGATTTAGCAAATGTTTACTATGATGTTTTAGTCTTCTTTAGTCCTTCTGGAATTGAATCTTTATTTCAAAACTTTCCAGATTTTAAACAAAATGAAACTAGAATTGCTGTATTTGGAAACACGACTATTAAAGCAGTTGAAGAAAAAGGACTACGTGTTGATATTGCTGCACCAACACCTGAAACGCCATCAATGACAATGGCTCTACAAAAATATATTGATAAAGTTAATAAGGGAAAATAATTCTCTAAATAAAATAATCAAAAAAGCCCGATTTTATTAAAATCGGGCTTTTTGTTTTAATGTGCGTATCGTTGTGGACCGCCTCGTCTAATTTCTTCAGAGCAATGCTCTTCAAACTTTTTAAAGTTTTCTCTAAAAGCATTCGTTAACTTAAAAGCTGTTTTATAGTAAGCTTCATCATCATTCCAAGTAGCTCTTGGGCTTAATACACTTGTTGGAACACCAGGGCAAGTTCTTGGTTGTGCCACACCAAATACAGAATGTATATGGTAATCATCATAATTATATAAGCCCAAATCGCCATTTAAAACAGCGTTAATCATAGCTCGTGTGTATTTTAATTTCATACGCGTTCCAACACCATAAGGACCACCTGTCCAACCTGTGTTTACTAACCAAACATTTACACCAGCATCAATCATTTTTTTGCTTAACATTTCTGCATATTTGGATGGATGCAATGGCATAAAAGGCGCTCCAAAACATGCTGAAAATGATGGTTGAGGCTCTTTAACACCAGCTTCTGTTCCTGCTACTTTTGCAGTATAACCAGATATAAAATGATATGCGGCTTGACTGGGCGTTAGCTTTGAGATTGGTGGAATAACTCCAAAAGCATCAGCAGTTAAAAAGAAAATATTTTTTGGATTTTTTCCTATTGATGGTTTTTGGATATTTTCAATATGATGTATAGGGTAGCTAACTCGTGTATTTTGAGTAATGGATGTATTAGCAAATTCTACATCACCATTTTCATCTAAAATGACATTTTCAAGTATGGCACCTCTTTTAATAGCATCATAAATCTCTGGCTCGTTATCTCTAGATAAGTTTATCACTTTTGCATAACAACCGCCTTCAAAATTAAAAACCGTGTTTTCGTTAGTCCATCCATGCTCATCATCACCAATTAAACTTCTATTTGGGTCTGTAGAAAGTGTTGTTTTACCAGTACCTGAAAGACCAAAGAAAATAGCTGTATCACCTGCCTTACCAACGTTAGCACTACAATGCATTGGTAATGTTTTTTTATAAACTGGGAGTATAAAATTTAATGCAGAAAAAATCCCCTTTTTTATTTCTCCTGTATACCCTGTACCACCAATTAGTGCTATTTTTTTAGTAAAATTTAAAATTGCAAAATTATGCTGACGTGTACCATCAATTTCTGAATCTGCCATAAAACCAGGAGCATTTACTACGGTCCATTCTGGATCAAAATTTTCTAACTCCGCCTCTGTTGGCCTCAAAAACATATTATATGCAAATTGATTACTCCAAGAGTATTCATTTATAACACGAATATTTAACTTGTAATTTTCATCTGCACAAGCATAACTATCTCTAACAAAAACCTCTTTTCCTGAAAGATATTCAGTTACTTTTTTATATAATGAATTAAACTTATCGGCTTCAAATGGAATATTAATATCTCCCCACCAAATAAGATCTTTGGTTATATCATCCTTTACAATAAACCTATCTTTAGGAGAGCGCCCTGTAAACTCCCCAGTATTAACAGCTAAAGCACCTGACGATGCTTCAACACCTTGCCCTTTTTTAATAGTTATTTTGTGTAATTCTTCTGGTGATAATTGATATTGTACTTTAGCATTTTTAATGCCATATTGCTCTAACGAAATCGTTTTCGTAAACTGGGTGTAATTTTCCATAAAATGATGTAAAATTGTTTATTATACAAAATTAAAATAATTATTTTAAGTATATCATAATTATACCACCTTTTTAGATGAAATCTTTATGAAATCGATAAACAATAAAATCCATGCAAGAATTAACGATAAACCACCAATGGGTGTGACAAACCCTATGGATTTAAAATTAAATGCAGACAACTCATTTGTGGCTAATCCGTAAATTGAACCAGAGAATAAAATAAGTCCAACAACCACTAAATAGTAAACTATTCTTTTAGTTTTTTGTTGAATTAAATCTGTGCTTCCAACAAAAAGTAATACTAGCGCATGATACATTTGATATTTTACACCAGTCTCAAAAGTTTGTTGAGATTCTATGGAAATTAATTCCTTTAAACCATGTGCACCAAAAGCGCCAAAAACAACACTTGTTAAACCTAAAATTGAAGCAGTAATTAATATGATTTTATTCATTTTTTGTAAATTATTCTCAATAAATTGTTTTTGTTTTTATTAATTTCGAAAAACAAAAGTTTTATTTCTTGTTTATTTCACATGTAACAAAATTACTCAACTAAATTCAATATGCGAAAAATTTTAGTGATTGGTTCTGGAAAATCTTCCTCTTATTTATTAAAATATTTATCAGAAAAAGCTGTTTCAGAAAAACTACATATTACGGTTGGAGACATACATCTTGAAAACGTTAATAAACTAATTAAAAACTCAAAAAACGTCAATACCATTTCACTGGATGTTTTTAACGCATCTTCTCGTTCTGAGGTAATAAAAAATGCAGATATAGTAGTATCTATGCTACCTGCAAGATTTCATATAGAAGTAGCTAAAGATTGTGTTTTGTATGGCAAACATATGGTTACTGCATCATATGTAAGTAAGGAAATGCAAAACCTTAATGACGACGCCGTAAAAAAGGGCGTTATTTTAATGAACGAAATTGGAGTAGATCCGGGCATAGATCATATGAGTGCTATGCAAGTTCTAAATCGTGTAAGAGAAGATGGAGGCAATATTATTTTATTTGAATCCTTTACTGGCGGACTAGTTGCTCCAGAAAGCGACAATAATCTTTGGAATTATAAATTTACTTGGAATCCTAGAAATGTTGTTACTGCGGGACAAGGTGGAGCTGCTAAATTTCTACAAGAGGGCACTTATAAATATATTCCATACAATAGACTTTTTAGAAGAACTGAATTCTTAGACATAGAAAATTTTGGGCGTTTTGAGGTTTACGCTAATCGTGATTCTTTAAAATACCAAAGTGTTTATGGTTTAAATAATATAAAAACGCTGTATAGAGGTACTATGCGTCGTGTTGGATTTAGTAGAGCTTGGAATATTTTTGTAACTCTAGGAATGACTGATGATAGCTACACAATTGATGATAGCGAAAATATGAGTTATCGCGATTTTGTAAACGCTTTTTTACCTTATAGTCCATCAGACTCAGTTGAATTAAAGCTGAGACATGCCTTAAAAATAGATCAGGATGATATTGTTTGGGATAAATTAGTAGAGTTAGACATTTTCAATGCAAATAAAAGAGTAAAACTTCAAAAAGCAACGCCTGCTCAAATACTTCAAAAAATATTAATGGATAGCTGGACATTAGCAGAAAGCGATAAAGATATGATTGTTATGTATCATAAATTTGGTTACGAAAAAGATGGCAAAAAACATCAAATTGATGCTAATATGGTTGTTTTAGGCGAAGACCAAACTTACACAGCAATGGCAAAAACAGTAGGCTTACCTGTGGCCATGGCTACATTAGCTATTTTAAATGGAAAAATTAATACACCGGGCGTACAAATACCCATAACTAAAGAAGTTTATGAACCCATTTTAAACGAACTTAAAGATTTTAATATTTCATTTAACGAAAAAGAAGTACCTTACTTAGGGTATAATCCTTTGAATAATTAATTTTTAAGATTTACTAATAATTTCCATCAATCTTTACCACAACAAAACCCATACACGACTTTTTGTGAATTTTTCTTATTTGTTTATTAACTGACTCTGTTTTACTTTCAAATCAAAATCAAATACCTATTTTTGTATTACAAACCGAAACTATTCTTAAAAAACGATGTCTAAAAACAAAACTATCACCATAGATGGTATTGATAAAAAAATACTGCGTGCTTTAATGGACGATGCTAGAATTCCTATTTTAGAAATAGCACGAAATATCGATATTTCTGGAGCTGCAATTCACCAGCGAATTAGAAAACTTGAAAAATCTGGCCTAATCTCTGGCTCCAAATTTATAATAGACCCCAAAGTATTAGGTTATAAAACCGTTGCTTTTATTGGTGTTTATTTAGATAAAGCCATTCAAAATCCAGAAGCTATAAAACAATTAAAAAAAGTGCCTGAGGTTTTAGAATGCCACTATACTACTGGAAACTGGAATGTTCTAATTAAGATATTGTGTAAAGATAATGCTCATTTAATGCATTTACTTAATAACGAAATACAGACCATTTCGGGTGTTTCTAGAACGGAAACTTTTATATCTTTAGATCAACAAATTGATAGACAAATAACTATTTAAAGTTAAACATCAGTTATTCAATTAATCTAAATAACCATTTTTATTAAGCAACCTTTTTAAAAGATTGTATCTAATTCATGGTATCATTTTTGCTACTAACTGCAAAATAACTTTAAACTAAAATCATGAAGAAAACTTACGTATTACTATTTGTCTCTATTTTATTTTCATTTTCATCATTTTCGCAAGAAAAAACTAAAACTGATAATAATACTTCTGAAAACTTTAACGAAATTAAGCTAAACGGACTTTATCTTGTTCTTGGAGCTTTTGATATAACTTACGAACGTACTATCAATGAAGAATCTGCTTTTGGTCTAAATGTATTTTTACCATTTGATGACGATGTAAACGACGATGTGAATTATTATATTTCGCCGTATTACCGTTTTTATTTCGGCAAAAAATATGCTGCAGGTTTCTTTTTAGAAGGATTTGGAATGTTAAATTCTACAAATGATTTTAGATTTACGGATGTGTTTGACGTTTCCACCAGACAGGAAAAAATCACCGACTTTGCGCTTGGTATTGGCTTAGGTGGTAAATGGATTACCAATAGTGGATTTATTGGTGAGCTAAATTTAGGTGTTGGTAGAAACCTTTTTAATAGCGATAGATATGATTACGAAATTATTGCTAAAATAGGTATTACTTTTGGCTACCGTTTTTAGTTAAATAAATACATAAATTTAAAAACCTTCAAGTTTTAGACCTTGAAGGTTTTTTATGTTTACATTTTCATCAACCAAGATCGAACATCTACTTCTTGCTTAATAATTTCTCTTAAGTCTTCAATATTAACTCGTTCTTGAGCCATTGTATCCCTATGACGAATGGTTACCATTTTATCATCTAAAGACTCATGATCTACTGTTATACAAAATGGTGTTCCGTTTGCATCTTGTCTTCTATAACGTCTTCCAACGGCATCTTTTTCATCATAAATGACATTAAAATCCCATTTTAAATCTTCAATGATTTTACGTGCAATTTCTGGCAAACCATCTTTCTTAACCAATGGTAAAACTGCAGCTTTTACAGGAGCTAAAACACTTGGCAATTTTAATACGGTTCTAGTAGTTCCATTTTCCAGTGCTTCTTCTTGTAAAGAGTTTGAGAAAACGGCTAAAAACATTCTGTCTAGACCTATTGAAGTTTCTAACACATAAGGTGTGTAGCTTGAATTATCTGCATGATCGAAATACTGAAGTTTTTTTCCAGAGTGTTCTTCATGAGCTTTTAAATCAAAATCTGTGCGCGAGTGTATACCTTCTAATTCTTTAAATCCAAATGGGAATTTAAACTCTATATCTGAGGCAGCATCAGCATAATGCGCTAGTTTTTCATGGTCATGAAAACGGTAATTATCAGCTCCCATCCCTAAACTTAAATGCCATTTCATTCTCGCTTCTTTCCAATATTCATACCATTTTTGCTGCGTTCCAGGTTTAATAAAAAATTGCATTTCCATTTGTTCAAACTCACGCATTCTAAAGATAAATTGTCTAGCTACAATTTCATTTCTGAACGCTTTTCCTGTTTGCGCAATACCAAAAGGAATTTTCATTCTACCTGTTTTCTGTACATTTAAAAAGTTTACGAAAATACCTTGTGCAGTTTCTGGTCTTAAATATAAATCCATAGCAGATTCAGCAGAAGCGCCTAATTTTGTACCAAACATTAAATTAAACTGTTTAACATCAGTCCAATTTTTACTTCCTGTTAATGGGTCGGCAATTCCCAGTTCTTCAATTAAAGCCTTTACATCAGCTAAATCTTCATTTTCTAAAGATTTTGCCATTCTAGAAAGCGTAGTATTTATTTTTTCTTGATATCCTAAAACACGCCCGTTTGTAGATACAAATTCTTCTTTATTAAAGGCATCACCAAAACGTTTTGCTGCTTTAGCAACTTCTTTATCAATTTTAGCTTCAATTTTAGCACAATAATCTTCTATTAAAACGTCTGCTCTGTATCGCTTTTTGGAGTCTTTATTATCAATTAACGGGTCGTTAAAAGCATCTACGTGACCAGAAGCTTTCCAAGTTGTTGGGTGCATAAATATAGCAGCATCAATACCTACTATATTTTCATTCATTTGCACCATGGCTTTCCACCAATAGTCGCGTATGTTTTTCTTTAATTCTGCTCCGTTTTGCGCGTAATCGTATACTGCACTTAAACCATCGTATATTTCACTGCTTTGAAATACGTAACCATATTCCTTAGCATGCGATATAACCTTCTTAAATTGATCATCTTGATTTGCCATGGTGCAAAAATAAAAAACCACCTCAAACTAACATCTTGTTTATCAAAAAATAAGTGCGAATTCTTTATTTTTTTAATTAAGTTTACAAGACTTCATTTTATTACAGATGTTAAAAGCTTTAATCAATTTATTCTTTCCTAAAGTTTGTTACGCTTGCTTAAATTTATTGGGCGATAATGAAAACACTATTTGTGTAGATTGCAGGAACGATTTACCTGTTACAAACTTTCATTTTGAAAATAACGATACGGTAAAAAAAGTACTTTACGGTCGCGTTAAAATTGAACACGCTACAGCTTTATTTCGCTTTGAAAAAAAAGGACTTGTTCAACAACTTATTCATGGGTTAAAGTATAAAAACTATGAAAACATAGGTTTTATTTTAGGAAACTGGTTGGGTAACGAATTACGTGAAATTGATGATTACAACAGTATTGATATTGTTATTCCTGTGCCACTGCATAAAAAAAAATTAAAAAAACGTGGCTACAATCAAGTTGCCAAATTCGGACAACAAATATCCAGAGCTTTAAACACTGAGTACAGAGACGACATACTTGTTAAAATAACAAATAACAAGTCGCAATCAAAAAAAGGCAGATTAGCGCGTTGGATTAATAGTGAAGAATTATTTGCAATTAAAAACATAGAATCCATTGAAAATAAACATATTCTTTTGGTTGACGATATCATAACCACTGGCGCAACTTTAGAAGCCTGTTCAAATGTTTTAAACCAGGCAAAAAATGTAAAAATTAGTATTGCAACCATGGCAATAGCATAATAATCTCGTCGTTATATCTTTAAAATTATGTAGGTTTGTGAAAAGATTAAATTGGTAATGAACAAAACCCTTTCAAATTTTATTATAGCTGCTTTTATTGGGCTTGTTTTTATAAATTGTGCGAATAGAGGAAATCCTGATGGAGGTCCAAAAGACGAAACACCACCTGTTATAGAAAAAACAGAACCAGATAATTACTCGACAAATTTTAAGAGCAAGGAAATAAAAATTTATTTTGATGAATACGTTAAAATGAAAGACGTACAAAAGCAGTTAGTTATTTCTCCACCAATGACTACACAGCCGGAAATCTCGCCAATTGGAGGTGCCAGCAAATACATTACAATCAAAATAAAGGATACTTTACAACCTAATACTACTTATGCTTTCAATTTTGGAAACAGCATTACCGATAATAATGAAGGAAACCCATACCCTTATTACAGGTATGTTCTATCTACAGGAGATTACATCGATTCATTAACCGTAAAAGGCAACATCGTTGATGCCATAAAAAGAGAGCCAGAAACTTTTGTGTCAGTAGCTTTATACGAGATTGACTCAACTTTTAACGACTCTATAATTTATAAAAAACCACCTAAGTATATTACCAATACTTTAGATAGTCTTACTACTTTTTCTATTGAGAATATTAAAGCTGGCAAATACATGCTAATAGCTTTAAAAGATAATAATGATGACAATAAATTTCAACAAAAAATAGATAAAATAGCATTTTACAAAAGTTTTATTGATGTACCTACAGATTCACTTTACACACTAAAATTATTTTCAGAAGAGCTAGATTTTAATGCTACAAGACCTAAATTAATCTCTGGCGAAAAAATTATTTTTGGTTACGAAGGCGATTATAAAAACATGCAAATTGCCATTACATCAGATACTCCCGATGAGTTTGTTTCGCGAATAACTAAAGACGAAAAAGCAGATACACTTTACTATTGGTATAAACCAAGATTAGAAGTAGATTCTTTATTATTTAAAGTATCTAAAGGTGATTTTGAAAAAGATTTTACTGTTAGAATTAGTGAGCAAAAAAGAGATTCGTTAAACATAACCTCATCGCCTTCAAGCTCCATTGGTTATGATGAATCTTTTAAAATTTCAGGATCTACACCACTTATAGAATTTGATAATTCAAAAATTTCTATAATGGATAAAGATTCTATGGATGTTAACTTCACAACAAAGTTTGACATGATTTCAAACACATATGATATAAACTTTGATAAAACAGAAGACAATACATACAAAATACAAATACTACCAGAAGCTTTTATCGATTTTTTTGATGATAAGAATGACACCTTAAATTATACATTAAAAACAAAAAAAGAATCGGATTATGGCAACCTAAAGGTTATTATAAATAATGCTACGTATCCTATTATTGTTCAATTAACAAACAACAGTGAAGAAGTTATTTATGAAAAGGTTTCTGAAAAACAAGAAGCTTTAGATTTTTTAAATATTAACCCAGGGAAATATTTTTTAAGAGTTATTTTTGATACTAATGGTAATGGAAAATATGATTCTGGCAATTACTTAAAAAAGATTCAACCAGAGCGTATTAGTTTTCTTCCAGGCGAACCTGATGATGATATTAGAGCAGGCTGGAATGATGTTTGGACTATTAATTTGTTAGATTAAAGGCATCTCTATCATCTAAGAATTTAAGTTTATTTCTATAAGCTTCGATATGCCTTTTTTCCAACTTTACAATTTCAGTTTGTACTTTATTAGGCATAAATGAGGTTATCAAATTTCCTAAAACATCATAACAAGCCGAATGACCGGAATATTCACTATTTACACCGTCAACTCCCACCCTGTTTACTCCAATACAATAACTCATGTTTTCTATTGCTCTAGCTTTTAATAAAGCATCCCAAGCAGATACTCTTGGTTTTGGCCAATTTGCAACATAAAGCAAAACATCATAATCTGCAATATTTCTAGCCCAAACCGGAAAACGTAAATCGTAACAAATCAAAGGACTTATTTTCCAGTCTTTGTAATTTATTATTACTTTTTCAGTACCTGCTTTGTAAATTTTGTCTTCGCCAACTAAAGTAAACGTATGCCGTTTGTCGTATTTTGAAATATAGCCCGATGGCTCAACAAACAACAAGCGGTTATAATAGCTTTTATGTTCTTCAATTACAAGGCTTCCTATAATAGCAGCATTTGTTTTTTTTGCCATCTCTTGCATCCAAGCTACAGAATCTCCATGCATAGGTTCAGCAACTTTTGCAGCATTCATAGTAAAGCCAGTTGTAAACATTTCTGGTAATACAATGATATCTACCTCTTCAGGAATATCACTAATTTTTTTGGTGAATTGGTCACAATTTTCTTTAGGGTTTTCCCAAACTAAATCAGATTGTACTAACGCTATCTTTAACTCGTTTTGCATATCTTAAAATTACACATTTTATAGAAGAATTAAAATTAATTAAGTAATTTCAACTGGTAAAAATTTTATGCCTTTTTTATGAGAAAATATACGTTCTTTTTATTCTTTTGTTTTACCATTACTTTCTTTAATTCTATAGAAGCTCAAATAGATTATTTCCCCGAACGTAATGCTAATTGGGAAGAAAAATCGCCCTCAAGTTTCAATGTTGATATTAATAAACTAAATGCAGTTATTGATTTTGCTGAAACAAACGAATATTCTGGCTCAAGAGATTTAAGAATTGCTATTCTTAAAGGTTTTGCTAGAGAGCCATTTCATCAAATTTTGGGACCAACAAAAAAACGAGGCGGTCCTGCAGGATTAATTTTAAAAGATGGTTATATAATTGCAAAATGGGGTGATACAAAACGAGTAGATATGACTTTTAGTGTTACCAAAAGTTTTCTATCTACAATGGCAGGTCTAGCTGTTGATAAAGGATTAATTAAAAATGAAACCGATAAAGCTAAAGACTATGTTTGGGATGGTACTTTTGATGGCGCACATAATTCTAAAATTACGTTCCAACACTTATTACAACAAAACTCTGATTGGTCTGGAGAACTTTGGGGCGGAAAAGATTGGGCAGATCGTCCACCTCGAAAAGGCGATTTGGACGATTGGAAAAACAGAACACTCAAAGAACCTGGAACCTTTATGGAGTATAACGATGTTCGCGTAAATGTACTTGCGTATTCTTTACTTCATGTTTGGAGAAAAACTTTACCGCAAGTACTTAAAGAGGAAGTGATGGATAAAATTGATGCTTCTACAACATGGCGTTGGTTTGGTTACGACAATGCTTGGACAACTATAGATGGCTTAAAAATGAAATCTGTTACCGGCGGCGGGCATTCTGGAGCTGGCTTATTTATTTCAGCAGAAGATATGGCACGATTTGGACTACTATTTTTAAACGATGGTAAATGGAAAAATGAGCAGATAATTAGTGAAAAATGGATTGCAAATGCAACCAAATCCTCGGTGCCAAATGTTAATTACGGCTATATGTGGTGGCTGAATAAAAAAGGCTCCAGATACTGGGAAGATGTATCTGAAGATGTTTATTATGCAGCTGGTTTTGGAGGTAATTTTATTGTTATTGATAAAAAAAACAATATTGTTGTTGTAACCCGTTGGTTAGAACCCTCAAAAATTGGTGAATTCATGCAAAAATTAACTAAAGCTCTAAATTAAATTGTATTTAAAATATCAGCTGCTTTTTTTAAAGTTTCATCTGTTTTTGCAAAACAAAATCGCAACACCTTATTGTCCAAATTATCATCATTAAAAACTGAAAGTGGAATTGAGGCAATACCAGATTCAATAGTAAGTTTCTTAGCCAAATCTACATCATATTCTTGTGTAATCTCAGAATACTCTAAAACTTGAAAATATGTCCCTTTTGATGGTGTAAACTTAAACCTAGAATCTTTAATCAAATTTAAAAATAAATCTCTCTTCTTCTGGTAGAACTCCGGTAAATCCAAGTAATGTTTGGGGTTTTGCATATAATCTGCAATTCCTTTTTGTGTGGGGTGATGAACGCAAAACACATTAAATTGATGCAGTTGCATAAATGCTTTCATAAGTTCTTTTGGAGCACAACAATAACCAATTCGCCAACCCGTATTATGAAAAGTTTTACAAAAAGAAGCCACTACAAAACTTCTAGATTTTAAATCTGGAAATAAGCATGCACTTTGATGTTTTTCTCCATCGTAAATCATGTGCTCATAAACCTCATCACTTAATACAATAATATTGGTGTTTCTTGTAATTTCTTGAAGTTTTAGCATATCGCTTTTTGAAAAAACAGTACCAGACGGATTATGAGGTGTATTGATAATAATCATTCTTGTACGACTATTAACCTTCTGTTTAACCTCAACCCAATCCACAGAAAAGCTTGGCGCTTTTAATTGAATAGAAATGGTTTTTCCGCCGTTTATAGTTACAGCTGGTTGGTAACTATCATAAGCAGGACGAAAAATTATAACTTCATCATTCGGTTTTACAAATGTGTTTATAATTGTAAAAATAGCTTGAGTGGCACCTGCAGTAATTGTAATTTCATTTTCTGGATGGTAAATTGAACCATAAAGCAACTCTATTTTTTTAGCTATAGCTTCCCGTAATTCTTGATTACCAGCCATTGGCGCGTATTGATTATAACCAGAATTCATGGCTTTACAAACTAAATCTATTAACTTTTGGTCGCTACCAAAATCTGGAAAACCTTGAGACAAATTTATGGCATCGTGTTTTTTTGCCAATTTACTCATTACTGAAAAAATTGTAGTCTCTACATTCGGAAGTTTAGAAATATGCTGCATCTTGTAAAGATACAGACTTCTTGAAATAATTACACACCCAATTTTACTAGCAAATCTTGTTTGTATGTTCTTCCAATTGGTATTTTATTGTCTTTTACAAATAATACATTACCAGAAATTTTACTTACAAACTTGCTATTAATAATATAAGATTTATGGACTTGAATAAATTGATTTGATGGAAGCTTTTCTTTCCAGTTTTTAAGTGAATCTATATATGAAAATCTTTGACTCTCAGTTACAACCGTTATGTAGTTTCTATCTGATTCAATGAATAAAATAGAGTTTAAAACCAACTTATGTAATGTTTTATCAACGTTTAAAAATATGGTCTCTTCGTCCTCTACTGTTATATTATTAAAGCGTTCTTTTCTGTCTTTTGCCTTGTTAACAGCTTTCAAAAACCTATCAAAAGAAAATGGTTTTACTAAATAATCTACGATAGTATCGAGTTCGAAACTATTTACCGCATAATCAGGATACGCGGTTGTCATTATAATTGCTGGTGGATTTTTTATGGTTTTTATAAAATCAATACCGGATATATCGGGCAAATTAATATCTAAAAAAACAACATCAACTGTATTACTATTTAAAAATGTATTAGCTTCAATAGCTGCTTTAAATGTATCTACAAGTTCTAAATTTGGAATTTTAGATATGAAATTATTTAAAATTTTCTGTGCCGGAATTTCGTCTTCTATAATAATACAATTCATGTCAATTCTAGCTTTAGTGATACTCTAAACCTATCAGATTTATCAATATTTAATTCATATTGCCCATCATAAATTAGCGCCAATCTTTTTTCTAAATTTTGTAAACCAATTTTAAAATCTGTCGTGGTTACTTTATTGGGGTTAAAATCGTTTTCGCAAGTAAAATTTAAACTACCGTTTTCTATTTTAATATTAATAACAATATCACTATTTAAACTACTATGTTTAAATGCATTTTCAATAATAGTTATTAGAAGTAATGGTGCAATTTTATAATTTAAATTATCTAAGTTTTTATGATAAACTATTTTTTTAACGCCCTCAGTTCTTATTTTTTGAAATTTGATATAATTATCTATAAAATGAACTTCTTTTTCTAAAGAAATAGTTTTCTCGTTACTATCGTACAATACATGTTTTAAATTATCTGAAAGCATTAAAATAAGCTCAGGAGTTTCATTAGGTTTCTCGATAGAATAAGAATAAATGGTGTTTAAATTATTAAATAAAACATGAGGATTTATTTGAGACTTTAAAAATTTAAGTTCCATTTCTGTATGCTCCTTTTTAACGGTTTCAACCTCTTCTTGTTTATCTATAAATCGGTATAAAATCCAAACAAATGAGAAGAAAATTAACGGCACTAAACTTTGCCATAAATAATCACTTAAACATTTAACCAATGTACAGCCGCATTGGGCAAAAGCATAACAGTATAATTGGGTTGCCAAAAAAGAAATAGCTGCAAATACAAAAACATAAAACGCATACATTTTCTTTTTTACAAAAAATGGTAGTAAAAAGAAATTGTTTAAATAAACAATAGCTACTAAAATAGAAACATACTGTAAAAATGGATTTTCTTTCCAATAGAAATCTGAGAATAAAAAAAGTGACACAAAAACAAACAGCATCCAGAATAAGATGTGAACCAATACTTGGGAGATGTTTTTATTAATAATTCTCATTTTCATTTTTAAAAGTAATTAGAAAACATATAACCATCAAAGAAAGTGTACAAAAACACATTTTGTAGTTACAAACGTATTTTTTTGTTGTTTGCAAGGTTAAATAATGTGTTTGTGTTGTTAAAAAAGTCTTGTATCCATATTTCTGGATTAGTGTTTGAAGGTCTTCTACATTTGAAAAAAACAATCAATCATGAAACGAACAATTCCTTTTATAATATTAATACTTAGCCTACAGTTAGGGTTTTCTCAATCATCAACTCCCTTAACATTAGATAAAAACGGAAAAGAATTATTGCTCGGAGAAATTAATCGCAGTCATTTAACTCAAAATAGTTTTAAAACTTGGTTTAATTCTAATTACGACGATTATTTACCAAACAAAGATGTTGCTAAACAATTAAAAGACTCATTAAAAAATTACAATATAAAAGTATTTTTAGGTACATGGTGTGGCGATAGTAAACGTGGTGTTCCAAGATTTTACAATGTTTTAGATTTAGCAAAATTCCCAGAAGAACAATTACAAGTAATTGCCGTAAATAACACTGAGGATGCTTATAAACAAAGTCCTAATCATGAAGAAAAAGGACTAAGCATTCATCGAGTTCCAACTTTTATTTTTTATAACAATGACAAAGAAGTTGGAAGAATTGTGGAATCTCCGGTTGAAACTTTTGAGCGCGATATTCATAAAATAGTTATTGAAAAAAAGTATACGCCTAATTATGTTGCAGTTAATTACATGAGGTATTTATTGGCTTCAAAATCTATTGAAGATTTAAAACAAGATGAAGCTAATTTAGTACCAAGACTAGCAGAATTTGTAAAAGGTAGCAGAGAACTAAACACTTATGGATATTCACTTTTACGCTCAAATCAATTAGAAAAAGCACTATATATTTTTGATTTAAATACCAAAATATTCCCTTACAGGCACAATGTTTTTGATAGTTTGGGTGAAGCTAATTTAAAGCTAGAAAATTATAATGAAGCTTTAAAAAATTATTATAAAGTGTTGAGTTTAAAACCCGATGATAAAAATGCAATAACTATGGTTGAAAAGATTAAAAAAATTAATATTGGAGATTAAACTATGTTCATTTTTTTTAATAAGAAGGATGCATTCATATTTTTACAAATGCCTTCTTTTAATTTATAATCAAAATGAAGCTCATCATTAATTATTTCGGCATCAAAATAGTAGTTTTTAACATCTTCAAGTTCTTTTTCAATTTCGCATAAACTTAAATCGTGTGTAGCTATAATTCCAGTAGTATTTGAAGCCACTAGTTTTTCAACAAACTTTCTAGAGCCAATAGCTTTATCGGTACTATTTGTGCCTTTTAAAATCTCATCTAAAACTATAAAGTACGACTCTTTTTGAATAGCATCAACAATGAATTTAAGTCGAGTTAATTCTGAAAAGAAATAGGAGCTATCATCAGTTAAGGAATCTGTAGTTCGCATACTTGTAATTAGTTTTACAGGCGAATATTCACTGGTTTTAGCGCAAACTGGCAACCCAACATTACTCATAACAATGTGTAAAGAAACCGTTCTTAAAAATGTACTTTTACCTGCCATATTAGCTCCAGTAACAATAAAAAATTGCTCATTATTTATTGTTAAATTGCTATCAACACGTTTTGTGTTTTTTAGCATAGGATGCCCTAAATCTTTGGCTTTAATTATAGAATTTGCATCTGAAACTATCTGTGGAAAAACAAATCTTGGATGATTGAATGCAAAGTTGCCGAGAGCGTTATACGCATCGAAAAAAGCAACCACACTAAACCAATCAGATACTTTTTCGGCGTGCTTATTTATCCATTGCTCTATTTTATAACTGTTCCTAATATCAGTAAGAAAGTAACCGTTTCCAAATATGGCTCCAATAATATTATTCCTATTATCTAAAGCATCCAAAAACTTTGAAAATTCCTTAAAAATTACTGATGCCTTTTTTTCTTGAGATTGAATTTTTTTCTGTTTCTCTTGTAATAACTCAGATGAAAAAGTTTCATTTTCTATTAAATCTAACAGTAATGCATATTGCCTAAAAGTATCTTTAATTTTATCTGTATTTGATGCTAGATTATTTATGTTTTTTAGGTATTTACCAGTAATAGCTAAACCTAACAACAGCCAATACAATAAAAAACTTCCGCCTATAATTTTAAAAAAAGTGAGGGCTATTAAGGTTAAAGTTAGCACGGAATAAATTAACGGAAGCCTTTGCATTATTTTAGACAAAAAAGGTTTATAATCTTTTAACCAACTAATAATCTGTTTCGCAGGGGTTTCAACTTCAATTAAACGAGATGTGGCAGAATAATGCTGTTGCCATTTAGTTTTATTGCTTAACTCTTTAATGGCTTGTTGTCGTAAAATAATATCTTCTGTATTATTAGCCTTTAAATTATTAGCTAATAGTTCTGTTCCCTCTTTTATGGTAGTTCTATTTATAAATTGAAAAAAAGAACCTCGTCCGAATAAATCTATATCTAAGCTGTAAAAATGATGTGGGTCTTGAAATTTTAAACCTTTATCGCGTTCATAAAAATCACCTGAAGCTATTTTTATCTCCTCTTCATTTATAGCAACTAATGCTTTATTAAAATTCCGCAATCGTTTTATATCTGTGTATTTAGATAGTAAAACAACAAAAACAACAACCCCAACTAAACCAATTAAAAGGGCAACTTGCCATTGATTAAAACTGAGGTAAACACCAAATACTGTAATTAAAAAAATGCCAAGTCTATATAGACTAAAAGCTGTCATTTTTTTATAAAGTCTTTTCGTTTCAGCTTGATATTTATCAAGGTTATTTTTATAAAATTCTAAAGGGTTTATCATTGTTAAAATGCATTCAAAAAGTAAAGAAACAAAAAAGCCCTGAAAAAAATTTCAGAGCTTGAAGTTATATTTTTAGTTTGTTAATCTCTAGACATAAAAATACTAAGAATATACCAGAATAATAACATTAAAGACGCAAATAGCCCTAATGCCGCAGGGATATAGTCGTCGCTAGAATATTTATGTACCAAGTTTGATGTTTGATATAATATGGAACCTCCAGCCAATAAACACATAGCAACAGAAAACCATAATCCTAAATTAAAACCAAATAAACTGCCTGCAATTATTAACCCTATGGCAATAAAAAACCCAATTGTTAAGCCTGCTTTTAAAAATGAAAAATCCTTTTTTGTGATAAAAACAATAGATGACAACCCAATAAATAAAGCCAAGGTAACAATAGCTGCCTGATTTAAAATTTCTGGACCAGAATCCATATAAAATGCAGCAATATATATAAGCGGAACAAAAATTAGCGCTTCTGCAAGAATATAAATACCAAAAGCAAGGTATTGCATATTTTTATCTGGTGTTTTCAAAGTCATTTTCTCAGCATAATTAGTAATAAACATAAATCCACCAAGCATAATTAACCAGCGCCAACCTTCTGTCATAGACAGCATAAAATTGACAATAGTTTCGCTTTGAAGTAATAAATATTCAAAAAGAATAAACACTAAAACACCACCCGCCACATGCGAATATGTTTTTTTATAAAAGGCAACCTTATCAACTTGAGATAACTGACCAATTAATAATTTATCATCAATAGAATCTTCCATATTTTAATTTAGTATTGGTTTGAGAGTTAAATGTAATAAAAAAAGAAACCGAATTCTTACGTTATATATAAAAATTCGGTTTTATAATATTAATTATATTTTTAATCTCTAGAACCTCCAAACACTTGAAGCGCCCAATATAGCAATGTTGCTAATGCACCAATAGCTGCAACCAAATACGTTCGAGCTGCCCATTTAAGTGCATCTTCTGACCCTTTATATTCTTCTGGTGTTACCATATTTCTATTTTTCAACCAGGCTAAAGCTCTATTACTGGCATCGTATTCAACTGGTAAAGTAATAAAACTAAATAGTGTTGCAAATCCCATTAGCACTACTCCTGCCGCTGCAACCCACCAGCCTAAACCTAAACCTGCAGCACCACCAAGTACTAAACCACCAATAATTAACCACTGAGACATTCCAGAGGATACACTAACTACTGGCACGAGTGTAGATCGCATTTGCAGCCAACTATAAGCATTTGCATGTTGTACTGCATGACCGCATTCATGAGCAGCTACAGCTGCCGCAGCAGCATTTCTTTGATTATAAACCGCTTCACTTAAATTAACCGTTTTATTTTTTGGGTTGTAATGGTCTGTTAATCGTCCTGGTGTAGAAATAACCTCAACGTCCTGAATACCATGGTCTGAAAGCATTTTCTCTGCAATTTCAGCACCACTCATCCCGTTTCTTAATTGAACTTTGGAATATTTTGCAAATTTCCGTTTTAACGTATTACTAACTAACCAACTTACAAGGCCTATAGCGCCTATTAATATATAATATCCAAACATTTTTTTATTTTTAAATTCTATAATAAATATAGCAAAAATAGAGCCAATGTTTAGTTATGAAATAATGTCAGTTTATGACACTTCTGTTTCCCAATTAAATGCTTCAGCAATTTCTTTATAAACAATTTCTCCTTTAACTATATTTAATCCTTTTGCAATTGAAGAATCTATACTACAAGCTTTCTCCCAACCTTTGTTAGCCAGTTTTATAACATAAGGCAAGGTAACATTGGTTAATGCTACCGTAGATGTATAAGGAACAGCTCCTGGCATGTTAGCAACGCAATAATGAACAACATCATCAATAATATATGTAGGGTTTTCGTGTGTTGTGGCCTTTGTGGTTTCAAAACAACCGCCTTGATCAACCGCAACATCTACAATTACAGTACCTGGGCGCATATCTTTTAACATATCTCTTGTTATTAATTTAGGTGCTTTTGCACCTTTTATTAAAACACCCCCAATTATTAAATCGCTTTCTTTAATTCGTTTTCTAATATTATATTCACTTGAAAATTCTGTAACTACATGATTTGGCATAACATCATTTACATATCGTAGTTGCTTCATATTAATATCCATAATGGTAACATGAGCACCTAATCCTGCAGCCATTTTTGCCGCCTGAATACCAACAATTCCAGCTCCTAAAACTAAAACTTTTCCTGGTGGAACCCCTGGAACGCCTCCTAATAAAACGCCTCTTCCCTTTATTGGCTTTTCTAAATATTTTGCGCCTTGCTGAATAGACATTCTACCTGCCACCTCAGACATTGGAATTAATAAAGGAAGTGCACCATGACTATCTTCAACCGTTTCATATGCAATACAAATTGCTTTACTATTTATCATGGCTTTTGTTAATTCTTCACTTGATGCAAAATGAAAATAAGTAAAAACTACTTGATCGGGCTTTATCAAATTATACTCTTCTGTAATGGGCTCTTTCACTTTTACAATCATATCGCTAGCCGAGTAAACTTCTTCAATAGTTTCTAAAATTACAGCACCAGCTTCTTGGTAATCTTCATTAAAAAAACCACTACCAAAACCAGCATCACTTTGTATGTAAACGGTATGATTGTTTTTAGTTAATTCGAAAACTCCTGAAGGCGTCATACCCACACGATTTTCATTATTCTTGATTTCTTTTGGGACTCCAATTTTCATAATTGTACAATTTTAAAGTTAGACTGAAAGCTTGTACAATAATAAATAAATGATTGATTCTAGATGTTTTAAAAACCTCTTTTTTTGATTAATTGTTAGTAAATATTGAAAATTGTTAAAAAATATTTATCGTTTTTAAGTTTTTACAATAAATTCAATTTCAAATTCACTCAAAACATTATAAACTAATAGTTTATTAAAAATGATATTTTATATGAAAAATCAGTCATTCCTGTGTCTTATTTTTAAAACAATAATGACAAGACTTAATAAGGAAGTTATGGTATTAGCAATTACCATTGACAAACTATTGATATAAATTCCATAAACGAGCCATAAAATAACACCAATAAACATAGCAATAAACATGGTTAAAGATATTGCTTCAACATTTTTAGTTTTCCAAGCTCTATAAACTTGAGGAATAAATGCCGATGTTGTTAAAATTGCCGCAATAAATCCAATAATTTCAATAGGCTCAAAATGAAACATAAATCTATTTTAAAGTTATAATAATATTACAATTTTATATTTTAAAATGCAGCTAAGTTTAAAATATGTTTTCAATAAAAACGGTAAATCTATTTTTAATATCAGGAGAATTAAATATTCTTTAATTTTGCCTCATAAATAATCATTGAAATAATGGTTTTTAGTTAGAATAACAATATGCGAAAACTAAAAAATAGCGAGCTAAACAGACTAAGTGTTGATGGGTTTAAAGAAGCAAAAAAAACACCTATAATAATTGTTTTAGATAACATAAGAAGTTTAAACAATATAGGTTCGGTTTTTAGAACTAGCGATGCGTTTTTAATTGAAAAGATTTATTTGTGTGGTATTACTGCGAAACCACCACACAAAGACATCCATAAAACTGCTTTAGGCAGCACAGATACTGTTGCTTGGGAATATGCTGAAAACACTATTGATTTAATTGAAAAGCTAAAAACTGAAAACATAAAAATCTGTGCTATTGAACAAGCCGAAAATGCCATAATGCTTAACGATTTTAACGTTGAAAGTAATACTAAATACGCGCTAGTTTTTGGAAATGAAGTAAAAGGTGTTGCACAAGATGTGGTTTCGGCAAGTGATTTTGTAATTGAAATTCCTCAATTTGGCACAAAGCATTCATTAAATATTTCAGTGAGTTGCGGGGTTGTGGTTTGGGATGTCTTTGGTAAACTTCAACAACCATAAATGGTGACGAAAAAAACTAAGCAACCTTGGCCAACAAAAGATGTCATGAACCAAATTTATGATATGAAACTTTGGGGAGGTAAAGATGTCGACTTTTATTCTGGTTTTGGCTCACATAATCCTGACATTGTAAATCCATATTTAGACTATGTTATTTCATTTTTAAAGTCTCAGAAAAAACCTTTGGTAGTTTGCGATTTAGGTTGTGGAGATTTTAACATAGGTAAGCATTTAATCAAATACTCTGAAAAATATATTGCTGTAGATATTGCCGAAAAACTTATTGATAGAAACAAAACCTTATTTAAAGCAACCAATTTAGAATTCCTTTGTTTGGATATTTCAAAAGATAAGCTTCCTTTAGGTGATTGCGTTATACTAAGGCAAGTATTACAACATTTATCTAACACAGAAATACAACGCATTGTAAAAAAGTTAGAACATTATAAATACATCATTCTTACAGAACATATCCCAATTGAAGATTTCATTCCAAATAAAAATATTATTTCTGGTCAAGGCATTAGAATAAAACAAAATAGTGGTGTAAATTTATTAAAGCCTCCTTTTAATTTAAGAGTTAAACACCACAAGCTTCTGGTAGAGAATATTTTGGAAAACGGAAAAGGTAAAATTGTAACTACCTTATATGAAATATGATTTCATCAATTAAAACCTTGTTTTTTAAAGGTATATCAAAAAAATACAACCAAAAATTTCAAATAAATAATACTTATAATTCAGGCATCTACTTGCTGAATAAAAGCGTTAATTTTACATTAAATTTCTTAAAATTATGACTCATAAAAATCCTGAAACAGAACGGTTAGCAGCTTCTAACAATTATAAAAACTGGAAAAAATGGGGACCTTATTTAGCAGAAAGACAATGGGGTACTGTTAGAGAAGATTATAGTGAACATGGAGAGTCATGGGAGTTTATAGATCATGAAAAAGCACGGAGTAATGCTTACCGGTGGGGAGAAGAAGGTATAGGTGGTTTTTGCGATGCTAGAGAAATTTTATGTATGGCACCTGCATTTTGGAACGGGAATGATACCATATTAAAAGAACGTTTATTTGGTCTTACCAATAATCAAGGAAACCACGGTGAGGATGTTAAAGAACTCTACTTTCACCAAGTATCAACGCCAACACATTCTTACAACAAATACTTATACAAATATCCGCACGGTAAATTCCCTTATGACGATTTGGTTAATGGCAATAGAAAAGGGCGTCATGAGCCCGAATACGAATTATTAGACACCGGTATTTTTAAAAACAATGCCTATTTTGATTGTTTTATAGAATACGCAAAAGCTGATGTTGATGATATTCTTATGAAAGTTACCGTTGTAAATAGAGGCTCAAAAGCAGCCGAAATTCATGTATTACCTCATCTCTGGTTCAGAAATTTCTGGAAACACAACAATAAACATGAACGCCCTGTAATAAAAACTTTAGGAGCTCATGCAGCACAATCTAGCAGTCCTAGAAACGGCGAATACTATTTATACCATGAAGGCGGGGAACAATTATTTTGTGAAAACGAAACCAATAATCAGCGTATTTATAATTTTAAAAATGAAGTCTCTTATGTTAAAGATGGTATACATGAACATGTTGTAAACAAAAAAGAGACTGTAAACCCTGAAAATAAAGGGTCTAAAATGGCCGTTTGGCATAAATTTAAACTGAAAGCTGGTGAGGAAAAAAGTGTAAAAATACGTTTAAGTCAAGTTGAATTAGAAAATCCATGGGACACGTTTGACAGTATTTTTGATGAAAGAAAAAAAGAATGTGAAGAATTTTACGCTAATATTATAAAAAAGGACTTGCCAGAAAATCGTCAAAATCTTGCCCAAAAAGCATTTTCAGGATTATTATGGACGAAGCAATTTTACTATTTTGATGTGTTTAAATGGCTGTTTGGTGGCCCCGGAGAAAGCAAACCAAACAGAACCAACATGAGAAATTATAATTGGCAACACCTTACCAATAGACATATTATTTCTATGCCAGATAAATGGGAATACCCATGGTATGCTGCTTGGGATTTAGCGTTTCATATGGCGTCCTTTGTAGAAATAGACCCTTATTTTGCCAAACAACAATTATTGTTGTTTTTAGAAGAAAGTTATATGCATCCGAATGGGCAAATTCCTGCTTACGAATGGAATTTTAGCGATGTAAATCCTCCGGTACACTCTTATGCAGTTTGGAAAGTTTACGAACAGGATAAAGAGAAAACAGGAAAAGGAGACATGGTTTTCTTAGAAAAATCATTCCAAAAACTACTTATCAATTTTACATGGTGGGTAAATCAAAAAGATAAAAGTGGAACAAGTCTTTTTGAAGGCGGGTTTTTAGGTTTAGATAATATTGGTGTTTTTGATAGAAACCACATGCCACCAGGTGTTAAAAAAATGCAACAAGCCGATGCGACTAGTTGGATGGCTATGTTCTCAATTAATATGCTGCGAATGGCTTTAGAATTATCAAAAACCAATAAAGTGTATGAAGAATCGGCTGCTAATTTTTTCAGACACTTTTTAAATATTGCTTGGGCGATGCACCATATTGGCAAAAAAGATATTTCGCTTTGGGACGATGCAGATAATTTCTATTACGATGTTGTTGAAATGTCTAGCGGGGCTACAGACCGCTTAAGAGTTCGCTCTTTAGTTGGTGTTATACCTATGTTTGCCGTTGAAATTATTCATAAAGATTTATTTGAAGAATTAAAAGAATTTAAGAAAAGAGCAAACCGGATAATAAAAACAAGACCAGATTTAGCCTCCTTAATTTCTAACTTAGAAAAAACAAATGAAGATGGAAATTATCTATTTTCCATTATGCGAGGTTTTAGGTTGGAACATTTACTTAAACGCTTGCTAGATGAAGATGAGTTTTTATCAGATTATGGAATTCGTTCACTTTCAAAATATCACGAAAAATATCCTTTTGTATTTCATCATCATGGGCATCATCAAATCCAGTACGAATCTGGCGAAAGTCAATCAAATATGTTTGGTGGCAACTCCAATTGGCGCGGACCAATTTGGATGCCTTTAAATTACATGATTATACAATCGTTAAGAAAATATTACACGTTTTATGGTAACGACTATCAATACGAATTCCCTACAGGTTCTGGCAACAAACTGAATTTAAAGCAAATTGCTAACGAATTAACAAAAAGATTAATAAAACTTTTTGAACCTAATGAAGATGGTAAATTCCCTTACCATTCTGAAGACCCAGATAAGGTTTTTACAAAAGACAAACACTTTAAGAATGAACACTTTTTCTATGAGTTTTTTGATGGCGATACTGGTAAAGGCCTAGGAGCTTCACACCAAACAGGTTGGACATCGCTTATTGCTAATTTAATTTTGGAAATGGATGAGGAGTAATTTAACTTGATTCTAAAGCTATTAAAATCTAACTTCGCTTATCGCTTGATATAAGTCATTAAAACGACGTCATATCATGTCGTTGGCATTAATTTGAGAAATGACCGTAAAAGTAACAGACAAAGTTGACCAAAAATCTTA
>NZ_BAABJK010000002.1:0-533233 GCF_039543265.1 Algibacter aquimarinus | reverse complement strand
AAGTACATTGGTAATAAAATAATAATTTTTACTTGTTTTTTACCTCAGTTCTTTGTTGTACGTTGACTTTTATTCATTTAATTCGTTAACTAATTTTCTCGAAATAACTGTGTCATATATTATTTTTAGTCTTTTTATTTTATTCTGCGAGTCAAGTTCAATAATATCTACAACATCAAAATCTACTTTACGATTGCTTTTTAATGTCCACTCATAAGAAAAATATAAGGCAAAATCATTCGATCTTTTTTGTTCGAAGATTCCTTTTAATTGAATTTTAGAATTCGAAGTATCATCATTTAATTCATAATAAAATTCATCCGCTTTTTTTATTCCGTAAACAGGTGAATCGACAATTCCGTTTTCACTAAATAAACTAATTACTTTTTCCATATCTCCGCTTTCTAGGTATTCCAAATATTTCCTTGCAATTTCGTTTTTCTTCATAAATTAAGTTTTTCACGGCTTATGTACGATGACCTGCTATATGCAGTTTGACTGTGAAAACGAATATACAAAAAGTTGGAAATTCCTGCTTAATATCCAAAGTAGACGCTTGCCAAAGCAATTAATTATACATGGTGTTGTAAACAGTTAATGTTTATGATTTAAATGATGAGTTTTCAAAAGATCTTCTCCAAAGTCGTTTGCCTTATCTCTCCAAATGGTATGAATATGATTCCCTTTATTTTGATTGTCATATTCTATTATAAAATCAGGTCCATTAATAATATAATAATGAGGTGAATTTCTTTCGTAACTTCCTATCCAAGCAAAATATATATTGTCTATTCCTGATTTTTTTATTTTTGATAAGAATTCATTGGCTTTTTGATTTTCAAGATTTCCGATATATTCTCTTATTAACTGAATTAGAATTTCTTTTTGATTTAAATTTAGTTCCTTCCCTTGTATTCCATAATAAGTTGTAATTCTGTTAGGATTATCAGGACTTGTAATTATATCTTTAGGAACTTCTTGACTTAATGTAGCAGTCTTTTGTTGAGATTCATCAAATGAGTTTATTAGTTTAATTCCATAATCTTCTTCTTTACTTAAAACTCTCAATCCAACATGTTTTGTTGAAGTCATTAACGCAGGGTCTGCACCAAGAAACATAGGTGTAAAAGAAACTTTATCTTCTATTATGGTAAGGTTAATTGATAAGTGATGTCCTTCAAATTTTAAACTCCATGCATTTTTCATATTGGGCACGCCCCAAATTGATATAAAATAATTATCGTAATCCCAATCAAGTGCTTTGATTCTAGGAATAAATTCTTCTTTGATTAGCTTTTTTTTAATTGCGTCATCAATTCTAGCGTTAAGCATGTCATCAAGTTGCATAACACTAGTTGTTTTTAAATATCCTTGCGAACTAAAAATAGTAATTAAAACCTCATGAAATTTAATCTTTGCTTCATTCGATAATTCACCATATTTTTTTCCAGGTCTTTTAGCTAATCCTACTGGTAAATTTGTCCATTTAGTTCTTAATGAATCATTAAAACTCTGTAAGACTTCAGTTTTGTTTTCGTCACTTAATGTTTTAAGGAAATCGTTACTGATATTTACTATTTCTTGAGAAGTTTGAGAAAAACCAATTAAAAAATAAAAGGTAAATATTGTAGTTAAAAGAATTTTCATTAATGGTTGGTTTTAATTGGGTGCAACGTGTTTTTTGTATGATTTCGTTGCGTATTTCTGCAACTAAATTATCAAATACAAACGGAATAGAAAATCCATAGGAATAATCAATTACTTATAGCCATTGTTGTCTGATGGTTTTTTATTTGGTCTTGTCTTTTTTTTAGATACCGACATTATTATACTTTTTGGTTTATAATTCTTTTCGGTTAATTTATTATTTAACTTTTCAGAAATTCTAACTGATTCCCAAATCATACTTTTTATTTCTTCTTTTGGGAAAGATTTGAAATCCTTAACAGAAAAGTGTCGAATTAATTTTCCATTCCCGTTCAGTTTGATATTTATGTTAGCTAATTCCGCACCACGATTAAATCCGAAATTCACGTGTTCTGAATAAACTGCAATATGGCAAAAAGCATCCTTTAGTTTCTCAGATTTAGAATAAGCCATCGCTACTGCGTTATAATTATCCCAAATCAATTCGTTTGATTCAGGGATTAAATCAGTTATAAAATTTCGCAAATCCAAAGTCAAATTTTGAATTCGTTTATCGTATGGTTCTATGAACTTTTTGAGTTGCGGATTCGCTTTCATTCCTTATTTTTCTCGAAAATTTGTTTAATTAGCTTGCAGGTAACAATTGAAAAACATAAACTCAAATATACAATAATGCTTAAAAGTCTTTAGTTATCTAACAATATCAATTATATCAATTCCACTTATAGCTGCATCACAAATTATTCTAAGCCTAAATTTTAAAAGTAAATTACTAATTGTAAATTTGGATTACAAAATAGGCGAAGAAAATGAAATTAGTATTATCACCAGCTAAGTCTCTGGATTTTAAAACTGAATTACCAAAAATAAAAAATACTGAACCTCAGTTTCTAAAACAATCAGAGCGTTTAAATAAAATATTAAGGAAGAAATCTGCCAAAAGTTTATCTAAACTTATGAGTATTTCTGATGCATTGGGGCAGTTAAATTACGAACGCAACCAATCTTGGGAATTACCTTTTACCAAACATAATGCAAGACCAGCAGTTTATGCCTTTAATGGTGATGTTTACAGAGGCTTAGATGCTTACACCATCCCAGAAGATAAAATAGAAACGCTTCAAAAAACAGTACGCATTCTTTCAGGTTTGTATGGTGTTTTAAAACCATCGGATTTAATACAACCTTACCGTCTTGAAATGGGAACTAAACTCCCAGTTGGAGTAAAAAAGAACCTTTATGAGTTCTGGAAAAAAGATATTACCAAAGCTTTAAATGAAGAGTTGGAAGATGATGAGTTATTTTTAAATTTAGCTAGTAATGAGTATTTTAAAGCTGTAGATACAAAATCTTTAAAAGTACCTGTGGTTACAGCTAATTTTAAAGATTTTAAAAATGGCGAGTATAAAATGATATCGTTTTTCGCAAAAGCTGCACGAGGTATGATGGCGCGTTACGTTGTAGACACAAACGCCAAAACTATTGATGATTTAAAAGGCTTTAATTACGAAGGTTATAGTTTTAGTGAGCCCATGTCTAAAGACAACGATTTGGTATTTATTCGTTAGTAAAAAAAGCATATTCCGTTTAAGATTCTTCCAAACTAAATATTAAACAGATTACTTACTTCATCCTTTAATGAAGTAAATTTGTATTTTTAACGTAATTTATATAATACTTTTAAATGTATTTCTACTTAATTATTGCTCTTCAAGGGTTTTGTATTTATCATATGTACAAAAATCGAAATCCTTATTATTGGGCGTTTTTAATTCTGTTTTTGCCTTTAGTTAGTTGTATTATATATTTTATAACACAAGTTTATAATAAGCGTGATGCAGAGAAAATAAGTAATGAAATAGCACACGTTATAAATCCTACAAAAAAGGTTAAAGATTTAGAAAAGCGATTAGAGTTTTCAGAATCATATCAAAACCGTGTAAATCTTGCTGATGCTTATATAGAAATTAAAGATTATAATAATGCAATACCCCATTATCTTGAAGCTTTAGAAGATAAATCTCAAAAAAACTTTTACGCCACAAAGCAACTTATTGAGGCTTATTTTAATGTGGAAGATTGTGAGAAGGTTATCCAATATTCTGAACAAATTAAAGACCATCCTGAATTTCAAAAATCAAGAACACAGTTTTTATATGGATTAGCTTTAGAGAGAATAGGTAAAATTGAAGAAGCAGAAGCAAATTTAAGACAGATTGATATAAGATATTCGTTTTATGAAGAGCGGTTACTTTTAGCTAAATTTTTACTGAGTATAAATAAGAATAACGATGCTAAAGATATTTTAAATGAGGTACAGACAGAGTCTAACCATATGACAAAACCTAATAAGAGACTTTACAGAGCAACTATTCTTGAAGTTGATAACCTTTTAAAGGAGTTAGGCTAATTAAAAAGAAAACTCCCCAAGCAAATATTTTGTTTGAGGAGTTTTATATCTAGTTTAAAATTACAATTTTCTTTGTGGTCCGCGAACCATTTTCATTCAAAAAGTTTAAAAGATAAAGTCCATCCACCAAAGATGATATGTTAATTTCTATTTTGGACTTTGATGTATTTAAAGATTCTTCCATTACCTTCCTGCCTTGAATATTATAAATACTTACTGATTTAACAGAGGAGTTTAAATTCTCTATTTGAATATTATTTTTTGCTGGGTTAGGATATACTATCAATTTGTTTTCATGGTTTTTATCTAGAGATAAAGTTGAAGCACCAAAAAATTCAATTTCGGTAATGTTATTCCAGGCACTTGCTCTGGTATTACCTGCACTATCAAACCTTCCGTAGCCTATTAATTTTACAAAACGGGCATTGGTAGTAATTTCATATTGATCAAAATCATCAAATGTTCCAGTGGTAGTGGTAATTAACAAATCTCCTGTAGTTGGTAAAACCATTGTAAAGTCTTGAGGGTCTGTTCCAGTTGTAGATACCCAAATTTGTAAGCCATAAGGGTCAGATTTATCATCTGTAGCAATTTGTATTAAATCCAATCCATACTCATCACCCAAATCGTAAATTATATACTCACCATCACCTTTATTGTCTCCTGATAAAATTGCTCCATCTTGTGCAGCCCATCGTGTATTATTATTTTTATCAAGCGTATTAGCTGCAAAATTAGTTTTACCTCCTCCAACTTCCTGTTGAGAAAATGAATGAATTGAAACTGGACCACCGCCAGAAACATCGTTAATAAGATTATATAAGCTTGTTAAATCTGCTCCCTCTTGAGTTATATTTAAAGTTCTTACTATATCATCGCCACCAGGATCTTGTGTGAAAGTTACCGTTCCTGTTCTGATACTGGTATCTGGATTTTGAGTTACATTTAAGGTAACTGTTGCGTTTCCATTGCCAGAAGTGGTATTACTACCATCAATACTTATCCAAGTATCGTTTGATGTGGCTGTCCAACTTACATTAGCATTAACAGTAACATCATAACTAGCTGCTTCTGGCATAAGTGTTGACAAGCTACTAACAATTAAAGTTTCGCTGACTGTAATGGTACAATCACCATCATTTATACTATTACCTAAATTGTCTAAAAAGCAAGCTCCAATACCGTAACCAACCATAGTGTCAGTTATTGGTATATTAGTACCCATATCAGCACCTTTGTCTGTTCCAGAAAAAGTATAGATTTCACCATTTGCAGTTGCCATAATTCCTGTTTCTTCAGAAAAACCAGTATTTGTTTCACCTAAGGTTGTTCCTGTGTATACGTTGCCAGAATAATTTAGTGTAGTACCCATATTTGCATAAGAGGTACCTGTGTCTCCAGATATAACAGGTGTTAAATTTAGTGCTGGGTAAGAATTAGCAAAAAAGATTAAATTATTTGATACAGTTCCAGTAGGATCTGTTGATCCTTTATCTGTATTGTAGAATAACGGTGCATTTGTGTTTATTATAGAATTGTTTGAAATGGTAATATTTTCAGATTTTTGATATCCATTTGAAACATTTGTAGAGTTACAATCTACAGCGGCATTATCATTACCTCCTATAAATGTTATACCATTATTCCACTTGGCTTGACTATTAACGGTAATACAGTCTTGAATATAATTGTTGGAAATAGTATGGTTACTATCGGTAATTCTAATTCCACCTGTACCTTCAACATCTTCACCTAAAAAGTAATTTCTATCAACAGTGGCATCAGATCCGTGACGAAGTACTAAAGAGCCTCTACATCTTCTAAAGGTATTATTTATGAAAGAGTTATTTTTACTTTTATTAGTAATAATTTCATTTTCACCATCGGCTTCAACAAAATAATTATTGCTAACGGTACAGCTACTATCTACATTTTGATATCCACTAGAACCAATTCTTATCGTTTCACTGTCACCAGAATTACTTAAAGTATTGTCAATTTTTGAATATTTATAAAAATAATTATTACTAATAGTATGTCCTACAGTTGCACAGCTATTATCCTCAGCGTTGTATTGATATTCTGCCAGAATTAATGCGCCAGCGCTTGCTTTATTCATAAAAGAACAGTTAATTACGGTATTATAAGTTCCATATAAAACAATCCAGCGGTGTTTTGTAATCGAATTATTTGCAATATCATCAATTACATCATCTGGATCTATTACTAAGCCATCTATTACACAATTTTGAATAGTACTATGATTTGCATAATCAGTGCCATTTCTAAATTGAATAAAATTACTAGCGCCAATACCACCATCCCAATGAAATCCATCAACAACAACATAATCTCCTCCAATGTTCATTTGTAAACCGCCATCAAAAACAACTCCTCCGGATGTTTCTGCTCTAAAAACTATGGGGTTGTTGGCTGTTCCATTCCCAATAAAGTCAATACGAGAGTCTGAGCTGTATGTACCATTTGCCAGAATAATTTCATCACCTGCTACATAAGTTTGATTTTCTAGATCTTCAGGGTTGGTAATATTGTAAGTAGTTTGTGAAAACATATTAGAACTACAGAATAAGATTATTGTAGCAATGGAAGTTTTGTAAAAGAGCTTTTTAAATATTGCGAGTTTAGTTTGAGTAATTTTTAATCTCATATTAATTTAGTTTTATTTGCAGGTTAATTGGTTTACCAGATTGGTTTACCAAATTTAAATAAAAATATATAACTAAAAAAATATATCGATGAATAGTAGTATTATTGTTTGAAATGCCTCTCCCTTATGATTATGAGTTACTTAACTTTGGCTTTATTGCTAATACTAATTTTATTTTCAACTAATAGTTTCTTTTTAATTCTGGGTCGTCTTGCTCCAAAAGTACCTCTATTAATTTTTCCTCGTTTTGTTTTTTTATCGCCTTTTCCCATAATTTGTTTTATTTTAATCATATATAAAGTAGCGATTTTTAAGTGCAAATACAAATAAAATCTATGTTTAAACACACACATCCTTACAAACCATTTATAAAGGAAGATACCACAAAACTGATAGTGGGTACATTGCCTCCGCCACGATTTTCGATGGGAGAGCTTTTAGAAAAGGATGTAGATTTTTGTTACGGGAGCTATTATAATTCACTATGGTTATTTATCGACAAGATTTATAAATTAAATTTGCGTTATGATAATTCCAAAAAAGCTATTGAGGAGCGAAAAGCATTTCTAATTAAACATAAGATAGGTGTTTGCGATATTGTTGAAAGTGCAGAGCGGGATAAAATTGATGCTTCAGATTTAGGAATGAAAAACATTAAACTTCGTGATGTTATTGATTATTTAAAACAATATCCAAAAATAAATACTCTTTTGTTTACCGGTGGAAATAGTAAAAACGGACCAGAATACTTTTTTAGGAAACATTTAAAAGATTACAATTTAAAGTTAGAACTTGTTTCAAATGAAGTACCCCGAATTCATGAGTTTTTGTTACCTGTTGAGGTATCTTCTCATAAAAAAATAAGAAGGATTAAAACAGTTTCATTAACTTCAGGTTCTGGATCTGCAAACATCTCAATAAGTAGAGTGCCTATTTATAAAAAGCTTAGGGCAGAAAAGCCTGATTTTAACACCTTCGACTTTCGAGTGATGCAGTACAGTAAGTTTTTTTGATAATATATGATTTAAGACTTTTAGTAAACACCTCTAATATGCTTATGAATCTTTTCGTTATAAAAATGTTTTAAATCTTGTATTAAATGCTTTGGGAGAGAAGGTAAACTACTTACTTTAGAGTTTTGAATAACATGTTGTTTAGTACTAGCCCCGGGAATAATAGTTGTTACTTGTTCATGATCTAAAATCCATCTAAGTGATAATTCTGCCAACGATATACTATCAGGACAAAACGTTTTTAATTCCTCAGTTAATACAATACCAGTTTCAAAAGGTAATCCTGCAAATGTTTCACCTACATTAAAGGCTTCTCCATTTTTATTATAATTTCTATGATCGTTTTGAGGAAATTGTGTGTCTGCATTAAATTTGCCACTGAGTAATCCACTGGCAAGAGGAAGTCTAACAATAATACCAACCTTTTTTTTAGCTGCTTGCGGTAATAATTCGGTCACTAATTTTTGTCTGAAAATATTAAAAATAACTTGTAGCGATTGTAGGCCTTCTTGTTCTAAACAAATAAGCCCTTGTTCAACACTTTCTACACTTGCACCAAAATTAGCTATTTTACCCTCTTGCTTTAATAGTCTTAACCAATTAAAAATAGCGCCGTTTTCTAGAGCTTCGGTTGGTATACAATGAAGTTGTAATAGATCTATACAATCTATACCCAGTCTTTTAAGTGATTTTTCTACACAGTTTCTTAATGATTTTTCTGTATAATTATTGGGATACACGTCGGCAGTTCGTCCAAATTTGGTAGCCACTTTTATATTATGAGATGATGTTTTTAGAAACTCACCGATTAAAGTTTCACTTCTTCCGTCTCCATATACATCGGCAGTATCAAAGAAATTTATTCCGTTATTTACAGCTTCATTTAGAATGTCAAATGCCTTTGTTTTGTCTATTTCACCACCCCAATCGGCACCTAATTGCCAGCATCCTAAACCAACTTCACTTACATTAAAACCGTTATTCCCTAATTGCCTTTGTTTCATACTATGTTTTTATTTTACAAAAATAAGTATTTAGAAATAATCTTAAAATTAGATGTACCTTCGTGCTTAATAGAAGAAGGAGGTAAAATACATTATGCTTTGTTATCTCAAACGCTCGATTAGTAGAGTCTTCATAAACAAAATATATGTCATTTCAATCTTTAGGCTTATCCGAAGCCTTGCTAAAAGCAATTACCAAAAAAGGATACACTACCCCAAGTCCTATTCAACAAAAAGCCATTCCGCCAGTTTTAGAAGGAGAAGACGTTTTAGCGTCTGCACAAACAGGTACTGGAAAAACAGCAGGTTTTACATTACCACTTTTACATATTCTTTCTGAAAATCCGAAAGAAAAATATAGACCTATCCGTGCGTTAATATTAACTCCAACTCGAGAACTAGCGGCACAAGTTTACGCCAATGTTAGAGAATATAGTGAATTTTTAAACTTGAGAAGTGCCGTTATTTTTGGAGGTGTTAATCAAAAACCTCAGGCAGCAACAATTCGAAGAGGTGTTGATGTTTTAGTAGCTACTCCAGGACGTTTGTTAGATTTACAGAGTCAAGGTTTATTATCCTTAAAACGCGTCGAGATTTTTGTTCTAGATGAAGCCGATAGAATGTTGGATATGGGCTTTTTAAGAGACATTCAAAAGGTTATTGATTCTATGCCTAATAAACGACAAAACTTGATGTTTTCGGCAACCTTTTCAAAAGATATAAAAAAGCTAGCACATGGTATTTTAAACCATCCTATACAAGTTGAGGCAACACCAGAAAATACAACTGTTGAAGCAATTTCTCAAAAAGCATATCGGGTTGCAAAAGCCAAAAAAACAGGATTAATTATTAAGTTAATTTCTGATGGTAATTGGAAACAAGTTTTGGTGTTTACAAGAACTAAACATGGAGCAAATAAACTTTGCGAGAAAATGGCAAAATCTGGTATCTCAGCTGCTGCAATACATGGTAATAAAAGTCAAGGTGCTAGAACTAAAGCTTTATCAGGTTTTAAAAATGGACGTGTACGTGTACTAGTGGCCACTGATATTGCCGCAAGAGGATTAGATATTCCTTTATTGCCTCATGTTATTAATTTTGAATTGCCAAACATATCTGAAGATTATGTGCATAGAATTGGAAGAACGGGTAGAGCAGGAGCTAACGGACAAGCAATATCTTTAGTAAGTGCAGATGAAACGTCTTTTTTAAGAAATATTGAAAAATTAATAGGAGAAAAGATTGAAGTAGAAATTGTAGAAGGTTTTGAACCCGACCCAAATGCATCTACTGAACCCATTAAACCGGGACAGAATAGACAGCGACGAAATAAACCGAGAAATTCTAATTCTAACAAACCTGGAAGTAATAGAAATAACAGAAGTAGAAATAATAAAAATAATTCTAGACAACGAAACGATAGACGCAGTTAAAGGTTATGCAAGACGCTTTAAAAAATAAGATTATAGATGTTTGTAATAAGAAAATAGCAGATAAAGGTGAAAACGTTAGCGTTTCCTTTTATGCGTTTTTTAAGAATAAAAATGATAATCCTGAATTATTCATGGAAGCTGCTACATGGTGGATAAAAACACATAAGCTAGACCATTTTGAAAAGGCAGTTAAAATTAAGAATCTTATAAGTGGAATCGCAACCTAATAATCCCTTACATGGAGTAAAACTTGAACAAATCATTAATGAATTAGTTGCTCATTATGGTTGGGAATATATGGGGTATACTATAAAAATTAGGTGTTTTACAGATAACCCATCGATAAAATCTAGTTTGAAGTTTTTGAGACGTACTCCTTGGGCAAGAACAAAGGTTGAAAAGATGTATTTGAATATGTTAAAAAACAACAGTTAAGATTCTTCCCAGATTCGTTTTACTGAATCTAAGTCTTTTTTCATCGCATTTAAAACAATTTTATTGTCAACGGTAATTTCACGTTTCCCTCTCCCAGCATCACCTAAATCATATTCTAAATAAAGACTCTTGGAGACATTTATTTTGGCTTTTTTAATAGTTTAAAGTGTAATTTGAAATCTACCATACCTAATTTGTTATTAAGTATGCTTAAATCTTTTATCCTCTATGGCTTTTGGTAAATTGTATTTCAGATTCTGATTACACAGATTTCATTTTGTTTTTAAAACAAGATATTAATTAACTAAAAAAGGCTCAAGTAATATACTTAAGCCTTATTTTATATAAATTAAAACTGATCTTGCTTTTTCTTATTCTTTTCTTTTCTTTTAATCCAATTTTCTTTCAATTCAGCTAATGTTAATGCGCCATCATTATTGGTATCCAATCTTGCATAGTTTTTCTCTAATCGTTCTGCTGGAACTTCTTTTTTTCTTTTTGCAGATTTAAATTCTTCCAAAGAAATAGAGCCATTGTTATCGGCATCAAACCTTTTTAACATTTTTTCAAAGTTTGGTTCTTTTTTTTCTTGAGCTTGAATGGTTGAAAAAGCAAATAAAGCTAGAGCTAGTATTCCTATTTTAAAACTTGAAGTTTTCATAAATAATATGAGTTAAATTGTTAATATTTGTTTAGACTTTTTATTTCTTAAAAGGTTTAGTTTCAGTTTTATTTTCGCATTGAATCACTAATAAATTCTAAACCATGAGGTAAAGAATCTACCCAGAAATTCCAAGTGTGAGCACCATCTCTTACTCTATATTCATGAGGTATTTTCTTTTTCAACATTTCTATATGTAACATTGAATTACCTATTGCTAAAAAATCATCATCACCACAATCAAAATAGATATTAACTGTTTTCAATTCATTTACGTCTTTAGTTTGGATAAGGCTGAATATATTATACTCTTTTATTGCATCAGTAAGTCTTTTTTTTCCTTGAACTCCAACTGTCCTGGGTGATATTCTGGCAAAATAATTATCAAAATTCTTTTGAGGTGCATTTACAATTTCTTCATCTGTTAGTATTCCAGAACTATATGCAGCGCAAGCGCCAAATAAATTATGATATTTTAAAGCAAGCCTTAAACTTCCTGCACCTCCCATAGAAAGACCGCTAATTCCTCTATGTTGTTTATCTCCTTTAATATGGTATTTATTTTCTACAAAAGGAAGAAATTCAGTTATTAGCATATCTTCATAAGGGTAAGTGCCGTCATCTTTATTCATATACAACCTATCATCACCATCTGGCATTATAATTACCATGGGTTCAATTTTATTACCTCTTATAAGTTCATCAGCAATGGCCTGTAGTAATCCAATTCTGTGCCAATTGGTTTCGTTGCCAGTAAAACCATTTAGTAGGTATACAACAGGAAATTTGTCTTTAGAATTTTCAAAACCTTCAGGCAAATAAACAGAGTATTTAATAGAATCTTTAAGCAATTCACTTTCCATAGAAATACTTTCTATAATTCTACTTTGAGCGCTAAGAGTTGATAAAACAAATAAAAGTAGAATAGATAAATGAATGTTTTTCATAAATGTTGAGTATTGGGAATGAGACTATAATCTTATTATTAGGTCTTTACCAAAGGTATTAAAATAAAATATTTATTTAAGGGTAAAGGTTTATTAGTCTTGTAAGTTTCTTAAACCTTCAAATGTTATTATGCCAACTGCATTTGCAAGATTCAAGCTTCTTACCTTGTTTGAGTATAAAGGTATTTTGTAAAGCTTATCATTATTTTCATTAATTAGTTTTTTTGGTAAGCCAACAGATTCTTTACCGAAGATTAAAAACATATCATCTTCAAACGGAATATCCCAGTGGTTTTTGGAGCCATGACTAGAAAGGAAAGCCATATTTTTGTCTTTATTTATACTGAAAAATTCATCTATATTTTCGTAATAAGTTACGGATAGATGTTGCCAATAATCTAAACCTGCACGTTTTAGTCGAGTATCATCAATTTCAAATCCAAAAGGCTTTACAAGGTGTAAATGAGAACCTGACGCTAAAGCTAAACGTCCAATGTTTCCTGTATTATTAGGTATTTCGGGTTCTATTAAAACAATGTTTAAAGGCATTAGTTTAAAATAGCGTCTACAAATTTATTAATACTGTTTACACCTTCATGAGTAACATGCTTTACAAATGCACTACCAATAATAGCACCTTTAGCATATTTTGTTGCTTGTGTAAATGTTTCGTTGTTACTAATTCCAAAACCAATTACCTGCGGATTTTTTAAATTCATTTTTCCAATACGCTCAAAATATGCAGTTTGCTCTTCACCAAAACCAGTTTTAGCTCCTGTGGTACTTGCGCTACTTACCATATAAATAAACCCGTTTGAAACCGAATCGATATATCTAATACGTTCATCGCTCGTTTGTGGTGTAATTAAAAATACGTTTATAAGTCCGTATTTTTCAAAAATAGCTTGGTATTCATTGTGATAAACATCAACCGGTAAATCTGGAATTATCAACCCATCAATCCCTAATTCTTGACATTTTTTACAAAATGACTCAATTCCATATTGAAACATCGGGTTGAAATACCCCATAATAATCAACGGAATAGAAACTGTCTCACGAATTCCCTTCAATTGCTCAAACAAAATTTCGGTAGTCATCCCATTTTTTAAAGCCGCTGTTGAGCTATCTTGAATAGTTGGTCCGTCCGCTAAAGGGTCACTAAAGGGTAACCCAATTTCAATCATATCAACGCCATTTTTTTCTAAATCTTTGATAATTGAAACGGTATCATTAAGATTAGGGTAACCTGCTGTAAAATATATAGACAGTAATTTTTTGTCTTCTTTTAATTTTTGATTTATTCTATTCACAACTTATATTTTGAAATATTCAATATAATTTTCTAAATCTTTATCACCTCTACCTGATAAACTTACAACTACAACATCATCTTCTTTAAACTCTCGTTGCCCAAAAATAGCTAATGCATGTGAGGTTTCAATTGCTGGAATGATGCCCTCTAATTTTGATAATTCTAAGCCAGCTTCCATGGCATCACTATCTGTAATGGACATGAATTCTGCTCGCCCAGTTTTAGATAAATGGGCATGCATAGGACCAACCCCTGGATAATCTAAACCTGCCGAGATAGAATAAGGCTCAGTAATTTGTCCGTCATTAGTTTGCATTAAAAGGGTTTTACAACCATGGATAATACCTTCTTTCCCTAAAACGGAAGTTGCAGCACTTTCACCAGAATCTACACCTAAACCAGCAGCTTCTACAGCAATAATACCAACGTCTGGTTCGTGTAAATAGTGATAATATGTACCCGCTGCATTACTACCACCACCTATACAAGCTACAACATAATCAGGGTTTTCTCTACCTTCTTGTTCTTTAAGTTGCCATTTAATTTCCTCAGAAATTACTGCCTGAAAACGCGTAACCATATCTGGATAAGGGTGCGGACCAATAGCAGAACCAATAATGTAATGTGTGTCTACAGGATTATTAATCCAATCGCGAATAGCTTCGTTTGTAGCATCTTTTAATGTTCTACTTCCAGATAGTGCAGGAATTACTGTAGCACCTAACATTTTCATCCTAGCTACATTTGGAGCTTGACGAGCGATATCAATTTCACCCATATATACGATACATTCAAGTCCCATTAAGGCACAAACAGTAGCAGTTGCAACACCATGCTGTCCTGCACCTGTTTCTGCAATAATTCTGGTTTTGCCTAAACGTTGTGCCATTAAAATCTGACCGATTGTATTATTTATTTTGTGAGCGCCAGTGTGGTTTAAATCTTCCCTTTTTAAATATATTTTGGTGTTGTATTTTTCTGAAAGACGTTTAGCAAAGTATAATGGAGATGGACGCCCAACATAATCTTTTAATAGTTGGTCGAATTCTGTTTGAAAATCAGGTTCAGCCATAACTTTCAAGTAATTCTGCCGTAACTCTTCTACATTTGGATAAAGCATTTCAGGGATGAATGCACCCCCAAATTCACCATAATATCCTTTTTCATCTACGTTGTAATTCATTGTTTTTCTGTTATTCAATTTATTAATGAATTCTCTTAAAATTGAACTGTTTTTTAATCCAGGTTCTGTTTCAAATTTACTATTTACATCTACAGCATAACAGTATTTTGATGCTTCACTTTCTTTAAATTTTTTAATGTCTTCTATTTGATCTAATCCAATACCACCACTTAAAAAGAAAGGCTTTGTTGATGGGTAGTTATTTAAAACACTCCAATTAAATGTGTAACCATTACCCCCAGGTAACTTACCTTTGGTATCAAATAAAAAGTAATCGCAAACATTTTCGAATGGCTCTAAAACATCAAAATTAAATTTGTCTTTAATAGAGAATACCTTTATTATTTTAACTGGCTTATTAAATAACTTAGTGGATTTTAAAATGCTACAATAATATGGTTCTTCTTCGCCATGCAGTTGAATTGCATCTAAGTTGAATTCATTTACTTTTTTTATTACTCTAGTTGCATCTTCATTTACAAAAACACCAACTTTTTTTATATTATTTGAAATTTCAGGGATTTTTGTATCAAAATGTCTGGGTGTTTTTTCATAGAAAATAAAACCAAGATAATCAGGTTGCAATGCAGCAACTTGTTCAATATTATCTTGATATTTCATGCCGCAAATTTTTATTTTCATAACTCTAAATTTTTGATAAATTCTGTTGCACTTGCTCCTGGATTATCAGTTTTCATGAAATTTTCACCAATTAAAAAACCTTGATAACCATAAGGTTGTAATGCTTTTATAGCTTCAATATTACTTATACCACTTTCTGATACTTTTACAAAATCATTTGGAATAAGGTTGCTCAAACTTTTACTTGTTTCTAAGCTAACCTCAAAGGTTTTTAAGTTTCTATTGTTTACTCCTAGCATATTTAAACTAGGCATCACCGATTTGTGTAATTCTTCTTCGTTATGAACCTCTAAAAGTACATCTAAATTCAAGCTTTTAGCAAATTCTGAAAACTGTTTGATTTCATCTCTAGTTAGTATGGCCGCGATTAAAAGAATGACATCAGCTCCGTAAGCTTTGGCTTCTAATAATTGGTATTCGTCTATGATGAACTCTTTACGTAGTAAAGGTAGATTACAACTGGCTCTTGCCGTTAGTAAATCATCAAGAGAACCGCCAAAATATTTACCATCAGTTAAAACAGACATACCGCAAACACCTGCGTCTTCATAACCTTTTGCAACATCTTGAACGTTTAGTGTGTTGTTGATTACGGCCTTTGACGGAGATCGTCTTTTATGTTCTGCAATAATTCCTGATTTGCTGTTTCGTAAGTTATTAGATAGTGAAACGGTTTGTCTTTCAAATAGAATAGACTGTTCCAATTGAGAAACTGGAATTAAGCCTTTTCTTAAAGCTACTTCCTTACGTTTATCTAATGTTATTTTATCTAGAATGTTCATTATTTACTCAACTCAATCAATTTATTTAAACTTGTTTTTGCATTACCAGAAAACAATGATTCTTTTGCTAATTCAAAACCTTCTTGATGCGAAATTTGCTTGCTAGTTGCAATGGCTAAACCAGCATTGGCACAAACTACATTATTCTGCGCTTCTGTTCCTTTTCCGTTAATAATATTAAGAAATATCTTGGCAGCATCTTCTACAGTATCTCCTCCAAAAATAGCATCTTGTTTAATTTTTGAAACGCCTAAATCTTCAGGCGAAAATAATTTTTCTGTATGATTGGAAACAATTTTAGCTTTTCCAGTTAATGAGATTTCATCGTAACCATCTAAGGCATAAACAATATTGTAATTATGTCCAGAATTTTGATGTAAAAAACTATAAAGCCTTAAAACTTCTAAATTGAAAACTCCAAGGACATGGTTTTTTGGAAATGAAGGGTTTACTAATGGGCCTAACATGTTAAAAAAAGTTTTAACACCTAATTCTCTTCGTATAGGAGCAACATTTTTCATAGCTGGATGAAACAATGGTGCGTGTAATATGCAAATTCCAGCTTCATCTAAACAGCGTTTTAAAAAATCTTCATCGTTTGAAAATTTAACACCTAAATTTTCCATCACATTAGATGATCCTGATGTTGATGACACACCATAATTACCATGTTTAGATACATTAACACCGGCACCTGCAGTAATAAATGATGAAAGCGTAGAGATGTTAAATGTGTTTTTACCATCACCACCTGTACCAACAATATCAATAGCATTAAAATCGCTAAGATTTATGGAAACGCAAAGTTCTAAAAGAGCATTTCTAAACCCCGTTAGTTCTTCTATTGTAATGCTTCGCATCATATAAACAGATAGGAAGCATGCGATTTGGCTTGGGTTATACATATCATTTGATATGTTAACAATAACCTGTTTAGCCTCTTCAGTTGAGATGGTTTCGTGATTAATTAATCTGTTAAGTATATCTTTCATTGATTTTAGATTTTAGACCAGAGATTATAGATTTGAGAATTTGTTAATTAATGAGAATAACATCTTCTGAACTTCATTCATTAAACTAAATGCTAATTCTAAATTATTTTCTTGAATAAAACCGATTTTTATTGAAAGTATGAGTTGGGTGTTCAACTCATTAGAAGAGCCATTAGCTATACCTAAAAAGTTTCTAAATTCTTTATTAGAATTTCGACCAGCTCCTTCAGCTATATTTGAAGGAATTGAAATAGCAGATCTTCTAATTTGACTTATTAAACCAAATTTTTCTTCTTTTGGGAAGTTTGAAGTTATTTTATAAACTTCTTCTGCAAGTTCCATTGATTTTTGCCAAACTTTCAATTCTTTATAGTTATTCATAATCTATAGTCTAGTATCTCAAATCTCGTATCTGTTAGTCTAATTATTGACCCAATTTTCTAAAATCTTTTTCCCATCTGGTGTTAAAACAGATTCAGGGTGGTATTGCACACCTCTAACATCATATTCTTTGTGTCTTAAAGACATCACTTGTCCATTAGAATCAAAAGAAGTCGCTTCTAAGCTATCGGGTAATTTTGCGTTTACAACCCAAGAATGATAACGTCCCACTTCAATATTTTTATCTAAACCTTTAAAAATATATTCATCATCTACGCTAATGGTAACATTGGTAGCTACACCATGATAAACTTCATCCAGGTTTATTAGTGAGCCTCCAAAAACTTCGCTAATGGCTTGTTGGCCTAAACACACACCAAAAATACTTTTAGTAGCTGCATATTTTTCGATAATAGGCTTTAATAATCCAGCTTCATCAGGAATTCCAGGACCCGGCGATAACACAATCTTATCAAAAGGTTCAACATCTTCTAAAGCTAATTTGTCGTTTCTTACTACGGTAACGTCACAGTTTAAATCTTCTAAATAATGAACAAGATTATATGTAAAACTGTCGTAATTATCAATAACTAATACTTTTTTCATCTCTTTGTCATTCCTGAGTAGACAGGAATCTATTTTAGTTAATCTCTTTTTTATTTCTGTTCATTTTGTCTTGATACAAAACGAACCAAAAAATCAAATCAATCTGAGGAAATTGCTAAAGCACCATTCGCTTTCGAAACTTCACGCTTGATGCTGCGCATCGCGATTACGTTTCTTCGCTCACTATTTCTGCAGATTGATGATTCGGACTTTGTCCGAACTCGGGGTGTTGACTTTCTACTATTTTCTTTTATATTTTTCTAATCTTCCTAACTCCTAACTCAAATATCTTCTGCTAATTTAATAGCTTTAGTTAATGCTCCTAATTTATTGTAAACTTCCTGTAACTCGTTTTCTTGATTTGATTTTGATACCAAACCTGCGCCTGCTTGCCAATTGAGTTTGTAATCTTTACTTAAAAAAGTACGAATCATTATTGCGTGGTTAAAGTTACCATCGAAATCCATAAAGCCAATGGCTCCACCATAAAAAGCGCGACTTGTTTTTTCGTAATCTTCAATAAGTTGCATCGCTCTATGTTTTGGAGCGCCGCTTAATGTTCCTGCAGGAAATGTATCTGCCACTACTTGCATAGTTGAGGTTGATTCATGTTTTTGTCCCGTCACTTTACTTACCAAGTGTATAACGTGAGAGAAAAATTGAACTTCGCGATAGGTTTCAACTTTTACTTGGCTGCCGTGGCGACTTAAATCGTTTCTAGCCAAATCAACAAGCATTACATGTTCAGCATTTTCTTTATCGTCATTTTTTAAATTTTCAGCTAAAATTTCATCTTTTTCATAATCTCCGGTTCTTTTATATGTTCCGGCTATGGGATGGATTTCTGCTAAACCATCTTCCACTATCAGTTGTGCTTCTGGCGAGCTTCCAAAGATTTTAAAATCGCCATAATCGAAATAAAATAAGTAAGGCGATGGGTTTATACTTCTAAGGGCACGGTAAATATTAAATTCGTCTCCAGTAAATTCTTGAGAAAAACGTCTTGATAATACTAGTTGAAAAACATCTCCACGTTGACAATGTTTTCTGGCTACTTCAACGTGCTCTCTAAATTCATCATCAGTTAAATTAGATTTTATATCGCCTTTACAGTTAAACTTATAAGAAGCAAAATTTTGAACATTGATGAGTTTGTCAATTTCATCTATGTTATTTTCAACACCTTCAAAACAATGCGCAAAAATATAGGCTTCGTTTTTAAAGTGATTGATGGCTATGATGTTTTGGTAAACCGCATAATACATGTCTGGAATGACTACAGAATCGTCTTTCTTGCTTATTTTAATATCTTCAAAATACCGTACTGCATCATAAGCAGTATAACCAAATATTCCGTTGTTTATAAACTTAAAATTCTCTTCAGATTTAGTGTTAAATCGTTTTGTAAAATTGTAAATTTCATCAACCACATTAACGTCTTTTGTAATCTGTAACTCGGTTGAGCTTCCATCTGGGAAAGTTTCAGAAATAATCTCATTCTCTACTTTTATTGAAGCAATTGGATTAAAGCAGATGTATGAGAAGTTTTTTTGACTTTTATGATAATCACCACTTTCTAAAAGAATACTATTGGGGTATTTGTCACGTATCTTATAATAAACAGTAACAGGTGTAATCGTATCAGTTAAGATGCGTTTGTGATGTGTATATAGGCTGTATTTTTTCATAAAATCAGTCGTTATCTTTTCCGCGAAGGCGGAAATATTTTGCTCAAATTTCTTTTATATAAAGAAGTTGGATAAATCATTCCAGTCAGGATTTAAATCGTTAATAAGATTTATTTTCCATTGTCTATTCCATTTCTTTAATTGTTTTTCTCTTTTTATAGCATCAGTTGCGATTTCAAATTTTTCAAAATATACTAGTACATCTAGTTCATATTTATTTGCAAAGCCTCTGGTGTATTTCTTTTTGTATTGGATTATTCTTTGTTTAATGTTTCCTGTCATTCCAATATATATGATGCCATTTTTTCTATTTGATATCATATATACATAAAACGTTTCGTCTTTATACATTATGTTTTTATAAATTTCCACCTTCGCGGAAAAGACTTTATTTAATGTAAAAAAGGCTTGTCGTGAATGACAAGCCTTTTGAATATTTTAATTTTTAAATATACTAGGATTTTACTTCACGAAGATTAGTTTCGAAAGCACCACCACCAAGTATTATTTAAAATTGTTTTCATTATTATTTTTTTATTGGTTCAAATATAGACATGAAAATAATTATACACAAAACTTTAAAACAATTTTTATATAAAAGTTTGTTAAACTATAAGAAATGCAAAGAACTATTAATTAATTTTATACTTATGAAATTAAAACTATTATTTATTGTTATTCTTCTAGTAACAAGTTGCAAGAAAAACAGTAAAACTACCGAAGTGTTAAAAGAAAACTTAGAAGTAGTTTCTGAAAAAGAAGTAAGTACTGGTGATATTGAACTTGAAATATATGATTTCACTGGCTTTGAAAAGTTTTTAAAAAAGAAAGATAACAAAGTTTATGTTGTTAATTTTTGGGCCACTTGGTGCGCACCTTGTGTAAAAGAGTTGCCTTATTTTGAAGAGCTAAATGCACAATACAAAAATAAAAATGTTGAGGTTATATTAGTGAGTTTAGATTTTCCTCACCTTTACGATAAAAAATTAAAACCATTTATGAAAGAAAGAAAATTAGCATCAAAAGTAATTGCATTAGACGATGTTGATATGAATACCTGGATTCCTAAAATAAGTGAAGCCTGGTCTGGATCAATCCCTGCAACCATTATTTACAAAAATGATAAAAGTAAGTTTTATGAGCAGTCGTTCAATTATGAAGAGTTAGAGAAAGAAGTAAAACAATTTTTAAATTAAATAAATTATGAAAAAATCAACTAAATTAATGTCAATAGCCTTTTTGGTTTTATTTATTAGCGCATTTACAGCAAATACTATTGTTGATGGAGGATATAAAATTGGTGATGTAGCCGAAGATTTTTCACTAAAAAATATAGATGGGAAAATGGTTTCTTTAGCAGACTATAAAGATGCTAAGGGTTTTATAGTAATATTTACTTGTAATACTTGCCCTTATGCGGTTATGTATGAGGATAGGATTCAGGCTCTGAATGAGAAATATGCTCAAAAGGGATATCCTGTAATTGCTATTATGCCAAATAATACTGATGTAAAACCTGGAGATGCTTTACCCGAAATGAAGAAAAGAGCCGAAGAAAAGGGTTTTACGTTTCCTTATTTAATAGACGAAAAGCAAGAAGTATATCCTAAATTTGGAGCAACAAAAACACCTCATGTCTTTGTTTTACAAAAGGGAGACGGATTAAACATAGTTGAATATATTGGAGCAATTGATGACAATTACAAAGACCCCAATGCAGTAACAACAAAATATGTAGAAGAAGCTGTTGACGCTATGCTTAATGGCAAAATGGTTAAAGAAAAAGAAACGAAAGCTATAGGTTGTTCAATTAAGGTTTAAAATATATTAGTTATTAAAGTTCATAAAAAAATCTGAGGTGTAATACTTCAGATTTTTTTTCGTCTATAAATTTACTTATACTAGATTTGTAATAAATAAAAATATTTAAAATATGGAAGATTTAACTCAAGAAGAATGGACAGAAAAGTTAGCCGCTGATGATAATGCTGTGGTATTAGATGTTAGAACAGATGCTGAAGTTGAAGATGGCATTATACCAAATGCTATCCATATAGATATTTATAAAGGACAAGAATTCATTAATGAAATTGAAGATCTAGATAAAAGCAAAAATTATTATGTGTATTGTCGTTCAGGTAACAGAAGTGGTCAAGCCTGTGCCATAATGGAACAATTAGGTTTTGAGAATGCCTATAATCTAGAAGGTGGTATGCTAGAATGGACAGGGGATGTAGTTGACTTAAAATAACGTTCTATGAAGCCATCATTAATTTCTGTTCTTTTAGTTGTATGTATTTCAGTTTTTAGTTGCCAAACTAAAAACGATAAAGTCATACAACTTAAACCAAAAGAGTTTAATCAATTTCTTAAAAGTAATCCTCAGCTTATTGATGTTAGAACACCTAAAGAATTTAATTTAGAGCATATTGTAAATGCCCAAAATAAAAACTATTTCGCTGAAGATTTTTCTACTCTTATTGAAGAATTAGACAAAGAACAACCAGTTTTTATTTATTGTCGTTCTGGTAAACGCAGCGGAAAAAGTATAACTAAATTTCTAAATGCTGGATTTACTAACATATACGAACTAGAAGGCGGTATTTTAAATTGGAAGGATAAAGGATTTAAAACCAACAAAAAGTAAGTATATACATATTCAATAATCTTCTTTTCTTACAATACAAGCAGTTTTACTAATAGTTTTTTTAATAATCAAAAAAAAATTGTAAGTTGAGGTCTCTAAATCAAGAACTCTCCTAAATGTATACCTATATAAAATGCATTTAGTTTATAATTAAAATTCTCCCCCTAGTTATTTTTTAGCAATTGCTGTATAAAAGTTATATGGCCTAACTAACCAACCAAATTATTTTAATTATGATTAAAAAATCAATTTTTTTACCGTTTTTGGTGCTATTTTTTTTAAGTGCCAATGTTAATTTGAATGCTCAAGAAGATTCAAAAGATTATGCCATGTGGGAAAGTATTATGCTAACCCCAAACAATGCTAAATTAAAAGTGTTGAGCGATAATATGCGAGCACATAATGCAAAATATCACAAAGAAGGAGCCTACAACGCAACCGTTTATAATATAATATCAGGACCACATTCTGGTAATATTATTTGGATGATGGGACCAATGATGTTTAAACATAATGATTCACGCCCAAGTGAAGGAGGGCATGATGAAGATTGGAGAGATAACGTGATGTCTCATATTAAAAAAATGCATAGTATTGAATATTGGAAACAAGATGACAAACTATCCAATACTTCTATGCTAGAAGGAAAAAATGATACTTATCCATTGCAGTTTATTCGTTACCATGAAATAGAAAAAGGAGAATCTGCTTCTTCAGTTGGAGTTTTCTTAGAAATGGTAAGTTCTACAATTAAAGCCATGGATGGTGAAAATCCATGGGGTGTTTATTGGAACGAATTTAGACAAGGAGATTTAGGCAGGCATTTGGCAACTGTTGGGTTTATGAAGAATTGGACAGAAATGGATGATGATAATGATTTTAAGGGAACTTTCGAGAAAGTGCATGGAAAAGGTAAATGGGAAGCTTTTTTAGATTTGGGAGACCGCTTATTTTCAAATACATGGGATGAAATGTGGTCCTACAACGCATATATGAGCGGTAAATAGGTTTTATCCATTTAGTTGTAAAATTTTAAAAAGTCTTTACAAATTCTTCATTATGTAAAGGCTTTTTTACTTTTATCTTATTTTTTAGTACTTCAACTTTTTTATTATTAATAAAGCCATACTTTTTTTTACATTTATACAATATTAGTAGACTCTTAATAGATTTTAAATATATAAATAATTAATCCCTATAAAGTTAATGGAAAACGGTTTTTTAATATTAGGAATAATAGCCTTACTTTTTTTAAGTATGTATGGCTATGCATATCTATCAGTTGCTCTTGTGAAAATAAAACAAAAAAGAGAGGCTAAAAGATTGGTTTTAAAGGAAGAGATGAGGAGAGAAGAAAGCTTAAAAAAGCAAAAACTCATAGATGAAAAAGTTAGAAAGTTTAACGAGCGTAAAAAAGAAATTCAATTTGAACTCCAACTTCTAGAAAAAATGAAAAGTAAACAAGTTAGTTAAAACATTAACAGACTAAGTTTTATATAAAAACACCCAAAAGGTATATCTTTTGGGTGTTTTTTTGTGGAGTCGGAGAGAATCGAACTCTCGTCCAAACAAGTAACCAAAGAGCTTTCTACACGTTTATTCTTTTCTTGGGTTTTCGATTATAAGCTGGTTAAAGACAACCTACTTACAACTTATCTTCTTTAGTTTCAAAAGGGCATCAAAGCGCTACCCAATCTATATTGACATTTACGATGCCTCAAAATGGAACGCCGTCAATCAAAGCTTTCCGGAGACATAAAGCTTGTACACCTTGTGTACCTAGGCTAATTCTACTATAATTCGAATTATGCAGCTAAAGCGTAGTTATTCTCGCCGTTTAAAATTTGGTCTAGCCTTTAACGTGTTTCAATGCCATTACACGACGTGCTTACCGTTCAATTAATCTCGCTGTCAAAACCAGTCGACCCCATTATTAATCTGTGTTAGGGTTAAACCACAAAGGGGGTAGATTATTAATACTCACTTTTTAGAGGAGCTAAAACATATCCTTCAATCCTAACGCGGACGGCAAATTTACCAAAAACTTTGTAAATCAAGGTAAATCCAACTAATTTAGAGCAAAAATTATTCCATAAAAATATGAAGTTTGCCATCATCAAAGAACGCAAAAATCCACCAGACCGTCGTGTGGTGTTTTCACCATCAAAATTAGTTGAAGCTAAAAAACAATTTTCTGATGCAGTTTTTAAGGTAGAATCATCAGATATTAGAGTGTTTCCTGATAAGGCATATCGTGAAGCAGGTTTTGAAGTATTAGAGAACGTAGACGACTGTGATGTTTTGATAGGTGTAAAAGAAGTGCCTATTGATGCATTAATTCCTAATAAAAAATACTTTTTCTTTTCGCATACTATAAAAAAACAGCCATATAATAGAAAACTATTACAAGCTATTTTAAAAAATAATATTGAGTTATATGACCATGAGACTATTGTAAGTGAAAAGGGGTTTAGGCTAATAGGTTTTGGTCGTTATGCAGGTATTGTAGGCGCTTACAACGGTTTTAGAGCTTGGGGACTAAAATATAATTCATGGAATTTACCTAAGGCGGGTCCGTTGCCAAATCAAGCAGCATTAATAAAAGAATTAAACGGCTTAGAATTACCAAATATTAAAATATTGCTTACTGGTAGTGGTAAAGTGTCTAATGGCTCAAAGGAAATGCTGGATGCTATTAATATCAAATCGGTTTCAGTTGAAAATTATTTAAACAATACTTTTGATGAACCAGTGTATTGTAAAATTGATGTATTAGATTATAATAAAAGATTGGATGGAACTGAAGTAAATGATGTTTTTGATTTCTTCAATCACCCTGAAAAATACGAGTCAAACTTTATGCGTTTTGCTAAAGTAACTGATTATTATATTGCTGGTCATTTCTACGGTGATGGTGCGCCATATTTATACACCAGAAACGACGTAAAATCGTCAGATTTTAATATTAAAGTAGTTGCTGATATAAGTTGTGATGTAGATGGGCCAGTAGCAACAACGTTGAGAGCTTCAACCATTGCAGACCCTATTTATGGTTACGACCCACAAACAGAGTCTGAAGTTAACTATAAAAATGAAAATGCTATAACCGTTATGGCTGTAGATAACCTCCCTTGCGAACTTCCACAAGATGCTAGTGAAGGTTTTGGAGATATGTTTTTAAAACACGTAATTCCTGCTTTTTTTAACCATGATAAGGATGGTATTTTAAAACGTGCTAAAATTACAGAAAACGGAAAACTTACAAGTAATTTTTCATACTTAGAAGATTATGTAAAAGGAATTGAATAAAACGCTGGCTAATAGATTTATTTTCAGATAAATACATTATATTTAGTTACTAATTAACAAACTAAAATTATATTATCATGAAAATTATGTATTCAATGCTATGCTTAGTATTACTTTTTGCTAGTTGCAAAGCAGAGCCAAAAGAAGATAATTCAGCTAATGACTTATTTGCAAAAAACTCCAAAACAGTTTTAAAATCGATTTCAGATTGGGAAAATGAAACACTTGATTACTCTATTTTTGCTGAAAACGCAGTAGGTTTAAATACTTTTTTTGGTGCAGAGGTTGACACAATAATGATTCTTAGTGAAGAATCAAAAGCTATGGATAAGCAATTTTTAGAAAGGTACGATTTTAAATTTTCTCCCAACCCTCCTCAGCTTTTACAAGGGGTTAATGCAGATACAAATTTACCAGATGGCTCAGTTCGTTATTACGGTGCTTGGGAGGTTACTTTACCTGCCACAGATTCCACGGAAGCTAAGTCTGGAACTATTAAAGTCTATAATTCTTTGGATTTTGATGAGAATGGAAAAATCATCTACCAGCAAGGTTATGGAGACTATAGTGGAATAATGAACTATTTAAACGAATAAATCACTCACAAATACTTAATAAACAAAAAAACCACTAAAATATACTTTTAGTGGTTTTTTGTTTTAGTTTATTCTGAATCTGGTTTTAAATTAGCACTAAAGCTAAATTGATTAAAAATCCATAAGCCAGCATGTAAAAACAAACCAAATATAATGGTGAATAACCACGCTTCTTTATAGGCTAGTGGTCTTGTAATGATGTTTAGAATATCGATAAATAAATATTTAGGATTACTTAAAATTTCCCACGAATTATAGCGAAGAAAGCGCCCTAGAAAGACTCCAAAACTTGATAAGTAAATAATTAAAATAAAGAAGTATTTATTAAAATGATTTTTAAGGTGAGGTTTAAGTATGTTTTTCATATCTAAAAATGAGAGGTAGAAAAGAAGTAACCCACTCATGGCAAAAGATGAAACAACCAGAATATCTAACCAAACATATGAGCCATAACTAACTGTTAAATGAATTAAATCTGTAATAATGTATGGCGCATTTGGCAAAAAAAGCAGCCAAACCCCAAACCAAACTGCAAACCTTATTTTATTAAGCTTTGGGGAACTCAATAAATAGTTTGTAATGGCAAAGGGTATGACTGCTAAAAACAAATTCCAGACTAAAAACAGGAAGTGAAAAGAATGCTTTAATTTCATTCTAATCATAAGTAAAAAAATGCTTAAAACCATTGCTATGCTTATTAGGGCAATGGTTTTAAATCGGGACAAAAAGAGGTTTTTTATGTAATCCATAACTTGTAAATTTTATATTCAAAAATTATAATTGTAATAATACCAACTGTGTAAGCAACCAAATCAGTAATTTGGAATGTGGTTCCTAGTATAATTTTTATTAAATGATTGTTTTGAAAGTTCAATAGTTGAATAATATTTACTAATTGTAAAAATTCAATAAGAAAAGAAAAGCATAACACACCAATAGCAATTACGAATGAATTTGTGTTGGTAAAACTTTTTATGAGACAGAATAGTAAAATGACTACTAAGTAATCTCCAAATGTATGCCTTATAAAACCTGTTTTTAAATAAACGGCTATTAACACTTCAGCAATCAGTAACACTACAGAAAAGGCAAAATAATTTTTATTGATTTGTAATTTCATACGATTTCTATTTTTTTACCTAAAAATCTCGGTTCAACTTTAAAAAGTAAATCTAGAGAAGCTTTTGTGCGTGCTACATATTCTCTTAGTTTAGTTTTTAATCCATATCGTCCATCAACGTCTTTAGCATTAAATGCTACAGCATCAATCTTAAAATGTTTTGAGAGATATAAAGCTCTTTCATTATGAAATTTTTGAGATATGATAGTTACCGATTTTAGTCCAAAAATTTTATTTGCTCTAACGATTGAATCTAATGTTCTAAAACCTGCATAGTCTAAGTAAATTTTGTTTTCAGGAACTCCTTTTTTTATTAAATCATTTTTAAAATCGGTAGGTTCATCGTAACCTTTTCTGCTGTTATCTCCACTTATTAAAATGTATTGAATTTTGCCTGACTTGTATAATGAAAATGCCGCTTCTAAGCGATATTTGTAATACAAATTTATAGATCCATAAGATGTTCGTTTTCCTGTTCCTAAAACCAATCCTACTTTGTTTTTAGGAACTTTTAATAAATCGTCATAAACAAAATCTTTTGCTTTGTGACTTATCTTAAAGTTGATAATGAGAGTATATATCATTATGAATAAGCATAAAAACAGTATTCTTTTAGAACTTTTTATGATTGTATTTTTAAACTTGTTCATGTTTTATGTGTATTAAATTAACTTGATGTTTTGAGAAAATAGTTTCTCGAAATTCGTGTATTGATATTTTCAAAAGTTTCTTATAATCGAAATGGTGAAATGAATTAGCATTTTTGCCAATGCAGTAAGATTTGTAATAGTATTTATAATAATCGGGTAAAATAATAACACCTAATATGATGGCTCCGTACAGATAAATACTTCTTTTGCCATTACCAAAGCACAAGCACTGAAGTGCTATCTCATCTTCTACTTTTGTGCCATAACCAGTTAATGTATGGTAGGCGTCATGGCGTTCAACTTTTGATATGAGTTCAAAATCATTCTTATCTAAAAATAGTCCAAGGTGTTTACCCAGAGAATTTTCAGGATAAGTAAGAAGTTCTGCTTTATAAATACCCCATGGTTCATGTTTTTTAAACATGCTTGTATAAACTTTTTGAGATTTATCAAATAAATATTCTATAAGCTTTTTGCGATACTTCATACTTCAAGTTTGTTTTGTTGTTCATTGCCTTTGGCTAACCAAACCCAAGTTTGCATTGTGGTAAAGAATGCGGAGAGATAAAAACAGATAATTAGAGGGTCTTGTAACGTACCATATAAGCATAGACTGAAACTTATAATGGTGTAAAACGGAAAATATTTTTTGAAAACTAACCTGTTACTATCACCACTTTTTTTTAACCAGAAAAAAGGTGAAATGGTTAATGCGATTACGAGTGAACAACAAATTGAAATTGGTATTAAGGATAGAAAAACAAGGTATATTCTCTCTTCATTAAAACCTTCAGTAGCAGTTAGAATTAACCAGAAAATTGTAGTGGCTAGAATTATCGCTTTTAAAATTGTTTTTGGAAGATTCATCATCAGTTATTCTAATTTAAAATTATCATATCCTAATTCTTGCCAATCTGTATTGTTTAATTGTCTTAAATAATTGTTGTATTTGTTATCAATTAAAACTTTTCTTTTACCCTTTAAAAACATATTATCACTATAATATTTTAGTAAAAATGTGTTGTTGTTTGATAAATTTATGATGTAATTAAAATCAATTGATTTTGCATAATTAAGATTGTAATATGTGATATGATTGTCCCAATTAACAGTGCTAGACATTATTAAAATTGTAAAAGCTGAGGCTGTATTTACCCTTAGTAAGTACCAAAAATTTTTAATTTGGTTTACTTTAATAGCGGTTGTTATTAAGCCAATAATGGTTAGTAATAAATAAACTAAAACACCAATACGTTTGTAGGTAAAACCGAAATAATAGATATATTGAGCATCTTTAATTGCGATATTAACTATTAATATAACATTAAGAATAATCCATGTATAGGTTAGTCTTTTCAAGTTTTTATTGCCTTCATAAAAATTTAAATTTCCCCTAAAAAAAACGAGAATAATTAATATTGCCATTACAATAGAAGCTATTAGTGCATTAATACCATTATGAACTTGATTGGAAATAGTTGGGGCTCTTAAATCATTTATGGTTATTAAATATGTAATATCTGTTATTAAAAAAAAGATGATAAGTAGATTAAGAAGTGTTATTAAAATTACTCCTAACTGATTTTCTTTCTTTGCGCTTTCTATATTAATATGGCTTTTATTTTTTAAGATATTACTTGTATTTAGATCAATTTCTGTAGCAGGATTTACTTCAATTGGTTTAGAAATATTATAAAGTAAATAATAACCTAAAGCAGCTAGTAATAGCCACTGTAGATTGATAAAACTGAAATCAATTTTTGAGATTATATCAGCAAAAACAGGATTTCCATTTTTATAAAGACTTATGAAAATGACTAGCACTATTGATGGTATTCCAATAACTTTTATCCAATGTCCATAATCAACCTTTTTTTTAAGTTTTACTTTTTCTTCATTTTCTATGATGTTGAAATTGCGATGGAAAAACGCAGCAATGAATGTATAGAGTCCATTTAACCAATTTATATAAATTGATGACTTTTGTTCTGATACATGACCTATTAACGTGACAAAAGCTACACAATTGGCAATAATTGAAAGGTTAGATTTGTAAAAGAAAATAGCTATCCCTGTTATTAAATATAGAGAGCTAAACGCTATTGTTCTTCTGTGTTTAAAAGCATCTTTATTATGAATTACTAATACAATAATTGTTAGTAAACTAAATAAAGATAAGTTTAAACCTAAGTCCTGTTTATAAAAAAGTGTACTGAATAAAAAAGCTCCAATAATTAGCGAAATATTTTTCATTATTATTATTTTAAAGTACTTTGAAATACAAAGTAAAAGATTAAAAAAAAGTGTTATTGTTTATTAATTAATTTTTCAAGGGCGTTAATATGTTTCTTAAATTCTATTCTACCTAATTTTGTAGTAGAGTAGCGGGTGTTTGGTTTTCGACCAATAAATTGCTTTTCTACAGTTATATATTCAGCTTTTTCTAGAGCTTTGGTATGGCTAGCTAAATTACCATCGGTAGCTCCTAAAAGTTCTTTCAACATATTAAAATCAGCATATTCATTAACCATTAGAACGGACATGATGCCCAGTCTAATACGATGGTCAAATAGTTTGTTTATGTTGTTTATTATACTCATTTTTATCATTCCCGCGAAGGAGGGAATTTTATAATTTTAATAACCTATTCCACTATATTTTACGAGAGTTGTATCTTTTTCAACATTAAATCTAACCCATCTATCTAGAGCTCCTCCATTGGTATAATAACCAGTTTTAAGATGTTCAATTTTTCCATCTTCACGAGTAAAACTCAAAATATAACTACCATCAGATGTGTTTTTCTTCATAGATAAAAATTTTGAGAAACTTTCATTTGGTTTGAGTTTAGAAAATTCTAAAATATCTAATTTTTCAGAAGTATAAAATTTTATGTCAGTAATTGGTGAATCGTTATTATTCTTAATTTCAATTTCAATACCATTTTCTTTTAATAGATAGCATGAATTTGTGAATAATAGTAAAAATACTGTAATGAAGATTCTTATAATATTTTTATATTCCATAATACGCTTATTAACATGACTGCGACTTTTTACTATTTTCTATCATACTTAAGATACATCCAAGTTCCATAAATGATATGCATAATACCAAAACCTAAGACCCAAAGCCAAAATCCATAACCAGGTTCCCAGGCTCCAATTAATCCAAGAATTATTTGAACATAACCTAAATATCTTATATCTCCAATACTATATTTCGAGGCATTAACCAACGCAAGGCCATAAAAAATAAGCATTAAACCACCAGACTGCCCATATTTTCCTTGGCTTAAAATGATTAAAATATAAAGACCACCAGCAATTAGCGGTATTAAAAAATTAAAAACTAAACGTCTTGATGTTGTATCCCATATTTTGGCGTCATGTTTTTTTGCCTTTATGGTTGTGAGGATTATTCCAGTTACAATACTTAAAACTGCTACCATAAATAACGTAAATAAACAGGTTTTAAAAACCCAACCGTCTAGAGTTAGTATGCCATTACTGTAGGTTGTAACTAACCAATATGCTATACTAGCACCAATTAAAGCATAAACACCAGCTAAAATTCCAGATAAACCACTAAGCGAAATAAAGCGTGATGATTTATTCATCATATCTTTAATGTCACTAATGTCTTTTAAATAATCTTTTGATTCCATATAAAAGTACTTTGAAATACAAAGTAAATAAAATTAATTCAATTTCGGCTTATAAATTTTTGTTAATTTTATGATTGTTAAAAACAGTCAATGAATCCAGCTGAAGAATACATTCTAAATCAACCCGAACCATACCGTTCCATTTTAATGCATATTCAAGTTATAATAGAACACACTATTCCTGAAGTTGAATTAAAGTATAAATGGCGAATTCCATGTTATTACATGGGAGAAACACCTGTTTGTTATTTAAATGCAAGCCATAAAAAACAATTTGTGGATGTTGGCTTTTGGCATTCGGCATACCTATATAAATTTGACGAATACTTGGTTAGCGAAAACCGAAAAGTGGTTAAATCGATACGCTATAAATCTTTAGAAGATATTGATGATGCCATTTTTATTGCTATCCTAGAGGAGGCAAAAAAGCAAAAAGGAAAATCGTTTTACAATAAGTAAATTGGTTTTGTAAGCTAAATTCTAGTTATGAGAACCATCACAATAAGGTGGATTTTTAGTTTGCTTGCATGTACATAAATAAGCAGTTTTATCTTCTTCAACTTTAAAAACCATTGAAGGTGTTGCTTTTGCTGCTCTATGAGATCCGTTACAAAATGGTTGGTCGTCACTATGCCCACATGTACACCATGCGTAATTTTTGTTGGCTTCTAGTTCACATTGTATTGGAGCATCTCCTCCTCGTTTATTGTTTTCCATATTAATTTTAGTGAAATTATTATCACTAAAATACTATTATTTAAAACTATTTATTATTTTTCTGATGGAAACTAGGTTAGTTAATAACGATTCTAAATTATCTAGATGTAACATATTGGCACCATCACTTTTAGCATTTGCAGGGTCGAAGTGTGTTTCAATAAATAAGCCATCAACATTGTTTACAATGCCAGCTCTGGCAATAGTTTCTATCATATCTGGTCGTCCTCCAGTGACTCCAGCAGATTGGTTAGGCTGTTGTAAAGAATGAGTAACATCTAAAACTGTTGGTGCATATTGGCGCATGGTTGGGATACCACGAAAATCTACAATCATATCTTGGTAGCCAAACATAGTACCTCTATCAGTAATCCACACTTTATTGTTGCCAGCATCTTTTACTTTTTGTACGGCATGTTTCATGGCTTCAGGACTCATAAATTGTCCTTTTTTTAAGTTTACCACTTTGCCAGTTTTAGCAGCAGCTACAACCAAATCTGTCTGGCGTACTAAAAAAGCTGGAATTTGCAATACATCAACATATTCTGCAGCTAATGTAGCATCAGAAACTTCATGAATATCAGTCACTGTTGGTACGTCAAACGTTTCAGATATTTTCTTAAGAATTTTTAGAGCTTTTTCATTGCCAATTCCTGTAAAACTATCAATTCTACTTCGATTGGCTTTTTTAAAACTGCCTTTAAAAACATAAGGAATTTCTAACTTGTTGGCAATGGTACAAACTTTTTCTGCAATGCGTAGTGCCATATCTTCGCCTTCAATAGCACATGGACCACATAAAAGAAAAAAGTTGTTAGAATTTGTATGTTTTATTTTAGGAATATCTTGAAGAGTCATAAACTTTATTTCTAAGTTTTAAGCTACAAAGATACTATTTGTTAGGGTATTATTTAAGATGATTTTTAACTATCAATTAAATAAGAAAATTAGTATTCTATGTTGTCTTGTTTTATTTGCAATCATTTAAATAACAGTATTTTATATTGATAACTTAGTCTCTTTTAATAATTATTTTATAACCCAATCTCAAAAAAATATTATTATACTATATATCCGTTATTTATAACTACCTTTGCACGCTTAAAATAAGGCGTCATTATGGCTAATATTAAAAACATTGCAATTATTGCACACGTAGATCATGGTAAGACCACTTTGGTTGATAAAATTATGTACCATTGTCAACTATTCCGTGAAAACGAAAACACAGGAGATTTAATTCTAGATAACAATGATTTAGAGCGTGAAAGAGGAATTACTATCACATCTAAAAACGTTTCTGTAATTTATAAAGACACTAAAGTTAATATTATTGATACACCAGGTCACGCCGATTTTGGAGGTGAAGTAGAGCGTGTACTTAATATGGCCGATGGTGTTTTATTGTTAGTTGATGCTTTTGAAGGGCCAATGCCACAAACACGTTTTGTTTTACAAAAAGCGATTGATTTAGGTTTAAAGCCATGTGTTGTTATAAATAAAGTTGATAAAGAAAACTGTACACCTGATGAAGTTCATGAGAAGGTTTTTGATTTGATGTTTGAATTAGGTGCTGAGGAGTGGCAGTTAGACTTTCCAACGGTTTATGGTTCTGCCAAAAACAATTGGATGAGTGACGATTGGCAAAATGAAACTGAGAATATTGAGCCTTTATTAGATATGGTTATCGAGCATATTCCTGCTCCAAAAATTGAAGAAGGAACTACGCAAATGTTAATCACATCTTTAGATTTTTCTTCTTTTACAGGAAGAATTGCTATTGGACGTTTAACACGTGGTGAATTAAAAGTTAATCAAAACATTTCTTTAGTTAAAAGAGATGGTAGTATTGTAAAATCTAAAATTAAAGAATTACATACGTTTGAAGGTTTAGGTAGAAAGAAAGTTGAAAGCGTACAAACTGGAGATATCTGTGCCATTGTTGGTCTTGAAGGTTTTGAAATTGGAGACACCGTTGCCGATTGGGAAACTCCAGAAGGTTTAAAAACAATTGCTATTGATGAGCCAACGATGAGTATGTTATTTACAATTAACGATTCGCCTTTCTTTGGTAAGGATGGTAAGTATGTAACTTCTCGTCATATAAAAGATAGGTTAACTAAGGAATTAGAGAAAAACTTAGCACTTAAAGTTGAAGAAACAGATAGTGCTGATAAGTTTATGGTTTTTGGGCGTGGTGTATTGCACTTATCGGTTTTAATTGAAACGATGCGTCGTGAAGGTTATGAATTACAAATAGGACAACCACAAGTAATTATAAAAACTATTGATGGTGTAAAATGTGAGCCTGTTGAAGAAATGACCATTGATTTACCAGAAACGGTTTCTGGGAAAGCCATTGAAATGGTAACGATGCGTAAAGGTGAAATGCTAAGTATGGAAGCTAAAGGCGAGCGTATGGTTTGCGAATTTATTATTCCATCTAGAGGTATTATTGGATTACGTAATCAATTATTAACAGCTACTGCTGGTGAAGCTATTATGGCGCACCGTTTTAAAGAATATCAACCATTAAAAGGCGGTATTCCTGAGCGTCAAAATGGATCTTTAGTGTCAATGGAAAAAGGGCAAGCAATTCCTTATTCAATTGATAAATTACAAGATAGAGGTAAGTTTTTTGTTGACCCAGGTGAAGATATTTATGAAGGTCAAGTTATTGGAGAAAATTCTCGTGGCGACGACATGACTGTTAATGTAACAAAAACGAAAAAGTTAAGTAACGTACGTTCTTCTGGTGCAGATGATAAAGCTAAAATTGTACCTGCAATTAAGTTTTCATTGGAAGAAGCTTTAGAGTATATTCAAAAAGATGAGTATGTTGAAGTAACTCCAAACCACTTACGTTTACGAAAAATCTTTTTAACAGAAGTAGAGCGTAAGCGTAATAAATCAATATAACATTGGATTTCTTAGGAATTTCATTTACAGAATGGGTTGGTTATTTGGCTATGGCAACCGTGCTAGTTTCTTTTTTAATGAAATCTGTTAGAAAATTGAGAATAGTAAACATCTTTGGATGTTTACTATTCGTTTTTTATGGAGTTTTATTAGAGCCTTTTTCATTTCCAATTATTATAACAAATACAGCTATATTTTGTATTAATCTATATTATTTGTTGAAAAACGAAAATTAGGTTTATTACTTGAATCATTTTGTATATTTGATTCTTCCTAAAATGATTAATAGAATAAAGGTTTTAATTCAACGTTTTACTTTAAAAAATAATTGCTAAACTCTCCTTGTAAAAGAGTGGAAAATTCATATTAATTGAAAAAATTAATACAATATATTAACAGTAAAGTTTTATTTAAAGTTGCACCGTTACAATCTGCATCAGTGCTAACTAAAGTAGTAGCAGGGATATTAGTATCTAAGTCTATTGCTGTATTTATTGGTCCTGTTGGTTTAGCTTTAGTTGGTAATCTTCGTAATTTTGTAAGTTCTTTTCAAACCATAGCAACACTAGGTTTTTATAATGGTGTTGTAAAATATGTTTCTAAATTTAAGGATAATGCCCTGGAGCTGAGTAAAACGCTATCTACAGTATTTTACACAGGCTTTATTACTACCATTTTAGTGTCTTTCTTGTGTTATTTTAATGCAGATTTAATCAACACTATAATTTTTCCAACTTACAGCAATTATGCTTACACAATAAAAATATTTGCAATTGTACTTCCATTTTATGCTTTAAATATGTTTTCATTTTCAATAATGAATGGTTTTACAAAGTATAAAATCCTTATTATAATTAATATAATTGGTCAAATATTAGGTGTTTCAATTGCAGTATTGTTAATATATCAAGAAAAAATTGATGGCGCTCTTATATCTGTTGTTATTGCTGAGGCTATTATATTTTTAATAACTCTTGTTGGAATTATTAATAGGCAAAGCTTAGTTCCTCTAATACGAATTAATAATTTAAGTTTCAGTTTTTTAAAGAAAATGAGTCCTTACTCACTTATGGCTCTTTTTACTGCAGTACTTCTGCCGTTAGTTGCGTTAGCTATTAGATCCTATATAATTGAAAACGTGGGTTATAAGTATGCTGGTTTTTGGGAAGCTATGACTAGAATATCTAAGTATTATTTGATGTTTGTTAGTTCTTTAATGGCATTATACATACTACCTCGTTTTACTGAGATTGACAATAAAAAAGACTTTAAAAAAGAAGTTTTTAGTTTTTATAAAACGGTTATGCCAGTTTTAGCTTTTGGATTATTAATTATATATTTATTAAAGCCTTATATTGTAACTGTAATATTTTCGGAAGAATTTAGCCCAGTTGAAGATTTGTTTTTGTGGCAATTGTTGGGGGACTTTGTAAAAGTTCTATCAATGGTTGTAGCCTATCAGTTTTTAGCAAAAAAAATGTTTTGGCATTATATTTTAACTGAAGCCTTCCTTGTAATAATATTATACATAACAAGTGTTTATTTTATTGACTTATATGAAGGAGTTAAAGGCGCTGTAGTTGCGCATTTTGTAAGTTATGCTATGTATTATGCAATTATTTTATTCATATTTGGAAGTTCACTTTTTGGGGTTGATAGAACTCAGAACTATAATTAGTTGTCTTATATTAAATTTCAGCCTGATTTTAGTATCGATATGATAAATACAAGGAGAGCTTTTTGGTATCCATAAAAATATTTATGATAAAGAGGAAATTACTTTCGGAATAACATATTTTTAGTTTTAATTATAACTTGTATTTGATTACTAGTTTTGTAAAATAGATTTAAAATTTATTCAGTAAAAAAATATACTTATCAAGATAGAATAATATGGAATGAATTTGTGGCTAAATCAAAGAATGCTACGTTCTTATTTCATAGAGATTTTATGGAATATCATCAACATAGATTTGAAGATTATTCTTTGCTTATTTACAATAAAAATAAATTGGTAGCATTATTACCAGCAAATGTAAAAGACGATATATTATATACACATCAAGGGTTAAGTTATGGAGGATTTTTATTGTCTGAGAATATTAGTTTTTCATCTGTTTTAGAATCTTTTCAAAGTGCTTTAAAATTTCTTTCAGATAACAAGATTAATAAGCTAGTTATTAAGCAACTTCCTAAAATTTACCTAAGTGTACCATCAGATGAGTTAGACTATTTTCTATTTATTTTAAAAGCTAATTTGTTTAGAAGAGACGTTTCAATGGCTATAGATTTAGAAAAAAAAATCAAGTATTCAAAATTGAGAAAACGAGAAATTAACAAAGCGAAACGAGAAAAGTTGAGGTTGGAAGAGGGTGAAGAATTTTCATTATTTTGGAATGAGATTTTAGCGCCTAATTTAAAAGAAAAGTATGGAGTTTTACCATTGCATACTATAGATGAGATCAGCAACCTGAAATTAAAGTTTCCAGATAATATAAGACAATTTAATGTTTTTGATGGCGATAAAATTTTAGCAGGTTGTACTGTTTTTGAAACTGAAGGAGTAGCACATTTACAATATATTTCAACAAATAAATTGGTTAAAAAGGGTGCTTTGGATTATTTGATACACCATTTAATTACAAAGATTTATACTGGTAAAAAATATTTAGATTTTGGTATATCTAATGAAAACCAAGGAAAACAGATAAATTCAGGGTTGCTTAAATGGAAACAAAGTTTTGGAGCTTCTCCAATTGTTCATGATTTTTATGAAGTTGATGTCGAAAAATATTCGTTATTAAAGACGATAATGATATGATAAAGTTTTTAGATTTAAAACTAGTAAATCAAGAGTATAACGGTTTATTTAAAGACGCTTTTGGTGAGTTTTTAAATAAAGGGCGGTATATTCTTGGAGACAAGTTATTGACCTTTGAAAAAGAGTTCGCTCAATACTGTGGTACCAAGTTCTGTATTGGTGTAAGTAACGGTTTAGATGCTTTAAAACTTATTTTTGAAGCTTATAAGGTACTAGGTATATTAAGAAATGGTGATGAGGTTTTAGTTCCTGCAAATACATATATAGCGTCGGTTCTAGCTATTAGTAATTCAGGTTTAAAGCCGGTGTTTATTGATCCTGACATTGATACTTATAATATAAATACTTATAATATTGAAAAATTAATAACACTCAAAACCAGAGCCATATTGGGTGTTCACTTATATGGTGGATTATATGATGTTATTAAGTTAGAAAATATTTCAAAAAAGTATAATTTGTTACTCATAGAAGATGCTGCTCAAGCTCATGGAGCAGTATTTAAAGATGGTAGGAAAGCTGGTAACCTTTCTGATATTGCTGCGTTTAGTTTTTACCCTACAAAGAATTTAGGAGCATTAGGTGATGCAGGTGCAATTACTACAAATAATGAAAATCTGTACCAAAATCTTTTAAAACTCAGAAATTATGGACGTATAAACACTTATGAAAATAATTTAAAAGGATTTAATAATAGATTGGATGAGTTACAAGCTATTTTTTTAAGTATTAAATTAAGGTATTTAGATAGAGATAACACTAAGTTACGTGATTTAGCAAAATACTATTTAGATAATATAAAGTCAGAATTTATTCAATTGCCTAAAGTATTTGATATAAAACAACATGTATTTCATCAGTTTGTCATAAGATGTAAAGATCGGGATAGGTTAAAGAAGTACTTACTAAATAATGGGGTAGAAACCATGATTCATTATCCCGTACCAGTTCATAAACAATTGGCTTACAGTGAATTTAATAATTTAGAATTGCCAATTTCAGAAACGTTAAGCCAAGACATTTTAAGCTTACCTTTAAATACGTCTTTATCTATTGACCAAATAAAGCATATTATTTTAGTTTTAAATTCTTATTCTTGAAATTTTTAAAAGAACATAAAGATTTATTTTTAGTTAAATTATTTTCTTTTAATTCAGTGGGTGTAATTCTCCGCTCTATTTTAGGTTTAATTTCTCAAAAATTAATTGCTGTTTTTTTAGGACCAGAAGGTGTAGCTTTGGTTGGAAATTTAAGAAATACACTTGCTTTATTTGGATTAGGAGCAACAACAGGAATAGACCAAGGTGTTTTAAAATATCAATCAGAGTTTGAAGAAGAGCCATCAGTACTAAAAAAATTATATATTACCTCAGCTGCTTATGCTCTTTTGGGCAGTATTATTGTTTTTTTAATTCTTTTTTTTGGAGCCACCTTTTGGAGTAATTATTTATTCAAAACTCCAAAATTTGATTATTTATTTATCATTCTATCATTTACAATGCCGTTCACAGCATTGTATAATTTGAGTTTTGCTGTAATAAATGGAAAATCAAATTATAAAAAAGCAACGATAGTTTCTTTTGTAACTTATACGTTGGTTACCCTTTTAATTATTATTCTAGTTATTTTTTATCAATTATCAGGAGCTTTACTAGCAGTAACATTAACACCAATAACTCAATTACTTACATTATTTCTTTTTGTAAGAAAAGAAATGTACTTGTTTTTAAATAAAAAAATAAGATTTGATAAACTATTTAAGAATAAACTTTTTGTGTTTATTATTATGGCCATAGCGGCCGTAGTTTTGAGCAATATTGTAGAACTTCAACTTAGAAATTATTTGATAAAAAAACTCTCAGCTACAGAGGCAGGATATTGGACTTCTATGATGAGTTTATCAAACTATTACTTATCATTTATGACTGGTGTTTATTCACTTTATGTATTACCAAAATATGCTAAAATAAAATCATTGCAAGTTTTTAAGTTAGAGCTTATTAAAATTTATAAGTTTGTAATTCCTGTTTTTTGTTGTCTCTTTTTAGGTGTTTTTATATTTAGAATGTTTATTATTAAAATCTTATATACTACTGAGTTTTTACCTATGGAACAGTTGTTTAAATGGCAACTATTTGGTGATTTAATTAAAATTATTGCTGTAGTATTAGCATATCAATTTATAGCCCAAAAAAAATGGAAGCTTTTTATTATAACGGAGGCTGTTTCTTACATGCTACTTTATATATTTGGAGTTTATTTTATAAATAAAATGGGTGTAGAGGGTATAGTTTTTGCACACTTTTTAAGATATGTTATTTATTTAATAATTATAATATTTACTGTAAAGTATAGTTTTAGAACTAATAATAAGCTGGATGAAATCAACGATTGAAAATTTAATAATCTTAAACATACCAAAGATAGAGGATCCAAGAGGTAATCTTGCAGTAATAGAAAAGGATGTTATTCCGTTTAAAATGAAACGTGTTTATTATCTTTTTGATGTGCCAAGTGGTTCTACAAGAGGTGGTCATGCACACAAGGGGCTAAGCCAGTTTCTTATTGCTTTAAGTGGTAGTTTTGATGTTATTGTTAAAGATGGTAAAAATGAAAAGCGTATTACATTAAATAATCCATCAAAAGGTTTATTGATTACACCCGGAATATGGAGAGAATTAGAAAATTTTTCTTCAGGTGCAGTATGTCTTGTTATAGCTTCAGAAGTATATAAAGCAGATGACTACATTGAAAATTTTCATGAGTATTTAAGATACAATTCTTAAACTAAACCAAGGAAACTAGTTTACGGAAAAATTTATTTTGACTTGCTAGGTAGTGAATATAATCTTTAATGCTTTTCGATTTTAATTTTGAAAACACTTCTTTACCTAATTCTTTTTGCTCAAAAAATGCAGCATAAAATAATAATTGCTTTAAATGTGTTTTGATGTAGTTTTCTATAATTTTATTTTCAAATCTATATTTTTTAGAAAAATAATCAAAAAGATTTTTCATTTGGTTTGCTAAAAAATATTGCTTTTCAAAGTTTTTTTCATGTGAAAAAGAATCATCATATATTCTATATATAACAAGCGCTTCCTTAATTCTTTTAAATTTCGTATTCATTACTAAGTCTACTAAAATCGGATAGTCGTCAATAGTAATATTTTTAGCTATATAAGTTTTAAAGTCTACATTGCTTACTAAAAGTTTTCTGTTAAAGCAAATTCCAATAGGAGCAATCTTACCTAACAATAAGGCGTTCTTGTAATCTAATTCATTAAAAACAATACTCTTCTTGTTTGCAAAGAGTATTGTTTTATTTGAGTTTTCGTAGTATTTATCAAAACCACTATCAACAAAACCTAGTAATGCATCTTTACTTATTACATCTACCATTTTTTGAAGTGCATTTTCATGTTTAAGTAGATCATCACCAGCTAATGGAAACACAAAATTACCACTACATTTATCAAGAGTAGATTTGAAATTTTTTAAAATACCCAATCGAGATTCGTTTTTAAAAACCTTAAAAAGTTTAGGGTGTTTTTTTTTATAGTTTTCTATAATAGATAAAGTTTCGTCTTTAGAACAATCATCACCGACTATAATTTCATAATTGAAATTTACCTTTTGTTTCAATATAGATTCTATTGTTTCTTCAATATATTTTTCGTTATTGTAAGTTATAAGATGAACAGATAAACTAATCATGAATTTATTAATATTAGGAGGTGATAAAAGTATATTTTATATTTAACAACTCAGACTAACTTAATGAAATAAACGTTTATTTTTGAGAATTATTAGAACAATTTGATTTGAATAAAAAAAAGATAGCTTTAGTTGGATACAGGTTAAATAGAGGGGGAGCAGAGCGTGTTGGAGCAATCCTTTCTATTTTCTTTGACGAACAAGGTTTGGATGTTCATAATATTATTGTTTTAGATGATATAGGTTACCCCTATGCAGGACGAATTGAGAATTTAGGTAAATTAAAGAATAAAGCAAATGATCCTTTTAATAAAATAAAAAGATTAATAGCGTTAAGAAAGTATTTAAAACAACATGATTTTGAATATATTATTGATTTAAGATTTAGAATAAAACCCATCCAAGAGTTTTTAATTTCTAGATTTATTTATAACACTAAAACTATTTTTACAGTTCATAGCTCTAAGTTAAATAGTTATATGCCCGATAATACGTTTCTCACTAAAATGATTTATGGAGGTTGTTTTAAAATGGTATCTATTACAAAAGAGATGCAATGTATGATAGTTAAAAAGCATAGACTTAAAAATGTTACAACTATCTACAACCCCATAAATATTGAAGAAATAAGACAAAGAGCAGATGAGCCAACTTCTTTAGATTTTGAGTTTATTATAGGAGTAGGTCAGTACGATACAAATGTTAAACAGTTTGATAAATTAATCTATGCATATTCTCAATCTATTTTGCCTAAAAAAAATATTCATCTAGTTGTTTTAGGTGAAGGTTCATTTAAGCAAAGATTAATAGGGATAGCAAAGGAAAATGGAGTAGATAATAATTTGCATTTATTAGGATATAAAAAGAATCCTTATAAATATATAAAACGATCTAAGTATTATGTACTATCAAGTTTGCATGAGGGGATGCCTATGGTACTATTAGAATCTTTAGCCTGTGGAACACCAATTGTATCTTTTAATTGTAAAACAGGGCCTAGTGAGATAATTGAAGACAAACAAAACGGTTTGCTTGTTGAAAACCAAAATATTGATGAGTTGATAGATAGTATGAATTTATTTATTAATGATAAACAGCTTTATCAATATTGTAAAAGTAACACATTACAAAGTGCTGAAAAATATTCTATAAATGAAATAGGAAAACAATGGTTAGAATTAATGGAAATTAATTAAATATTTGATAAAATTATTATATATAACAACTAATTTAAATTCCTCAGGCGGGGTAGCTAGAGTATTGTCATTAAAATTAAACTATTTAGTTGAAAAGTATGACTATGATGTTGCAGTAATAAATTCTAATGGAGATAGCAGTAATTTGTTTTTTAAATTTGATAAGAGGATTAAAATTTATTCATTAAATCAGCATTATTCAAAAATAAAGCGTTTTTTAACCTACAAGAGTAAACTCAATAATTTAATATTTGAAATAAATCCTGATGTAATAGTTAATTGTGATGATGGACTAAAAGGTGCATTATTGCCATATATACTTTCAGGAAAATTTCCATTGATTTTTGAGAGTCATAGAACTCACAATGCATTAGAGAGAAATATATTAGAAAATTTGAAATTAAAATTTAGAAATTTATTTTTTTCAAAATCGATAAATAAATACAAAAGAATAGTTGTTTACAGGCATTTAGAGAAGGTATGGAAATCTAAAAACATTAGAGTTATTCATAACCCATTAGCTTTTGAAATTCCAAAAAAAAGTTCATCACTAAATAATAGAATAGTTCTTGCTGTTGGTCGATTATCATATGTGAAAGGGTATGATAAGTTGATTAATATTTGGACCTTAGTTGTTGAAAAACATCCAGATTGGAAATTACATATTTATGGTGAGGGTGACAGATTGAGTTTATTAAAGAAAGTTAAAAAAATGAATTTAATTAATAATATTAGTTTTTTTAATCCAGTATCAAACATTAAAGATGTTTATTTAAACGCTTCAATATTAGTAAATACATCTAGGCATGAGGCATTTGGCTTAGCATTAATAGAAGCTATGGCTTGCGGATTGCCAGTATTAGCATTTAGTAATACTTTGGGTCCAAGAATATATATCAAGCATAAAGAAAACGGATTTTTAATTAAGAAGGATGATATGGCTGGATACGCAAACCAAATTATAGAGTTAATAGAAGATAAAGATAAAATGCAGTCGATAGGAAAAAACGCTAAAATAAGTATTAAAAAATATGAAATAAGCAATATAATGGAACAATGGAATCATTTATTTCAATCAATATAGCCTAGACTTTTTTTGTTAAATTAAAATTACACATATAGCTTAATTTATATAGCTGAAGAAGTTTTATTGAAGGAGCTTTGCCTAGTAAATTTTTAATCATTAAGGTTTCAAATAATTTAAAATAATAAGAGAGTAAATAATTTAAGCCTATTTTTTTACATGAAATAAAAGTTTTTAGTAAATCATTTTCATGTAGTTTTATTTTTTTTTTGTAGTGTAAATTCAGAAGTGTTTCCACAGCAAGTTTTGTTTTCTTTAAATAAGTTTTACTACTTTCTAATCCTAGATGGTAAACCTCATTATCTATATGTAAAACGGGTGTTTTAGTTACTTTTAATTGTGGGCCGAAGAAAATATCCATACCATAAGAATTACCAATACTGTCTAAACTAAAGCGATTATAAACATCTTTTTTTATAAGCATGTTAGCAGCAGATGTAATTTTATATGGTGTTTTGTTTCTTTTTTCTGCATTTAACGCTTCACAAGTAACTCCATATTTCCATCTTAATAGATTTTCCGAATTAGGTATTTTACTTTCGTAATCAATACCTCCAAAGATTACTTCAAAATCATGTTTAATAGTCTCTAAATAATTTGATATGAAAAGGTCACTTTTTAATTTCATATCGGCATCCAGTAATAAAATCCAATCAAATTTAGCTCTATCTGATAGCACTTGTCTATTTACAGCTATTCCTCCATTGGTTTTTGATAATATATATTGAGTATTCTTTAAAATATTTATTTTAGAATTTTGCTCTATGATATCATGATTTGATACGTCATCTAAAGCTATAATTTCAAAGTCTATATTAGATTTTATTAATTGCTCATGAATTGCATTGACGAGCTGAACAATATTGTAATTATATGTTGGTATTAAAATAGAGAGCATAATTAACTTTTCCTCTGTACCACCTCATAAACTTCATTCTCATCGCACTTTAAAGTTTTGCTTGGGTATTTAAGTAAAAGAGCATAATCGTGAGTAGCCATTAGTATGGTATTGCCATTTTTGTTAATATCTTGAAGTACCTCCATAACTTCAACACTGGTTTGTGGGTCTAAATTGCCAGTAGGTTCATCAGCTAGTATAAGCTCTGGGTTATTTAATAAAGCTCTTGCAATAGCAACACGTTGTTGTTCTCCACCAGAAAGTTCGTGAGGAAATTTAAAGCCTTTGGTTTTCATGTCTACTTTTGTTAAAACTTCTTCAACACGAGTATTCATCTCTTCCTTGTCTTTCCAACCTGTTGCTTTCAAAACAAAAAGTAAATTATCATTTATAGTTCTATCTATAAGTAGCTTAAAATCTTGAAAAACAACACCTAATTTTCTACGTAAAAAAGGAATATCTTTTTCTTTTAGATTTTTTAAATCAAAATCTACTATATGTCCTTCGCCATCTTTAAGTGGTAAATCTCCGTAAAGTGTTTTCATAAAACTACTTTTACCTGTTCCAGTTTTTCCAATTAAATAGACAAAATCTCCTTTGTTTACTTCTACATTTACATTAGAAAGCACTAAACTCTCACCTTGAAAAATAGAGGCATCTTTTAATTGTAAAATGGGTTGAGACATAAAATAAATTGTGGTTCATTAAGTACTGTAAAAGTATTACTTAAAAGTTAAATCTTAAAAGGTAACGCTTAAAATTTTTCTTTATTACCTGTTTAAATTTAACATTTAATAACTCGGTTTATAATTATGGCACGATTATTACGTTATAGGATTTATATTAATTTATCTTTGAAATCAAATTAAAAAACGAATCGTTAATGACTAAAAATAAGATACTTTCCTTTGTGTTGGGTATAGGCTTTTGTTGTCAAATTATAGCCCAACAATCCGCAACATATACAAGTAGTTTAGTTGATTATCAGAAGGCTCTATCCTTGTACAATAATCAGCAATACTTAGCAGCACAATCTTTATTTAGGCAAGTAAAGAAAACTGCAAATGAAGAAATTTTACAGTCAGATTGTACTTATTATATAGCTAATTGTGCAGTTCGATTAAATCAGCAAAATGCCGACGGTTTAGTTGAAGACTTTGTAAAAGAGTACCCTACAAGTACAAAAAGAAATACTGCTTTTGTAGACGTTGCAGACTATTATTTTGCAAATGGTAAATATGCTTATGCAAGAAAATGGTACGATAAAGTTGATGAAAATGCTTTAGGAAGAAAAGAAAAGGAGAAGTACTATTTCAATAATGGCTATACTGCGTTTTCAACAAAACAATATAAAGACGCAAAAAAATATTTAGGTAGAGTTGAAAACTCTCAAGAATATGGGGCTCAGGCTAAATATTACATAGGTTTTATGGCTTATGAAGGAGATGATTATGATGAGGCTAATGAATATTTTGATCAGGTAAGTGATAAAGAACGCTACAAGGAAAAACTATCTTATTATCAGGCAGATTTAAACTTTAAGCTTGGCAAATTTGAAAAAGCTATTGAACTAGCAAAAGAAAGATTAGCAAAAACAGACGATGAGGCTGAGGTTTCAGAATTATCAAAAATTATAGGTGAAAGTTATTTCAATTTAGAACAATACGCAGAAGCTATTCCATTTTTAAACGAATACAAAGGAAAAAAAGGAAAGCGAGACCGAACAGGTAAATGGAATAATACCGATTATTACCAATTGGGTTATGCTTATTACAAACAAAAAGATTTTGAAAAAGCAATTTCAGAGTTTAATAAAATAGTTGGAGGAACAAATTCTATTGCGCAAAATGCTTACTATCATTTGGGAGAAAGCTATATTAATGTTGATAAAAAGCAAGAAGCTTTAAATGCTTTTAGAAATGCATCACAAATGGATTTCGATTTAAAAATTCAAGAAGATGCTTGGTTAAATTACGCTAAAATTAGTTACGAGATTGGTAATCCCTACCAATCAGCTCCCCAAGTTTTGGCAGGGTATTTAGATAAATATCCAAATACAAGTTATAAAGAAGAAATAGAAACACTTTTAATTGACTCTTATATAACTTCAAAAAATTATAAAGAAGCACTAAACTTGCTAAAAGGTAGAAAGAGTTTTGATAATAAGATGGCGTACCAAAAAGTGGCATTTTATAGAGGGATTGAATTATATAACGAAAACCAGTATGTAGAAGCTAAAGACTTATTTGACGCATCATTGAAGGAATCTTTAGATGCAAAATTCACCGCCCGTGCTACATTTTGGAAGGCAGAAACAGATTATAATTTAACTAATTATGATGATGCTTTGGTAGGGTTTAAACAGTTTCAGCAACAAGTTGATTCAGGAACAACTCCTGAAATTGAAAATATTGATTATAATTTGGCTTACACCTATTTTAAACAAAAAAAATATTCACAAGCTACAGAATATTTCAATCAATTTATAGCCAATAAAAAAAATGATAAAGTACGTTTAAATGATGCCTATTTACGTTTAGGAGACGGTCATTTTGTGTCTAGTGATTATAGAAGTGCCGTTAATGCTTATGAAAAAGCTATACAATTAAATGAGATAGAATCAGACTACGCATTTTTTCAAAAGGCAATTAGCGTAGGTTATGCTGGTCAATCATTAAAAAAGATAAAAGACTTGGAAGATTTTATATCAAAATACCCAAATTCAAAATTACGAGATGATGCCATGTACGAATTAGGAAATTCTTACGTAAAAGCTAATGAAACTGATAAAGCTATGCGAATTTATAATCGTTTAAGTAAGGAATATAAAATGAGTTCTTTTGTGCCAAAAGCATTATTAAGACAAGGGTTGGTTTATTATAATGGTAGCGAAAACGAGCGTGCATTAACGAAGTTTAAACAAGTGGCTGGTGATTATCCTGGTACACCAGAAGCAGTTCAGGCAGTATCTACCGCACGGTTAATCTATATAGATTTAGGTCGTGTAAACGAATACGCTTCATGGGTTAAGCAATTAGATTATGTTGAGGTTACAGATGCCGATTTAGATAATGCTACTTACGAAGCGGCAGAAAAACAGTATTTAGATAATAATACAGATAGGGCTATCAGTCAGTTTAATGGTTATCTAAATAATTTCTCGAATGGTATTCATGCTCTAAACGCTCATTTTTATTTAGCACAATTGTACTATAAAAAGAATTTGGTAGCCAATGCAGCGCCACATTACAAGTATGTAGTTGAAGCATCGCAAAGCGAATTTACGGAGGAGGCCTTATCACGTTTATCACAATATTACTTGGAAGAAAAATCTTGGAATACAGCTATTCCGTTGTTGAATAGACTAGAAGAAGAAGCTAATTTTCCTCAAAACGTTATTTTCGCCCAATCTAATTTAATGAAAGCCTATTATCAATTAGAAGATTATAACGAAGCAGTAACTTACGCTGAAAAAGTTTTAACCAGTTCTAAAATTGATAATAAAATAAAAAGTGATGCTCAAGTAATTATAGCGCGTTCTGCCATAAAAACTGGTAATGAAAATAGAGCCAAAACTGCTTATGCTCAAGTTGAAAAGGTTGCTTCTGGCGAAACTGCAGCAGAAGCTTTGTATTATAATGCCTATTTTAAAAACAAAGAAGGCAAACATGCAGCATCTAACAAGTCTGTTCAAAAACTAGCAAAGGATTTTTCAGGATATAAGTACTATAGTGCTAAAGGTTTAGTGCTTATGGCAAAAAATTTCTATGCTTTAAATGATGCTTTTCAAGCTACATATATTTTAGAGAGTGTTATAGAAAATTTCAAAGAGTTTGATGATGTAACAAATGAAGCACAATCTGAATTAAGTAAAATTAAAGCGGAAGAATCTAAGACAAATTCATCAATTCAAACAGAAAATTAAAACATCAATCGTAAATCAAATCATATGCGAAAGCAAGTAAAACATATATTATTAGTTGTAATTACATCTAGTTTTGCTCTAGGTTTCTCTCAAAACAGAGAAAAAGACACTATAAATACAGGGGTAATTGATGTTGTAAAACCTTATACACCATCTATTTCTGATGCTTTTAAAGTAAAGGAAACTCCAACTTTAGATGATGAAACCACGGCAACTAAAAAGAAAGTGAAATATAATATTTTTTCATTTCCAGTTGCATCTACATTTACACCTGCAAAAGGAAAAGCAGCAACCGTTGAAAAAGCAAAACCAATAAAACTATACGATAATTATGCAACATTAGGTGTGGGAACATATACCACAGTTTTAGGAGAGGTGTATTTAAACCATGCTATTAGCAGAACAGAAAGTGTTGGTGGTTATGTGAGTCATCATTCTTCTGCTGGTGGTATTGATGGTGTTCAATTTGATGATAATTTTTCGAACTCAAAAATCAATGCTAATTATTCATCACGTTTAAGAGATTTATCATGGAATGTTGAAGCTGGTTTTCAGCATCAATTGTATAATTGGTATGGTGTTCCGGAATCACAAATCGTTCAGGCACAAGCTGATAATATTGAAGTAGATCATTCATTTTTTAGCGCGTATTTTGGTGGTGATATTAGTTTTGAAGATACTTATATAAATTCAGGTAGCTTCTTTTTTAGACGTTTTGGAGATAATCAAGGTTCTGGAGAAAATAGATTTATTGCCAAAGCGAAAGTTGATGTGCCTATAAATGGAGAAGAGATTTCTACGGGTATAAAACTAGATTATATAGGCGGAACTTTTGATAGAAACTATTTTACAAATGATGAACTAAATTATGGTAATTTTCAAGTTGCAGTTTCACCAAGTTACGAAATGAAGCAAGACGATTTAACAATAAACTTAGGTGTTACGGGAGCATATTTAAATGATAGAGAAACAGGTGAAAGCAATTTTTATATTTATCCAAATATAACAGCGACATACCGTTTGGTAAACGATATTTTAATTGCTTATGGTGGTATTGAAGGTGGATTAGTTCAGAATTCATATCATGGTTTTGCCTCAGAAAACCCATTTGTGTCACCTACGCTATTTATTCAGCCAACAGATCAGCAATATGATGCTTATATTGGTTTGAAAGGAAAACTATCCAGTAATATGAGTTATAATATTAGCGGAAGTTATGTCTCTGAGAGAAATAGGGCGTTGTATAAAACAAATGTTATAAGAAATTTATCTCCTGAAAATGCTTACGATTACGGAAATTCATTTGGAATTGTATATGATAATTTAGACACCTTTGGAGTTGCTGGAGAAATTAATGTTGATGTTAATAGAAATTTTAAGTTAGGCTTAAAAGCAGAGTACTTTACCTATGACACAGATACAGAAAACGAAGCATGGAACTTACCGGATGTAAAAGGGTCTCTGTTTTTAGATTACCAAATTAACGAGCATTGGTTTGCTGGGGCTAATTTATTTTATATTGGCGAAAGAAAAGATATTTTAGAATTAGAAGGCAGTCTACTTCCAACTGAATTTACTCCAACTATTTTGGATAGCTTTTTTGATGCAAACGCCCATTTGGGTTATCATGTAAATGATCAAATTTCTGTTTTTGTAAAATCAAATAATATGGCAAATAATGCTTACCAACGTTGGCAAAATTTTCCTGTTCAAAGTATTCAATTTTTAGCAGGTGCTACCTTCAAGTTTGATTTCTAATGTCATTACGAGGAGCAAAGCGACTTGGTAATCTTTTAAATTGAAACGCTATTTATTTGATGAAAAAACTAACTCTAATACTAATATTTTTCTGTTTCAACATTTGTATTTCACAAAATGAAGTTCAGCAATTAACACTTTCAGATGCTGCTTTACAACTCACAAAACAAAAAGTAGTTTACGACCCAAGTTATTTTTCTATAGATTATCCCAATGGCGATGTGCCAAATGGAAAAGGTGTTTGCACAGATGTAGTTATTAGAGCTTACAGGAAAATGGGTATCGATTTGCAAAAAAATGTCCATGAAGATATGATAGCTCATTTTAGTTTATATCCTAAAATATGGGGTTTAAAAAGGACCGATAAGAATATAGATCATAGGCGTGTACCTAACTTAATGACTTATTTTAAAAGAAATGGTGCTGAAAAACCAATTACAAAAAATGCTATTGATTACATGCCAGGAGATGTTGTATGTTGGAATTTGGGAGGTGCAATAACTCATATTGGTGTTGTAGTGAATAAAAAATCTAATGATGGAAAACGTTATTTAATCGTTCATAATATTGGTAAAGGACAAGTTTTAGAAGATTGTTTGTTCGATTTTAAAATTATTGGACACTACAGATTCAAAGGTTAGTTTTATGTTTTTATAAAAAAAATAGCATGAGAAATTATTTGAACGTTTTAATAGTATTAATCTCAATAAATACATTTTCACAAAATCTTGAATGTTGCAATAATATAGAAGAAGTTAAAAAAGTAATTCAAGGCGATTGGAAACTAATAGGAGAAACCAAAAATGTAATTTATAGATTTAGTTTTAATAACAACAAAGGATTTATAGAGGTTCTTGAAGAATTAAACTTACCACCAAAAGCTCTTGTAAATCATCATGCAGATTTAATAATTGACGAGCATACATTGGTAAATATAAAATCTAAAAATGGAAGATTTTTTATAGAGTTAATAAGTATGTATTACCAAATATCAGAACAAATTTTCGTCTTAAATGATGAAAAGTTTGTTTATGGAAAAGGACAATTTGAGCATGTATTTATAAGAGATAAAGGCTAAACGGTTAATATAGCCAAATAATCAAAATGATTACCTTCTATAACCAATTCGCAACTTAACCCAACAGGTTCTGAAGCTAATTTTAAAGTGTCAAAATCCAAATACAACCATTTCATTGGTGCTTCTTTTTTATTTTTATAGCTTAAAAAGTAATCAAGTTCACCATAATAACCAGAATTAGCATCCATCCAAAAACCGCCATCTTCATCTTCAAACATATATTTAATATCGGACGAATCAATTAAAATTTGTCCATGAGGTTTCAATAGACTTTTTAAATGTGATAAGTATTTTGAAACTTGAACAAGTTCCTGAAAAATACCAGTACCATTCATCAACAATAAAATAGTATCAAAAGTTTCAGTTTCATTTAAAACATTTAAAATTTCAGAGTGTAAAACGCCTCTTTTTTTACAAACTTCAATGGCTCCTTTCGAGATATCTAAAGCTTTTACTTTAAGTCCTTTTTCTTGTAAATACAAACTATGGCTGCCAGAACCACAGCCAACATCTAAAACAGACCCTTTACAAAGATCTAATGCCTTTTGTTCAATTTTTGGCATTTCAGAATAAGTGCGAAATAAATAAGGAAGAGATAAAACATCTTCATCAGAAATACTTGTTGAGGTTATAATATCCTCGGTGTAGTTTCCATTTTGATAGTCTAATAAAGCGTTGCCAAAAATATCTTTCATTTGTATTAAGTTGTCGTCCGTTTGAGTGATTTCATTTTTCTGAAATCTTATCGAGAACTTTAACTATTTTTACGTTATGGAAAACGTAATAAATAATCTTCCAAAGCTCGCCAAAGATAAGCATAACGAGAATAAGAAATTCTTTGCTAAGCTAAAAAAGAAACCACCAAAAAACTTAGATTATGTAATGCAAGAGCTACATGATAATGAGTTTGAAAAAACAGATTGTTTAAAGTGTGCAAATTGTTGCAAAACCACAGGGCCTTTGTTTACTGATAAAGATGTTGATAGAATTGCAAAACATTTTAGAATGAAAACACAGCAGTTTATAACTCAATATTTGCGTGTTGATGAGGATGATGATTATGTGTTGCAAAGTGTGCCATGTACGTTTTTAGGAGCCGATAATTATTGTTCTATTTACGATGTGCGACCAAAGGCTTGTAGAGAATTCCCGCATACCAATAGAAAAAAGTTTCAACAAATATCAAACTTAACATTAAAAAATGTAGCCATATGTCCTGCTGCTTTTAATATTGTTGAGGCTATGAAACAACAAATAAAGTAAGTATATTTAAAACAAAAATATACCTTGGAAACCTTATTAAATTATTTCGAAAATATTCCTTCTCACCACCGTGTTATAATCATTGTAAGTGGGTTAACCTTTTTTTGGATTGTTGAAGGAGCAATTCCTTTACATAAGTTAAATTATAAAAAGTGGAGACACGCTATTCCAAACTTGTTTTTCAACCTTACGCTTATGATAGTCAATTTGCCACTTGCGTTTATGCTTTTAAAAACTGCAGACTGGGTTGTTGTAAATAATTTTGGTATAATGAATTGGCTACCCGATATGCCTTTATGGCTTTATGTAGTATTAAGTTTAATTTTAATGGATTTATTTGGGGCGTATTTACCGCATTTAATAGAGCATAAAATAAAACCACTATGGATGGTGCATTTAGTGCATCATACAGATCATAAAGTAGATACAACCACTGCAAATCGTCACCATCCTATAGAAAGCGTTATTCGTTTTTTCTTTACATTGTTTGGTGTTTTTATTGTTGGAGTTCCCATAGGCTTAGTATTTCTTTATCAATCTTTATCTGTTTTGGCAACACAGTTTAATCATGCCAATATAAAACTTCCCAAAAAGGTGGACGATACATTAAGCTATTTTATAGTTTCACCAGATATGCATAAAGTACATCATCATTATAGACTACCGTACACCGATTCTAACTATGGAAATATTTTTTCTATTTGGGATAGGCTATTTGGAACTTACATGAAATTAGATACTAATAAAATTGTTTACGGTGTTGATGTATTTCCTGATGAAAAAGAAAACAGCAATATTTTGAGTTTGTTAAAACAACCTTTTCAGAAATACAAAAGCCCAACCGTTATGCCAGATAAAGAATATGAAAATTTATAGGTTGAAGTTGGTTTTACTTCTCTTATGTGTTTTTTTAAATATGAATTGTAATTCACCAAAACTAATTGATATACAAGGCCACAGAGGTTGTAGAGGTTTGTTGCCAGAAAATACCATTCCAGCTTTTTTAAAAGCCATCAATTTGGGTGTGCACACTCTAGAATTGGATGTTGCAATTTCTAAGGATAATATAGTCGTTGTATCTCATGAGCCTTTTATGAGTAGAACTATTTGTTTAGATGTTCAAGGTAATGAAATTCCAGAATCTGATGATAAAAAGTACAATTTATACCAAATGACTTTTGATAATATAAAGCAATTTGATTGTGGTACAAAATTTCACCCAAGGTTCACAGAACAGGAAAAAATCAAAACTTATAAACCATCATTAGATGAAGTTATAAAAAGAGCTAAAACTAAAAACCAGAAAATAAAATTTAATATAGAAATCAAATCGAAACCAGAATACGATAATATTTATACGCCAAAACCAGATGAATTTGTTGCTCTAGTGTTAGATGTAATAAATGAAAATAACATATTTAATGAAACCAATTTGCAGAGTTTTGATTTGCGAGTTTTAGAGGAAATTAAAAAGCAAGCCCCCAAAATGAGGGTTGCTCTTTTGGTTGACGAAGATGAAGATTTATTGAATAAAATGGCAAAAATGACTTATTTGCCAGAAATTATAAGTCCTTATTACAAACTTTTAAATAAAAAAATGGTTAGAAATTTAAAAACTGAAGGTTTTGAAGTTATTCCTTGGACGGTTAATGAGATTGATGAAATGAAACTAATGATTGATTTTGAAGTTGATGGAATTATTACCGATTATCCGGATAGGTTGATAGCACTTTTAAAAGATTAATCATAAATCAAATACTTTTCACGAATTAATTTAAAAGCTTCTAAATCATCTTTCCAAGTTGCTTTAATTTCAACTTCGCTCAATCCCGCTTCAATTTGTTGTTGTAGTTTATTAGTTCCGGCATGTTTTGTAAATCCATTTGTTAAGAAAAAAAGTGATTTATCAGTAGAGTTTTCGTAGGCTTTAATAACCCATTTTAAAGTCATTTCATCTTTAATAGTTGCATTACTTAAATCTTCGCCATAGCATAATTTATCTTTATGTTTTGGGTATTTAGCACCAAAATTTGCATGAGGGGTATACTTAAAGGTCATGGTTTCAGAATCTAAAAAAGGAGCACCATAACGTTGAAATTGAAATTCTGTACCTCTACCGGCATTTATGTTTGTCCCTTCAAATAAACCCAAACTTGGATAAAGTTTTATGGATTGATCATTAGGTAAATTTGGTGAAGGCCTCAAAGGCAAGCTATAAAAAGTATTATGTGTATAATTTTTTACGGGTATTATTGTAATTTCACATTTTACTCCATTTTCTAACCATGTTTCTCCGTTTATCATTTGTGCATATTCGCCAATGGTCATGCCATGAACCAAGGGAATAGTATGCATACCCAAAAAACTTTTGTTTTTTGCCTCTAAGGTAGGACCATCTACATAATGTCCGTTAGGGTTTGGTCTGTCAAATATTATTATAGGTATACCAGCTTCAGCAGATGCTTCCATTACATTGTGCAGCGTGGAGATATAGGTGTAAAAACGAACGCCAACATCTTGAATATCAAAAATAATAACATCTAAATCCTTAAGTTGTTCTGGAGTTGGTTTTCTGTTTTTACCATGAAGAGAAATTAAAGGTAAACCAGTTTTAGTATCAATACCGTCTTTAACAAGTTCACCTGCGTCGGCGGTACCTCTAAATCCGTGTTCGGGAGCAAAGACTTTTTTAATATTAATATTCAAAGAGAGTAAAGAATCAATTATATGAGTATGAAGTTTTGTGTTTTTTTCAACATGACTTAATTCTATTTCGCCATCAGGATATACTTCAAAAATTGAATCCTGTGAGTTTTTAAAAATAACCGAAGTTTGATTCGCTACAACACCAACACGTTTTCCTTGTATTAAAGGTAGATATTTTCCAATTCTATTAGCACCAACAATAGTTTGTTTTTCACTTTGTTTAATAGTTTTAGCCTCTTTTATTGTGGCTTTAGGTTTTGATAAGTTTGCACAAGAAATTAATGCCAAAAGAAATAATAAAACTGTATTTTTGAGCACATTAAACCACATAGTAAATTTTGAATTACGAATATTTTATAGCTAAACGCATAATTGGTAGTAAAGCGTATAAAAGTAGCATATCGGCGCCAATAATAAAAATTGGTATAGCAGCAATTGCTATTGGTATTGTTGTTATGATGATTGCTATAGCTACAGGTATTGGTTTACAACAAAAAATACGCGACAAAGTTGTGGCTTTTAACGGGCATGTTACCATTACTAACTACGATAGTAACAATTCTCAAGAAAGTTTGTTTCCTATTTCAAAAAAGCAAGATTTTTATCCAGATTTTAAATCGGTAGAAGGAGTTAGTCATGTTCAAGCTGTGGCCACCAAGTTCGGTGTAATTCGTACTGAGAATGATTTTGAAGGTGCCATTTTAAAAGGCGTTGGACAAGATTATAATTGGCAGTATTTTAAAGAGTTTTTAATTGAAGGGCGGCTACCATCATTTGAAAAAAAATGGAGTGAAGAAGTTTTAATATCTCAGTATTTGGCCAATAGATTAGGATTTAAAGTTAATGATAATTTCCAAATGGTGTTTGCAAAAGATGACCCTGAAAAAATTCCAAATATCATTACTTTTCAAGTTGTAGGTATTTATAATTCTGGTTTTCAAGATTTAGATAAACAATATATTTTAGGAAACTTACGTCATATTCAACGCATAAACAAATGGGAAGAAGATCAAATAGGAAACTTTGAAGTTTTTATTGAAGATTACTCCAATATTCAACAAAAAGGGATAGAAATATATCAAAATACTCCATCAACATTCAATACACAAACTGTAACCGATAAATATGCTTCAATTTTTGAATGGATAAATATTTTCGATAAAAATATTTATGGAATTATAGGAATTATGATTTTGGTTGCAGGAATAAACATGATAACGGCATTACTAGTTTTAATTCTAGAGAGAACCCAAATGATAGGTATTTTAAAAGCCTTAGGGAGTAACAATTGGAGTATTCGTAAACTATTTATTTACAATGCCTCTTACCTAATTTTATTAGGCTTATTTTGGGGTAATTTACTTGGTTTAGTGTTATTGTTTGCTCAAAAGTATTTTAAACTATTTCCACTAGATCCAAGTGTGTATTATGTTACAGAAGCACCAGTTTATATAAGCTTTGGCTACATTGTTGCACTTAATATTGGTACTTTAGTTTTGTGTTTACTTATGCTGTTAGTACCGTCTTATATCATTACAAAAATATCGCCAGTCAAGGCTATTCGTTTCGATTAATAGCTTTAACTCCTAATTAACTTTTAAGTTTAGCAATTAATGTAAATTTGCAGTATGGATTACGCTGAAAATATACTTGGTACCATTGGTAACACACCTTTGGTAAAACTCAATACCTTAACGAAAACCTTACCATGCTTAGTACTAGCTAAATATGAAACCTTCAACCCGGGTAATTCGGTAAAAGATAGAATGGCTGTAAAAATGATTGAAGATGCTGAGGCTGACGGACGACTAAAACCAGGAGGTACAATTATTGAAGGTACTTCAGGAAATACGGGTATGGGTTTAGCTTTAGCAGCTATTGTTAAGGGTTACAAAATGGTATGTGTAATAAGCGACAAACAGAGTAAAGAAAAAATGGATATTCTACGCGCTGTTGGTAGTAAAGTGATCGTTTGTCCTACAAATGTAGAACCAGAAGACCCCAAATCTTATTACTCTACATCAAAACGGCTGGCTGAAGAAACACCAAATTCATGGTATGTGAATCAATATGATAATCCAAGTAATGCTGCTGCACATTACGAAAGTACAGGTCCAGAAATTTGGAAACAAACAGATGGGAAAATTACACATTTTGTTGTAGGAGTGGGAACAGGCGGAACTATTTCTGGTGTTGGCAAATACCTTAAGGAGCAGAACCCTAACGTAAAAGTATGGGGCATAGATACCTATGGGTCTGTGTTTAAAAAATATCATGAAACGGGTATTTTTGATGAAAACGAAATTTACCCATATATAACCGAAGGTATTGGTGAAGATATTTTACCAAAGAATGTAGATTTTACCGTTATTGATGGTTTTACCAAAGTAACGGATAAAGATGCTGCCATTTATACCCAAAAACTTGCCAAAGAAGAAGGTATGTTTTTAGGAAATTCTGCTGGTGCAGCCATAAAAGGACTGTTACAATTAAAAAATCATTTTAATGAGGATGATGTGGTTGTAGTTTTGTTTCACGATCATGGTAGTCGTTACGTTGGAAAAATGTTTAATGATGAATGGATGCGTGAGCGTGGTTTTATTGAAGATGATGTAAAATCAGCATCAGATCTTATAATGAATACTGAAGATAAACCTTTGGTTGCGGTTAAGACAGAGGAGTTAGTATCACATGCTATAGAGCGCATGAAAAAGTATAAAATATCTCAAATACCCGTTGAAGATTCTACAGGATTTGTTGGTGCTATTGACGAGGCAGATTTATTACGAAAGTATATTGAAAATAAAGATATTTCAGATTTACCGATAAAAGAGGTTATGAATAAACCTTTCCCGATAGTTGAAAAAAACACATCCATAGAGGCTATTTCAAAGTTATTTAACCCAGATAATAATGCTGTTCTAGTAAAACTTGATAATGGTTCATATCAAATAATAACTAAGTACGACATTATTAGTGCATTATAACTACTCTAAAATTATATAGTCAATTTCTAGTTTAAAAGTTTCAGCTTTTTTATTACCAATTAAAAAAGCAATCATTTCCATCTGCTTGCCTTCATAATTTCCAATATTTAGCTTTCTCCCTCTAAAGGCGGGATACATAGTGTTAAAAGGGATTTTAATAGTTTGCCACTCGCCATTTGTTTCAAAAGATGATATATATGAATAGTAATCGCTATTACTAGATTTTACTCTAAATTGATACGTTTTACCGTCACCTTTAAGTTTGATTTTTACTTTAGTGAATTCAGAAATATTAACCGTTTCAAAAGGATATTGAACCATTGAAAATCCTCCATTATTTTCTAATGATACTTTGCCATGAAACACACCATTGCCGTCATCGCTAATTAAAAAATCACCATTAGATCGACCACCCATTACTACATCGTCAACAATACGCCAACTAGTAATATCGCTTTTTGATTCAAAATTAAAAATTGTCATAGTTGTTTGTAGCGTTATTAAAGTTAAAAATAAGAAGCTAATTTTCACTTTTTAAAGGTTTGTTTAGAGACTCAATTGATGTCAAGTTTAGAAAAATATACAATAGACTTTATCATTGAGATTTAAAGGTAATAAATTGTAATGAATTAGGATTAATAAATAAAAATCCAATTACATTTAAATAGAGTAAGTTATTTTTCTAGTCTAGATGGAGGAGTTTGAAACTTTTCAGTAAAAAGTTTAGAGAAATAATTTGGGTCGCTAAACCCAATTGAATACGCGATTTCTGAGATGTTTAAGTCTGTATTTTTTATTAATTTATAACCTTCATTCAATCTAATTTCTCTTATGAATTTAGATGTAGATAAACCGGTAAGTGCTTTTAATTTTCGATGTAGCTGTGTTCTACTAACACCAATTTCTTTACAGATTTCTTTGATGCCAAATGCATCATCAGAAATATTATTTAATAAGACTTCAGAGATCTTACTAAGAAACTCATTTGAAATTTTAGGTGTTTGTGTATTATTTAGATTACCGTTTTCAGAATTATATTTCTTTTTTAAGTTCTCTCGTATTGAAATAAGGTTATTGATATGAACTAAAAGTTCTTCTTTATTAAATGGTTTTCCTAAATAAACGTCGGCGCCTAATTTTAATCCTGAAATTTTTGAATCATGATCAACTTTTGCAGTTAGCATAATAACAGGAATATGGTCTGTTCTAAAATCTGATTTTATTAAGTGACAAGCTTCATATCCATCCATAACGGGCATCATAACATCAGAGATAATAAGGTCTGGAATTAATTCAAGAGCTTTTTCAAATCCTAATTTACCGTTTGGTGCAGAGTATACTTTATAGGACGGCTCTAGAACAGATGATATGTATGTTAGAACATCTTCATTATCTTCAATAACAAGAACAACATTCTCATCATTTTCAATAGCATCTTCTAATTTATACTTAACTGTAATAGATTGATTATTCTGAATTTTTAAAGTATTGTTTAATAAGGGTAGTGTAACTGTAAAACAAGCACCATTTTTCTTGTTGTTTTCAGCTTTAATAGTGCCATTCATGAGTCGAACAAGTTCTCTTGATAAAGCAAGTCCTAACCCTGACCCTGTGCTAGATTTATTATTCTTTTCTTGAAAATAACGATCAAATATTCTTTCAAGATTATCTTCTGATATACCACTACCAGAATCACTTACCTTAATTTCTACAATTTCATTTAAAGCTTTTACCGTAACGTCAACCGAACCATTTTTTGGCGTGAATTTGATGGCGTTAGATAATAAGTTATTTAAAATTAATTGCACCTTGTCTATGTCAAAGTCCATTAGAATGGAATTGGGGGGGGAACTAAATTTTAGCTTAATATCTTTTTGCTTTGCTAGAGATTCTAATGACTCCATACAGTATTTGGTGAACGCAACAATGTCTTTTGTTGAAAGTTCTAAATTAGCTGAATTAGATTCGATTTTGCCAATTTCTAAAAGTTCATTAACTAAATTTAAGAGTTGTTGTGCATTGCGCTTAACCATTTCTGAAACTTTGGATTCTAAGCTTTCTGCCATGCCAATAATTACTGTTAATGGCGTTCTAAATTCATGGGTAATATTTTGGTAAAATTTATTCTTAAAATCGTCAAGCTGTTTTAATTGATTAGCTTCAGAAACAGCCAATTTCTTATTCAGTTGAATTTTATAAAAGGCATATATAATTGCTGTAAAAAGAATTAGATAAATAATGTAAGCTAAAGTGGTTTTCCACCAAGGCGGTAGAATATCAAAAGTAGCTAAAGTAAGTGGTTCACTCCAGATCGAGCCATTGTTTGTAGACTTAACCTGTAACTGATAATTATTTGGTTTAAGGCTACTGTAATTAATAGTTTTTAATTCTTTGCTAAATTGCCATTCGTTAGAATTACCTAGAAGACGATATGCATATAGAGTAAAATAGGATATCTCTGGGTTTACTGCTTTCAGTTTTAAATCTAAATTATTTTCTGTGTAATTAAGGTCTTCAAATTTTAAGGTATTCAAGCCAAGGAAGTTATTTAAAACTTTAGTTCCATTAAGATTAACTTCCTGTAGTACCATTTTTGTTGGTTGATTATTAATTTTTAAACTATCGGGATGATACACAAAAAAACCACCAATACCTTCTGTAAATATAGTCCCGTCATCTTCTATATCGATTGGACTAGCAAAAAGATCTGTGTTACCTTCCATTCGCATCCAATTAGGAGAGGTTTCAATAACTTCAAATGTCTCTGAACTTATACATAATGATGGGGCTAGGAATTGACTTACCCAAAAATTGCCACGATTGTCGGGGGTTATACCATACAATGCTTCATTTTTCAATAGGTTATTTTTGTTAATATGAAATACAACATTTTCCTTATTGATATCATATACATATATACCATTAACAGTTACAATCCAAAGTCGACCAAATTTATCATCAATTATTTGATGAGAAATATAATCCATAAATTCTTCTGAAATAAAATATTTCTTTTTAAATTCAGGACCTCCAGTTTTAATGCTATATTTTTCAAGTCCTTTATTTCTGCTTGTAACCCATAAGGTATTTTCAGAATCAATAAAAATTGCATCAATACCTTTAAAATCAAAGAATTCATGATTATTGTTAGCATTATCAATTTTATTCAGTCTATTATTAGTTACATACCACAGATTACTATTTTGGTCCAATTGTAAATGATGGGTAAAACTATCTAAATAATCTTCTAAATTATGTCCAGTAAAATTAAAGCTGTTACTTACAGGATTAAAATGAGCTATACCATTTGAGGTTCCAAACCAAAGCTTTCCATATTTGTCTTTAATTTGATCATTAATCTTTAAGTTTGGTAGACCTTTATAAGATCCATCTTTGAATTTACTATAGGTTTTGGTTTTTTTGTCATAAACAAAAACCCCTGTATCACCACTTATCCAATAATTACCATTATTATCTTCAGTATATTTATGACGGTATTCTGTTTCAAAACCATCAGGAAGTTTGACGTAAGTGTATTGATGTTGACGACTGTTAACTTTTATTAAACCTTGTTTTTTATTGGTTCTAATAAAAATGTTTTGTAAGTTATCTATGGTGATACCTCTTATTTCAACTTTGGTTTCATATTCCTGAGAGGATGATACGACTGTATTATCTTTCAATTTTAAATAGATTAATTGATGTTTGGCTCCAATCCATATTTCTTTATTACCAGGAGCTATATCAAAATCAAGATAATAGTCAGTATTATATTTAGTGTTTTTAATAATTTTATAGTCAATCCAATGAACATGCTTAAGATTTTCGGAGAAATATCCAATGTTTGATTCATTCATAACCCAAAACCTGTCATTCCTTATTTTGCTGCCTTTTAACCATTTATTAGAATAAATTAATGATAGATTATTATCCTTGACTTTTAATAATCGTTTATTAGTGTTTAAATACATTTCATTCTTGTATATCAAGAGTTTTAGCGTATACTCCTTTTCATGAAGTAAAATATTAAGAATGGATGTTTCTGTAATATTATTATTTTCGTCTAAGTTGAAATAGATAATTTCTTGTTCTGTAAGTAAAACATACTGCAAATTAGATATTTCAATAATTGATTTAATTGCTTTAGACTTAGCATTTGCTAATAGTTCGTCATTAATATTTTTAAATTGTCCGGTTAATCGATTATAAATATTAAGGCCATATTTTTTTGTTCCACAGAAAACATTACTTTTTGAATCTTCAAAAATGCTTGTAACAAATCTTCCTTTGAAATGGTTATTTTCATTTTGATATCCTTTAAATAGTTTTACTTCTTTTCCATCTAAAATGTTTAGCCCTTTAGTTGTGCCTAGCCATATAAAATCATTAGAATCTTTTTTAAAGCTTAATATGTAATTATCTGAAAGACCATGTTCATGATTATATTGTTCAAATACCAACCCATCTATCATGTACATCTTTTGTGCATTTAACCAATTGTATCCATGGAGTATTAGAATAAGTAATGCTACTTTTAGAATAAATGAGTTTTTTTTGAACATCAAATTAATGAGGATTATGATGTTCTAATTTACAACATTTTATAAATTATTCTAATTATGAGTGCGGAAGTCATAGTTTTTTTGATAGTGAAACAATATTCCTTGTATTTGAAACAATACTGCGTGTTCTAAAACCGCAAGTCATAGATATTTGTTTTAAATCTTTAAATTAACAGTTATGAAAACTTTAAAACAATTTTATTTTTTATCCCATTTTTTTTTAATTCCAATCATTTTTAGTTGTTGTAATGATGATGATCCTCAAGAAGAAATACAAGTAATAAGCCCAACTGCTAATTTTGCTTTTAATTTAGAGGTGGCAAATGTTGGCGAAAGTGTTATGTTTACAGATACCTCAATACCAGGTACTGGAACAATTGATTCTTGGAATTGGACATTTACAGGTGGAACTCCAAGCACATCAAACGAGCAAAACCCAACTGTTATCTTCAATTCTAAAGGCGAGTTTTCAGTATCATTAATTATAACAGCAAATGATGGTGCTACGTCTAATACATCTCAAAATATTTTAGCTGTTGAGGGTTGCCCTATATATGATTGTGAGAAATTTTTAGTTGACGTTGAAATGGATATCGTTTACGGTATTTCTAATAATTTACACCTTATGAATATTTATAAGCCAAAAGGTGATTTACGTTCTACAAAACCTGCGATACTAATTAATGGAGGAGGTCAATATGAAGGTAGTGATTTAAGCGTTTTAGATCCATTAGCTAAGAGGCTTGCAAGTTACGGCTTTGTTGTAGCTACTGCCAGATATAGAAATGGCGTGCAAAATGGTACTGCAAATTTATTGCGTGGTATGGTAGATAGTAAGGCGGCGGTTCGTTTTTTAAGAGCTAACGCTAGTAGTTATGGTATTGATCCTAAACAAATTTTTGCAGGTGGATGGGCATCAGGAGCTTATAATGCTTTGGTTCATACCTATTGGCAAGAAGAAGATGTGCCTACACCTATATTGGATGGAGTAATTAATGCAGGTATGATTACAAATTGGGAGGGAGTTCAAGGAAATCCTGAAATATCAAGTGATGTCTTGGGTGTAGTAAATCTTGGTGGTAGTATTTTCGGTACAGAAGAAGCTTTCGGAGATGATTTATATATCACTGCTAATGATCTACCAATGTTTGCCGTCCATGGTGAATTGGATAATGAAACTCCATGCAATGCTTTGGAATTAGAGACTGGGAACTGGGAATTTGGTTCATGTGTTATCCATAGCAGATTGCAATCCTTAGGAATTTTATCTGAGTTAACTGTTATTGCAAATGGGGCTCATGAAGCTCCAAGACTTTCAGAGAATATTGATAATTATCTTCCTTCATTAGTTGATTTTCTATTCAATAATTTATGATATTAAAAATATACAGTGGCATGTTTAATATATTCTTAGAAGCTTTATGGTTGCGCTAGTATAGCCTTTACTAAAAACCACTCTTTAAACTTAAAAGTTGCCTTGTTTCAAGGCAACTTTTTTATTTACGAAATAAGCAATAATAAAATATTTCTTTGTGAATATGACAATTATCATACTTATTTATTGTGAATTCGAATAGATTTACAGTATTAAATATAAATGTCATGGAAGCTAAAAAGAACCCAGAATTAGAAATAGGCCGCAATAGCAGTTTGTATTTTGCTATTGGACTTAATTTGATGTTGCTTCTATCTTGGCGAACTTTAGAATATAAAACATACGAAAAAAGCGATATAGCAATGGATATTCTTCAGGTAGATCAAGAAATAGAAGAAGAGATACCAATAATAAACATTAATACACCGCCGCCGCCACCTCCACCACCTCCACCTGTTGTGAGTTTAACAGTAGAGATTGTTGAAGACAATGAAGATATAGAAGAAACTGTTTTTGAAAGCACCGAGATTGATCAAGATGCTGCTGTTATAGATAGAGATTACGAGGTTAGTGATATTCAAGTTGAAGAAGTAGCAGAAGATGTTGAGGTAGCTTTTGCTATAATTGAAGATGTACCGGTGTTTCCCGGTTGTGAAGGCTTAAATAAAAGAAAGACCAAAGAATGTTTTCAAAAAAAGGTACAAGCTCATGTTTTGAAAAATTTTCGTTATCCACAAACAGCTTCAGAACTGGGCTTGCAAGGTAGAGTATCGGTTGTCTTTGTAATAGATACTGAGGGAATGGCAACAAATATTAGATCTAGAGGCCCTGATAAGATTTTAGAAAAGGAAGCAGAACGAATAATTAGAATATTACCAAAAATGAAACCTGGAAAACAAAGAGGTAAGCCTGTGAAAGTAGCTTACGCAGTTCCTATTTTCTTCAAATTAGCTGAATAGTTAAAATAAATAGTAATAAATTTTTTTAAAGACCAAGAGATTTTTAATTGTCTCTTGGTCTTTTTTATTTTTAAAATAACATTTCATCCTAAAAAAAATACATTTCGGTATTTCTCTTTTCAATAATCTTTATTCATTACAGATATTTGTAGCGTAATTAAAAACATAAATATTATGCAAACGCTTATTAAAATTATCTGTTTAGTTGTTATCAATATTGGTTTCTCTTTTGCTCAAACTGACTCAACTGTGGATGTTACCGTAAATATTTCAAATTTAAATAGTAACGATGGTAAAGTATTTGTTGGTCTTTATAATACTAAAGAGAGTTTTTTAAATAAAGGTTATAAATACTTAAGTACAGAAATTAAAAATAATTCTAGTACGGTTACCTTTAAAGATGTTCCAAATGGTATTTATGCAATATCCATGTATCATGACGAAAATGGTAATAACAAAATGGATAGTAATTTTCTAGGAATCCCTAAAGAAGATTATGGTTGCTCAAATAATGCTAAAGGTTTCATGGGGCCACCAAAATGGGAAGATGCCAAATTTGAAATAAAAGATAAACCTATCACACAAAATATTAAACTTTAAATATCAATAACATGAAAAATATAATAATTATAGTGTCATTACTTATAGCAACTACAATTAGTGCACAAGGTAATTACGAGAAAGGTATGCAAAAAGCTTTCGAGCTTTGGGGAAGTAATAACCCTACGGAAGCATCAAATTTATTTGAACGAATTGCAAAAGCAGAACCTGATAATTGGTTGCCAGCATATTACGCTGCACAAATAAATATTCTTAAAAGTTTTGGATTGAGAGACGAAGAGAAGTTATCTGCGCAACTTAAAAAAGCACAAAACTTAATTAACGACGCCACAGCAATATCAAAAAATAATCCAGAAATAATGGTGCTTCAAGCTTTATTACATACCGCATGGGTAGCCTATGACGGTGCCACTTACGGCATGACTTTATCTGGAAAAATAATAGAGCTTTATGCCAAAGCAGAAGTTATAGCGCCAGAAAACCCAAGAGTGGTTTCATCAAAAGCTGAGTGGAATATGAATAGTGCCAAATATTTTGGACAAGATACCGCGCCGTTTTGTAAAGATTTAGATAAAGCCTTAGAACTTTTTACTAACTTTAAACCAGAAACACCTTTTCATCCTAATTGGGGAAAAGACCGTGTAGAACAACTTTTAGAATCTTGTAAAAAGTAAATTAACTAGAATTAATAATTTAAAGCCATGTCAAAACATTTAAGACAAATACTCATAACATTTATTATTGGATGTGCCATATTTGTAATAGGTAGTGTTCTTGAAAATGGTTTCAGTTATGACAGTATTAATGATGCTTTAATTAGTTTCACATTTTATCAACTCTATTCTTTTGTTCTTGGGTATTCTAATATGTATTTTTTCGATTACATGAACCATCGTGTAAATTGGAAAAAGAAAGATACTTTAAAACGGATAGTTTTTGGTATAGTAGGTACCACAGTAATTACCTTAGTAGGTTTATTCTTTTTAAGAGCACTTACAGATATGTTTTATCGTGGTGGAACTTTTAAAGAATTTCTAGAAAACGATAGGATTGAATATTATTATTTTGGGCTTCAAGTTACATTTATAATCATATCGATATTCTATATCATATACTTTTACAATCAGTACCAGCAAAACAAAATAAAAGAACAAAAAGTAATTGCAGGTACCGCAAGTGCAAAGTTTGATGCTTTAAAAAATCAGTTAGATCCACATTTTTTATTCAACAGTTTAAATGTGTTAACCAGTTTAATTGAGGAGAATCCTGATAACGCGCAACGCTTTACTACATCTTTATCAAAAGTTTATAGGTATGTTTTAGAGCAGAAAAATAAAGAATTAGTAACCGTTGATGAAGAGTTACAATTTGCAAAAACATACATGTCTTTATTAAAAATGAGATTTGAAGATAGTATTGTTTTTGAAATGCCAGAAAGCGCATCAAATCCAGAAAGTAAGGTTGTACCATTGTCATTACAACTGCTTCTGGAGAATGCAGTAAAACACAATATGGTTACATCTAGTAAACCATTACATATTAAAATTTATGAAGATGGCAATAATTTAGTAGTAGAAAATAATTTACAACCCAAGCAAATAGTAAAAAAGAGTAGTGGTGTAGGTTTAACTAATATTAAACAACGCTACGATTTATTAACCAATAAAGAAGTATTTATAGATAAAAACGCAAATAGATTTGCGGTAGCTATACCAATGCTTACAAAACAAATTTCAGTTATGAGAACACAATCACAACCCTTAATAGACGATAGTTACGTGCGTGCACGCAACCACGTTGAAGAACTTAAAAACTTTTATTACAGCTTAATTTCATACTGTTTAGTAATTCCCTTTTTAATATTTATAAACTATAAAACGAATTGGAATTTTCAATGGTTTTGGTTTCCTATGTTGGGTTGGGGCTTAGGTTTAGTTATTCAAGCTTTTAAAGTATTTGTAAACGATGGCGCTTTTGGTAGAAACTGGGAAAAACGAAAAATAGAACAGTTTATGCAAGAGGATGATGATAATCGTTGGAATTAAAATAATAAAAACATGAGACAGTTACCAAACATAAATACAGAAGATAAATACATACAAGCACGAAAACGTGTTGAAGACCTTAAAGGCTTTTATTATAACTTAATTTCTTATTGTTTAGTTATACCTTTTTTAATATTTATAAACTACAAAACATTTTGGGATTTTCATTGGTTTTGGTTTCCTTTATTTGGCTGGGGTATTGGTTTAGGTTTTCATGCCTACCAAGTATTTGTAAACGATGGTTTTTTAGGACGTAAATGGGAAGAAAGAAAAATACAAGAATTAATAGAGAAAGAAGAAAATAAAAGATGGAATTAAAATTGAATACTATGGAACTTCAAGAATATAAAAACACTCCAGATTATAGAAAAGAAGATGCTTATCTACGAGCACAAAAAAGACTAAAAGATATTAAAGGGTTTTATTGGCATGCCTTCTGGTATGTAGCGGTAAATATTTTTTTAATAGTTATGATTGCCATAAATAGTGATGGAAATATTTGGCATTACGGAACTTTTTCAACCGCATTTTTTTGGGGAATAGGTTTAGGATTTCATGCCTTAGGAGTATTTGGTAAAAATTTATTTTTTGGTAAATCTTGGGAAGACAGAAAGATAAAAGAGTACATGGAAAAGGATAAAAATAAAATGCGATAATACTTCAAAATTTTATACCAAAATATAAAACCATACCAATGAACGTAATTATTATAGAAGACGAAAAACCATCAGCAAGACGTTTACAGCGTATGCTTCAAAGTTTAAATTTGAATGCCGAAGTTATGTTGCATTCCGTAGAAGAATCTATAGAATGGTTTGAAAATAATACACACCCAGATTTAATTTTTTTAGACATTCAATTAAGTGATGGATTATCCTTTGAGATTTTTGAAGCAATAGATATTAAAAGCGCTGTCATTTTTACAACAGCCTATGATGAATATGCACTTCAAGCGTTTAAATTAAATAGTATCGATTATTTATTGAAGCCAATTGATGAAGACGATTTGGAAATTGCAGTAAAAAAATATAAAACACTTACACCACAAAAGCAAGCCGTAACTCTTGATTTTAATGATATTAAAAAACTTTTGGTAAATCCAATAGATCGTGAGTATAAAAAACGATTTTCGGTAAAAGTAGGGCAACATTTAAAACTTATCAATATTGACGATATAGAATGTTTTTACAGTGAAAATAAAGGCACATATTTATATACTTCAGAAGGAAGAAACTATCTTTTAGATAATACATTAGACGATTTAAAAGAAGAGCTTGAACCACAAACTTTTTTCCGGATAAATAGGAAATTCTACATAAATATTAATGCCATAAAAGATATGGTAAGTTACACCAATTCACGCTTGCAGATAAAATTAAATACGTACCACGAACAAGATGTTATTGTAGCTAGAGAGCGTGTTAAGGATTTTAAATTGTGGTTAGAGTAAAATTTGATTATTTTTTTATGTGTTTGTGTATAGCTAATTGCGTAGCTATTTTTCAGTTTGCTTTTGAATCCAATCCATAAGCTCATCTTTGTTTATCGAGTCCCAAGTTGCTTGAGTACTCTTTTTTTGTGAAGTATTGTCCTCGGGTTGTAATACAATTAATTCTGTATTTTCATTTCCTGCTATTTTCAATTCAGCTAAAAAGCCAACTATATCTGTCGAATTATTCTCGTATAATGTTCTTAGTTGTTTTGTCAGCTTATATTCTATTGCTGGTTCTATATACGCTCGAACTCCATAGTCTTTGTATATCTTAATATTTTCATTCTTTTCATCAGAGTAACTATAGGATGAGAAGTTGTGATAATTTTCGAGATTAGTTTTTGGTGTCCCTTCTAAGTTCGTCTCTAGCAGATAGTTTATAAATTTTGGTTCCCAAAGGTCAATTAGGTTAATTTTTATATCACGTTTATGTTGATACCATTTTCTTGTAAAATCCATTGTAAAATTACAAACGACAATACCTTTAATTTTAAGTTGAAATTTGAAGTCACCCTCTTTTATAAATTTAATATATCGCATTGCTCTATGTCCAACTAAACTTGCTCCTAAAAAGAAAATATTGTCATTTGGTAAATTATATTTATCAAATATTTCTCTAATTAGCTTATGTGTAGAAATCATAGATGCATTAGAAAAGTAAAAGTCAAGAGGGATTTCGGTTGAAACTGACAATACTGCAAAGCCTTTTTCCGATGCTTGAGTATACATCTGCTTTGAACTCCAGTTCTTTTTGTCATTTTTTGAATCTTCGAGGAAAATGAGTACACCCTTTATTTCCTTATTTTCAGGAAACATTAGAGTGTAACCTTTTTGAATAAAAGGCAAAAAGTCATTTTCTCCTATTCCAACTCTTAAGCTATCATTTTTTACTGGTTCGTAGTATTCAAGTATTTTCTGTGAAAAAGATTTCGTACTAAAAACAGTCAGGAAGAGTAAAAATAATACCTTAAAAGGTGTTTTCATTATCGTTTGTTTTTAATTATGTTTAACGTTATTGTATATGGACTGTTGTTTGCTCCAATAGCTAATTTAACAAATACAAACAGAAAAGAAAATCCGTGAGGATTTTCGTAAATAGGTGAGTGCTAGCAATGAATTTTGTACTTTGTTCTGCGCAGTTTTTATTTCAGTCAATATTTTTCCATCAGCATTCAGTTCGTATTTATAACCTTACCAGTCAATTAATTCAATTCTATTTTCGATAATCTTAAATTCAGTTTTTCCGTCTGGATTTACAAATATATCTCGTACACTAAAATCCCAAATAATTTCACCATTTTCATTTATTCGGTTAACTTGAGTTTCTCCGTGAACTATAAAGTCATTTTTGAATTGGTTAATTCCTAAATCAGTTAGATATTGTTTCTTAAACTTCTGACCAAATTCCGCTGAAACCAAATCAGATTCATTTGTTATTTCAATTACTGAATTTTGATAGTTTACTTTCATTTTGTTAAATTGCTTATGTCTAAAGTTAACGAAGTTAGTTGCAAATTTTCAGAAAGTCAAAAGTGGTTTCGTAGTTGAATTTTTTATGACTATTCACAGCAAAAGCTTAATAAGAGTATTTTACTTTGGACAGCTTTTTTTACTTTAAATTCAATTGCCAAGATACTCCAAATCTATCTTCAACAAAGGCAAACTTAGTACTAAAGCCATAGTTATTTGGTGGCATCATAACTTTTCCGTTTTCAGATAATTTTAAAAAGAGGTTTTGTAGTTTGTTTTCATTTTCGCATTCAATATAGTTAGAAACTGCTGGAGTAAAACCCCAATCGTGCACTGGCGGACTATCGCTACACATAAAAAGGTTTCCGTTTAAACTAAATGTGGCATGCATAATTTTACCTTTTTCAACAGGACCTCCTTCTGCCCAACGTTGTACCTTAATTATCTCTGAGTTATCAAATAACTCAATATAAAAATTCATGGCTTCTTCTGCATTATTGCCTTGAAACGTTAAAAAAGTTGCAATTTCTCCCTTAGTATTATTTTCAGATTTTGCTGAAGTAATTTTCAGGCTATCAAGTTCTGTTCTTAAAGCATCTAATTCATTTTTATACTTTGAATCAGAACAACTTAATACAATTATTGCTAAGGCGAGTAAAGATATAATTCTGTTCATTTTCTAAGGTTTTATTTATAAGTTTTCTACAATTTGAATATTGTTTCCGCAAGTATCATTAAATACAGCAAATTTTACCGTTCCCATTTTAGTTGGGGTTATGCTAAATTTAACGTCGAGTTTTGTTAGTCTTTCATATTCGCTATCAACATTATCAACATCAAATTGTGTGTATGGAAATCCAGCTTCCATTAATGCGTCTTGAAAGACTTTACATGGCTCAAAATGATTAGGAGCTGGCTCTAATAATAATTCTGGACCATCTTGAGCCTCTTTTGAAACTAGGGTAAGCCATCTGTTACCACCTTCTAATGGAGCATCTTTTTTTATTATGAAACCTAATTTTTCGGTATAAAATTTTAAAGCTTTCTCTTGATCTCGAACCGGAATACTAATTAATGTTATTCTCATCTTTGAAATATTTATTCATCAGTTTCAAAGTTCAGAACTTTGAGTCTAATTTTCTTATCGAAAGTTGCTCTTTTTGAAATGCACTTGGAGATTTACCTGTTTTAGTTTTGAATAACGTACTGAAAGATCCTAATCTTTGAAAACCTATTGCAAAACAGGTTTCAGTTACCGACATTCCATTTATTAAATTTTCTTTAGATTTTTCAATTCTTTTATCCATTAAATATTGCCTTGGTGTGAGACCATAATATTTTTTGAATAGCCTTAATAAGTGATATTTAGAAACAAAATGGATTTGAGAAAGTAATTCTAAATTTAAATCTTTATAAAAATTATTATTTATAAAATTTCGTGTTGCAATTACAGTTTTTATCTGCATATCATTTTTAAAGCAGATATTTTTTATTCGGTTTATTTCAGTTTGGTAGAATGTCATTTCTTTCGATTTTACATTACTATCTGGTAATTAAGCAAATATAAAAATCTATTTCAATAAACTTTGTATGTTATTAAGCTAAGGTAGCCTAAAACTAAATTTATGCTAAGTTGTATTTTATTTTTTAGCCAATTTTCTCATAACCACCCACTGCTTCAGCATATCTCGAGCATCTTGTGCTGGATAACCTAAAACCGTTGCGCCTGCTTTAACATCACCAACAACACCAGAACCTGCACCAACAGTTGCGCCAGAATGTATGGTAGTGTGGTCTTTTATAGAGGCACTACCGCCAATAATAACACCATCTCCAAGAGTTACAGAACCTGCTAGTCCGCTATGACCAGCCATAATACATGAGCGCCCCATTATACTATTATGTGCAATTTGTACGAGGTTATCTATTTTGCAACCATCACCAACTATGGTGGCACTAAATTTCGCTCTATCTACACACGAATTAGCACCAATTTCAACATAATGTCCAATAATAACATTTCCAATTTGAGGTATTTTAACAAGACCTCTTCCATCATCACTTGGTCTGTATCCAAAACCATCTGCACCAATACTTACGTTAGTATGAAATATACAATTGCTACCAATAATACAACGCTCGCGAACAACAGTTCCAGACCAAATTACAGTATTGCTACCAATTGTAGTTTCATCAAACACACATACATTAGGGTATAGAATAACACCATCAGCTAAATCTACATCTTTACCAACATAACAATTGGCACCAATTTTACAATTGTTTCCAATTTTTGCAGTGTTATGAATTACCGCAGTTGGGTGAATATCAGTAGCAAGCTCGGGTGCTGGCGGATTAAAAAGCTCTAATATTTTTGCCATGGCTAAATCTGCATTTTTCACTTTAATTAATGCGCGATTATCTCCTGGTTCTATGGTTAAATTGTCATTTACAATGGCAGCACAAGCTTTAGAATCTGGCCAAAGTTTAACATATTTTAAAGCTCCTATAAAGGTTATATGGTGGCTTTTTGCATTTTGTAATTGTTCTGGGCCTTCTATTTTTTGAGTTGTATTCCCTATTAATTCGCCTTTTAAAATATCGTTAATTTCATTAATAGTGTAAGATTTCATTTAGTTTTTCTTGGTGGTTAGTAGTTTTGTAAAGCTAATGGAAAAAAATATAAAAATTTACTTTTCCTCTTCTATTCTGTTTTCATCAAAAGCAGAAGGAAGCAATTTAGGAATAAATTTTACAACAAGAGGCAATAGTAAAGCACCACCAGGTAACATAAAAATAGCTAAACTTGGAATAGATTTAAAAATATCTAATAGTTGTTCTTGTACTTTTTTTTGCTCGTCAGAACTTAAATCTCTAACGGTAGATTGACTTAACAATAGCATGAGTTCTTTACTATCTTTCAATTCTTGGTACAAACGTTTACTATTTCTAGATATTAATTTTGTAACCATTTTACTTGAGTTATTGTAAAAACTTTGAACTATATTTTTAGAGCTCAATAGGGCAATATTATCTTTATTTACGGTGTAAAATTTGTTAACAGATTCTATAGATTTGGTTACTATTTCTTTTTTAAGTTTTAAATCTGAACCTAATTTTAATAAGAATAATTTTTCATTGGTATCAATAACTCTGTCGCTCCAACTCGCCATACATGCCAAATCAACTATATAGTATTTTTTTAATGGTGTATTAATAAAATTAGTAGCCTCTTTGTAATCAACATGTATATTATCTTGAAATCGTAATGACGACTCAAAAAGCTTTATTAAACTATCATCATATTGATTTTTTATTTCTTTAGAATTTAAAACATCTAATGAAATAGAAGCTATAGATGCCTCCAAGTTTTTTATGTATTCTATTGAAATAGTTTTTCTTTTTAAATACTCTTTATAAGCCAACACATCTATATACAAAAGGGCGTTGATAATAAAATAATTAAAGTTTTTAGTTAAAAAGTTACTGTCTATTTGTATGCGTTTATGTATTATTTTTTCGAGTTGCTCGTTTGATTTTTTTCCTCCTAATAATTCTTGAAAAAAAGATATTTTTAGTTCGTTAATATCTGTGTAAAAACCAATAACGCTATCAACAAAAGAAATTTCAGTTTTAGAATTATGATAGGCATGTAAGAATGCGAGACATAAATTTGTTTTGCTAAGTTCTTCCTCAGTTAAATCTTTCTTGTCGATAATATTTGCAACAACTTGTAAGTTTGTTCCATAAATAAAACCACAACTTCTTAGCGAATTATAAAAAGACGCTTCATTATAACTGAATAGCTTATCGCTTTCGCTTACTTCTTTTAGTAATTTTTTTATCCAACCAGATGCTGACGGATTCATTATTATCAGTAATTATAATTCATTGTAAAGATAAATTTTATATCCAATAATGTCCGTGTTTTTTGTGTTAACAAAAGCTATAGTATTAAAATATAAGTTTTTATTTTTTAAAAAGTGTTTACTATTAAAAGCTCTGTGCTGACTAGTGTCAGATTTTTTAATAACAACAAAAAGCCTATAATATTTAGCATAACTGTTGTAATTGACCTTAGTTGTAACAAGTTCTGTTTTTGGTTTCTTGAAGCATTCTATTGGTGCTCTAACGTAGCTTGAAAACGATATTAAGGTAATTAGTAGAAGAAAACTACTTAAAGAAGTTTTTATGCTGTTTAAATTAAACATTTTACTAAGACACTAAATAATAACCACTATATTTTAATAGCTTTATGAATCTCTTTCTTACCATCAACTTCAATTTGGAAAATATAAAGACCAGTTGATAGATATTTTAAATTGATATCTAGTTGTCCTTCAGTTAAACTTTTAGTTTCTTCGGTAAGCATAACTCCTGAAGAATTAAATAATCTATAAGTAACCGTTTCGGCTCTAGAAGTAATAGATTTTAAATTAATAATGTCTTTAAAAGGATTTGGGTGAATTAACCATTTATTTGGTTCTTTATTTTGGTTACCCTCCGATAGACTAGTACAATTTGTTGCAATTGAATATTGATCTTTTATAATTTCTCCAACTTTTAAATTTGCAAAACTATCGTTTAAAGTATGGTTGAAAAATGTAGCATCAATTATAGTGTTATCGGCACCCAGAAAATCTTGCAGAAGTGTTGCAAAAGTCTGTCTGTAGTCATATTGTACGGTTTGTATTTGGTAATTATTGTTACTGGTAGCTTCAGCTAAATCTGGATTTGTTCCAGACAAACCACCAGCCACAGGTTTACCAAAAAGAAACATAGGTGCAATTTCACCATGGTCTGTTCCCAAATTACCATTTTCTTTAGCTTTTCTACCAAATTCAGAGAATGTTAAACCAACCACATTTTCATCCAAATTCTGACTTTTTAAATCACTCATAAAAGCCTCAATAGCGCCAGATAATTCGGTAAGTAAACTAAAGTGTTTTCCTTGTGCATTTCCAGTGGTTTGTATCTGCGCGTTATGCGTATCGAAACCAGAAATACGAACCATGTATACTTTTGAGCCTAAATCTCCACTAATTAGTTTTGCAACTGTTTTTAATTGATTTGACAAATCAGTATCTGGATAAGTAGCGTCATTTTGTCCAGCAATAAACGCTGTTGAAATTGCATTTGCATATGTGTTCGATAAAGCATCAGTATTATTTATAAATTCTAATTGGTTACCATAATCGGAATTCGGAATATTTGTTGGCGGTGCGCCCCCTAATCCATTTAAAACAGAATAGAAACCAGCAGGATCTTGCCCCGTTATGTTTAATGATAAACCATGCGCTTCTTCAGCATGAAAGCCTAATGATGTCTTATTTGATCCAATTTCTACGGCTAGCGGAAAAGTTTCTAATAACAAATCAGCATAATATAATTCCATAAAACGACCAATCCAACCAGTATCTGCACCGTTTAAAAGGCTGTTACCATCGTTTCCTGTTAAATATAAATCTGTGGATTTAAAATGACTTTTATTCTGTGAAGGATATCCAACAGATTGCATAATTCTTAAAATACCTTCATCATACAACGATTTAAAACCTGTAAGTGCAGGGTTTAAACCAACTTGCTGATTATCGGGTAAAGAACCATCGAGAGTAATATATTTACTTAATCCACTTTCTGGAACTTTTATAGTAGGCCTTAAATTGCTGTAAGCATCGTATTGGTTTAGCGGAATAATGGTGTTTAAGCCATCATTTGCTCCTGCTAAATTTATAAGTACTAATTTTCTATTTGAGATATCTGGACAATTAGCAAAAGGCATAAAAGACTTTAATGCTGCCTGTAACTCAAGAGGTGTTAAAGCTATTGCTGAAGCTGCAGATGATAGTTTTATAAAATGTCTTCTTTTCATTTTTACTAGCTTTACATTAATTGAAATTCTGCAGCGTTTACCATAGCAATTACTAATGCGTTTAAACGTGTTTTTACAGTTGTATCGTCACCGTTATTTATAAATTGATTCCAAGTACCAGTCCAGTAGTAATCTGGGAAACCTTCATCAACTAAAAAGCTTTTAAAATAATTTATTCTATCGGTATCAATACTTTCAGGGTATAATAAATCGGCAATTTCTGTAATTAATAAATTAGGATCGGAAGCATTGTTAATATTATTTTTAACAAAGTTGACAGCATCAAGTTGCGTATAAATATTTCCACTTGTTATGGTGTTTTTACCTTCAATTAGGCTCTCGATAAGTTTGTAACGCCCAATAAGTGTATTTGATGAAAACCAGTTTCTATCAAATCCTGGTTCCTGGTAGTAAGCTGGATAACCAGCTACAGAATCAGGATTGTATAGTTCCATTCCAGCAGCCTTGAAATATATATTGTGAATAAATCTTAGAAAGAAATTAACGTAATATCTGTAAGCATCAGTTGTTGGATCTGGATAATCTAATTCGAACATCGAGCAGACTTCTGAAAATAGTTGTAAAGGACTTTTTATAATACTACCAATAATATTATCTGTAGCATCACTATCATCAGCATCATAAAAATGCTCGCTTGAAAGTAAAGTGGTTACAACAGGTAGTATTTCGTAATTATTATCAATTAATATTTGAGCAAGGGGCGTAATAATATCGGTTTCTACTTCTTCATCCCATTCACTTTTTACAAAATAACGATACAATTTTCTGCAATATGCTTTGGCAGTTTCTGGTTGAGCAAAAACCATTTCAACAAAATCATCTAGCTCTTCAAATATTTCTGGAGCTGTATTTTTGCCTGTAATAATTAGGTCTCCAAAAGCACTACTAAAAGTTTTATTGTTAGGGTCATGCTGATTTACATTTATATAACCCATTGGTATATTTGTATCAGGGTCTATATCGCTTCTATCAGCACGTTTTTTAAAACCAGAAAATACTTTTGCTGCCTGTTGTATATCTATTTCTGTATAATTTGTATAATTGTCATTTCCTATTTGTTCACCTTTTAAAATGGTAAAAAGCTCCAAATATTCACGGGCATAATTTTCGTTTGGGTTGTTCTTGTTGTTTTGAGTATTATCGAGGTAATCGAGCATACCATTATCTAGCGTAATTTTTTTAGCTAAAGTTTTTAAATTACCTAAAGCGTAAAAATCTAGTAAGTTTATATGATCGAAAAAATAGGTAGCTCCGCCAACACCAGAATCTTTACCAACAGTAAAACTTGTGTGCAAAAAGAATGATAGTTTGTGCTTCAAAGTAACCTGTTGCATGGCATTATGCCACCACCAAGCTGTAACATGTACACGTTTTCTGCCTTGACCAGAAAAAGAATTTGGAAGCTCTGATGAGGAGGTCCAAAATCCATCTGGAGCAGAAGTTGGTAATGGATCGTATGGTTCTGTTAAACTATTAGCCGACGCAGCTGTTAAGCTATTAACAGCATCAGTTGCAGACATACCCACAAAAGTATTTAATTGACTTTTTGTAAAATTAAAAGTAGCTCGCCTTAACAGATGTTTTGCTAGTCGTAAGTCTAAATTTGAACCAAGCGGATTAAGTGATGCCATTTTTTAATTTTTAAGAAAAATATAAATTTTTTCTTTAGATTTTTATTAATACATTTTTTTTCGTTGAAAATCAGCTGATTATGTGTGTTAAGCAGTATTTCATCTAAAACTGTAATCTAAAGCTTACGTTTGGAGTTATGCCGAGTGATTCATTTGAAATTGGTGTTACTTCATTATTCTCATCCAATACGTAATAAGTATTTATTATATTTTTTTTATTCAAAACATTCCAAATTGAGGCTCCAACAGAGGCTTTAACACCTTCAGTAATATCGAAAGCATAGGTTGCAGAACAATCAGTGCGCAAGTAATCTTCTAAATTAGAGCTGTTTGGGTTGGCGTAAGTAATAATATTATCTTGATTACTTTCGTTTTCATCCGGTTCGGTATTTGGTATTCCAGAATGCCAATTTAAACCCAATGCCAATTTAATATTTTTGTAAGTATAAGTGCCTGCAAAACTTACAGCGTGCCTTATATCTGCATTGTTAGGGAATGGATTTCCGTTATTTAATTCATCAAAAGTATAGTCATTTTTACTGTAAGAATAGGATATCCAAGTGCTAACAATATCGCTAAATTGTTTGTTTAATATAACATCAATACCTTTTATTTTATAGCTTCCTATGGCGTTTGTAAATTGATATTGATTTTGAAAACCTTGACTTCTAGAGGAGATACCATCAGCTTTTTTAATATAACCTTCAGCACTTATTAAAAATCCATTTTTATTGAAATGAAGTCCAGCAGATACTTGCTTACTTTTAATAACAGGAACTGGATAAATGCTTTTGTTATTTATTATTTCAACTTCATTTTTATTGTTTGATAAAACCCATCTTCTATTTTCAATTCCTAAAAAATCGTTTTGTAAATCGATTATTTGAGATGTGGTCTGACTTTTAAATTCGCCTAAAACTTCAAACCTAAAGTTGTTTAAAAATCGCTGACTAAAGCTTAATCTAGGTTCAGCAAAAAGCATATTAAATTTTGGAATATGATTTAAGCGACCTCCAAAAACTAATTTTGTTTTTGCATCATTTGACAAAAATCCAGTTTCAGCATAAATAGCATGTGTTCTTAGAACTTCACGAATGAAACTTCTGAAATTTGGATTATTTACGTCTTCAAGGTTACTAATACCCACTTCAGTAAATTGATAACCACCGTTAATTTTGAATTGATGATTTGGTGTGTAAGTCATATCCAACTTTGCAGACCCATCATAAACTTCGTTTTCTTGAATTAATCGCTGATTATTTAGAATATCAAAATTCGTAGCATCTAAGTCATAATTTGTAACATAAACTTGAGCGGTTGTGGAAAAATATTGATCCCAATCTCTGGTGTAAGTTAAGCCAATAGCAGAATTTCGTTGAGTAAGTTGGCTGTTTAAAGCCTCGCTTCTATCATTATTTGTTAATCTTTCATCATAATTTAAGTCGTTAAATACATTAAAAAAATGTACACGTATCTTATCTTTTTTTGAAATATCGTATAGGAATTTTAAAGTTACATCGTAAAAATAAAATGATTCATTTTGAGAGATGGAGCTCTCGCTATTCTGTGATTTTTCAAAATCAGAATCTTGAAAGATTCGTTTAGAATATTGCTCAAAAGTTGTTGTGTTTATTAAATCTGTTATAGACCTTCTTGCAGAAAGTTGTAATTCTGCTTTATTTGATAATGGGATTTTGGCAAAACCATCAGCATTAATTAAGTTGAAGCCTATACCGGCATTAAATTCGTTATCGATGTCGTCTGGCAACTGCATATCGATAATACTGGAAATGCCATCACCATATTTAGCGCGGGTTCCATTTTTGTATATATTTACACGTTTTGTTGTGTATGGGTTAAAAGCAGAAATTAAACCGAAAAAATGTCCAGATTGATACATTTTAATACCATCCCAAAGTAATAAGTTTTGGTCGTGTGTTCCACCACGTACATTAATGTTAGAAACGGTTTCATCTGTACTTAAAACTCCGGGTAGCGCTTGTATAGTTTGTAATACATCTGGTTCTATTAAACCAGGTAAAATGCCAAAGGCTTCTGGCTTTATGTTTATGGAACCATCGTTTAATTTTGTAATACCAGAAGTTAAAAAATTACTAACTATAATTTCATCAAGGCGTTGGGTGTAGAATAAGCTTTTTCTTTTTTTAGCTTTTTTTATGGTAATAAATCTATTATTAATTATTTCAAAATCTAAGTTGGTTTCAAGTTTTAAAAACTCCAAAGCTTCCTCAAGAGATAAATCGTTTTTTAAGGGGTTTGCTTTTAAATCTTTTATTGTTTTGTCTGCATACGAAAAGCTAACATTGTATCTATCTTCTAAAGATTTTAAAATAGTGATAAGCGATTGTTTTTCTTCTTGAATAGTTTGTGCTCTTAACTTAGCAAAACTCAAAAAAAACAATAAAATAAAAATTGAAAAACAAACGTTTTTACTCACCTCTTAATATAATAGTATTGTTGGTTTTACTATAGGTTAAATTTAAGGGTAATGTAATGGATTTTAAAGCAACTTCTAAATTATCGTGGGTAAAACTACCTGTAAAAAGTTGAGTTGAATCTATATTAACTAGTGTAAAATCTACACCGTATTGTCTTTCAAACTCAGTAATAATTGCTTTGTATGGTAAGCTTTTAAAAGTACTTTCGTTATTTAACCACGAAGGTGTCGAGCGGTTTTCTTTTTCTTTAGCAATTGTTTTCCCATCTATAATTAAAAAGCTGTCTCCAGGTTTTAATTTTGTTTCAATAGAATTATGGGTAACCCCAACTAAACCTTCGTAGCAAATAACCTCAAAATAATTGTTCCGATGTTTTACATTAAATTGAGTACCATAAACCGTAACGGTTCCTGATTTTGTGATAACATTAAATGAAGAGCCTTTGGCAACTTTGAAGAATGCTTCTCCTTCTAGCTCAACATCGCGTTCTTTTTTCCAATGGTTTTTATTAAAAGCTAATAGCGATTGCGCATTAAGGGAAACACTCGACGCATCTGGTAGCTGTATATTTGTTTTTTGAGCAACATCTGTTGTAATTGTGGTATCTAATGTGGTTGTATAATAATATAAACTGAAACAAATAGCAAGTATAGCAGCAACACGCATTAGAGGTTTTATCCAATGTGTTTTTGATGGCGCTTTTTCACTTTTAATTTTAGATAATACCTTTTCTAATTCATTAGTGGTAGCGTATTCATCTGCTTTAAAAGCTTGTAAGTGAGTATCTAACTTTACTAAATCATCATGGTCTTCAAGCGCTTTAAAGGCTTGTAGTTCCTCGTTGTTTAGGTTGTTATCTAACCATTTCGATATGAGTTCTTCTCGTTTCATAATACTTATTCAACTATATAACAGTTATGTTTTATTTTTTCCTACCCTTGGGGTGATTTTTTTTTGATTTTGTAAATCAAAGCCCTTTTATATTATCCAATTCATTATTTTCGATTGAGTTTCGTAATTTTCAATAATTCTTTTTACGCCAGCTTTTTTTAGTTTGTTATTTTTTTTAAAATCCACACCAATAAATTCAATATCTAGCTCCTCAGTTGCTTTTAAATCCCAAATACCATCACCAAAATAAAAAATGGTTTCAAATTGATTAATATTATTTTTTGTTAGAGCTTCATCTATAACACGCTCAATGATTTTAGCACGGTTAAAATGATAGTTAGATGATTTAAAAATAAACTCATCCAAATCAAGACCAACATAATTACATTTTAGTTCAGCTGTTTCTTTCCATCCTCCAGTAGCAAAACCAATTTGAAAATCTGGTATTTTGGAAATGTAGTTTATAAATGATAAAGAATCTTTAATTTCAGTAAATTCCTCTTTTCTATTATTTAAAAGTTCAAAAAAATGGTTTTTTATAAGTTCTATTTCTTTTGTTGAAGGCAAACGATTATAATACTTCTGAAAAATTTCAATTGTTAAACCAATATCTGTAATATTTTTAAAATTCGTCCAATCAACGTTAGTTAAATCGATTTGATGAAGATTATAAAATGTTTCAATAAAACAATCATCATCCGTATTTACGGAATCTATTATTGTTCCATCTATGTCAAATATTATAAGTTTCATATAATATTGGTGCTATAACTCCTTAATATCTTCCCTCAACTTCTTCAACGCCCCATAAATACGCTTTTCAACTGCTTTGGTTGATATGTCTAAAATTTCAGCAATTTCTTTAAAACGTTTCCCCTCCACGCGGTTCATCATAAAAGCGATGCGTTGGGCTTCGGTTAAATTTGCTAGCGCTTTTTGTAGTTTATCATTATACTCACTTTCCTGCATTAAAAATTCAGGACTTTCGTTTGTGTAGTGTTTTGGTTTTGTTTGTTGGTGTTTCAAAACTACTTTTTGGTGTGCTACCTCATTAAGCATTAAATTATTGGCTGTGGTAAATAGAAAACTCTTGGCTTTTTCTGGTGATACTTTTGTGCAGTTTTGCCACAATTTAACAAAAGCCTCTTGTACTTTATCTTTAGGGTTTAGTAAATCTCCAAATTTATAATATAGAAAATCATGTAAATTTTTAGAGTGTTTATTAAATATGGAAGAAAATATACGCTCTTCGCAAATATTTTTATGGAGTTGTTTTGTCATGTTTTATTGGTAGTTGGAGCTACTAAAGTAAAAAAAAATGCAACATAGGGTAGGGATTTTTAAAGTTATCCTGTTTTATAACCAAAATGCTATGTTTAACCCAAAATCAAATATCATGAAATCAATTTTTAAAACACTATTACTAATTCCTTTTTTTGCCCTTTTAATGTTTACGTCTTGTCAGGACGAAGTAATTGAAATTACTGAACCAAACGAAACGGAAACACTTGTTGCCGAATCTACCTTAACTAACTTAATTAGCGCCACATCTATCATGGATGGATCTGCTGATAATATTATAGATAACGCTAGTTGTTTATCTGTACAATTACCAATTACCGTTATAGTTAAAGGTTTAGAAATTACTGTAGATTCTAGAGAAGATTTTAAAGTAATTGAAGCTATCTTTAAAGAGTTTGATGACGATGATGATAGACTAGATATTGTATTTCCTATTACAATTATTTTAGCAAACCATGATGAAGTTGTTATTGAAAACCGTGACGCTTTAGAAGAGTTAATTGAAGAATGTAGAGGCGAAAACGAAGAAGATGACGATATTGAATGTATCGATTTTCAGTACCCAATTTCATTCTCAGTTTATAACAGAGATTTTCAAGTTATTAATGTTGTGACTATTGAAAGTGATAGAGAGTTATACAAATTTATTAAGCGTGTAACAGGTGCTGAAAAATTATTAGCTAGTCTTAACTTTCCTGTAACTATGGAGTTAGCAGATGGAACAGAAATAGTTGTAAATAACAACATAGAGTTACAACGTGTTATTGAAGAAGCAAAAGATGTATGTGATGAAGATGATGATAACGATTATGGAGATGACGATTTTACAAAAGAACGATTAGACGAATACTTAAAAAATTGCCCTTGGGTGGTTTACGAATTCAAAAGATTTAATCAAGATAATACAGAACAGTACAAAGAATATGCATTAAACTTTAAAGAAGATAATGTTGTTGTAATGCGAGCTAGAGGTGGCGATTTACTAACAGGAACTTGGAGTACTCGTGTAACCGATAGAGGTGCACTGCTAAAACTAGAGTTTGATAATATAGTAGACTTTACTTTAGAGTGGGTAGTTTACGATATTGAAGACGGTAAAATTAAACTTTTTGAAGTTGATGGTAACAGAATCATCATGAAGAGAAACTGTGATGTAGTAATCGATATTACAAAAGAGCGTATTGCAAACTACTTACAAGAATGTTTATGGAGAATAACACGCTTAAATATAGAAGGTGTTGATAATGAAAAAGAATATATAGGAACACCATTTAAATTCTTATCAGATAATGTTGTAAAGCTTAGAGTTAATGGTGAAGATCTTCAAGGAACTTATGAAATAGGAGTTAGAAATGCTGGTTTCATTTTACAAATCACTTTAGATGGAAGACCTGATTTAAAACTAGAATGGTTAATAAATTTCTTAGAGCCAGGTTTAATTAAGTTAGTTAATGCTAACAATCAGATGATTTTGACAAGATTTTGTCCAGATGGAGATGAAGATATAGACTACATAGGAGACGTTCTAACAAATGGCGAGTGGGAAGTAGCTTTATACGAAGACCAAGATGCCAATGAAACTGAAAATTATGATGGATATGTAGTAGGTTTTAACGAAAACGGAATGTTGTTTGCCGAAGGTAATGGTAATGATTTTAGAGGATCTTGGTTAGCTTACAGAAACGAAGGACTATTCTTAGGTCTTAATTTTAGAACACAAGACGAGCCATTTAGCGAATTAAAACACAGATGGAAAATCGTTGAAATTACCCCAAATAGAATTGAGTTAAAAGACTTAAATTCTAATGGAGAGATAGAAAGAATATTAGTCCTTGAAAAAAGAGTTTAATATGTTTTTGGTCAAAAAAAGAGAAGCTTATTTATTCGGTTGGTTAGGTTAATTATTAAGTAAGTTTCTTTTATAAAAGCTGTCAATTTAAATTGACAGCTTTTTTTTATTCACTTTGTGTAAACACACTTCTATAATACACATCAAATGTTTAACTTTGCATTTCTTAAAATTCAAAGAAAATTATGTTTAATAATTTAAGCGATAAATTAGATAAAGCCTTACATGTTCTTAAAGGACACGGTAGTATTACTGAGGTAAATGTAGCAGAAACCTTAAAGGAGGTAAGACGTGCTTTATTAGATGCCGATGTTAATTTTAAAATAGCAAAAAGTTTTACAACCAAAGTTAAAGAAAAAGCACTTGGGCAAAATGTATTAACTACATTACAACCAGGGCAATTAATGGTTAAAATCGTAAAAGATGAGTTAACCGAACTTATGGGTGGTGATGCTGAAGGATTAAACCTTTCTGGTGCGCCAAGTATTATTTTGATGTCTGGTTTGCAAGGTTCTGGTAAAACCACGTTTTCTGGAAAACTTGCTAATTACTTAAAAAACAAAAAAACAAAAAAACCTCTATTAGTAGCTTGTGATGTTTATCGTCCGGCGGCAATAGACCAATTACATGTTGTTGGTGAGCAAATAAATGTTGAGGTTTTTAGTGATAAAGGGAATAATGACCCCGTTGCTATCGCCCAAGCAGGTATAGCGCATGCAAAGCAAAATGGGCATAATGTAGTTATTATTGATACGGCAGGTCGTTTGGCTGTTGATGAGGTTATGATGACCGAGATATCTAACATTTACAAAGCCATTCAACCACAAGAAACTTTGTTTGTTGTAGATTCTATGACAGGGCAAGATGCTGTTAATACAGCAAAAGCGTTTAATGACGTTTTAAATTTTGACGGTGTTATTCTTACCAAATTAGATGGTGATACAAGAGGTGGAGCTGCAATTTCAATTAAATCTGTTGTCAACAAACCTATAAAGTTTATAGGTACTGGCGAGAAAATGGAAGCTATAGATGTTTTCTATCCTTCTCGTATGGCAGATCGTATTTTGGGAATGGGAGATGTTGTTTCTCTTGTGGAGCGAGCTCAAGAGCAGTTTGATGAAGTTGAAGCCAGAAAACTTCAAAAGAAAATAGCCAAAAATCAATTTGGATTCGACGATTTCTTGAAGCAGATTCAACAAATCAAGAAAATGGGTAACATGAAAGACCTTGTTGGTATGATACCAGGAGCTGGAAAAATGATGAAAGATGTTGATATTGATGATGATGCTTTTAAAGGTATTGAAGCTATTATTCATTCCATGACGCCTAAAGAACGAACTAACCCAGGAATAATTAATGCAAGCAGAAAAAAGCGAGTAGCTAAAGGGTCTGGTACTTCAGTTCAGCAAGTTAATCAGCTTTTAAAACAATTCAACCAAATGAGCAAAATGATGAAGATGATGCAAGGTGGAGGCGGTAAAAAGATGATGCAAATGATGAAGAACATGCGATAGATTTCATATTAAGTTTAAAAATTATACTAAACAAAATGATCATTTTAGACGGAAAAAAAGTAAGTAACGATATAAAAAATGAAATCGCTGCTGAGGTTCAAAAAATGAAAGCCAAAGGAGAAAAAGTACCTCATCTTGCTGCTATTATAGTAGGGAATGATGGTGCAAGTTTAACCTATGTAGGCAGTAAAGTAAAAGCTTGCGAACGTGTAGGTTTTAAATCTACTTTAGTTAAAATGTCAAACACGACTAGTGATGTTGAGTTACTAGATAAAATTCAAGAATTGAATGAAAATCCGGAGATTGATGGGTTTATCGTTCAGTTACCATTACCTCCACAAATTAATGAACAAAAGGTTTTATTAGCTGTAGATCCAAATAAAGATGTAGATGGGTTTCATCCTACAAACTTTGGTAAAATGGCTTTAGACATGAGCACATTTATTCCTGCAACACCTTTTGGTATTTTAGAATTATTAGATCGTTATGGAGTAGAAACCAAAGGAAAACATACTGTTGTAATTGGTCGTTCGCATATCGTTGGTCGCCCAATGAGTATTTTAATGGGGCGTAAAGGTTTTCCAGGAAATTCAACAGTAACGTTAACGCATAGTCATACCAAAAATATTACTCAAATTACTTCGCAAGCAGATATTATTATTTCAGCATTGGGTGTTCCAGATTTTCTTAAAGCTGAGATGGTTAAGGATGATGCTGTTATAATAGATGTAGGTATTACTAGAGTTCCAGACGAAACTAAACCTAGAGGCTATAAAATTGTTGGTGATGTAGATTTTGCAAACGTATGTAAAAAGGCAAGTTATATTACCCCAGTACCTGGTGGCGTTGGACCTATGACTATTGCAATGCTACTAAAAAACACACTGCTGGCTAGAGAAAGGCATATGCTTTAATAGGGTATTTAAGAATTAATTAAATTGCATTATGAATTTTATAATTTATAATGCAATTTTTGTTTTAGAAAATGTTGTAATAGGTAGTTTTGAACATGTGTTACCAATTCTTTTATCAGCTTTATTCGGTTTTATTGTTATCAAATATTCTTCAGAAAAATTAAATAAGGCAAAACAAGATATTGTTTTTAAAGCCTTAGGTCTTTTAGTTAGCTTAACCATCATAATTTTCCATTGTTATAAAATTAGCTTAGGCCATTATAGCGTAAAAACAGATTTACCTTTGTATTTGTGCAGTTTAATTGCCTTATTAATTCCAATATTTACACACTACCGTAAATATTGGATATATGAAATTCTAGTATTCTGGGTTATTGCAGGAACTTCACAAGGGGTCATTACTCCTGATATTCCAGAAGGCTTTCCAAGTTTCGATTATTTTAGATATTGGGTTGTGCATTTGGGGTTGCTAATAATTATTTTTTATGCCACTTTTGTTTTTAAAATGAAACCCAAATTAAAAAGTGTTTTTAAGTCTTTTTTCGCTCTACAGGGCTATGTTGTTATTATGGTTTTTATAAATTATATTTTAAATTCAAATTATTTTTATTTAAATAAAAAACCTGAGGTAACAACTCTACTAGACTATTTTGGAGATTGGCCAATATATATTATTGTTACACAAATAATAGTAATTCCCTTTTTTCTCTTAATTTATTTTCCTTTCTATCTAACAGATAAATGGAGTTTAGAGTAAATTTTAATATTTTAAAAATAAGAGAAGCAGTGTTTCTATAAAATTTAATATCTTCTTAAAAATATTTTATTATGAAATTATTAAAGCTACTAACAATGTTACTCTCAGTATTTGTGTTGAGTTGTAATTCTGAATCTAAGAATAATAATATAGCAATTAACGTGTCGTTTCCAGATTCAATCTCAAATGAAAATATAGATGGAAGATTACTATTAATTTTAGCCGACAATAATAAAACAGAACCTCGATTTCAAGTTTCTGAGGGGCTTAATGCGCAATCAATTTTCGGAATAAATGTTGAGGGCTTAAATGCTAATACTAACGCTACTTTTACAGAAGATGTATTTGGGTTTCCATATAGTAGTCTATCAGAATTAAAACCCGGGGACTATTACGTTCAAGCCGTTTTACATGTTTATGAAACGTTCAATTTGGCAACAGGGCATAAGGTGAAACTTCCAATGGATAATGGAGAAGGACAACATTGGAATACATCTCCAGGTAATTTATACAGTACACCTTTTAAAGTTACTATTGGTAATGAAGGAGTTGAAAATTTTGATATTGTATTAGATAACATAATTCCAGAAATCCAACCTGTGGCAGATACAAAATGGATAAAACATATTAAGATGAAATCAAAATTACTCTCAGATTTTTGGGGAAGAGATATGTATTTAGGAGCGCATATATTATTACCTAAAGGATTTGATGAGCATCCTGAAGCTAAATACCCGTTAATGGTTTTTCAAGGGCATTTTCCGTCAGATTTTGGTGGTTTTAGAACAACACCACCAGACCCAAATTTAAAGTCTGAATACTCAGATAGATTTGGTATTGATGGTTATAACATTATTCAACAACAAGAAGCTTATGATTTTTATAAGCGTTGGAACGAACCAGATTTCCCTCGTTTTTTAATTATAGAAATACAGCACCCAACACCATATTATGATGATTCTTATGCCGTAAACTCATCTAGTCAAGGACCTTATGGCGATGCAATTACTTATGAATTAATTCCTCACATAGAAAAACTTTTTAGAGGGCAAGGAGAAGGTTGGTCTCGATTTTTATATGGTGGTTCAACAGGAGGTTGGGAAGCTCTAGCTGTTCAAGTAAAATATCCTGATGAATATAATGGTTGCTTTTCTGCCTGCCCTGATCCTATCGATTTTAGAGCATATTGCTTGAATAATATCTATGAAGATGAGAATGCTTATTATGCAAAAAGTAATCATAAAAATATTGAAATACCCATGCACAGAGATTATTTAGGTAATGTAAGTTCAACAGTAAGAGAGTCTAATCATTTAGAGTTAGTTTTAGGTGATAAATCTAGATCTGGTGGGCAATTTGATATTTGGGAAGCTACTTATTCGCCTCAGGGTAAAGAGGGATATCCAGAAAGGTTATGGGATAAGCGTTCTGGAGATATTAACCATGAAGTAGCTGAATTTTGGAAAGAGAATTATGATTTAAGATATATAATGGAACGCGATTGGGATAAACTTGGTGATAAACTTAAAGGTAAAATTCATATTTATTGCGGAGATATGGATAATTACTATTTGAATAATGCAGTTTACTTAATGGAAGATTTTTTAGAAAGTACGACAGACCCCTATTATGATGGAGAAGTAGATTATGGAGATCGAGCAGAGCATTGTTGGAATGGCGATCAAGAAAACCCTAATTATATTTCGAGATTACGTTATAATAGTATGTATGTGCCTAAAATAATGAAACGTATTTTAGAATCTGCCCCAAAAAATGCTGATTTAACAAGTTGGAGATATAAATAATTATTTGGCAAATAATTGATTTATGTCTTTAAATGCCTTGAATTCTAGAGCGTTACCTGATGGGTCATAAAAAAACATAGTGGCTTGCTCGCCAACTAAACCTTCAAAGCGAATATATGGTTCAATTACAAATTGTATATTTTTTGTTTTTAGTTTTTCTGATAAAGACTGAAAAGTATCCCATTCTAGAACAACACCAAAATGTGGAACAGGCACATCTTTTCCATCAACAGGATTGGTATGCGAGTTACTCGAGGCTTCTTTAGCTTTGTAATGAATAACTAATTGATGTCCAAAGAAGTTAAAATCTACCCAATGGTTACTACTTCGTCCTTCTTCACAGCCTAAAGTGTCTCTGTAAAAAACTCTACATTCATCTAAATTATGAACAGGAACGGCTAGATGGAAAGGTTGAATGCTAGACATATTGTTTAATTTTATTGGTTTCTTTTGTTAATAGAAGGTTTATACTCTTTAGTAGATTTACTAATTAATTCGTTTAAATCGATAAATTCTTCTTTTGTAAGTTCTCTATATTGCCCAACAGGCATATCTAAATTAATATTCATAATTCTAACTCGTTTTAAGGTTTGTACCTCGTAATTTAAATATTCAGACATTCGTCTAATTTGTCTGTTTAAACCTTGAGTTAAAATTATTTTGAAAGTATATGTGCCAAGTTTTTCAACTTTACACTTTTTGGTTCGCTTACCTAAATCTTCTAAATAAATACCGCCTGCCATACGCTCAATAAACGTTTGGGAGATAGGTTTATCAACCGTTACAATGTATTCTTTTTCATGGTTGTTACTGGCTCGAAGTATTTTGTTTACGATATCTCCATCATCAGTTAAAAGAATTAAGCCCTCACTTGGTTTATCTAACCGGCCTATTGGAAAAATACGTTTCGGGTAATTAATAAAGTCAATAATATTGTCTTTTTCTACTGTAGTGTCTGTGGTGCAAACTATGCCTACCGGTTTATTAAAGGCAAGATAAACAAATGACTCTTTGGTGTTTTTAATTATTTCTCCGTCAACCGCAACCACATCAGTAGGCGTAATTTTTGTTCCCATTTCTGGTACAACACCGTTAATGGTTACTCTTCCAGCATCAATGAGTTTGTCGGCTTCTCTTCTGGAGCAATGCCCCACTTCACTTAAATACTTGTTTATACGTTTTAGAACAACTTCTGCCATACTTCAAAAATACAATAAACTTACTCATTTAAAAATTGTAAAATGTGATTATAAACCTTTTCAGATTTCATTCCGTGTCCAAAACCAACTGTTTTAACAAGTTTTGAGTTTTTGTAATGTTTTACAATATCTAAAGCATCTCGGTAAGGAATAATTCTATCTTTTTTATCATGAATAATTAAACCTTTTGCTTCAATATTTTGCGAGAAGTTTGCAACGGTAAAATAATCGGGTAAATGCCCAAAGTTTTTTAGGTAGTATTGGTCCATAGCCTCAACAACTTTATTATTAAAACCCATCATTTTTTTATAATTATTAACCAGAGCTATAAAGTTTGATGGTGCACCAACAGATATAAGATTTTTTACCTTCGGAAGGTTGTAATTGTTAAGAGCGACTGCTAATGATGTTCCTCCAACAGAGTGCCCAATTACGGTTTCGGGGTTGAAGTTTTTAATTACTTGATGCAAGCATTTAGAATATAAAATTGCATTAAATATTTTACTAGCAGAGTTGCCGTGTGCTGGAGCATCTATAGCTATAATGGAATAGTCTTGTTGTTTTAAAATTTCTATTAAATCCTTCCATCTGTAAGAGTTGCTTTCCCAGCCATGAGCAAGTAATATACTGGGTTTGTTTCCTTTCCAATGATAGGTTTGAATAGCAATATCTTCATAAAAAATAGTTTTGCTAATTGCCGTTTCTAAATATTCTTTTTCTTCAGAGTTTATTTTTCCTTTTCTAGGTGTCGAAAAGATTTTAATTGCAATATTTGAGGCAGCAGAAATTGAAAATAGACTTATAAAATTGACAACGGAGCCAATAATTGTAGGAATGTATTTGCTCATTTAATCTTCGCGGTTTACTAAATCCAAAGAAAAGGCTGGCTTACAAATGGCAATATATTCACAAACTTCTGTAAACGGATTTGAGTATTGAACTCTTGTATTTCTTTCAATTTTAATAGATTGACCAGCTTCTAAAACAATCTGTTCGCCCTCTATAATAAATTGTTTTTTTCCTTTTATTATAAATGTAAATTCATCAAATTCAGGAGTTTGAAAAGGTTCGCTCCAACCAGCAGGTGCTTTCATATGAGCAATACTAATCTCTGAGTTTCCATCTGTAGCATTACCAAAATGCTCTTTGATTATTTTTCCGTCAGTGGTGGGAACAATAAATGGATTATTTTGGATAGTATATTTTTTTTGAGACATATTTTATTTTTAGAGTAGGGTTTAGTGCTGGTCTTTGAGTGGTTTTTTCTTAATCATACCACCTTTTAAATCTTTTACAACACCCATAATAACAAAAGCATTTCTGTCAATTTTATCAATCTCTGTTTGTAGTTTGGCAAGTTCTAAACGGGTAACTACAGTATAAATGATGTCCTTATCATAACTTTCTCCAGTTGATCCATAACCACCTCGGCCAGCGTAAATAGTACACCCTCTTCTGAGTTTTTTAGTAAGTGTAAATCTTAATTCTTCATGTTTGTTTGAGATGATCGTTACCCCAACATATTCTTCAACGCCATCTACAACAAAATCTACTGTTTTGGCTGCCGATAAATAAGTTAACATTGCATATAGTGCAGTTTCAATGGATAAAACATAAGCTCCTGCTACAAAAATTATTATGTTTATTAAAAATAAAACGTCTCCAATGGTAAGCGAGAACTTTCTACTTAAAAAAATAGCAAGAACTTCTGTACCATCAATAACACTGCCGCCTCGCATAGATAAACCAATTCCAGATCCTAAGAAAAAGCCTCCAAAAACAGCTATTAAAAGTTTGTCTTCAGTTATTATGGGGTAATTAATAAAATGAACAACAAGGGCTAAAAAGATTATAGCAATAGCGCTTTTAATAGCGAATTTTTTACCTATGGTTTTGGACGCTAGATAAATAAATGGAAGGTTAACAATAATTAATAATGTTCCTATTTTTAGAGAAGTAATATTTTCTAGCAGTAGCGAAATACCTGTAGCGCCACCATCAATAAAGTTATTGGGGAGTAAAAATCCTTTTAAACCAAAACCTGCTGAGAATACGCCAAAAATGATAAAAATATATTCTTTTACAGCATGAGATACTTCTACCTCAAGCTTTCTTACTAGAGGGATTATCTGTTTTTTAGTTGGTTTTTCGACTTGCTTTTTTTCAAGCTTTTTACGAGCAACATCAACTAATATTTTAGATAAGAATGGATTCATTTAATTATTCCAGTTTATAAAAAAGTATTTCACTTTGGCGGTATTTGGTATATGAGTAGACTCAAATTTTAAATCCATATCAAATCTTAAATTTGCAGGTAGCTCTTTCTTGTCAATCGTGAAGCTTGCATTTATCTCGTCAACAGCGACAACGACAGAATTAATTAGATTACTAATTCTTGTTATTTTGTAGTTGTCTTGAATGTCTTTAAACGTACTAACAGCATTAATGTTTTTAGATGTTTTATACCGTTCATCAAAAATATGTATACTGCTTATTGTTGATGTAGAATCTAAAGCTTGTTTAGGAGAAAGTGTTAGAAGTTTTTTTCCTCCTTTTTCAAAAATATCAATATTATTAATATTACCAGTGAACTCATCTCCACTAATAAATTTAACTATAGAATCGTTTATGTAAATTTTTTTTAAGTCTTTAACTTGAGTGGAGTCTGTTAGTAAACCAATATGTTGTTTCCCAATTTCAAAGGGGTTTTGTTCTTCGTTGCAACTTAAGAATAGTAATGTTAAGGCAATTAAGCCTAATATTGAATAGCGCATAAATTGATTTGTTGTTATTTAAATGTGTGTTATTTGGCTTCTTACTTTTTCATCACTTTTGTTAAAATACCAAATACACTTCTTATAAAAGTGGCACTGGTTAACACTTTAACAATAGGATTCATTCTAGTGCTTTTTCTTCGCGTACTAGTTGTTCTTTTTTTAGATTCAGCTTTTTTAAGTGCTTCTTTTTCTTTTCTAGCCTTCTCTTTTGCTTCTTCAGCTTCAGCTTGTTTTATTTTTTTGTTAAGCATTTCATAAGCACTTTCTCTGTCAATGGTTTCATTATATTTTTTTACCATTTTAGATTTTGAAAGCAAGGTGCTTAGTTCAACTTCAGTTAAAATATCCATTCTACTCATTGGTGCGCGCATCATGGTAGCCGCAAGTGGAGTAGGGCGACCTTTTTCATCTAGAGCAGAGACTAAGGCCTCACCAATTCCTAAAGAGGTTAAAACTTCAGTTGTATCATAATATTCTGAATCAGGATAATTTTGAGCAGTTAACTTTATTGCTTTTCTGTCTTTTGCTGTAAAAGCTCTTAATGCGTGTTGAATTTTCAAACCAAGTTGTCCCAAAACTGCTTCGGGAACATCTGTAGGATTTTGGGTTACAAAATATAGGCCAACACCTTTACTTCGTATTAATTTTACAATACTTTCAATTTGATTTAAAAGTGCTTTTGAAGCTTCATTAAAAATTAAATGAGCTTCATCTATAAACATTATAAGTTCTGGTCTATCGCTGTCGCCTTGTTCAGGAAATGTAGAGTAAATTTCAGCTAATAAACTAAGCATAAATGTTGAAAATAACTTTGGTCTATCTTGAATATCTGTTAGTCTCAAAATATTTATGTAACCTCGCCCGTCATCATCAACACGTAATAAATCATCAACGTCAAAAGAGGTTTCACCAAAAAATAATTCAGCGCCTTGTTGTTCAAGCTCTATAACTTTTCGTAAAATAGCACCAGTTGAAGCTGTTGAAATTCTACCATATGCTTCTGTGAATTCTGCCTTACCTTCTTGAGTTGCGTATTGTAATATTTTTTTAAAATCTTTTAAATCTAAAACAGGCATTTTATTATCATCGCAGTATTGAAAAATAACGGCAACAACACCCGATTGTGTTTCAGATAAATCTAGAATTCTTGAAAGTAAAACTGGCCCAAATTCACTAACTGTGGCTCTTAATCTTACTCCATCTTGTTCAGATAGTGTTAGTATTTCAACAGGAAATGGCTTTGCTTCAAATGGCAAGCCTATTTTTTCATGGCGTTCATCAATTTTAGGATGACCGGGACTTGGTTGTGCTAAACCACTTAAGTCGCCTTTAATATCCATAAGTAAAACAGGAATGCCTTTATCACTTAAGTTTTCTGCAAGAACTTGTAAAGATTTAGTTTTTCCTGTTCCCGTGGCACCTGCAATTAAACCATGTCGATTCATAGTTTTTAAAGGAATTTTTACGTGTGCTCCTGTAACGGTTTCTCCATTTAACATGGCAGCGCCAAGTGTTACAGAATCTCCTTTAAATGTATTACTTTCTGTTATAATCTTAGAAAAGTCGTCAGTTCTACTCATTACCAAAGTTTTGATAAAAATAGTGTAATTTTAATCAACTAGAAAATTGATTATTATGATGAAAAAAGCTTTAACTTTAATATTAACAATACCACTATTTTTTATGTCTTGTACAGAGCAAAAAGGTAATATTGTTTTTCATAAATCTCATGAACCAAATAGACAAAACATTCCATTTAGTGATGCCGTTGAAACCAATGATTTATTATTTTTAGCAGGACAAATAGGGAAAAATCATAAATTAGGAGTCTTAGTTGAAGGCGGTATTAAAGCTGAAACTAAGCAAGCTATTGAAAATATTCAAGCTGTTTTACAGCATCATCAATTAGAACTGGATAATGTTGTAAAGTGCACAGTTATACTAAGTGATATAAATGATTTTAAGGCTTTTAATGAAGTTTACACAAAATATTTTACCAAAAAACCAGTTAGAACTACTTTTGCTGCTGCAAATTTAGCAGCAAACGCTAGAATTGAAATTGATGTTATAGCTTGTAAATAAGATTCTAAAACGTCTTGTTTAGAAAAAATACTAGTTACTTAATCTTTTCAATATAGATATTAGAAGTACCAACACTTCTAAATACAGCAGGTGCAGAATTACCTCCTCTAATAGTTTGTACACTAATGGATTGTCCTGCAGTAATATTAAAAACTTCGGTGAGGTGAAGAGATGCTTCTAAATGACCACTATTGTGTCTAACATAGCCCGTATTACCAATAGCCCCAGTAGGTGTACCATCTATAGCTATTTGGGCTTCAACAGAAACTCTTTGGTCAGTATTTCCTCCAATGGTTGGAACTCTATATGCTATGTTTAATGTAATTCTATATCGACCTGCTGTATTAATGGTTAATGTATTACCGGTTAAATTATATAAAGTGGTGTCGTCATTCCAGTTTAAGTTTCCAAAAATAGGAACATTTGCATAAGTCCCATTGTTGTTAATATTTGTGGTAGTATCAGTATTGCTGTATTTTACTGATGAAGTATGCGTAATTTTACTCCAATCAGGAGTAGCCATTGTTCCATTATTAAATTGAAATTTACCAATATCAGTGTTATAAACCATTAATCCATTTGCAGGATCAACTATGGCATTTATTTGGGCTGTGGTTAATCTTGGTATTAGCAAGCCTTTGTCATCAGATTCTATATGCAGAATAGAGGAAGCATCAGGGTTTGTAGTGCCTACACCAACTTGTGCAAATCCATTGTAAAAACACATGCACACTAGTAAAAGAGTGTAGATTTTCTTTTTCATTTAGAGATATTGAGAGACTATAGCGCTATTAATTTTAGCAAATTTAACAAAAATACGATGAAATGCAAATAAATAACGATGAAATACGTATTTGAGTTAATTTTAATTAGGTTGTAAACAAGTTTAAAAAAATAAAAAGTGAATGCATATCTTTGCAGGCTTATGAAACAAGAAACACAATTATTAGTTGAAAAAGGTGAAATGTTACCTCTAATGGAAGAGTTTTACACTATTCAAGGTGAAGGCTATCATAAAGGGACTGCAGCATATTTTATTCGTATTGGTGGATGTGATGTTGGTTGCCACTGGTGTGATGTAAAAGAAAGTTGGAATGCTTATTTGCACCCGCCAACTGAAACTAAAAAAATTGTTGAAAACGCAAAAAAGTATAGTGATACTATAGTCGTTACCGGAGGTGAGCCACTCACATGGGATATGACGGTTTTAACAACGCAACTTAAGGCAGAAGGAATGCAAGTTCATATTGAAACTTCTGGAGCTTACAAATTAACTGGAGTTTGGGATTGGATTTGCTTGTCACCAAAAAAAATGAAGCTACCAACTAAAGAGGTTTATGAAAAAGCTGATGAATTAAAAGTAATTGTTTACAATAAAGATGATTTCCGTTTTGCAGAAGAGCAGGCTGAAAAAGTAAATAAAGATTGTATTTTGTATTTACAACCTGAGTGGAGCAAACGTGAAAAAGTGGTTCCTGAAATTGTTGACTATGTTATGAAACATCCTAAATGGAAGGTTTCGTTGCAAACTCATAAGTATTTAAATATACCATAAAAAAAGAGCCTTAATTTAAGGCTCTTTTTTTATGGTAAAATATCTAGTTTATTTTGTGAAAGGCACAGCTATTCTGGTTGTTCCCCATCCAAGATGCATATGAACGCCATTATCTACACCTTCAAAAGCAATTGAAAACGCTTCTAAAGAATCTCCTGATGTTACAGGTACAGACAATCTAGCTACATCATTTTCTTTTTTATAAAAGTATGAACCCCATACATTTAAATCTGTGCTAATAATAGCAGTCCACTCGGTTTCACCAGGAATTAAATAAAAGGTATAAGTTCCTGCTTTAACAGTAGTTTTTCCTAATTTCATATCTGTATAAAGGGTTAACTCAGCAGCCTCATTTGCGCCAGTTCTCCAAACTTTTCCGTTAGGTGCTAAATCACTTAACTTTCTGTCTTTTAACTGAGGTCTGCTATAAACAACTTTAATAAGTTTATTTGATTCTTTATAGCTTGTTGGAAAAGCAGCAGCATCCATAGGGCTTTTGTCCATTTTTGCAAATTTCTGAGCATCTACATTAGTAGATAATAGCATAATAAATGCAAAAGCGATTGTTGAAATTAATGTTGAATTCTTCATAATGTGTTTTAGTTTTTAATTGTTTAAAGTTACACCTAAACTTTCTTAAAGTTTTTATAAAAGTCGTCACTTAATGTTAAAGTTTACATTTAGTCTACGAATTCTTAATTGCTAACTTCTGCTGTTAAGTAGTTGTGTAAATTTGTATTTAATTTATTCAGCACTTTAGGAACGTCTATAACATAAGATTTTGTCTTTTTAATTACTTTCCCTTTTTTAAAGAAAATAGCTCCATTTTTAAGATCAAAGTCTTTCCAACCCATATCATATTTACTATTAGCTTTAAATTGAATTTTTATGGGTTCAAACTTGAACTGCTCGTTGTTAAAACTAATTTTGATAGTGTATCTCATGTGAAAAACACGTTTATCAGCATTTATAACATTCTCTTCTAAACTTGTTAAGAAAATAAAATGATTTTCAGATTTGGAACTAATAACGACGTTAGGATTTTTATACGTTTTGTAAACCCATCCAAGGGTTTTATTGTATAGTTTGTTTTGAGAAAGCCCGTCAATCTTAGATATTGCATACTCTGGATATAACCCGTCTTCAGTAAAAACAAATATATCTTGACTATATGACAGAGTTGTGTGTACTAAGGCTATTAAAAAAAATAGTTGTCTCATTGTGATAGCATTATAATTTTATCCCAAATATTACTATTAACAGAAATGCCATTTTTTAAGTTTTCGGCTTTTTTAATTTGACTTCTTTCACCAGGGTAATATGTCCTGTCTTCTGCATATATAGGCTCAACATTATGGGTGTAATCAATAATTTCATTTAACAGTTTTTCTTGTAATGCTTTATCATTAAAAATTTCAGGATAAATACATAAATATACTTGAGATATGCCAGTTTCAATTTTATTCTTACTTATTCTATATGTGGAATTTCCTGCAGATAATAAAGTGGCTAACATGTCTAAAATTATAGAAAGTGCTGAGCCTTTCCAAAAACCTATGGGCAGACCGCGCTCTTTTAAAGAAATTTGTTCAGGATCTTTTGATAGCTCATCATTATCATCCCAACCACCAAAAAACGGTAACTTTTCTCCTTTTAATTTATAGTCGTTTATTTTTCCAAATGAAAACTGCGATATTGCCATATCTAAAACAATATGCCCTTTTTTTCGAGGTATAGATACAACAAAAGGGTTATTGCCTATACGACTATCTTTTCCTCCCCAAGGTGGCATATTTGGTTGCGTATTGGTAAATAGTATCGAAATACAACCAGCATCGGCTGCTTGGTGTCCATAGGAACCTCCTCTCATCCAGTGATTGGTATTACGTAAGGCTACCAAGCCCATACCATTTTTTTTTGCAAGCTCAACGGCTCTATTTGTACATGTTACTGCGTTAATAACTCCTGATCCAAAATTACCATCCCAACGTTCAATACTTCCAAAAGTTTCTATTTTTTTTGCTTTAGCATTTATGTTTATTATCCCTTTTTCAAGGTATTCTATAAAAAGAGGTATACGGTTAACACCATGAGAATTTACTCCAAATAAGGTGCTTTCTGTATGTGTTTTAGCAATTAATTTTGCGTTATCTTCGGTAAATCTATATTTCAAAAGCAGTTTTTCTAACTGGTTTTGCATTTCCTTTTCTGAAACCTGTATCGTTTTTTCTCTCACTTCAGTTCTAATTTATAGGATATTAAAAATTTCTAAAAAATAGCTTCAATAATTATCTGATATGTTTTAGCTACAATATATAACCAAAAAATAAAAGCTCCAGATTTCTCTAAAGCTTTTATTTATGTTTAAATAGAATGATGAATTTATTTCCGAATGACTTTAACATTCATCTCCTCAACTTTTTTATTAGAAAGAGGTGAAGGTGCTCCAAATAATAAATCTTCGCTAGTTCCTGTTTTTGGAAATGCCATAACTTCTCTAATAGAGGCTTTTTTCTCTAAAATCATCATCAATCTATCTACACCCCAAGCAATGCCACCGTGCGGTGGGGCTCCATAATGAAAGGCTTTATACATTGTACCCACGCTTTTCATCATCTCCTCTTTATTGTAGCCCATGTTTTTGTATGTGGCTTCTAAAATTTCAGGTTTATGAGCACGCACAGAACCACCACCAATTTCATAACCATTCAAGATTAAATCGTACTGTTGCGCGATAATACTACCAATGTCATCTTCACTACCATTAATATGCTTATCTAAATCATAAATAGCTGGCATAGAGAAGGGGTTATGTGTAAAAGTCCAACGGCCTTCGTCTGTTTTTTCAAACATTGGAAAATCAATAACCCAAGCAGGCCTTAATTCCTTCGGATTTATTAAACGGAGCATTTTACCCAATTCTTGACGAACCGCGTCTAATGCTTTATTAGCTGTTTCGTAATTTGCAGCAGAGAAAAATACAATATCGCCAACTTGGGCTTTTGTTGCTTCAATAATTCCAGCTGCAATATCTTTACCTAAAAACTTAATAATTGGCGATTGCAAATCGTTTTCATTAACAATAATATAGGCTAAACCGCCAAGACCATGACTTTGCGCTAGTGCTGTTAGTTTTTCAATCTGTCCTTTTGATAAACGTTTGCTACCTTGCTCTTCAGCAGATACTTTAATACATTTTACAATCCCACCTTCATCAATAGGTTTACTAAATACTTGGAAGGTGGTATCTTTTACAATAGTGGTAATGTCTTGCAGTTTTAAACCGAAACGTAAATCGGGTCTGTCACAACCATAATCGTCCATAGCTTGTTTATAAGTTAGGACTTCAAACGGACGTAATATCCATTTTTTGCCGTAGATTTTTTCAACAATACTATTAAACATGTTTGTATTCAAATCAATGATTTGTTGCATGCTTGCATAGGCCATTTCAATATCTAACTGTGTAAATTCTGGTTGACGATCGCCTCGAGAATCTTCATCTCTAAAACAACGAGCCAGTTGGAAATACTTTTCATAACCACTTACCATCAACATCTGTTTAAATTGTTGTGGTGCTTGTGGTAAAGTATAGAACGACCCGGCTTGCTTACGAGTTGGGACAATAAACTCACGAGCGCCTTCATCAGTTCCTGCGCTTAAAATTGGTGTTTCAATTTCAAGGAAATCTTGTTCGTCTAAAATGTCGCGCATTAGTTTAATAACCTTATGTCGGTTAACAATCACACGGCGAACATCATCATTCCTATGGTCTAAATATTTATATTGAAAACGCACATTTTCATTAGTTTTTGTAGCGCGCTTAATTTCAAAAGGTAATGTTTTAGAAAGGTTTAAAATCTCTAACTCATTGGCCTCTAATTCAATCTTACCAGTTCTTAAAGCTGCGTTGTAATCATCTTCTTTACGCTCGGTGATAGTTCCAGAAACGCTAATAACAGTTTCAGGCTTAAGTTTTACTAACTCATCTAAATTCGCAAACGATTCTCTGCTTAAGCGCACTTGAAATATTTGTGTGCTAGAATCGCGTAAATCGATAAAAATTAATTCACCATGGTCACGCACACTAGATACCCAGCCAGAAAGCGTTACTTTTTCTTTTATACTTTCATCAGAAATATCAGAAATAACATGCGTTCTGTAATCATCTTTTATGATGATTGGAATTTTTGGTAAAACTTCCTCATCCTTAGCTTCTTGTTTTTGGTTTTTGGTTTTTGGCGCATCAGTTTCTACTTCAAGCCTCGTGCTTCCAATCTCTCCAGCAAACGCATTAAGAATGCCTTGACGAATCACTTTTCCAGAAGCCCCTTTTCCAATAATGCCAATAACTTTACCAACAAGAATTCCTGCTTTTCCTTGGTTTCCAGAACGAATGTCATTAGCAATAGCTTCATTGTCTGAAATCACTTTTGCAATAGCTTCATCAATTTGAGATTTTGTAATCGTATTCTCTTCAAAATATCGGTTATAGTTAAAATTTCTATCTTTTAAATAAGCGGTTATTGCATTTTGAACCAAAACCGATGTAATTTTTTCATCTTTAAATAATTGAAAAATTTCAATTAAATGGTCTATGCTATGAATATCTGAATAATCATCAGCTGCTATATTATTTACTAATGTTTTAGCAACAAATGATGGGTCTTTAATTACGTTGTTAATAGCAATAAACGTTTCTGAGCGTAATGAATCTGCTGTGAAAAATTTAGCGTCTTGAGGTAAAACACCACCTTTAATAAGGATGGATTCTACTGCAAAAGGAAGCGTACTTAAATCAACATCAATAGATTCAACCACATCTTTAATGCTTACAAAAGGTAAATCTGGCTCAGAAATAAAGCGGTAATCTGCTTCAAATTCCTTTTTACGCATGGTTTTGGTTTGCTTCAATTCTGCATCCCATAATACCGTAGTTTGGTCTGGTCTAAATTCTTTGTGTTCTATAAAATAATTCAGTTGTTTTTCAACTTCTTCTTTTAAAGCTTCAACCATAAACTTAAAAGAATTCAAGTTTTTTATCTCGGTACGTGGGTTTAAATTGTAATCACGTTTTTTACGAAGCGATACAGAAACATCCGATTTAAATTCACCTTTTTCAAGATTAGCTTCAGATATTCCTAAATTCTGTACAATGCGCTGAATATATTGCGCGTAAGTTGATGCGTCTTCAATATGACGAATGCAAGGTTCGGTAACAATTTCTATTAAAGGAACACCAGCTTTATTAAAATCTACCAATGAGATTTTTTTCTCATGCATTAACTTGGCGGCATCTTCTTCTATGTGAACTTGTGTTAAGTTTACAGTAAACTGCGATCCATCATTACGAAAACAAGATACTTGTCCGTCAGGAATCACAGGGTTATGAAACTGTGTAATCTGAATATTTTTTGGGTTATCTGGATATTCATAATGTTTTCTATCCCAAGAGATTACCTCGTTTTCAAAAGTAGATTTTACTGCTTTACCAAAATAGATAGCCTTATTAATTGCTTCTTTATTTATAGCAGGTAAAACACCCATTTGCCCGGTACAAACTGAACAAATATTTTGGTTTGGAGTTTCTATTTCTTGATTCGCACATGAACAAAATAATTTTGTTTTAGTGTTTAATCGAACATGAGTTTCAAGACCGATTACTAACTCTAATTCGTGCTTTTTTAATTGCTCGTTTAATTGTTCAAGTTCCATTATATCGTATCTTTTAAGAAGTTTGCAAACTTCAAAACAAGTTCGTCGTTATTTTTAGCAGCCGTAATTTGTAAACCAGTTACTGTACCTTGAGGTACTGTTAATGTTGGTAATTGCCCTAAACTAAACCCGACAGTGTAAGCATCAGATAAATACATGGTATGAGGGTCTTTTAAACTATCACCAATTTTAGGTGGTGCACTAGGCGTAACTGGAGAAATAATGATATCGACTTCGTTAAAATCTTTCTCAAAATTCTCAGAGATGCTGTCTCTTAAGGCTAGCCCTTTTAAATAAATTTCATCCGAAAACCCTTGCGACAAAACTTGGTTTCCACCAACAATTCTGCGTTTTGTTTCTTCTGAAAAATTCTCTGAACGTGTTATAGCATATGTTTCTTTTAAATTTTCAGATTCAATACGATTACCATAGTTTGTGCCATCTAATCTTGATAAGTTAGAAGCTGTTTCTGCCATAGCTAAGGTATAGTATGTAGATACTAAGGTTTCAGATTCAAAGAAATCTAAAGCCTTTACTTCAATGCCTTTGGCTTTTATTTTATCAATAACCGCCAGGAAATCCGATTTTATATTTGCGTCAATAGCATCACTTTCAATAAAGTTTTTAAAGTAGCCTATTGTTTTTATATTTTCAGAATTTGAAATAGCTTCTTGAGATATTTCTGCTGAAGAGTAAGTGGTTTGGTCTTTTATGTCTTTTCCACTCATAACGTTTAAAACAATGCGAATATCTTCAATTGATTTTGCAATAGGACCAACGCAATCTGTTGATGATGCATAAGCCATTAATCCGTAACGAGAAATACGTCCGTAAGTCGGTTTTAAACCATATACATTGTTGTAGCCAGCCGGCTGACGAACAGAGCCTCCGGTATCGCCACCAATTGAAAAGACTGTATAATCTTTTGCAACATTAACCGCAGAACCGCCGCTAGAACCACCTCCAACTAAATCGGGGTTTATAGCATTTTTAACAGCGCCAAAAATGGTGTTTTCTGAGGATGACCCATGGCCAAAACTATCGCAATTTTCTTTTACTAATGGAATAGCGCCAGCATCCAATAACTTTTGAATAGCGGTTGCTGTGTAGGCAGATTTGTAATTTTTAAGTAAATCTGAGCTGGCTGTTGTGTACGTGCCTTGAACCATATACACATCCTTAATTCCAAATGGAATACCTTCTAGTAAACCAATAGTATCTCCGTTGGCAATTTTTGAATCTATTTTAGCAGCTAAATCTAGCGCCAAAGTATCAAGCAAACTATTTACAGTGTTGTTTGTATTTTGCTTTAAAGCTTCTAATTTTTCTTGAACTAAGGCAGTACAAGTTATATCTTTATTCATCAATTGCTGATGAATTTTCTGTATCTGAGAGCTCATATTTATTCTTCTATAACTTTAGAAACCACCAAATAGCCATTTTTTTCTTTTGGAAAGTTTTCAATAATAATTTGCTTTTCTATTGCAGAACTACCGATTACCACATCAGCTCTCAAATCATTTAACGAGACTGCATTATTATGATTATTATTAAAAGAATTATTTGTTGTATTTGCATTTTTAATTACCTCAAATAATTTGTTTACAGCCTCTGAAGGCTGTGCGCCTTTAATACTCGACAATACGTCTACTGTCATAATTTTACTCATGTCTCAATTTTTAGATTAAAAAAAGCCTTCCGAATCCGGAAGGCTTTATATATATTTAAACAATAACCTTCCGAACCCTAGAAATTAGGATTATTGAAATTATTATTGTTGTTATTGTTTCGCATTATTATTTTCTAAGTTCAAATATATATAGAATAAATTGACTAGACACTATTTTTACTGATATCCTAAATTATATTATCATATTATTAAAAAAAATAAAACTATTTTAAAATATGTTTAGTCTAATTAATAGAAATTTGATATTGCAATACTGCCATACCTTTATAATCTTTTTGATTTAGGGTTATAGCATCAAAAATAGGACGATGTTGATAGCCTAAACTTATTTTGTTACTATGAGATCCATTGATTAGAAAGTTTACTGTAAAATCATAAACTATCATTTGATCTTCAAGCGCATCCCAATTGGAGTATTGAACAGAGATGTTAGGTTGAATTACAGTATTGTAACTTAAAACATTGGTAGATTTAAAAGCGTAACCAAATTGCCCATACCAAGTAGCACCAGTACCAATCATTGGAAACGCAACACCTGTACCGTTTAAGTCTGTACCTCCACCAGATGTAGGGTTGTTCGCTCCCACATTTCTAATATAATTTTCACCAAAATCATAATCATAAAAGCCTAGGTAAGCAGTAATGGCATCTCCATTAATAAGAGGAAGGTTTAAAAACGAATCTGCTGCAAAATGCGACATATCGTAAAATGTGGTAGATGGTAACCGTGCATCACCATTACTCATGGCATTATTTTGATGTTGGAATCCAACTCCTATATTAAACACTTTTTTATTCTGCTCGTAAGTACCAACTTGGTACGCAGATTTATTAGATTCGTGCTCAAAAAACTGATATTTTACATATCCTGAAGTTTTTACTCTTGGTTTATTATTGGCGAAATTAACTTCACCATCAGGTATATTGGTAACAAAAAATGGTCTGTTAAAAGCCAATCTGTAGTCAAACTTACCAGTTTGTCCTTTAATCCATGCACCAAATAGTCGTCCTATATCGTCATTTTTTTCAACCGAGTTTAATGTAAATAAAGGGGAGTCAAGACCCATTAAGGTTTTATTAGAACGTATATTCCAACGGCTTAATCCTTGCCAACCAGATTTACCTATACCAATTTCAAAATGTTTGTTAAAAGTATATTCGGCGTACAAATCTAATACTTGAAGCGATATTTCTTTAGTCTTAAAATTATAATTATTTCCACCAAAAATAGAGTATAAAAATATTTTTGGAGTAACTTGAGAGTAGACAGGAATGCGCAATCTTCGAATAGATATGTCAAAAAACTCCGATGTAAGTTCTTGTTGTATTAAGGAGCCTTCATTCAAATCAGAATAACGCATCCAAATTTGGGCTCGTATATCCCATTTTATTATTGGTTTTTTTTCTTCAGTCTGACTTACTAAAAATATAGGTAATAATAGCACCGTGATAAGCAATCCTGTTTTTAATACTCTTTTTTTTAATAACATTGATGATTAATTATAAGTTACTTACAAAAGTATAATGAACTTCATTGTTAAAAAGTGACATACATCATGTTTAGACATATTTTTTTTACTTGTATGCGCTATATCGTTTGAGTTTTACAGGCTATTTATAAGAGTAATTAAATTTAAAAATAACGGCTTAAATGCGTTTAGTGTTTTTTAAGTTTTTAAAATGAATAAAAAATAACGAAAATCAAATTTAAGATACTTTTTAGACGATTTAAGACACTTTTAAGTAATTAACAAATGTTGATAATTATATTGTTCAATCGTTAAAATGCTTTCAAAAGGTGTGAGGATTTCGTATATTTGTTTGTATTCAGAAGGATGCTTTAAGCATCTTTTTTTGTGATAGAAAACTAAATTCAATTTAAGATAAAATATAGAACATGAGCGAAGCAAAAGAAGAATTTAATAAGCATAATTATTCAGCAGATAGTATTCAGGCACTAGAAGGTATGGAGCACGTGCGTATGCGTCCATCGATGTATATTGGTGATGTTGGTGTGCGTGGATTGCACCATTTGGTGTATGAAGTTGTAGATAACTCTATTGATGAGGCTTTAGCTGGGCATTGTAATAATATTACGGTGATTATTAATGAGGATAACTCGATTACTACAGAAGATGATGGACGTGGTATTCCTGTTGATATTCATAAAAAAGAAGGCGTTTCTGCACTTGAGGTTGTTATGACCAAAATTGGAGCTGGTGGTAAGTTTGATAAGGATTCCTATAAAGTTTCTGGTGGTTTGCACGGTGTTGGTGTAAGTTGTGTAAATGCATTGTCCGCCCATCTAAAAGCTACAGTTTACAGAAATGGTAGTATTTACGAGCAAGAATACGAGCGAGGTAAAACATTATATCCTGTAAAGACTGTAGGAGAAACCGATAAACGAGGAACTACAGTAACCTTTAGACCAGACCCAACTATTTTCACACAAACCTTAGAGTATAGTTATGATACTTTAGCTAGTAGGTTACGTGAATTGGCCTATTTGAATAAAGGTATTACCGTTCATCTTGTTGATAGAAGAAATAAAAAGGAAGATGGTGAATTTGAAGGAGAAACATTTCATTCTGATGAAGGTTTAAAGGAGTTTATTAAGTATTTAGATGCTACACGTGAACCTTTAATGAAAGATGTTATCGCTTTTGAAGGCGAGAAGAATGGCGTGCCTGTTGAGGTTGCTATGATTTATAACACATCTTATGCAGAGAATTTACATTCTTATGTGAATAATATTAACACGCATGAAGGAGGAACTCATTTATCTGGTTTCCGCCGTGGATTAACGCATACATTAAAGAAGTTTGCTGATAATTCTGGAATGTTAGATAAATTAAAATTTGACATTGCTGGTGATGATTTCCGTGAAGGATTAACGGCAATTATTTCCGTAAAAGTTCAAGAACCACAATTTGAGGGGCAAACCAAAACTAAGTTAGGTAACCGTGAAGTTTCTGCTTCAGTAAGTCAAGCTGTTTCTGAGATGCTTACTGATTATTTAGAGGAACACCCTGATGATGCTAAAACTATTGTACAAAAAGTAATTCTTGCAGCTCAAGCGCGTCATGCAGCTCAAAAGGCTCGTGAAATGGTTCAACGTAAAACGGTAATGAGTATTGGTGGTTTGCCAGGAAAATTATCTGATTGTTCTGAGCAAGACCCTGCAAAATGTGAAGTATTCCTTGTAGAGGGAGATTCGGCAGGTGGAACAGCAAAACAAGGTAGAGATAGAGCGTTTCAAGCTATTTTACCATTGCGCGGAAAAATTTTAAATGTTGAAAAAGCCATGACTCACAAGGTTTTTGAAAATGAAGAGATTAAAAATATTTTTACAGCACTTGGTGTAACTATTGGTACGGAAGAAGATAGTAAGGCTTTAAATCTTTCAAAATTGAGATATCATAAAGTAGTAATTATGTGTGATGCCGATATAGATGGTAGTCACATTGCCACTTTAATTTTAACGTTCTTCTTTAGATATATGAAGGAGTTGATTGAAAACGGACATATATATATTGCAACACCACCATTATACTTGGTAAAACGTGGTGCTAAAAAGCAGTATGCGTGGTCTGATGCAGAACGAGATGCGATTGTATCTGAGTTTGGTGATGGATCTAAAATTCAACGTTACAAAGGTTTAGGTGAAATGAATGCAGAACAACTTTGGGATACAACTATGAATCCAGAGTTTAGAACTATGCGTTTAGTTCAAATAGATAACGGAACAGAAGCTGATAGAATATTTTCTATGTTAATGGGTGATGAAGTTCCACCACGTAGAGATTTTATTGAAAGGAATGCTATTTATGCTAATATTGATGCTTAAATAGAATAATAACTTAATATAAAATAACCTTGGCATTATTATGTCAGGGTTATTTTTTTTGCATAATATATCGTTTAAAAGCACATTTTATCGATAAAAAGTTCTTTCGTATGATTTTTTTTATATTTTTGTAAAACCAAATCTATAAAAATGAAAAAGTTTATATTACCAATCTTGTTATGTGTAGCAACAATTTCTTCAAAAGCTCAAAATGATTTAGATGCTTTACTTGCTGCAGGTGTAGAAGACGCTCAACGTTTTGCTAACGATTATTTAATGCCAGGAACAAATGGTTTAATGCACAGTATGAATGCCAATTGGTTTAATACAGCAGATGCTAAGCCACTTGGAGGTTTTGAAATTTCAATAATAGCAAATGCGTCACTTATAAGCGATGAAAACAAAACGTTTTCGTTAAACACAAATGACTATAATAATATTCAGTTTGCACAAGGCGCTAGCACGCAAATGGTTGCCACAGCTTTAGGCGAGAATGATCCAGAAGTAATTGTAGAGTTAACTTACGATGATCCAATTTTTGGAAATCAAACACAACAAATTTCATTACCGACAGGAATTGGCTCAGAAAGTGCAAACATGTTGCCAACAGCATTTATACAAGGTGCTTTAGGTTTAAGTAAAGGTATTGAAGTTAAAGCACGTTTTGTTCCTAAAATTGATACGGATGATGTAGATTTTAGTATGTATGGTGCAGGTTTACAAATGGAATTTACTAAATGGTTACCAGCAGATAAATTGTTGCCAGTTGCAATTTCTGGTTTAGTAGCTTACACACATTTAAGCGGAGAATATGATTTAACAGATTCCTCTGGAATACAAGGTGAAAATCAAAGATTAGAAAATGATACCAATACCTGGTTATTTCAACTTATAGCATCAACCAAAATGCCTGTTATTAATTTTTATGGTGGTTTAGGCTATATCAAAGGTAAATCAGAATCAGACATGTTAGGTACTTACAGAATATCTAATGGAATCATAACTACAGAGGACATTGTAGACCCTTTTTTTGTATCTAGTGATGTTTCTGCAGTAAGAGGTACAATAGGCACAAAACTTAAACTTGGATTTTTTAGACTAAATGCAGAATATCATTTATCAGATTTCAATGCATTTTCAGTTGGTATAAATTTTGGTTTTAGGTAATAGCAAAGTAAAAATTACAGAAAAATATTTTTATAATAAATAGTTTAGTTTTAGTTAGTTTTTTTTGAATAATTAGTTGTTTTAAAAGTGCAAGATTTAATCTTGCACTTTTTTCATTTACAGCATATAAATTTGTAGTTTTGCATGACTTTAATCATATTCTTTTAGTAATTAAACTAAGAGATTTGTATCGTTAAATTTAAAGATTATTTCATTTCTAAAACTATAAAAAATTAACTTATGAAAGTAACAGTTGTAGGAGCAGGAGCGGTAGGCGCAAGTTGTGCAGAATATATTGCTATTAAAGATTTTGCTTCGGAAGTCGTTTTATTAGATATTAAAGAGGGATATGCTGAAGGAAAAGCCATGGATTTGATGCAATGTGCATCTTTAAATGGTTTCGACACTAAAATTACAGGTATCACAAACGATTATAGCAAAACAGCAAATAGCGATATTTGTGTTATTACATCTGGTATTCCTCGTAAACCTGGAATGACCCGTGAAGAATTAATTGGGATTAACGCAGGTATAGTAAAAGCAGTGTCATCAAGCTTATTAGAGCATTCTCCAAACATGATTCTTATAGTTGTAAGTAACCCAATGGATACCATGACATACTTAGCTCATAAATCTCTTGATATTCCAAGAAATCGAATCATAGGAATGGGTGGTGCTTTAGATTCTGCACGTTTCAAGTACAGATTAGCAGAAGCTTTAGGTGCGCCAATTAGCGATGTAGATGGTATGGTAATAGGTGGACATAGCGATACTGGAATGGTTCCGTTAACAAGTCATGCAACAAGAAATAGTGTAAAAGTATCTGAATTTATTTCAGAAGAACGTTTAGAGCAAGTTGCTGCTGATACTAAGGTTGGAGGAGCAACACTTACTAAATTATTAGGTACTTCTGCATGGTATGCTCCAGGAGCTGCGGTAAGTGGTTTAGTTCAGGCTATTGCTTGCGATCAAAAGAAAATGTTCCCATGTTCTACTTTGTTAGAAGGCGAGTACGGTTTAAATGATATTTGTATTGGCGTGCCAGTAATATTAGGAAAAAATGGTATTGAAAACATAGTAGATATTGAACTTAGTGATGCTGAAAAAGCTCATATGCAAGCTAGCGCAGAAGGTGTTAGAAAAACAAACGGATTATTAGACGTTTAATACTCTAAAACATATATTTATATAAAGACTGTAGAAATACAGTCTTTATTTTTTTATATTTGGCGCATGAAAATTAAATGGTACATAAGTGCTTTAATTATAATAGTAACCTTTTTTGGGCTATCTCAACAACCTATTTCTAATCCAAATCAAGAAATTGTTTTAAAGTTTGAAAATGTTGAGTTAACAAAAGAAGATACCCAAGTTACGATTGCAATTTTAAAAGAAGAATTGCAAAATGTTGGTGTAAATAATTTTAAGGTTACCGAGAATGATAAAGGTACACTTAAAATAAAGTATTACAGTGATGCCAATGTTGCCGTGATAAAACGTATTCTATCAAAGAGAATAAGATCTAAATTAGGTGCTTCTGATGAAGACAAGGAGGAAGAATCTGAATACCCTTTTAATCAAGATTCAGAAAGTTATAATCTTGATATTTATGAATTACAAAATGGAAACGAATCTGAATCAGGTTTAAACGGCACCTTTGTTTTAGAATTTAAAGTTAAATCAGATCGATTTTCAAAACCTACAAATAATACTTCTCAAAAAAGTACCGATTATTTGTTAATCGATGCTAATGTAAAAACAAGTCTAAAAACTTTTAACACTATTGCTTTGGTAATACATGATGGCTTGTATCATGTTCCTGAAGTTAGAGCAGGCCCTGTTTGCTAAGGATAATTATAAGTTAGTTATCTTACTTTCCAGAATATAAATAAGATTAAATTATCTGTCTTATTGTAGCTTTAGTTTAACAAGTTAAAGCTTATAAAATTTCAATTAAAAATAAAAATTGTCAAACTTAACGACAAACTCTATATTTGCTCGTTTTAAAAATTTGACATAAAATAAATTATAAAATGCAAAACAAAGGATTAGTAAAATTATTTGCGATTTTGTTTGGTTTGGTAAGTATTTACCAATTATCGTTCACATTCAAAGCGAATCAAATAGAAAGAAATGCAGAAGAAATAGCGATAAATAAAATTCCAGAAACAGAGGAAGGTTATCGTGCTTTAAGGAGTATTGAAGAATCAAATTACCTGGAGTCTATTGCCACAGATACTGTATTTAATATCGGTATTGCAAAATTCACTTATAATGATGTGAAGGCTAAAGCCATGAATCTTGGTTTAGACCTTAAAGGTGGTATTAATGTTATTCTTCAGGTATCAGTAAAAGATATCTTAAAAGGATTAGCCAACAATACCAAAGATCCGGTATTTAATAAAGCTTTAGATGACGCTACTGAGCTTCAGAAAAATAGCCAGAATACTTATTTAGAAGATTTCTTTATAGCCTTCGATGCTATTAAAGGCGATACGAAATTAGCTTCACCAGATATATTTTACACCAAAGAATTAGATGGTGAAATTAATGGTACAATGAGTGATGATGAGGTAAAAAGTATCATAGAAACTAAAATAGATGAGTCTATTGTTTCAGCATTTGAGGTATTACGTAAACGTATTGATGAGTTTGGGGTAACATCTCCAAATATTCAACGTTTGGGAACTTCTGGACGTATTTTGGTTGAATTACCTGGTGTAAAAGATGTAGAAAGAGCTACAGGTTTATTACAGAGTACAGCACAGTTAGAATTTTGGGACGCTTATAAAGGTGAGCAATTCTTTCCATTTTTAGCTCAAGCTAATGAAACTTTAAAAGATATAGTTTCACCTAAAACAGAAACTGAGGAACAAGAACCACAAGATTCTGAAGATGCAGATGCAACAGATTCAACTATTGATGACCTTTTGGGTGATGCTACCACAGATTCTACAGCAGTAGAAACTGTTAATCCAATTTTCGATTTAATTAGAGGACAAGGTTTTCAAGGTGGTCCAGTAATTGCGAGATTTGAAAGTAAAGACAAAGAAACTATTCTTGATTATCTAAACAAACCACAAGTAAGAGCATTACTTCCTGCAGAACAACGCTATGTTAAGTTTGTTTTTGGTAAGCCAGAGAAAGATAGCGAGATAGTTGATTTATATGCACTTATTGGAAATAGAGATAATGTACCACAACTAAGTGGTGCTGTAGTTACAGATGCTAGAAACCAATTTGGACCTACTGGAAAATCAGAAGTATCAATGCAAATGAATGCAAAAGGTGCCAAGATATGGGAGGAAATGACCGGTAAAGCTTATAACCAACAAAGTCAAATAGCAATTGTTTTAGATGATGTTGTGTATTCTGCGCCAGGTGTAACAACAGGGCCAATTGCTGGAGGTAGTTCTTCAATTTCTGGAGATTTTACTTTAAACGAAGCAATCGATTTAGCAAACGTGCTAAGAGCAGGTAAATTACCTGCGTCTGCAGATATTATTCAAAGTGAAGTTGTTGGTCCGTCTTTAGGACAAGAAGCAATTGATAGTGGTACAACATCATTCTTAATTGCATTAGCATTGGTATTAGTATGGATGATTTTTTACTACGGAAAAGCTGGTGGTTTTGCTGATATTGCAATGATATTAAACATACTTTTAATCTTTGGTATCTTATCAGGATTAGGAGCTGTATTAACACTTCCAGGTATTGCAGGTATTGTATTAACAATTGGTATGTCGGTTGATGCGAACGTTCTTATTTTTGAGCGTATTCGTGAGGAGCTTACTAAGGGTAAAGGCCAAAAAGAAGCTATTCAGGATGGGTTTAGCAATGCCTTATCATCAATTTTAGATGCAAATATTACAACAGGTTTAACCGCCTTAATTTTATTTATTTTCGGAACAGGCCCAATTAAAGGATTTGCAACTACCTTATTAATTGGTATTGGTACATCTTTATTTACTGCAATTTTCATCACTAGATTACTAGTTGACTGGTATGCAAATAAAGGTGGTAAATTAGATTTCTCAACTGCAATTACTAAAAACCTTTTCAGAAATATTAGTATCGAATTCTTAAAGAAAAGAAAGGTAGCTTATATTATTTCTGGAGCTTTTATACTATTAAGCTTAGGGTCGTTATTTACAAATAAATTAGATCAAGGAGTAGATTTTGTTGGTGGTAGAACTTACCAAGTGCGTTTTGCTCAGGATATTAGTGCTTCCGAAATTACCGATTTATTATCTCAGCCTGAAGTATTTGGTAGTGCTGATGCTAAAACTTTTGGTGATGCAAATCAGTTAAAGATTACCACTAAATATAAAGTAAATGAAACTGGAGCAGAGGTAGATGAAGAAATAAGAACATCGCTTTATACGGCTTTACAACCTCATTTAGAGGGGATGTCTTATGATGAATTCATAAGTGATAGTGATACTAAAACTATCGGTTTAATGAAATACTATAAAGTGAGTCCAACCATTGCAGATGATATTAAACAAGCGTCTTTCTGGGCTATTTTAGGGTCTTTAATTGTAGTATTCTTATATATCTTAATACGTTTTAAAAGATGGCAATTTTCATTGGGTGCTGTTGCAGCAGTATTTCATGATGTGTTAATTGTATTAGGAATCTTCTCATTAACATACAAGTTTATGCCATTTAATATGGAGATAGACCAAGCGTTTATTGCAGCGATTCTTACTGTAATTGGTTACTCTTTAAATGATACCGTGGTTGTATTTGATAGAATTCGTGAATTCTTTAACGAACACGCAAGTTGGGACTTTAATAAAGTTGTTGATGTATCATTAAGTAGTACATTAAGTAGAACATTAAATACCTCTTTAACAACATTAGTAGTGTTACTAGCAATCTTTATTTTTGGTGGAGATTCTATTAGAGGCTTTATGTTTGCCTTAATTGTTGGTGTTATTGTAGGTACGTATTCATCATTATTTATTGCAACACCTATTATGTACGATTCTGTGAAGAAATTAGAAGATAAGAAAAAAGACTAACTCAAATTTTTCTTTATTTAAAGCCTATTAGCTAATGTTAATAGGCTTTTTTATATTTATAAATCTTCAAACTATGAAAATGGATTATTATTTAGGTCATAGAAGCCAAATTCGTTAGTTCCCCAATTGGTTTTCAATTTTAGTTTGTCTTTTTTTACAGTGTCTCTCTCAACAAATTCATTAAAAATTGGCTCTATATTTTTAACAAAAAGTTTAATTACTGAACCTCCGAGTAAAGGGTCTTCATCTATATCAGCATGCTATTGTAAATGGATACAAAATTCATCACGCTTAATAACTGCATACATAGTATCTTTTTGAATAAGTTTAAACCCCATTTGCTTTTCATACCATTCAACATCTCTATTAATATCTTGACTTGGCATTACGGGAGATATTTCTAGAAACTTAGTTTTCATTACGATATAATTTTTTAGAGAGAAATGATGTAACTTATGCTGTCCTTAACAGAAATGTCCCAAGAATCAACCAAACCTGTATTAATCTCTAAAACATATTTAGCTGGTGCATTTGAAGGAAGTGAAGATTCATCAAACGGTTTAGCATTCTTTTGAAAACTCACTATTTTTTTATTAGAATTTATAAAGATTAAATCTAAAGGAATTCGTGTATTTTTCATGTAAAAAGAGCGTGGTTGATCATCATCAAAAACAAATAGCATACCTTGTTTGGTTTGCATAGTGTTTCTGTACATTAAACCAGTTTGTATATCAAAATCTGTGTCAGCTATTTCAATATCTATAACAACTTGTGTAGAATCCGATTTAAAAATGGTGAGTTCACCTTCTTTTTTAAAAGAAACTTCAGTTTGCTTTATTACTTTTTTATCTTCTTTACATGAAGCAAGAATCACAATTGTGAAAAGTAAAATCAGAATTCGATTAATACTTTTAAAACCCATTTATTTTCTTGCAGATTTAGGTTTGTAAACAAACATAAAATATAGGCCTATTATAATGAATGGGATACTTAACCATTGCCCAGTATTTAATCCATACCAGTTTATATATTCATCACCTTGAGGTTCTTTAACACGTTCTACAAAGAAACGAATCGTCCAAAGCAACACTAAAAATAACCCGAAAAGAAAACCTGTTTGGTCTTTTTTAGAAGTTTTCGAATAGAAATACCACAAAATTAAAAAGACAAATATATATGAGAATGATTCGTATAACTGTGCAGGATGACGATAAGGAACTGCCTCTAATAATTCAGCAAACTGTGGGTTTTCTGTTACGGCAGCATAAGCTTTTTTGGCGTCCTTTATTCCTGTAAGCTGAGTTATTTGACTTTTATAATATTCGTCTTGGATGAAGCGAACACCTAAGTTAGAGTTGGTCACTTTTCCTATAATTTCTGAATTGATAAAATTTCCAATTCTAATAAAAACAGCTCCTGAAGCTACTGAAATTACAACGCGATCTAGAATCCAGAGTAACGATTTATAATTGTATTTTTTTCGATATAAATACATACCAATAATAATACCTATAGCAGCCCCGTGACTTGCTAGTCCTTGAAAACCTGTGAATTCAAAACCTCCTTTAAATTTAAAAGGCAAGAAAATACTAAAGAAATCATCACTTATTAATTCTGATTGATAAAACAAAACATGGCCCAACCTAGCACCTAGCATAGTTGCTAAAACGGTGTATATGAAAAGTGGGTCTAAATAATCTAAAGATATTTTCTCTTTTGTGAAAATACGTTTCATTATATACCAACCTAAAATAAACGCTATTACCCACATCAGGCTGTAAAAATGTAGTTTGAAATTTCCAGCAATATCTATTCCTGTTACAGGATTCCAATCAAATTTTAATAGTTGCATAGGGTTTATTTTTATGGTAAATAGAATAGCAAAATATTAATAGTTCTTTTAAAATTATTTAACGAGTTCTACAATTTCTACTTCAAAAACTATATTAGATTTCCCTGGAATACCTCGATTTCCAGCCTCTCCGTATGCTAAGTGATATGGGATGAACAACGTTGCTTTATCTCCAACACTTAGTTGTTGTAAACCTTCTTTAAAGCCCGCAATCATTTGTGCATCAGGACCAATATCACAGGTTATGGGTTGGTAACCATCTTTTTCTTTCCTTCTTTCATTTACAACATCTAAAGCTTCCGCTGTTTCAAGTTTACTTGTTTCTAATAGTTTTCCGTTTTCAAAATATACAGCATAATGTGTTATAACTTGAGCGTCATTTGGTAATTTTTCTCCTGTGCCTTTTTTAGTAATTAAATACTGTAAACCAGAAGGAAGAGTAGTGGCTTTTTCTTTTTGTTCCAAAAATCTTGCCTTAGTTCTTTTTAAAATGGCCTCAGCTTTTGCTGCCTTTTCTTTCTCTAAGCGTTCAGCTTCAGCAAAATGGTTTATAAATATATTGGCAGCATCAAACTTTTTGGCTTCTTTGCCTTTTCTAATAATATTTAATTCTTCAATTACAACGTCTAGAGCGGGCTTGCTACCATTAACGGTTTTAACATTAGAAATAGAATCTTGTATATCAATACCAAGAACTAATTCACCAAAAACACTATGTTTATTATCTAAATGTGGTGTTGGTTTTTCTGTTATAAAAAATTGACTTCCATTTGTTTTAGGTCCGGAATTTGCCATAGAGAGCACACCAGGTTTGTCATGTTTTAAATCTGCATGAAATTCGTCCATAAACTTATATCCGGGGCTTCCAGAACCTGTTCCAGTGGGGTCACCTCCTTGTATCATAAAATCATTAATTACACGATGAAAAATAATACCGTTGTAAAATTTTTTCCCTTTATAGGCACTGTCAACCATGGTATTAGTGCCCTCTGCTAACGATACGAAGTTCGCCACAGTTACTGGAGTTTTTTTGTAACTTAATTTAGCAACCATTATACCTTTATTGGTAACAAATTCGGCATAAATCCCATCTTCAAGATCTGGATATTGGGCTTTACACGAAGTGAAATTAATAACTAGAATTAAGGTGAAAATTTTAAATGCTGTTTTAAATAGGCTCATTTTAATTATTCTGATTTTGGGTTATTGAGTTTACAGTTACTTTACAAATTAAAGGTGTGTTTCTGCCAATTTTATCTTCATCACCATAGTAGCCATAGGCTTTTTGTGAGGGAAATATAAAAGTTACAGTTTCATCGGGTTTCATTAGTTTTAAGCCTTCCCTTAAGCCAGTAAAAAGCTCTTGCTTATCCATAGCGTAGGTTTGCGTTTTAATAGTTTCCTCAGAATATATTAAGCTGCCATTTAAAGCTTTAACATTGTAGTTATAGTTTATAATATCTCCAAATTTTGGAGTTTGTAAAGAATCAATTTCAGTTTTAGTGTTGTAATAATACCAAAAACCACTTTCAGAGGCGATGTAATCGTTCTCTTGAGCTTCCATAATTTTATTTATATCTGCTTGTTCTTTGGCGTTAAGCTTTTTGTTTCTTTCTACCGAAGCATCTATAAAAGAACCTGATTGAGATGATACAGGTTTTCTAGCTTCAGGTGTTTTACAACTAAAAACGGCTATTAGAATTAGTGCAAAAATTAAAAATTTATTCATTATTTAGGGCTTTACTATAGCTAGGCAATATACTAATAAATTTTTCAATTGTGGCTTGAAGAGGTAGGAGACTTCTACCTCCTGCTGCGTTTGTATGACCACCGCCATTAAAGTGAGCTCGTGATATTTCGTTTACCGAAAAGTCACCCTTTGAGCGCAAAGATATTTTTATAATACCCTCTTGTTTATCTTCAATAAATATGGCAGCTAAAACAATGCCTTCTAATGAGAGGCCATAATTTACAACACCTTCGGTATCACCTTTCTTGTAATCGTATTTTTGTAACTCTTTTTGAGAAAGTGATATGTAAGCTGTTTTAGATTCTGGAATAATTCGGAGGTTATTAAGTGCACAGCCTAATAATTGTAATCTATTAAAGCTGTTCGAATCGTAAACATGGGCATGAATAGAGGTATTATCAGCTCCTTTTTCAATAAGTTGCGCCACAATTTCATGTGTTTTGCTTGTTGTAGATCTAAACCTAAATGAACCTGTATCTGTCATAATTCCAACATATAAACAAGTAGCTATGTTGGTGTCAATTGAAGATGTGTCTCCTAACATATCAATAAAATGATAGATCATTTCGCAGGTTGAACTCATACTTACATCACTAAAAGTATAGGTTGCATAATCATCTGGAGCTTGATGGTGGTCAATCATTATTTTAAGCGCATTGCTTTCAGATAATACAGTTTCCATATTTCCGGTTCTATGAAATGCATTAAAATCTAGAGTGAAAATGATATCAGCTTTTTCTATCAAAGCATTACATTCATTAGTTTGCGTGTCATGTTTTAATATGGTGTTTTCTCCAGGAACCCATTTTAAAAAATTAGGGTAATCGTTTGGAGTTATAACTTGCGCATCATGGCCTCCTTTTAAAAGATAATGGTATAAACCTAAAGTAGAACCAATAGCATCGCCATCAGGATTTTTATGTGGAACAATTACAATCTTTTTTTTAGTGGCAAGAAGGTGCTTAATGTCAGTGATATCTTGTTTCGTCATAGGTAGCGAATATACAATTTTTTAAAATTGGTTTAGCTTGTTTTTAAATAGAAATAGATTACTTTTGCACGAAATAAAATTAAAAAAATGGCAACAAATAGAACATTTACAATGCTAAAGCCAGATGCTGTTGAGAAAGGACACATTGGTGCAATATTAGAAAAAATTTCAGCTTCAGGTTTCAGAATTGTAGCTATGAAATTAACTCAAATGACAACAGCAGATGCGAAAGCATTTTATGCAATACATAGTGAGCGTCCATTTTATGGCGAGTTAGTGGAATATATGACACGCGGACCAATAGTAGCGGCTATTTTAGAAAAAGAAAATGCGGTTGAAGATTTTAGAACTTTAATTGGAGCAACAAATCCTGCTGACGCAGCTGAAGGTACTATTAGAAAAATGTTTGCAGATTCAATTAGTGAAAATGCAGTACATGGAAGTGATAGTGATGATAACGCAGCTATTGAAGGTGCTTTTCATTTTTCTGGAAGAGAGCAGTTTTAAGGAAAAATTGTTTACATAAAATAAAAAAACCGCAACATAGTTGCGGTTTTTTGTTTCAATAATGTTAACTAGTATATATATTAAACTACTTTTACATTTACTGCGTTTAAACCTTTTCTTCCTTCTTGTAAATCGAATTCTACTAAATCGCCTTCGCTAATTTCATCGATTAAACCAGAAATGTGAACAAAATGTTCTTTTTCTGAACCTTCTTCAATAATAAATCCGAATCCTTTTGAATCATTGAAGAATTTTACTGTTCCTTTACTCATTGTTTTTTAAATATTAAATTAATTACTAATTGCTATACAAACTTAATGCCAAATATTAATAAGCTACTTAACAGTAAGTTATATGACCAAAAGGTAATAAATAAAAAAAAGTCTGCCAAAATAAATTAGCAGACTTTTAAGTTGTAATTGTTAAAGTATATATCTTAGATTACTTTTACGTTTACGGCGTTTAATCCTTTTCTACCTTCTTGTAGATCGAATTCTACTGCGTCACCTTCACGAATTTCATCGATAAGTCCTGAAATGTGTACGAAATGTTCTTTGTTGTTGTCATCTTCAACGATGAATCCAAATCCTTTAGAATCGTTGAAAAATTTTACGGTACCTTTACTCATTGTATTTGTATTAAAATAATAATTAAGCGCCAAAGGTAACTTAAATAATAATAAGTTGTTGGTTTTAATTAATTTTTTTATAATTAATTGATAAAGCTAATTATCTTAAAATCAGTTTTTTAATAATTTCTTTTCCTAGTTCTTCGTTAAGCATATCAATTATCTTTTGTTTGCCGTAGCTTAATTCTTCTCTTAAAACACTAGAACTTAGCTGAACATAAAGGGTATTTCGATCTAAACTTACCGAAGTCGTATAGTTATTAACGCCGTTTCCCATAAGTTTTACCCAAGCATCTGCTACATTAACTTTGTTTAATCCTTTTTCAAGTTTGTTGGTTTCCACAAATTCTTTTAAGGCATCAGATATACTTATATGTTCGTTGTTACGTTTTGGCATAGAAAGGTAAAATTATACTTTTTAAATTGAAATTTATTTTTTTAAGTTTCGTTTAACGGACTTGGGTATGAAGCATGGCGTGCAAAAAGACACTAACTTTTCGGATAAACACAGAGCCGAATTTTAATTTTCTCTTTTTAAAAGCCAAATATTTAATTTTGCGGACTTTGCAAACAAACACAAACCTCGAAGTTAAGCACTTGTTAACTGTTTTTTATACACCGTTTTAGGTGTAGTTTTTTATTTCAGTTGAGGGCAACAATCGAGAATCTTCCAATCCAGCAGTTCTATGTCCAGCATTTTTTAAATAATCTTCGTTTTGTGCAAATTCCATAAATTTCACAACAGATTCGTGCTCAACTATCAAAATTGCATCCCATTTTTCAGATTCAGGTCCTATTAAAAAATCGTTGCTTTTTCCGTAATAGATTATTCGACTACCTGCTTTTTTTAATTCAGGCAAAGTGTTTTTTATATAAAGTTTATAAGCTTCTACTCCGCTAATTATTTCGTCAGGTTGTATTTGTTCTAAATTTTTATAGTCGGCTTTTTCTCGAAATTTCAATAAGTTTAGCATAACTATTTTTCCTTTGTCATGAAAGTCCTGATAAAATTTCTTTCCAGATTCAGGATTTGCACCTATATATTTCTGCATATTGTTTCCGTTTTAAAGTATATAAATCCGTTTTAGTGGTTTATATACATCGGTAAACGAAGGTAGCTGAAAATTTTTGCAAAGTCAAGTAATAAAAGAAATCGATATTACAAATTTACTACTAAGTAATGCTAGCTAAATTTCAAAAAAATAGCTATAAATTGTAAATTTTAGTTAAGTAACATTGATTGAAAAATAGTTGTAAATTTTCGTTGAAATAGCATCAAAGTTTAAAAACCTCATAGCTCTGGTGTACCTGTTTTACTGCATTTTCTGTGCGTTCTGCATGTGTGTCGCTAATAAAAAGTTGTCCGAAGTTCTCATCATCTACTAATTTAATAATTTGAGATACACGTTGTTCATCTAACTTATCAAAAATATCATCTAAAAGCAAAATAGGGTTTACACCACTTTGCGCTTTTATGAAATCGAATTGCGCCAATTTTAATGCTATTAAAAATGATTTTTGTTGTCCCTGACTTCCAAATTTTTTAATAGGGTAACCTGTAATATTAAAATTTAAATCGTCCTTATGAATACCAACACTTGTGTATTGGAGCGCCTTATCTTTATTTACAGCTTTTTTTAGAAGTGTATTTAAATCATCATCAAATAAATGGCTATTGTAAATTAAATCTACATTTTCATGACCATTACTAATAGCTTCGTAACGCGATTTAAAAATAGGTACAAATGCTTTTAAAAAGTCGTTTCGTTTTTTAAAAATATTGGAGCCATAATCATTTAGCTGTTCATTGTAAACCTCTAAAGTATCATTGTTAAAAGTGTGGTTTAAAGCAAAATATTTTAGTAAAGCATTACGCTGCGCTAGTATTTTGTTGTAATTAATTAACTGATTTAAGTAGCTTTTGTCGCTTTGCGAGATAACACTATCAATAAATTTTCTTCTGGTATCGCTACCCTCAATTATTAGGTTTCTGTCTGCGGGAGATATTATTACCAAGGGTAAAAAGCCTATGTGTTCGCTAAATTTTTCATAAGCTTTTCCATTGCGTTTTATTACTTTTTTTTGCCCTCGTTTTAAGCTAATGGCTACTTTTTCGTTTTTTTCTTCTTTATTATAATTTCCATTAATTACAAAAAAATCTTCATCATGTTTAATGTTTTGTGTAGCAACAGGATTAAAATAACTTTTGCCAAAAGATAGGTGGTAAATAGCATCTAAAACGTTTGTTTTTCCAATACCATTATTACCAACAATACAGTTTATTTTATCATTGAAAATGAACGATTTACTATCGAAATTCTTATAATTGAGTAATGAAAGTGATTTTAAAATCATACAAAAAGCAACTTAAAGGGCGTTTAGAGGCTAAACTCTTAAAAAGAAGTGCAAATTATTGAAAAATATCAAATAAATACCCTTTTAATTATGAAGAAAAATTATATTTTTGCGCCACATTAATTAGAACCTATATAATGGCAACATACAAGAAAAAATACAAACCAAAAACTAAAGTAGAAAAAGAGCAGAATATTGAGGACGGATCTACAACAGCGGAAGTTTTTAATACATTAGACGAAACGGCTTCAAAAACCGAGGCATTTGTTGAGAAAAATCAAAAATACATTTTCGTAATCATTGGAGTTGTGGCATTAGTTGTTTTAGGAACTTTAGGATATAAAGAGTTTATACTTAAGCCAAAGCAAACGGCGGCAATGAATGATATGTTTCAAGCCCAAAAATATTTTAACGATGCTGTTTCGGGTGCAAATACTGCAAAAGACTCATTGTACAATTTAGCTTTAACTGGAGGAGAAGGTAAATTTGGAATGTTAGATATTATTGAAGAGTATAGCGGAACACCATCTTCAAATTTAGCCAATTACTATGCAGGTACTGCATATTTAAGGTTGAAAGATTATAAAAATGCCGTAGAGCATTTAAATAATTTTAAAAGTGATGATGAGATTTTAGCCCCATTAGCTAAAGGTAATATTGGTGATGCTTTTGTTCAGTTAAACCAATCTGAAGATGCTTTAGATTATTACGAACAAGCTGCTAACATGCGCGACAACGAATATACTACGCCAATGTATTTATATAAGGCCGGTGCTATTGCTTTAGATTTAGGGCAAGCCGATAAAGCCTTGAAGTATTTTGAGAGAATAAAGGAAGAATATCCAAATTCTACAGAAGCTTCTACAGTAGATGTTTTTATAGGTAAAGCACAAGTTTTAGCAAATAAATAAAATGGCTACGGTAAATAAAAATTTATCAGACTACGATAAAACAACAATCCCAAACGCGAGTAAATTTCGGTTTGGGATTGTTGTTTCTGAGTGGAATGATACTATAACTGAAGGTCTTTACCAAGGCGCATATGATGCCCTAATTGAAAATGGTGTATTACCAAATAATATAGTACGTTGGAATGTACCAGGAAGTTACGAGCTTATTTATGGAAGTAAAAAAATGCAAGAGCAAATGGTAAACGTTGTTATTGCAATTGGTAGTGTAATACAAGGAGAAACAAAACATTTTGATTTTGTTTGCGAAGCCGTTTCTCAAGGCATAAAAGATTTAAATGTTATGCGTGAAACACCTGTTATATTTTGTGTGCTCACAGATAATACTATGCAACAAGCTATAGAGCGTTCTGGAGGAAAACATGGTAACAAAGGAACCGAGGCTGCCATAGCTGCTATAAAAATGGCTGAGTTACGTAAAAACGCTTAGTTTACTTTATATTGCTTTTTACAAACTTAAAGTAAAGCAAACTTCTTTTTTTGTTAACAATTTTTAGCATTCCTATTCTTAGTATCTGCCTATTTTTAAGTATTTTTGAGAGATAAGCATTAGTATACTTTGTTTAAGCAACGTAAAAATAAAACCTTTAATTACCAGTCTAGATTTTCTAAAGAAAATGGTCTCGAGTCTGATTTAGAAGCAACAAAACAAAGAGATTTTATTTCTAAATGGAAACGAAGTAATAAACCAAAAACTAGAAGTGCCATGTCTATGCGTACATTAATCTTTATTTTGGTATTATTATTGATTTGTATGTATGTATTAGAAAAAAGATACATGTAACTTAAAAGCTTAGAAATTATGGGAATATTAAAACTTCGTAAAAATAAAAAATTTAGTTATACCCCTCGTTATTACGATGATAAAGGGCATGGTAATCCATATGAAATTAAGCATAAATTTGATGAATTTAGAACCACTGTTGGAAGCAACCCAGGGCTAAAAGGAAAAATTACTAATGCCTTAGATGAATTAAAGAATAACAAAGACAAAGCAGCAAACCGACGTATACTTATTATTGCAGCTATGCTTATTTTAGTGTTTCTTTTTATCATCGATTTCGATTTATCTATATTCTTTTCTTAATAGTAAATGGCAGACATTATACAGCTTTTACCTGATCATGTTGCAAATCAAATTGCTGCTGGAGAAGTTGTACAACGCCCAGCTTCCGTAGTTAAAGAGCTTCTTGAAAATGCTATTGATGCTGAAGCAGACTCTATAAAACTTATTATAAAAGATGCTGGTAAAACGCTCGTTCAAGTTATTGACAACGGAAAAGGCATGAGTAATACCGATGCACGTTTAAGTTTTGAACGCCATGCAACATCTAAAATTAGAAGCGCAGACGATTTATTTCAATTACATACCAAAGGTTTTCGAGGTGAAGCTTTAGCAAGTATAGCTGCTATTGCACATGTTGAGCTTAAAACCAAACAAGAGGCTAATGATGTTGGCAACGCCATAGTAATAGAAGGCAGTAATGTGGCTTCTCAAAATGTTGTAGTAACACCAAAAGGAACTTCAATATCTGTAAAAAATCTATTTTTTAATATTCCTGCAAGACGTAATTTTTTAAAGTCTGATACTGTTGAATTAAGGCATGTAATTGATGAATTTCATAGAGTAGCGCTCGCTCATCCCAATATTAGTTTTGCTTTTTATAATAATGGAAGCGAAACATTTAATTTGCCAGTTAGTAATTTTAGACAGCGCATTGTAAATATTTTTGGAACTAAAACCAATGAAAAATTAGTGCCTGTTGAAGAAGATACAGAAGTCCTTAAAATTTCTGGGTTTGTTGGAAAACCAGAATTTGCAAAAAAAACCAGAGGTGAACAGTATTTTTTTGTGAATGATAGATTTATAAAAAGCGCTTATTTAAATCATGCTATAGCTTCAGCTTTTGAGGGTTTATTAAAAAATGGTACACATGCCAGTTATTTTTTAAACTTAGCAGTCGACCCACAAACTATAGATATAAATATTCATCCAACAAAAACAGAAATAAAGTTTGATGACGAGCATACACTTTATGCATTGTTACGTTCGGCAGTAAAACACAGTTTGGGGCAATTTAATATAGCACCAGTTTTAGATTTTGAACGCGATCCGAGTTTAGACACTCCATACAGTTATAATAAGAATAGCTCTAATACGCCAAATATAGAAGTAGATAAAAGCTTTAATCCATTTAAGGACGAGTCTAAAATAAAAGGAGGAGGAACTTCATTTAAAAAAGAATCTGTTTCAAATTGGGAGAGTTTGTATGTTGGTTTAGAGTCAAAAGGAACAAAAAATCAACATGATTTTAGTGAAGTTCATTTTGAGAGTGAAGCTAAAACAATTTCTATGTTCTCTAATGATAAGGAAGCAGAACATACACATACCACATATCAACTTCACAATAAATATATTGTTAGTACCATTAAATCTGGTATGTTGGTAATCGACCAGCATCGTGCACACCAACGGATTTTATATGAAGATTTCTTGAAAAACATGACGACTAAAGAGGGCATTAGTCAACAGTTATTGTTTCCATTAGAGCTTCATTTTTCAACTCAAGAAATTACTGTTATTAATCAGTTAAAAGATGATTTAGAACATACAGGTTTTGTGTTTTCAAACGTTAAAGAGTCAAGTGTAGAAATTACAGGAGTACCTGTAGGAGTTCCAGAAAGTGAAGTGTCTATTATTTTAGAACAGTTAATTAGCGATGTAGAAAACGAAGTGCCAGATAGTAATTTTAGTGCAACCGATTTGTTGGCAAAATCTATGGCAAAAAGTTTAGCTATTAAAACAGGCCAATCGTTACAAAAAGAAGAACAAGAACATATGGTAAACAAATTGTTTGCTTGTAAAGCACCAAATGTTTCACCTACTAATAGAACAACATTTATAACCATGAGTGTTGATGAATTAGACAAAAAATTTATATAGTATATGATGCGAATTTCAGAAACCGTTAAGCATCTGCTAATCATTAATGTGATTATGTTTATTGGTACCTTAGCGGTAGGAGAAGGGATTTTATTTTATGATTGGTTTGCAATGCATTTTCCTAAAAATGAAGCATTTCAACCATGGCAAATTATAACGCACATGTTTATGCATGGAGGCGTAACACATATATTATTCAATATGTTTGCGTTATGGATGTTTGGAACACCTGTAGAACAAGTTTTGGGATCTAAACGTTTCTTGTTTATTTATATTTCAGCAGGTTTAGGCGCAGTGGCACTTCAAGTAGGTTATTATTACTTTAAGTATTTACCAATGGAAGCTGAAGCATTAAGTTTGGGCTTTTCTAATGAACAAATTATTGAAGTTTTTAAAGACGGGAAAGTTTTTAGAGCCATTGGTCAAGAATTTAATGAAATATATTATGCTTCAATGGTTGGAGCCTCTGGTTGTATTATGGGCATACTTGCTGCTTTTGGTATGATGAATCCTGAAGCAAAATTAATGATGATATTTCTGCCAATTCCTATTAAAGCAAAGTACTTTATTCCTGGAATAATTATTTTGGATTTAATTTCTGGAATTACGGGGCAATCATTTTTTAGTCCTAGCAATACTGCATACATGGCACACGTAGGTGGCGCATTAACAGGTTTTTTTATAATGTGGTATTGGAAAAAAACGCAGTTTAATAGAAACCGTTGGAATTAATGACATCGCTCTCCCAAGACATAAAAGATAAATTGTCTAATCTAAATGTATTAGAAAAAATTATAGCAGTAAATGTTGTTGTTTTTATTGTTGGATTAGTTTTAAAAGAAAGTTTGAGTTGGTTTGAATTACCAAGCAATTTTTCTGATGCCATATTAAAACCTTGGTCAATTATAACGTATTCATTTATACATTACGACTTTTTACATTTATTCTTTAACATGTTATGGTTGTATTTTATAGGTGGTTTGTTTTTAAATTTATTTAATCCAAAAATGGCACTAAATATATATTTTTTAGGAGCCATTTCTGGAGGTTTGTTATTTATAGTTTGTTATTCCTTGTTTCCTGAAGTTTTTGGTGTAAAATCTTATTTAGTAGGTGCATCTGCCGCTGTAAGAGCATTGTTAATATTTCTTTGCGCTTATATGCCAAATAAAGCGTTACGGTTTTTTACGTTTAATTTAAAATTGTGGTATGTTGGAGCAGCTATAGTTGTTTTAGATGTTATTGGTGTATTTGCAGGTATAAATAATCCAAGAACAGGAAATGCTGGCGGAAATTTAGCTCACTTAGGTGGTGCTTTATTGGGTTACTACTATGCAAAACAACTATTAAAAGGTAAAGATATAGGTAAAGGTTTTGAACGTTTTATGGATTTGATGGTTAATACATTTAAACTATCAAAAAAAACACCTTTAAAAACAGTTCATAAAAATAAAAGTAAAGTTGGTGGTTATACTAAAGCAGATTTTAGTGAGTTTAATAACCAAAAGAAAGTTGATGTTATTTTAGATAAAATTAGTAAAAGCGGTTACGATAGTTTAACTGCTGAAGAAAAAGAATTTCTTTTTAGAGCAGGAAAATAACAACATGAAAAAGTTGAGTTTTATAAACAAAATTATATATACTATTAACATTATAGTCGCTGTTTTGTTGTTGCTTTCTTTTGCTTTACCATTTTTGCCTCCCAAAACGTTTTCTGTACTTTCGGTTCTTAATTTAGGGGTGTCATTCCTTATTTTAGTCAATGTTTTATTCTTTTTATATTGGTTAGTTAAGTTGAAAAAACAGTTCTTTTTGTCTTTAATAATATTGCTAATTGGCTATTTTTCATTTGGGTCTCTATATAAATTCTCGGCTTCAAAAAAAATTGACAGTCCTAGTAATTTTAAAGTGATGAACTATAATGTGCGTCTTTTTAATTTGTACGATTGGATTCCTGAAAAAGGAATAGAGAACAACATAGTTGATTTTATTAAAACTGAAGCTCCAGATATTTTAAGTATCCAAGAATATCATCCACATGAAAATATAGATCTGTCTTTTTTTAAGTATAAATTTGAAAAGCTTTCTGGTAAGAAAGTAAAATACGGACAAGCTATTTTTTCACAATTTCCAATAGTAAACTCTGGTTCTATTGAGTTTCCAGAAACAGGTAATAATGCCATTTTTGGTGATGTTATTAAAGGGAACGATACATTGAGAGTATATAACATTCATTTAGAATCTCTGCATATTAGTAGCGAAGTGTCAAGTTTGAAAAAGGAAGATTCTGAACGTCTTTTTAAGCGTATTGGAACAACTTTTAAAATGCAACAGTTTCAAACAGAACTTTTTTTGATGCATAAAAAACAGTGTAAATATAAAATGGTTATTTGTGGTGATTTTAATAATACCGCTTTTTCATATGTTTACAGAAAAATTAAAGGCGATTTAAATGATACTTTTAAAGAAGCTGGAAACGGTTTTGGACGCACACACGACTTTAAGTTTTTTCCAGTGCGTATCGATTTTATATTTGCAGATAAGGATTTTTCCGTAAATAGATTTAAAGCATTTAACAATCATTATTCTGATCATTTCCCTATTTCAACAACGTTAAGTTTAGAATAATTATGTTGTTAGAATTATTGCTTTTACATAAATGAGCAATCTACTATATCAGCAATGATATGAATAACTAAACCTAGGCCTATTAATCGGGTTTTTTTAAAAAATGTTAACACTATATAGACTCCAAAAGCATAATAGGAGTGAAGCGGATGAAAATTTATACTACATCTATTAGGGTCAAAAATGGGATTTGCTAAAAGGTGATCTAAATCTATCCACATACCAGAAAACATAATTAAAAATGCTATTTTCCAGTTTTGTTTAAACCAAATTAAAGCAATAAATAGTGGGATTAAAAGATGGCAACCATAATGCGCAAATGTTTGTAGCATTATTCAATTATTAAAGATTGTGACTCTAAATAATCTATTGAGTTTGGTCCTTCATTAAAAAGTAAATCTAAAATACTCAAGTTAGGAATAAAGCTATGTTTATTTGAAAATACTTGTGTGTAGGGTTCAAATTTAAATTGGATTTCTTTTTTTGCGTTAACCAAGTTTCTCAAATCTATACCACTTTCAAATGTGTTATTATAAATTTCTGTTTTGGTATAATTAAGCTCTAATTGTAAACAATCACAAATAGTCTCAAAACACTTAAAATTGAAATCTAATATATAATCTGTTTTTAATTCGAATAATGGTCTCAGTTCATCTTCGTAGTACTCAAAAAAAGGTGATGTTCTGTACGCAGAGAGTAATGATTTCCAATGTAGATTTTGCCATTTTTCTTCATTGAATATTTTAACATCACGATATTTTTGTCGATTCTTTTGAGAGTGTACAACGGGAATATTTAAAGCTAATTTTCCGTTTGCTCCGTAAATATATGACCTGTTTCGGTAGGTTTGTTTTACAAAATTGTCATCCATTTCAAAAGCGATTTCTTTTGAGTTTGCCATGGCTACAAAATGTGCAATATTTGGCAAATATGTTGGATGTATAATAATATTCATTAGCTCAGGAATGGTTTGTTTTTAGTTGAAATAGCTAAACGCCTAAAAACTAAATAAATTAACCATTGGCTTTTTTGCGTTTTCTCCATTTGCTAAAACCAAGATACCCAAAAAGTAGCACTAAAAATGGAATAAAATATGATGTGGCTTTTCCAGATCCACCAACAGTCGTAAAGAAACGCTCTAAACGAGGATTTTTAATGCCATCCCAGCTCATCCAAATAAATACAGGTTTTCCAACTACATGATCAAAAGGAACAAAGCCCCATCGTCTAGCATCAACCGAGTTATGGCGATTATCTCCCATCATCCAATAGTAGTTTTGTTTAAAAGTATATGTACTTGTTATTTGGCCGTTTATTAAAATCTGGTTACCCTTTACTTGTAATGTATTGCCTTCGTATTCGGTAATAACACGTTTGTATAAAGGTAAATTATCAATATTAATATCAATTGTTTTTCCAGCTTCGGGAATATAAAGAGGACCAAAAAAATCAATGTTCCATTTATAAGCAGGATCATGAGGGAAAATACTAGAATCTCTTTCTCCTTTTTCTCCTATTTCTCGAGTTATTTTAGCAACACTTGGATGATTTTTAAATTGGTCTGCAGCGTAATCTGTAGCAGCAGGAACAATAATTTCTCCTTGGCCGTTACGATAAATACCATCAGTAATATCGTATCTAGTTTTAAGGTAGCTTATTATGTTGTTGTTAAATCCTTGTCCTTCTTTTAAATCAATTTTATAGCTAAATTGAAGTTTCGCTCTATCAGGTAATTCATTTTTTTTGCCATTTATATAAACGTAACCCTCTCGAATTTCTAGAGTGTCACCAGCAACACCTACACAACGTTTTACAAGATTAGTTTTTTTATCGATTGGCTTATAGTAGTTTCTGTCTGGAGTAAAATCATTCATATCCAACAGCGTATCTGCCGGTTGATTAAAGACTACAATTTCATTTCTATCTATTTTCTCAAAACCTGGAAGTCTTAGATACGGCAGTTGTAATTTATTTATTAATGATGTTTTTCGTTTTTCAAAATTGTCGTTGAATAAATAAGATTTCTTTTTTAAAATTGGAATCGTATCATGAACCATTGGTGCCCCAACTGTTGTCATTGGTATTCTTGCGCCGTAATGAAATTTACTTACAAAAAGAAAATCGCCAACTAATAAAGATTTTTCTAAAGATGAGGATGGAATAGTAAATGGTTGAATAAAATATGTATGAACAATAGTCGCTGCAACAATTGCAAATAGAATAGAACTAACCCAATCTCCAGAACCAGATTTGGGTTGTAAGCTTCTGTTTTCTATATAATTAACATCGGCAACATAGTTTAAATAGAAGTTGTAAAAACCTAGTGTTACTACAGCTAATAATGTGTCAATATTACTGTTTTTACCAAAACTACGTGCGGTTTCAACCCAAACAATAGCGAGCATTATAAGATTTACAATTGGTAAAAATAGTAGAATTATCCACCATTTTGGGCGGTTAATTATTTTCATTAAAACCACACCATTATAAACTGGAACAAAAGCTTCCCAGGCTTTTCTACCTGCTTTTATGTATAATTTCCAGGTTCCTAAGCCATGTATTACTTGAATTATTAGGATGAAAATAAACCACTGTGCTAATGTCATAATCGTAATTTTAATTCTTTTCGTTAGTAGATAAACTTAAGCATGATGTTACAAATTTTACTAGAGTTAACCAATATTTAACACATCGCTCATTGTAAAAACTCCTGTTTTTCCAATAATCCATTCAGCTGCTATTACGGCGCCAAGTGCAAAACCTTGTCTGTTATGAGCTATGTGTTCTATTGAAACGGTATCAACTTCACTTTCATAAGTAACAGTATGCGTTCCAGGAACATCTTCAATTCGTTTTGCTGTTATAGGTATTATGGACTCACCGGTTTCATCGAGCTTCCAGTTATCAAAACTTTCATGGTTTGATATAATATCGTTTGCCAATGATATTGCTGTACCGCTAGGTGCATCTAATTTTTTAGTATGATGAATTTCTTCCATTGAAACGTTGTATTGTTTCAAATTACTCATCATTTTAGCAAGTGTTTTATTGAGTTCAAAAAATATATTTACACCCAAACTATAATTAGAGGCATATATAAAAGCACTCTTTTTTTCTTTACACAGTGCCACAGCTTTGTGATAATCTTCTAACCAACCTGTTGTACCAGATATAACAGGAACATTATGGTTTAAGCAATTAGAAATATTGTTAAAAGCCACTGTTGGAATACTAAAATCTATTGCTACATCAGCTTTGGTAATATCATAATCTTTATCATCTTTGTCAACCTTCAAAACAATTTTATGCCCGCGTTTAAGAGCAATTTGTTCTATAGTTTGTCCCATTCTTCCGTAGCCAAGTAAAGCGATATTCATATTAAAATTTAAAATTTAGAGTTAACCCCACATTACCTGTGGCATCAATTTGATTTATGTTATAATGTGGTGCCAAAGATAAGTTTTCATCTACATTATATTGCAGTAAATGTGCATCAACATTAGCATCAATTATATTTAATGCATACATCCCTATGGTGACTAAAAGGGATAACTCCTTGTTTCTTCTAAAAGTTCTTTGTGCTCTCAACAGCCCATCGTCTGTAATTCTTGGTATGGTAAGTTGGTTCCCCTGTGAATCAAAATAGAATTCATCGTTTGTAAAACCAGCTAATCTGCTTTTAAACGCATCTCTGTATCTGTTGTATTCGTTGTTGTTGGTTATGTAAAAATAAACTCCCGTGCCTATTGCAGTGTATACTAGAGGTATTTTCCAGTACTTTTTATTGTAAGCTTGCCCGAGGCCGGGTAATACAGCAGAATAAAATGCTGCTTTTGCAGGAGATAAAGGGTTTATAGGATCTCTAATTTCTACAATGGAGTCTACAACAATCTCTTTTGTAAGCTCTTCTTTTTTATTTTTTTTTCGTTTTTTTTCTTGTCCTGACACGGAAAAGCAGAAAAGCATTGCTAATAGACTCGCTATTATAAATTTATTTGGCACCTTGAACTAATTTTTTAATACGATTAAAATCTTCTTCAGAATGAAAAGGAATGGTTATTTTTCCTTTACCGTTCTTAGAAACTTTAACGTCTATTTTATGCCCAAAGTATTCTGAAAATGCAGTAATACCTTTTTTTATGAATTTGGGAGTGTCTTCATCTTGTTGCTTTTTGGAAGGTATTTCAATACGTTCATTAGTATTGAAGTTACTCACCAAAACTTCAGTTTCTCTAACCGATAGCTTATTAGATAGTATTTTTTCGTAAATGTCTAATTGAATACTTTGGTCTTCTATAGTAATCAAAGCACGACCGTGCCCCATGGAAATAAACCCATCGCGCATACCGGTTTGAATAATTGGGTCTAACTTAAGTAAACGTAAATAATTAGCTATCGTTGAACGTTTTTTACCTACTCGCTCACTCATTTGTTCTTGAGTTAGTTGTATTTCGTCTATTAAACGTTGGTATGATAATGCAATTTCGATAGGATCTAAATCTTGGCGCTGTATGTTTTCAACTAACGCCATTTCTAACGATTCTTGATCGTTTGCAATTCTTATATAAGCAGGAATGGTTTCTAAACTAAGTAATTTAGAAGCTCTATAACGTCGTTCTCCAGAGACTAATTGATATTTATTAAACCCTAATTTTCTAACCGTTATTGGTTGAATAATACCTAATTCTTTAATTGAAGAAGCTAATTCTCTGAGCGATTCTTCACTAAAATTAGTACGAGGTTGAAATGGGTTCACTTCAATAAAATCAATATCAAGTTCAATAATATTTCCAACTACTTTATCGGCATTTTTATCTTGAACGGATTTAATATCGTTATCAGGATCATTTAATAGTGCTGATAAACCTCTACCTAAAGCCTGTTTTTTTGTTGCCTTAGCCATAATTTAGGAGTTTTTATTGATGATTTCTTTTGCCAAACTTAAGTAATTACTCGCACCTTTACTACTTGCATCGTAATTAATTATACTTTCTCCGTAGCTTGGTGCTTCGCTTAATCGCACATTCCTTTGAATAATGGTTTTAAAAACCATGTCGTTAAAATGTTTTTGTACTTCTTCAACTACTTGGTTGGATAAACGTAACCTAGAATCATACATTGTAAGTAATAAACCTTCAATATCTAACTCTGGATTATGTATTTTTTGAACACTTTTAATGGTGTTTAATAATTTCCCTAAACCTTCTAGTGCAAAATATTCGCATTGAATAGGAATAATTACAGCATCAGAAGCGGTTAATGCGTTTAATGTTAAAAGACCTAAAGAAGGTGCGCAATCAATTAAAATATAATCGTAATCGTTTTTTATTTCAGCCAAAGCCTTTTTTAGCATGTATTCTCTAGCTTTTTTATCAACAAGTTCAATTTCAATCGCCACTAAGTCAATATGTGCAGGAATAATATCTAAATTTGGCGATTCTGTTTGAATTATAGCCTCTTTAGCCGAATTAGAATGTTCTAAAAGTTGGTAGGTTCCAATTTCAACCTGTTCTACATCTATACCAATTCCAGAAGTTGCATTTGCTTGAGGGTCAGCATCTATAAGAAGTACTTTTTTTTCTAGAACGCCAAGACAGGCTGCTAAATTTACCGATGTTGTTGTTTTTCCAACACCACCTTTTTGGTTAGCAATTGCAATGATTTTGCCCATTAATGATTTGGTTTTATTAACGGTAAAAATACAATTATTTCTTAGGAATAAAAATGTAACTTGTTAACAAAACTTGAATAGAAAATATGCGTGATTATTTAAAAAATTAGCTAACCTAATCAATTAAAATCTTTAAAATTTTAATTGCAGCATCACTAATTTTTGTTCCAGGCCCAAATACGGCAATAGCTCCTGCATCAAATAGATATTGATAATCTTGTTTTGGTATTACGCCACCTACAATAACCATAATATCTTCCCGGTCAAAATTTTTCAATTCCTCAATAACTTGGGGAACTAATGTTTTATGTCCAGCAGCTAGCGAAGAAACTCCTAAAATATGAACATCATTTTCAACAGCTTGTTTTGCGGCTTCTTTTGGTGTTTGAAACAAAGGGCCAATATCTACATCAAAACCTAAATCAGCATAACCTGTTGCTACTACTTTTGCACCACGGTCATGTCCATCTTGTCCCATTTTAGCTATCATAATTCTAGGTCTTCTGCCATCTTGTTGGGCAAAAACATCAGCTAATTCTTGAGCTTTTTTAAAGGACTTGTCTTCTTTCATTTCTTTACTATATACACCAGAAAATGATTTTATTTGAGCCTTGTGTCTCCCAAATTCTACTTCTAAAGCATCACTAATTTCACCAAGCGTAGCACGTTCTCTAGCAGCTTCAATAGCTAAAGCTAGTAAATTTTCTTTCCTTAAACGAGCAGCTTTTGTTAATTTTGTTAAGGCTGTTTTTACTTTGCTGGAATTTCTGGTAGATTTAATTTTTTTTAAACGCTCTATTTGCGAATGTCTCACAGTTTGATTATCGACTTCTAATGTAGAAATAGGGGTCTCTTCTTCTAATTTATATTTGTTAACTCCTACAATAATATCTTGTTCAGAATCTATTCTAGATTGCTTTCTTGCTGCTGCTTCCTCAATTCTTATTTTGGGTATTCCAGACTCAATAGCTTTAGTCATACCTCCTAATTCTTCAATTTCTTCAATTAAATTCCATGCTTTTTGAGCGATATCATGAGTTAATTTTTCAATATAATAACTGCCTGCCCAAGGATCTACAGTTTTAGTGATTTTAGTTTCTTCTTGTAGAAAAATTTGAGTATTTCTTGCAATTCTAGCAGAAAAATCGGTTGGTAAAGCAATGGCTTCATCAAGTGCGTTAGTATGTAGACTTTGTGTTCCGCCAAACGCAGCAGCAGCAGCTTCAATAGTCGTTCTTGCTACATTATTAAAAGGGTCTTGCTCGGTTAAACTCCAACCGGATGTTTGGCAATGTGTGCGTAAAGCTAAAGATTTTTCGTTTTTAGGATTAAACTGTTTTACCAATTTTGCCCACAACATTCTTGCAGCTCGCATTTTAGCAATTTCCATAAAATGGTTCATGCCTATTGCCCAGAAAAATGATAACCGTGGAGCGAAAGTATCAATATTCATGCCTGCCGCTAATCCTTTTCTAATATATTCTAAACCATCAGCTAGGGTATAAGCTAGCTCGATATCACAGGTTGCGCCAGCTTCTTGCATATGATATCCTGAAATACTTATGCTATTAAATTTTGGCATTTTTTTGCTAGTATATTCAAAAATATCTGAAATAATTTTCATTGAAGGTGTTGGCGGATAAATGTAAGTGTTACGCACCATAAACTCCTTTAAGATGTCATTTTGAATGGTTCCAGCTAATTGTTCTGGTTTTACGCCTTGTTCTTCCGCTGCAACAATATAGAAAGCCATAATAGGCAGCACTGCGCCGTTCATGGTCATAGAAACAGACATCTTATCTAGTGGAATTTGGTCGAAAAGAATTTTCATATCCTCCACTGAGTCTATAGCAACTCCAGCTTTTCCAACATCGCCAACGACACGTTCGTGATCGGAATCATAACCACGATGGGTTGGTAAATCAAACGCAACAGACAGACCTTTTTGTCCTGCCTTTAAGTTTCGCCTGTAAAATGCATTGCTTTCTTCAGCTGTAGAAAATCCAGCATATTGACGAATCGTCCAAGGTCTACGAACATACATTGTACTGTATGGTCCACGAAGATTTGGTGAGATTCCTGCAACAAAATTTATGTGTTCTAAACTTTCAATATCTTCTTTCGAATAACAAGATTTAACATCAATTCCTTCAGCGGTTTTAAAAGTAGATTCCTTCAACTGGTTTATTTCAGTTGATGATTTTATCTTAATATGTTGAATATCTTTTCTCATGTAAGATTATCTTTTGTCTCCAGATTGAATCTTATTTATGTATGGAAGGAAATCTCCTTTTTTACTAGATTTAGTTGTGATAGTAAATGTTTTATTAAATTTAGATATTATATAATTTTCCCAATAAGTTGTATCTTTTTTTAAAATCATTTTACCAGTATTTACAATAATTTGATAATTGGTTTTGTTAATTATATAGTCCTTTTCTAAACTTATTATCGCAGAAGTTGAATCTTTCGTTACTTTATTCAGAAATCGTTTATTCATAGCAGATAAAATTTCAGCCATAGCATCATTTAATTTTAAGTATTTCACTTCATTGATAAATATATTTTGATAATTTGTTGAATCCTCTTTGTATAAATATTTGAAATTTTCAGTAATTGGTAAAATGTGTCCTTCAATATAATTCTCTGAAATTAAGTTTTTGAGTTTGGGGTTTCTAATACTCGAAAAAAACTTGTCATCATTGTTTTTACTAGTCGAACTATATAGAGTGAAATCTTTAGGAAGAAAGTAACTTATGTTTTTGCCTTTTGAATAAAAATATTCACCATCTAAATTTATCTCTGTACTTCTGTTGTCTTTATCTTTGCAAGAAAAAACTAAAAAAATATTAAGCATTATTAGATAAAATCTTTTCATTAAAAAACTGTTATCACTATTTAGGTATTTGATTAAAATCTACTTTAGGTTCTGGTTTTTCTTTTACATTACTCAAATCAATATTGAAAAGTTTTGCATAGTATAAATCAAAAGCAACATAGCTTGATAAATACTTATCTGAAGATACTAATCTGAAATTAGACATTAAGGGCGAACCAAAAAGGCGAGGACTCATACTATTGGTAGAAACTAATGCTTTTAAGGTTGTCTTTAAATCTTTGCTTTGAATTTTATCAGCTATGCAGTTAAAAAAAGTACTATTGTAATTTAAATAACTTGCTTTATTTTCAGCATCCCAAAGGCTGTTTTCTTGTTTTAAAGCTTCAAATACTTTAACGGTATGCGGCGATACAACATCTTCATATTTAACACGGTTGCTTAGAGCATTTCTAATAAATTGAGAATAAGCAGATGGTAAATTAGTTTGTCCTCTGTTATAAAATTTGGTTATATCATCTTCAAAACTGAAAAGTGCTTCATTTAGAAGAGCGGATAGGTTTTTATTCTCACAATCAACAACAACACCTTTGCTTTCAAATTTAAAATCGTTAAAAGTGTTTTCTTTTTTACAACTAGTTAGCGTTAGTACTAATAAAAATACAATGAGGTTAAATTTTACTTTCATGAGTTTACTTTTCATTTTTTAATCGTTCTTGTTCTAAATTTTCTGATAATCGTTTTTCTATTATAGGTTCAATTAAGGTTTTTCTTTTATTGGTTTTTACAAAAGGATAAATTTCCAACTCATCTTTCATTACATCATTTAAATTTGGGTGTTTATTTGTACCTAGTAAAACTTCTTCACCGGTATTAAATTGATTCTGCTCTTTGGAAGCGCTTTCTTTTATTTTTCGTTGTATTAAGCCTTCTTTTAATTGTTTTAAGAAGCCACCGTTTCTTTCAATATTTTTAAACAATTCTAATCCTTTTTCTGCTAATTGATTGGTTAGAGTTTCGATGTAATACGCCCCGTCAGCAGGATTGTCAACTTTATCAAAATAACTTTCGTGTTTTAAAATTAAAAGTTGATTTCTTGCAATACGTTCACCAAACTCATTGTCTTTATGATAAATGGTATCATATGGTAAATTACAAATCGTATTTGCACCACCCAAAATAGCACTCATACATTCTGTTGTTGTTCGTAACATGTTTGTGTTATAATCGTAAAGTGTTTTATTTCTTTTTGATGTTGTTGCTACAATATGGCAATTTGTGTTTATACCATATTCTGTTGCTAATGTTTCCCATAATAAACGCAAGGCTCTTAGTTTTGCTATTTCGAAAAAGTAATTGGTGCTGATTGAAACATGAAAAACAACTTTGAGTTTGTTTAATGGTAAGCTTTTAAAATGATTTAAATATTCGTTAACATGAGCAAGTGTATAAGCCAGTTGTTGCACCATATTAGCTCCAGCATTTTGATACAATGAGGTGTTAATACTTATTAATTTAGTTTGTTTTACTACCGATTCGAAGGTTGCGAAATCTTCTTTAAAACTTTTAAAAAAATTGCCATTTTTAGCTAAATTATGTATAACGTCTAGATGAAAAAAAACGTTTTTTCTATTGTGAATATTAGAAAATTGTTTTGAAAAATCTTCGGGTAAAAATTGTAGGATAAAATAAATTTGCGTGTTGTCTAAATCTATATTTTTTAGTAATTCTTGAATTGAAATATCTTCAGAAGGAATAATAAATTTAATGCTTTCGGCTCCTCTTTCTAATACTTCGATAGCTTTAGAATTTGATTTTTCTGTGTTTGCTACATAAATGGATTGACAAATTTTCCATTCAGTAGCCTTCGTGTTTGAAGTTTCTGGAAGATTATCAAAATCATCAGCATGATAAAAAGGTTTAATAGCAATATCTTCATTTGTGTTCCAAACAAGCGATTCATTATAATCTGCACCCTTTAAATCGAACTGAATTTTTTGTTTCCACTGTTTTGATGAGACAGAATCAAACTCACTAAATAACTGTTTAGTCATTTTGTTTTGTTTTTAAACTGTCTTCGTATTCTATAATAAAAATTTCTTCATTATCCCGTTTCATGTAATATTCCTCACGAGCAAACTTTTCTAAGCCTTCTTCGGTACTTAATTTCTTTATAGCTTTTTTATCTTTTTCAATTTCTCGCCTGTAGTATTCTTTTTCGTCTTCAAGTGCATTAATATCGTTATTCAATTCATTATGAATAAACCAAGAATTTGCATCAAAAAAGAGCATCCAAATTATAAAAATAGCCAAAATTAGGGTAAACCAATTTTTAAAGGGTTTTAAATATTTGCTTGTATTTTTTTTAAATTTTGTCATTACAATTTGTTGTTTATAATGGTGCGTACCATATCAACAGCTACAGTGTTATATTTATTGTTTGGAATGATAATATCTGCATATTCTTTCATGGGTTCAATAAATTGTTCGTGCATTGGTTTTAACGTTTTTTGGTATCTGGTTAAAACTTCATCTAAATCTCTACCACGTTCCTTTATGTCGCGTTTTAGTCTCCGTATTAAACGCTCATCTGTATCAGCATGAACAAATATTTTAATGTCAAACATATCCCTTAATTCACGATTTGTTAAAATTAAAATACCCTCAACTATCATCACTTTTCTTGGATGTGTTAGAATAGTATCACCTGTTCTGTTATGCTTTACGAAAGAATAGACAGGTTGATGAATAGGGTTATTTCCCTTTAGTTCTTTTAAATGATTTACTAGTAAATCGAAATCGATAGATCTTGGGTGATCAAAATTTATATTTGTGCGTTCCTCGTATGTTAAGTGAGTTGTATCTTTATAATAGGAATCTTGCGAGATAACACCAACTTCACCCTCTGGGAGTTCGTTTAGTATTTGGTTTACAACTGTAGTTTTGCCGCAACCTGTTCCGCCTGCAATTCCAATAATTAGCATGATTTGATGTTTAATTGACTTCTCACAAAGTTAGTTAAATGTAAAATCTTTCAAGCGGAAATATGCTTATTTTTTAATTTCAGAAACTTCTTCTTCTGTAATCATTTTATCATTTTTATTACCCCAACTATTTGTAATGTAATTCATAACATCGGCAACTTCATCATCGCTTAAACCTAATGCAGACATATTGCCATTATAAGTTTTACCATTAACTACTATTTCTCCTTGTTGTCCATACTTAATACCTTTTATGCTTTCTTTTCGATTTTTGAGAAGAAAGTCTGATTTTGCTAAGGGAGGATAAATATTTTCTACGCCTTCTCCATTTGCTAAGTGACAAGACATACAAAAGTCTGTGTAAATTTCACTACCACGCTCAATACTTTCGGTTAAAGGGTCTTCATGTGAAGTATACTTGTTAGTATTTTGGTTAATTGTAAATATTGATGAAATAGTTATAAGGCAGATTAAGATAAATTTCATTTCTAGTATTTTAATTTTTAGATATTATTTTAAATATTCCTTTTCCTTCCACAGCAACATAAATATAACCATCAGGAGCTTGAACAACATCTCTAACACGCCCAATATCTTCAAATAGTTTTTCGCGTTTTACAACTTTATCGTTTTCTAAAACTAATCGCTCGAGATAACTGAATTTTAATGAGCCAACTAAAACATTGCTTTTCCAATTCGGATATTTTTCTGAGGAAACAACTGCCATTCCGCTTGGTGCAATAGATGGCACCCAATAGAATAAAGGTTGTTCCATGCCTTCTTTCTCTGTGATTTCTGTAAATGTTGTGCCGCTATAATTTATACCGTAAGATATTACGGGCCAGCCAAAGTTTTTACCCTTTTGAATGACGTTAATTTCATCACCACCTCGCGGACCATGTTCATTTACCCAAATTGCTCCAGTAAATGGGTTTTTTGTCATGCCCTGTGGGTTTCTGTGTCCGTAGCTATAGATAGCAGTTTTTACATTTTCCATCCCTATAAATGGGTTGTCTTCTGGAATAGTTCCATCGTCATTTAATCTGTAAATTTTACCACAATCAATAGTTATATCTTGCGGGTTTACGTCTCTATTACCACGATCTCCAATTGAAAAATATAAATAACCATCATCATCAAAAGCAATGCGCGATCCCCAATGTTGACCTTTTTTGGTATTTGGAGTAGCTTTGTAAAGCAGTTCTTTGTTAACTAGAGTATTTCCGTTTAATTTGGCTCTCATTAAAGCTGTGTTTCCACCGTCACCTTCTCCATCAGAAGAAGCAAAAGTCATGTAAATCCATCCATTGTTGGCATAATCTGGATGTGTTTCAATATCTAAAAACCCACCTTGACCACGTACATAAACTTCTGGAGCACTTTCTATATTTGTTTTTTTACCATCCTTAAAATGTATAAGTTCTCCTGATTTTTCAGTTATTAACATGCTTCCATCAGGTAAAAAAGTCATCCCCCAAGGAATATTTAAATCAGGTACTATCAGCTCTGTTGTGTAGTTTAAATCTTTAGGGCTTTCAGCTTTTATTTCAGATTCAGTTTGTTGAGCACAGGCTGAAAAAGTTACAAATACAATAGCTAGGAAAAAATGAATTCGCGTCATAGTTAAATATCTTTTATTGATAAATTTACATTAAAAAATGTAATTCATATTAATTCCCGCATAATAATTTCTTGGATTTCCTGGATAAAAATATCTTGGTGCATTTCCACCAAAGCTACTTGCGTTTATTAATATTTGTGAAGCATAATCTTCATCAAATATATTGTTTAAACCAAAAAATAAATTTACTTGAACTTTTTTGTTGATGTCGATTCTGTACCCAATTTTTAAATTGCTTAGTTGGTAACTACTTGTATATAAACTATTGCTATCTGTAATAGGCATGCTCCCAACTTGTTGAAAATTAATATTGCCGTATACCCCTGAAGCAGAATTAAAATCTACACCTGCGTTTAAAACATTTGAAGGAACACCAGTTAAATCGTTTCCTGAAAAATCATTTTCTTCGTCTATAAATTCTTTAAAAATAAAATTGTTTTGTGTAAAGTTAAGGAAGGTGTTAATAGCTATTTTTTCTTTGTTTAACCATTGGTAATTTATAGCTAATTCCAATCCCTCATGTTGAGTTTTTCCAGCGTTTATTCCTATAAATTCATCTTCAGAAGTTCTTCTTGAAACTAGTAAGTTTTTTATGTCTAATCGAAACAAGGATAAATTGAATTGTAATCTGTTTTTTAGGGCTGAGCCTCTAGTTCCTATTTCAAAATTCCAACCTGTTTCAGGTTTTAAATTGGTGTTTAACTGTCCGTTTGGTAATAAAGTTTCATTTAAAGAAATGGGTGAAAAGCCGTGACTAATACTTGAAAAACCACTTAAATTTTTAGAAAACTCATGAGAAAACCCAAATTTTGGAGATAGAATATCTCCGAATTTATAACTACCAGATTGATCTGGGTTTTCGTTAGAAACTTCAAAGCGGTCATCTAAATTATAAGATGTTTGGTTTAAATTTAAACCTATTGTAAATGTGCTTTTTTTTGATATTTCATAATTAGTTTCAAAAAATAAATTGTAATAATCTCGTATTTCTTTAAAGTTTGATAAGTTATCACCTTCAACACTTCCAGTACCAGCAGGAAAATCTTCATATAAGTTGTCAAAAGTTTTATATTTATAGGTGTCTTTAAATAGTTCGCCGCCAATGGTCCAATTTAGAGTTTTATTAAATATTAATGTATTTCCCAAAACTCGACTTCGTATACCCAATGCGAATGTGTTTTCTGATAAAATATTAAAAGGTCTGGGTTCGTATGCATTTCTAAAAGAGGTAAAAATGCTAGTAATTTGTTTTAACTTTTGATTGTAATTATGATTCCATGACAATCCAAAAACACCTCTTTTCGAATCCTCAAAACCTTGCGATTGCTTCCATGTAAAAGCAGCAGCCTTCGGATTGTTTAAAAAGGTTTCTTCGTTTAAAGAACTTGGTATGAATGCTTTTAAATCAACATAACTAATTAAAAAACTTAATTCATTTTTTTTGTTTAAAAAGTGATTGGTGTTTATAGTAAAAGTTTGTCTGTCATATTTGTTATTATCTCGGTAACCGTTACTGTGAGTGTTGCTATAAACAGCCCTAATACTATTTTTTGAAGTTCCATAATTAAGGTTAACAATACCTTTAATTAAACCAAAATCGCCAACTAATAACTCGCTGTTTAGATTAGTTTGTTTTAAAAAAGCATTTTGAGGATTAATATGAATAGCACCTCCAAGACCAGCGCCATAAATACTTGATGTAGCACCTTTTATAATTTCGAAGCGCGATATGGAAGCCAATTCAAAATCTTCAATAGTCGTTTCACCGCTGCCATTTGTAAGAGGTATATCTTTAAAATAAGCTCTAATTTTTGAGGTGCCAAATAGATTTCTAGAACCAATTCCTCTAATTGTAATCCTATTGGTATTAAGAGCTCCGCTTTGCATAAAAACCCCAGGAGTACGGTTTAAAATTGGTGCAAAATCTACGTTATTAAAGCGCTGAATATCTTCATTAGAAATTATACTAATTGCAGCCGTGGCCTTTTTTAATTTTTGAGGAATGTGATTGGTGTTAATTATAATTTCATTTAATTCAGATGGGTTTATGTCTAATTGAATGGTGTTGTAGGATTCTTTGGTTAAATCAAGAGTTTTTTTAAGATAACCCTCTTTTTTAAAACTATAAATACCTGGTTTTAAAATTTCAAAAGTCCCATTAATTTTTGTGGTTGTTATTATTTCTCCACTAGTGTTTAATACTTGTGCAAACATTATTGGAGTATTATTACTATCAACCAGTTTTCCTTTTATTTCTGACTGGCTAAAACTGAAAAAAGTCAGACAAAAAGCAAGAAAATAAAGTGTTTGTTTTGTTAATAATTGCAATATTTTTAAGTTTAAAATAGAAAGCAAAAGTATAATTTTTAAACAAGAAATATTTTTATAAAATTGTAATTATTAAATGAATAAATAAAGTATATTTGCAGCCTGTTAATGATAACTATTTCGGGGTGTAGCGTAGCCCGGTTATCGCGCCGCGTTTGGGACGCGGAGGTCGCAGGTTCGAATCCTGCCACCCCGACAAAAAAAGCTGAACAATCCTGTTCGGCTTTTTTTATAATTATAACTTATTCCACAATAAGAACTGTTAATAACTTAAGTGTAAGGATTCAATCAAAAATTCTACTTTTGTTAAGATTAAACTAATAGAAATTATGTCTGAAAATATAGAAAAAGTAAAATGCTTAATTATAGGTTCTGGACCAGCTGGTTATACAGCGGCAATTTATGCAGCTAGAGCTAATATGTCGCCTGTTTTGTATCAAGGTACGCAACCAGGTGGACAGTTAACAACTACAAATGAAGTAGAGAATTTTCCTGGTTATCCAGAAGGCGTAACAGGACCAGAAATGATGATGCAGCTTCAAGCACAAGCGCAACGTTTTGAAACAGACGTTCGTGATGGGTGGGTTACGAAAGTTGATTTTTCAGGTGATGTTCATAAAGCATGGGTTAATGAAACAAAAGAAATTCATGCTGATACAATAATTATATCAACAGGAGCTTCAGCTAAATATTTAGGTTTAGATTCTGAACAAAAATATTTAAAACTAGGAGGAGGTGTCTCTGCATGTGCTGTTTGTGATGGATTCTTTTACAGAAACCAAGAAGTGGTAATTGTAGGCGCTGGAGATTCAGCCTGTGAGGAAGCACATTACTTATCTAAACTTTGTAAAAAAGTGACTATGCTAGTTCGTAGAGATGAGTTTAGAGCCTCTAAAATTATGGCAGCGAGAGTTAAGAATACAGAGAATATCGAAATACTTTTCAATACAGAAACCGATGAGGTTTTAGGAGATGGGCAAGTAGTTACTGCTGTAAGAGTTTTTAATAACCAAACAAACGAAAAGCATGAAATTCCAGCTACAGGATTTTTCGTGGCAATTGGACATAAACCTAATACTGATATATTTAAAGATTTTTTAGATTTAGATGAAACAGGATATATCATAAATGAACCTGGAACGTCTAAAACAAATATTGAAGGTGTTTTTGTATCTGGTGATGCTGCAGATCATGTTTATAGGCAGGCGGTTACGGCTGCAGGAACTGGATGTATGGCTGCTTTAGATGCGGAGCGTTGGTTGGCGGCTAAAGATTCTGCTTTTGAGGTGTCAACATCAACATATAACTAGAAAAAAGTAATATTTAAAAGTCGCAGCAATTGTTGCGACTTTTTTGTTTGGTTATATTTGAAAAAGTGGTTTCTTTGGAATCATAAATTTAATTCGGGATGTGGCGCAGTCCGGTTAGCGTACACGGCTGGGGGCCGTGTGGTCGCAGGTTCAAATCCTGTCATCCCGACGAAAAGAATTTTAATATTCATCAAATGAATGTTTATTTAAGTATTTTAATTTAAATACTATTTAGCTAGTTTTTTACTTAATCATCTCCAAAATTACCTAGCTATTCGTCTTAAACACAAATTCATTTCGTTCATTGTATTTTACATTTTCTTTCGTGAGAATATCAATAGGAAGATAATTTTTAGAGTTCGGAATTTCATTTTTTATCAAGTAATCGGTGAGTAGGCGAATAGATTCGTAACCTTGGTCGAAAGGTTTTTGTGAAATTAAAAAGGAAACAGAATTATGTAATAAACAATCAATGTTTTGTGGCGTGTTATCAAACCCTATAAGTTTGAGTTTTTTTAAATCACTTTTTTTAATACAATCGGTAACTATGTGAATTCTACTAGATGGAACGAAAATACCTGAGATTTCAGGATTTTGTTTTAATGCAAGATTTATTTTTTCTTTTGTTTCTGACGAGTTATTTAAGTTTTCTATTTTCAAATTTTGACTTTTCTTGTCAATATTGTTCTTCAAAAAATAATCATTGAAGCCCTTAATTCTATTTGATACAGCATTGTTTTTTGTAATGTTATATCTAGCTTGAATGATTAAAAATGCAGACAGGTTTGGAGTGCTTAAATGCATAAGTTTTCCAGCAATATAGCCTGCTGTATACGAGTCTTGACCAACAAAAGCTATGTTGTTAAATCCTTCAATATCAATATTTAAAAATAAATACGGGATGTTTAAAGATTCTAGTTTTGAAACAATTTTTTTGGTTTCTTCAGAAAAATTAGGAACCATAATTACTGCTGTAGGTTTAGAAGCTAATAAGGTTTTAAATGTATTAAGATAAGAATCGGGGTCGTATTGATTAAAGGAGAAGTTGCTAACTTGAACACCAAAGCTTTTTACATCTTCGGCACCTTTTAAGACGCCTAGATACGGAGACTTCCAGAACAAATCAGACTCATTATACTCTGGAATTAAAGTGGCAATAGAATGCTTTTTCTTCATTGCCAAGGCGCTTGCCACAGGATTCACACTAAAATTATGAAACTCAAGAATCTTTTTAATTTTTGCTTCTGTTTTTTTAGATACACCGCCTCTGTTGTGTAAAACTCTATCTACAGTGCCTTCAGAAACATTGGCTTCTTTAGCAATATCCTTAATGGTAATCATATATTAAAAATAATTTTTCAATTATTAATTTGCATTACAGTATTTCAATAAAATCCTTATTAGGAGAATATTAGGCAATTTAGTAATAAAATTTATATTTATGTGTGCGCACACTATTTTTTTGTTATATTTGTGTGTGCGTACACGAAATGACGTAAATTATTGATAATTATAAATATAAGTAATAGGTTTTAAGATGAGTAAAGTAGTAGTTTTAACAGGTGCTGGCGGGGTTTTATGTAGTACATTGGCTGTGGCATTAGCAAAAGAAGGTCATAAAATAGCTGTTCTAGATTTGAGAAAAGAGGCTGCAGATAAAGTTGCTGATGAAATAAAAGCAGCTGGAGGTACAGCAATTGGTATTGCTGCTAATGTTTTAGAAAAAGAATCTTTAGAATTAGCAAAAGAGATTGTAAATGAAAAACTAGGTAAATGTGATATTTTGGTAAATGGAGCTGGAGGTAATCATCCGTTAGGAACAACTAGCAATCCGTATTTGGAAGCTTCAGATTTAGTGAATAAAACTGAAGGGTTTAAAACATTTTTTGATTTAGATGTGAATGGCATTCAATTTACTTTTAATTTGAATTTTATTGGAACTTTATTGCCAACACAAGTTTTTGCGATGGATATGGTTGATAGAGAAGGTTGTTCTATTTTGAATATTTCCTCTATGAATGCATTTACGCCATTAACTAAAATACCAGCTTACAGTGGCGCAAAAGCTGCGGTGTCCAATTTTACGCAGTGGTTAGCTGTTCATTTTTCTAAAGTAGGGATTAGAGTAAACGCATTGGCTCCAGGGTTTTTCTTGACAGACCAAAATAGAAGTTTATTAACAGAAACTGATGGTAGTCTAACGCCAAGAGGTAAACAAATTATTGAACAAACCCCAATGGGTAAATTTGGTGAACCTGAAGATTTGGTAGGAACAACTTTATGGTTATGTGGCGAAGGTGCTTCTTTTGTAACCGGTGTTGTTGTGCCAATTGATGGTGGATTTAGTGCTTATAGTGGTGTTTAAAATAAAGTAGAAATGACAAAAAAATCAACTGTAGTTTGGGGTATAATTGGTTGTGGTGATGTAGCTGAGGTTAAAAGTGGTCCAGCATTTCAGAAATGTAATAATTCTGAATTATTGGCAGTGATGCGTCGAGATGCAGATAAAGCAAAAGATTTTGCCAAACGACATAATGTGCCATTATGGTATGATAATGCTGAGGAACTTTTAGGTAATCCAGATATAACTTCCGTATATATTGCTACACCACCTTCAACACATTTAAGCCTTTCTTTAAAAGCATTGAAGGCTAGAAAAGATGTGTATTTAGAAAAACCTATGGTGCTTTCTGTAGAAGAGTCAGATGCCTTGGTTAAGGCTGTTAACAATAGTAATAATAAATTGGTAGTTGCCCATTACAGGCGTTTTTTACCTATGTATATAAAAGTTAAAGAGCTTTTAGAAGCAAATATTATTGGTGCAATTAATTACACTGATTTACGTTTTTTGCAACCATATAATTTTAATTCAAAAGCTACTTGGAGGCTTAATTCTACTATTTCTGGAGGCGGTTATTTTCATGACATTGCACCGCATCAAATAGATTTAATGTATCACTTTTTTGGAGATGTTGAATCTATAAAAGGTGTTTCAGTAAACCAATCGGGTAGGCATGAAGTTGATGATATGGTAAACGGACTTGTAAGTTTTAAAAATAATGTTCAGTTTAGAGGAATATGGTCATTTGATATTCCAAAGTATTTAGAAGAAGATAAATGCACGATTTACGGCGAAAATGGTACGATAGAATTTTCCTTTTATGAAGATGAGTTAACACTAACGTTAAAAGAAAAAAAAGAAACTTTTAATTTTAAAAATCCTATAAATATTCAACAACCCATGATACAAGAAACGGTAAATTATTTTTTAGGAAAAAGAAATAACCCGTGTCCTGTTGAAGATGGAGATTTAGTAATATCTATTATGGAAACATTTACAAAAAAATAATATTAGAAAATGGAACAAACATGGCGATGGTACGGACCAAATGATCCGGTATCCTTATCAGATATAAAGCAAGCAGGAGCAACAGGTGTAGTTTCTGCCTTGCATCATATTCCAAATGGAGAAGTTTGGACTATAGATGAAATTCAAAATAGAAAAACTATAATTGAGGATGCAGGATTAACATGGAGTGTTGTTGAAAGTATCCCGGTTCACGAGAATATAAAAACACGTTCTGGTAATTTTCAAACCTATATAGAAACCTACAAGGCTAGTATTGAGAATTTAGCTAAATGTGGAGTTAAGATTGTTTGTTATAATTTTATGCCTGTTTTAGACTGGACAAGAACAGATTTAGGTTTTCAAGTTGAAGATGGCTCTAAAGCCCTTCGATTTGATGTTATTGCCTTTGCAGCTTTCGAAATGTTTTTATTGAAACGACCAGGTGCTGAAAACAGTTATTCTGAAGCACAACAAAAAGCTGCTAAAGCATACGTTGAAAATCTTACTGAAGATAATAAAAAGGAGCTTGTAAATAATATTATAGCGGGCTTACCTGGAGCAGAAGAAGGTTATACATTAGAGCAATTTCAAAATATTTTAGATACATATTCAGCTATTGATGCTTCGGTGTTAAGAGAAAACTTAGTATCTTTCTTAAAAGAAATTATTCCAGTAGCATCTAAAAATGAGGTGTTAATGTGTATTCATCCTGATGATCCGCCATATCCAATTTTAGGATTGCCAAGAGTAGTTAGTACAGAGGCAGATTATGCGTATTTATTTGATAACGTTCCAGATCGAGCCAATGGTATCACCTTTTGCACAGGTTCTTTAGGTGTTAGAGCAGATAATAATTTGGTTCAAATATTTAACCGTTTTGCTGATAGAGCTCACTTTTTACATTTAAGAAGTACAAAACGCGACGAGCATGGTAACTTTTATGAGGCTAATCATTTAGATGGAGATGTAGATATGTTTAGTATTGTGAAAGCAATTTTAGAAGAAGAGAAAAGACGAAAAGCGGCAGGTTATACAGATTCTGCAATTCCTGTAAGACCAGATCATGGACATCAAATGCTTGATGATTTACACAAGAAAACAAATCCAGGTTATTCTGGTATTGGAAGGTTAAGAGGCCTAGCAGAATTGCGAGGTTTAGAATATGGTATAAAACAAAGTATATAATAAAAACATAAAAATAGCAATGAGTACACACTATGAAACCCGTTATGCATCAAGTCCTAAAGCTGTAAAAGCTTACGATACTGAGCAACTTAGAGAAGAATTTTTAATTGAAAACCTGATGCAAGAAGATCAATTAGTTTTGGTTTACACGCATTATGATAGATATATGGCAGGTTCCGCAGTACCTGTTGAAGGACCGATTAAACTTGAAACAATAGATCCTTTAAAATCAAGTTATTTTTTAGAAAGAAGAGAAATTGGAATTATAAACGTAGGTGGGGATGGCACTGTTGAAGTAGATGGTGAAGTGTATCAATTAACTCTAAAAGATGCTTTGTACATTGGTAGTGGAAGTAAAGACGTTGTTTTTAAAAGTGATGATAAAAACAATCCAGCAAAATTTTATTTAAACTCAGCACCAGCACATAAAACGTTTCCAACAAAGAAAGTAAGTAAGGCTGAAGCTAATAAAATTGAGTTAGGCTCTTTAGAAACGGCTAATCATCGTACAGTTAACCAACAAATTATTGGAGGTATTGTTGATACTTGCCAACTTCAAATGGGGATGACTGAGCTTAAAACTGGAAGTGTTTGGAATACTATGCCAGCTCACGTTCACGATAGAAGGATGGAGATTTATTATTATTTAGATATTCCACAAGACCAAGCTGTTTGTCACTTCATGGGACAACCACAGGAAACACGTCACATTTGGATGCAAAATCATCAGGCTGTAATTTCTCCACCTTGGTCAATTCATTCAGGATCTGGAACTTCAAATTATACATTTATATGGGGAATGGCTGGTGAGAATTTAGATTATGGCGATATGGATGTTGCTAAAATAACAGAATTAAGATAGGTTATGAGCGCATCATTATTTGATATAAAAGGTAAAAATGCTTTAGTAACAGGAAGCACTCACGGATTGGGAATGGCAATGGCAAGAGGCCTAGGTCTTGCTGGAGCAACCATAATTGTAAATGGCAATTCTTCACAAGAGAAGATTGATAATGCAGTAGCCGAATACAAAAAAGAAGGTATAAATGCAGTTGGTTATAAATTTAACGTAGCTAATGAAGCAGATGTAATTGCCGCTATTAAGAAGATTGAAGCCGAAGTTGGTCAAATTGATATTTTAATTAATAATGCAGGTATTATAAAGCGTACACCTTTAATTGAAATGGAAGTTGCCGATTTTAAACAGGTTATAGATATAGATTTAGTAAGTCCATTTATAGTTTCTAAACATGTTGTAAAAAGCATGATTGAAAGAAAAGAAGGAAAGGTCATTAATATTTGCTCTATGATGAGCGAATTGGGCAGAAACAGCGTAGGAGCTTATGCAGCTGCCAAAGGTGGATTAAAAATGTTAACCCAAAATATGGCTACCGAATGGGCAAAACATAATATACAAGTAAATGGAATTGGCCCAGGATATTTTGCAACATCCCAAACAGCACCAATTCGTGTTGATGGTCATCCATTTAACGACTTTATAGTCAATAGAACACCAGCAGCAAAATGGGGTGACCCTAATGATCTAGCTGGTGCAGCAATATTTTTATCATCTAAAGCTAGTGATTTTGTTAACGGACATATTCTTTACGTAGATGGCGGAATTCTAGCAACTATTGGAAAACCAACTAACGAAGATTAATATGAAAACAACATCAATACTTCCTATACTCATTCTTTGCCTTATACTTTTTAATTGTGGAGGTAAAACAGGACAAATTATTACAGTTGAAAACACTTTAGATGTTCCAAGAAGTTTTGAAACTGTTGAAATTAGTACATCTGATATCATTTTATTAAAAGAAGAAAGCATTGAAAACATTGGTGTTATAGATGTTGAAACCAATGAAGTTTTAATATCACAGTTGGTTGATACAGATAAAGACGGTAATGCAGATGTGTTATTATTTCAGCCAGAAATAAAGGCTAATTCTCAGAAACAATATATGCTTTCTAAGATTGAAGCTGATGAAATGCCAGAAACCATAGAATATTGTTATTCTCGATTTGTTCCTGAAAGAACTGACGATTATGCATGGGAAAATAATAAAGTTGGGTTTAGAACTTTTGGACCAACTGCGCAAAAAATGATTGAAGATTCTATAAAAGGTGGAACATTATCAAGCGGTATTGATGCATGGTTAAAACGAGTTGAATATCCAATAATAAACAAGTGGTATAAGGAGGATCAAGTAGAAAAAGGTGCTTATCATAAAGATAAAGGAGAAGGTTTAGATAATTTTCATGTAGGAATAAGTAGAGGCGTTGGAGGAATAGCAGTGAAACAAGATTCTACCTACTATATCTCTAGAAATTTCACAAAATGGGAAACTATAACAACTGGACCAATACGAACAAGTTTTGTTTTAGAGTACGCAGATTGGGACGCTAAAGGACAAAAGATTTCTGAAACAAAGCATATTTCTCTAGATTATGGTAATAATTTGTCACGATTTGAAATTGAAATATCTGGTACTGATGCTATTCATGTTGGTTTAACATTACATGAAAAAGATGGTATTGATACACAGAACAAAGATGCTGGATTTATTTCATATTGGGAGCCTCATGATGATTCGGAGCTAGGAACCGCCATTGTAGTTCCTTACGGTAATATGTTATCAACTGAATTGTTTGATACTCCTATTAAAGATTGGAGTAATTTATACACTGAGGTTAAAGTAAATAATGGAAAAGCCATTTATTATGGAGGTTTTGGATGGAAAAAGGCTAAAGAATTTACTTCAAAAGAAGGTTGGAATAATTATTTAGAAGCGTTTGCCTTAAAAATTAACAACCCACTTGTTGTTTCTTTGAATTAGAATTTAAATTATGAACACATCTAATTTTATATCTGATAATTTCTTGTTACAATCTGAAGTAGCTGAAACTTTATATCACATGTACGCCAAAGATTTGCCAATAATAGATTATCATAACCATTTATCAGCAAAAAAAATAGCAGAGAATGAACCTGTTAAAAATATAACCGAGGCTTGGTTAAAGGAAGACCACTACAAATGGCGTGGTATGCGTGCTAATGGTATTGATGAGATATATATAACAGGACAAGCTACTTCTCATAAAGAGAAATTTTTGAAATGGGCAGAAACAGTTCCCTATACCTTAAGAAATCCATTGTTTCACTGGACACATTTAGAACTTAAACGTTATTTTAATATAGATGAATTGCTTCAACCAAGTACTGCAGAAAACATTTATGAGAAAGCAAATGCTGTTTTAGAGAATAAAACGCCTGCTCAACTTTTAGAAGATATGAAGGTTGAAGTAGTATGTACTACTGATGACCCTACTGATGATTTAGTATATCATACAGAAATTGCTAACAGTAATTTTTATACAAAAGTGTTACCAACATTTAGGGCAGATGCTTTGTTCTTTATTAATAAGGAAAATTTTAAAAATTATCTGAATAAACTAGCATTATCAGTTAATAAAGAGATTAAGAGTCTAAAAGATTTCCTTGACGCTATAGATTTACGCATTAAATATTTTGATAAACAAGGATGTCGTTTGTCAGATTTTGGTGTAGGAGAAGCGTTGCACATTATTGATTTTAATGAAAAGGAAATTTCTGAGATTTTCAATAAAAAACTAGAAGGAACAGAACTTTCAATTACTGAGGTTAATAAATATAGATCATTTCTATTTATTTATTTAGGAAAAAAATATCATGAGTATAATTGGGTACAGCAATATCATTTAGGGCCTATTAGAAATAACAATTCCAGATTATTAGAACAAGTTGGTCTTGATGCAGGTGTAGATTCTATAGGTGATTTTCCTATGGCAGAGTTTATGTCTAAATTGTTTAATAAACTAAATTCTACAAATCAATTAGCAAAAACAATTACCTATAATTTAAATCCGTCACAAAACGAAGTGTTTGCAACCATGATGGGGAATTTTCAAAATTCTGATGTTCCAGGGAAAATGCAATGGGGTTCTGGTTGGTGGTTTTTAGATCAAAAGGACGGCATGGAAAAACAAATAAACACGCTATCTAATATGGGCTTATTAAGTCGTTTTGTTGGAATGTTAACAGATAGCAGAAGCTTTTTGTCGTTTCCAAGACATGAATATTTTAGGAGAATTTTGTGTAATTTAATTGCCGAAGATGTTAATCAAGGTCTTGTGCCAAACGATATAGAATTTTTAGGAAAAATGATTCAGGATATTTGTTACTATAATGCTGTAAATTATTTCAAGTTTAATTAAATAATAATGTTCTATGCAATATAAATTAATTTTCTTAGCGCTTCTCTTTTTAAGTATTTCATCTTGTAAAGAGGGAGATGGTAATAAGGTTCTCTATTTGGGGCATACCTTACCTCAGTCTCATCCTGTACATAAAGGTATATTGGAATTTCAGAATGCACTAGAAGCAAAATCTGGAGGAACATTGAAAGTTAAAATTTTTCCTGATGCTCAATTAGGTTCAGAACGGGAAGTTTTAGAGTTGCTACAAATTGGCTCTGTAGCTGCTACAAAGGTAAGTGCTGCTACCTTATCTAATTTTGTGCCCGAATATCATGTTTTGGGTATTCCTTATTTGTTTAGAGATAAACAACATCAATTTGATGTGTTAGAAGGTGAAATTGGGAAGTCAATTTTAGAAAAAGGAAGTAAGTTTTGGCTACGTGGTCTTTGTTATTACGATGCAGGAAGTCGAAGTTTTTATACGAGTAACAAAGCTATACGAACTCCTGATGACTTAGAAGGTTTAAAAATTAGGGTAATGAATAATCAAATGGCTATAAACATGGTTAACTCTATGGGTGGGTCTGCCACACCACTAGCTTATGGCGAATTATATACAGCTATTCAGCAAGGTGTTGTTGATGGTGCTGAAAATAACCCACCGTCTTTTGTGTCCTCAAATCATTATGAAATAAGTAAATATTACACTTTAGACCAACATTCATCTGTTCCTGATGTTCTTTTAATAGGTACTAAGTTTTGGGAAAAACTATCAGCAGAAGAAAAAGTTTGGGTGCAAGAAGCAGCTGATGAATCTGCTCAAGCTCAAAAGAAATTTTGGAGTGATTCTGTTGATGAATCTATGAGAATAGCCAGAGAAGCTGGAGTAGAAGTTATTATTCCAGAAAAATCTTTATTTGCTGAAAAATCAAAATCTGTTGTGGAAGAATTTGTTAAGGAATTTCCAGAAATGGCTCCAATTGTAAATAAAATTAAAAATAATTAATTATGAATAAATCTGAACTTATTTTTAATAAAGTAAGTCGAATTCTTGAGGTGTTTATGATAATCATTTTTGCACTTTTAGTTTTGGACGTTCTCTTTCAAGTTTTTTCAAGATATCTTTTAGGAACTTCTTTTACATGGACTGAAGAATTTGCAAGATTCGCTCTAATTTGGTTGACTATAATAGGAGCGGCCTATTTAAATGGGAAAAGAGAACATCTGTCTATGGATTTTTTATATCAAAAATTCTCAGAGTCTAATAAAAGAAAAGCATCTATTCTTATAGAAGTATTAGTATTTCTATTTGCTCTTATTGTAATGGTTATTGGCGGACTAAATTTAGTTTACACAACATTACATTTAGAGCAACTTTCGGGAACTTTACGAATTCCCTTAGGTTATGTTTATGCTATTATGCCCTTCAGCGGATTTTTAATCATGTGTTTCTCCATATATCACATTTCAAATATTTATAAAAACAAAAAACAATAATTATTATGAGTATAGAAGTTATAAGTATTATCGTTTTGTTTGTTAGTTTCTTTTCACTTTTATTACTTAAGGTTCCTGTAGCCTATAGTATAGGAATTGCAACAACATTGAGTTTATTATTGAATATTGATAAATTACCAGGTTTAACAACCATTGCTCAAAGAATGACTACAGGAATTGATAGTTTTGCTTTATTGGCAATTCCGTTTTTTATTCTCGCGGGCGATATTATGAAACGCGGTGGAATAGCCACTCGACTCATTAATTTTGCAAAATCTTTGGTGTCAAGTTTACCAGGTGGTTTGGCTTATGTGAATATTTTAGCTTCAATGTTATTTGGTGCTATTTCTGGTTCTGCACTTGCAGCAGCATCGGCAATAGGAAGTATAATGACCGATAGGATGGAAGAAGAAGGATATCCAAGAACCTTAAGTGCCTCTGTAAATATAACAGCATCAACTACGGGGTTATTAATTCCGCCGAGTAATATATTAATTGTATATGCTTTAGCAAGTGGTGGAACAGCATCTGTAGCAGCCTTATTTATTGCTGGTTACCTTCCTGGAATATTGTTAGGATTTGCTATCATGGGATACGTTGCTTTTATAGCTATAAGTAAAGGATATACTAAAGGAAAACGTGCTACTTTTTTTGAAGTTTGGACGTTTTTCAGAAAAGCTTTTTTCAGTTTATTGTTATTAGTTATTGTTGTTGGAGGTATTGTAGCAGGAATATTCACAGCTACAGAAGCTTCTGTTATTGCGGTATTGTATGCTGCAATACTAGCTTTAGTTTATGGTGATATGAAAGTAAAGGACTTTTCTGGAGTATTACTCTCTAGTGCTAAAACTACAGCTGTTGTTATGTTTTTAATATGTACATCCATGGCTATGTCTTGGTTGTTTTCCTTTGAAGGAATCCCAGAAATGATTAGTGCTTTTTTATTAGAATCATTAAATAATAAATTTGCTATTTTCTTAGCAATCAATATTATTTTGCTGGTTATTGGAACATTTATGGATATGACACCGGCAGTACTAATATTTACGCCAATTTTTCTTCCTGTAGTAACTACCCTTGGAATGGATCCCGTACATTTTGGAATTGTCATTGTACTTAATTTATGTATAGGAATTTGTACACCTCCTGTTGGTACACTTCTATTTGTTGGTAGTGGCGTCGCAAAAGTTTCGGTCACACAAGTTATAAGGCCCCTGTTGCCGTTTCTTTTAATTATGGTAATTGTTTTAATGTTTATTAGTTTCATACCAGAAATATCAATGTTTTTACCGAATCTATTTGGGCTAAAATAATAGTGAAAATAATGTGTTAAAATAATCTTGGAATTTTATTAATAGGCCTATTATGGATTTTAAATTTAAAGTATTTATAGTTGTTTTTTTTACTTTGTTTATCAATCTTTTAATTGAAGCGCAAGCAATTCCTGAGATTATTACGAACAAAAAAGTATCTGGTAAAAACTATTTACCAGATTTTAGTTACGCAGGATATCATAACGGAGAAAAGAAACTTCCAGTTATAGTTGGTAAAATAATTAATGCTATTGATTATGGTGTTATACCTAATGATGGTTTAGACGATTCTAAGGCATTAAAAAAGGCAATTGAAGAAGCTTCAAAAATTAAAGGCAATGTAACATTACAACTTCCTCCAGGGCGCTTAATTTTAAGTGATATTCTGTATTTATAAATTTCAATTAAAAATGGGATTAAAAAAATATTGAATCTTTTATTTGAGATTCAATATTTATTACTTTTGATTATAACCTAAAATCCTTTAAGTAAAGTGTTTAGACTATTTGTATTTTATTTTAGTTTAGGTTTTGTATGTTTTGGTTTTTCTCAAACTAAAGCATATCAATTTGTTCATTTATCTAATACTGAAGGTTTATCTCAAAGTTCTGTAATAGCTATTCATCAAGATAATTTAGGTCAAATTTGGATTGGCACAAGAGATGGATTGAATAAATACGATGGGAATAATTTTACTATCTACAGAAATGAAAGTGATAATCCAAATTCAATAAGTAGTAATGATATACTAGCTATTAAGCAGGATTCTGAGGGTTATATTTGGATTGGAACTTATAATGGTTTAAATAGATTTAATCCCAAAACAGGAAGGTTTAAAAGATACTTTCATAAACAAGATAATTCTTCCATAAGTAATAATACAGTTTCAATAATTGAAGAATTATCAACTGGTGAAATCCTTATAGGATCTACCGAAGGACTTAGTATTTATAATAGAGAAACAGCTTCATTTAAAAGCTATCTTACAAATAGCAATGAAGAGTTAAAAGAGGGGCTTAATGTTTTATCTATTCTTGAAACACAAAATAAAAAAATCTACATAGGAACAAATTCTGGTTTATATGAACTTATTATTTTAGATGATAATACTGAGTTTAAAATTATAAATAATACAAAAAAGCTATTTATTCAAGACTTAGTTGAGACCCCATCAGAAACCTTATTATTAGCTTCAAAAACAGAAAGTGTTTTAGAATATAATCCTAAAACAAACCGTTTATCCAATTATTTTTTAGAGGATGAATTAGAGGAGGGCACCAACAATGTAAGGCAATTATTATTTGATAATGATAATCAATTATGGGTGGGAACCTATAATGGGATTAAAATTGTTAATGCTAATAAAGAAGTTCTTTTACTTCGTGCAAATATTAACGATCCTAAAAGCTTAAGTAAAAGTTCAATTAAATCCTTATTTAAAGACAAGAAAGGATCTATTTGGATAGGTACTTACTACGGAGGTATAAATATTTGGGACGACTCAAACATTAATTTTTTAAATCTAAACCAAAGTATTGCAGGCAAAGGATTAAGTTATAATGTTGTAAGCTCAATTGCAAGTTATAACGATTTGGTTTTCTTTGGAACAGAAGGCGGGGGTATAACAGTTTTTAATAAAAAAGATAATAGCTATAAATACATAAATAAAGAGATTACGAAGCAGTTATCAGATAATAATATAAAATCTTTACTTGTTTTAAAGGATGAATTATGGATTGGTACATTCAATAAAGGTGTTAGAATTTATAATATAAAAACGAAAACTTTCAACACTTCAATATTATCAAATGAATTGAAAAATTACACAGATGATATTGGTATTTATTCTATAAAACAAGACAATAATCAAAACATATGGCTAGGTACTTTTGGTAAAGGTTTAATAGTTTATAACTTAAAATCTAAAATGTTTAAAACTTTTGAATTTTCTAATAATTCTAAAAAAACATTATCTAGTAATTTGATAAGAACCATTACTCTAGATTCTAAAAATAATATTTGGGTTGGCACGGAAAAAGGTCTTAACAAAATTGGTCAGTCTGGTGATGTTGTTAGATATTTCTATGAAGCAAGCCTTCAATACGGAGATGATATTTTATCGGTTTTTGAGGACTCAAATACAAACATATGGGTTGGCACAAAAACTAAAGGATTATTTAAACTAGAGAATTCAGAATTTGTACCTGTAGATTTTTTAGCTAAAAACAATATAGTTTCATCTGTTCATAGTATTGAAGAAGATGAAAAAAATCAACTCTGGATAAGTACAAATCAAGGTGTTGTAAAGTATAATTTAGAAAATAATACATCAATATTTTATAATCAAAAAGATGGCCTTATTAGTAACGAGTTTAATGATAATGCAAGTTTCAAGATAGGTAAGTCTGAATTTTATTTCGGAAGTCCTTTTGGAGTTACATATTTTAACTCAAATGCATTAATTACTAATAAATACACACCAAAAGTTATATTAACAGATTTTACTGTTAAAAATGAACCTATTCATGTTGATGATAAATATGATGTTTTAACAAAAACGCTGCCATATACAGAGTCAATATCATTAAAATATGATCAAGGAAATTTTAGTATTTCGTTCGCAACGCCAAATTTTATAAACTCAAATAATAATTCATATAAATACAGATTAATAGGTTTAGAAAGCGAATGGAATGAAACTTCTAATAATACTGTAGCCTATACTATTCAAAATTCTGGGAAGTATGTTTTTGAGGTAAAAGGAGCAAATAGTGATGGTATTTGGAATGATTCCATTACCAAACTAAAATTAAACATAGCTCCTGCTCCATGGCGAACATGGTGGGCATTTACAATTTATGGATTGTTAATTTTATTGGCACTTTATTTCTTAATAAATATTTTAAAGTCTAGAACAAAGTTAAGACACGATTTGCAATTAGAATCTTTGGAGACAGAGAGAACAAAAGAGATAAACAAAAGTAAATTGGAGTTTTTCACAAATATATCTCATGAATTTCGAACACCTTTAGCTTTAATTTTAGGGCCCTTAAACCAAATTATAGAAGACTACCGAGGTAGTAGTAAAATGTATAAAAAACTATTAGTTATTGAAAATAGTGCTAACCATTTGTTACACTTAATAAATAGATTAATGGATTTTAGAAAGTTTGAAAATAATATATATAAACTACAAGCAGCAGAAGGTAACATTGTAAAGTTTTTAAGAGAAATTTATTTATCATTTACAGAATTTGCCAAAAATGGAGATTACGATTTTAATTTTATATGCGATGAAGACGTTGTTTTATTATATTACGATCGTAACAAACTAGAGCGGGTTTTTTACAATTTAATATCTAATGCATTTCGTTATACTCCAAAAGGAGGAGAAATTATAATAAGAGTAAGAAAAAATAATAATACTGTTTGTATACAAATAGAAGATACTGGTGTAGGAATTGCAAAAGAATATCATGATAAGATTTTTGAACGTTTTTTTGAGGTTTCTGTGAATAACCAGCCAGATAATAATTATAACAAGGGTACAGGAATTGGATTATCCATTGTTAAAAACATCGTAGAACTGCATAAAGGTACTATTAAGGTGCAAAGTAATACAAATGATATAGGCTCCATATTTTCTGTATCATTATTGTTAGGAAGTAAACATCTAGATGAAACAGAAATAATACAAAACTTTAAGTTTAGTGATGATGTATCTCAATATGTAACGCAGTTAAATAAACCCTCAGATTTTACTTATGATTCTTTTGAGGAAGACATATACGAGGAAGAGAAACAAACAATTTTACTCGTCGAAGATCATAAACCATTGCGTAAGTTTATAAAAAGCTTACTAAAAGTAACATATAATGTTATTGAAGCTGAAAATGGAAAAGTAGGATTTAAAAAAGCTAAAAAAGAGTCTCCAGATTTAATTATTAGCGATGTTATTATGCCTAAAATGACAGGGACAGAATTATGTTCTGCTATTAAAAGTGATATAATAACGAGTCACATACCTATTATTTTACTAACATCAAGGTCTTCTTTAATATATAAATTAGAAGGATTAGAACGTGGAGCAGATGATTATATTAGTAAACCTTTTGATGTAAAAGAGTTTAAACTTAGAATTAAAAACTTATTAAAAACTAGAGATAAGTTGAGAGAAAAGTTTATATCTAATGAAGGCTTAAAGCCAGAAGATGTCCTTGTATCTTCATTTGATGAAAAACTATATAAGAAAGCTTTACAAATAGTTAATGATAATATAGGAAATGAGTCCTTTGATATTCCTTACTTCTGTTCAGAATTGGGGGTAAGTAGAACCATGTTGTTTACAAAAATTAAAGCATGGTCTAACTTTACGCCAAATGAATTTATTTTACACTTTAGAATGAAACGTGCAGCTCAACTCTTGGAGCAAGGGAAAATTAATATTTCTCAAGTTAGCTATCAAGTCGGTTATAAAAACCCTAAATATTTTAGCAAGTCTTTTCAAAAGAAATTTGGAGAAACACCAACTCAATATGCTAATAAATTTTCAGAGTAGTTAATAAACTTATATTAATTAATTGATTATTAGGTGTTTGTACTTTTTTACCCCCTATTTTGGACTACAGCAATAATAAATTGTTTTAGATTTATCCAAATGAAAAATACCAAGCACAAGTATAAATATATTGAATTGGCACTTGTTGCTATAATTGTAATATTTAGTCTTATTATTATTTATTTGAACTAAAAAAGATTAAAAAGTTTTTCTTCAATTTTAAATTAAGAAAAGCATTTACAATAAAATTTTTCTAATGAAAATATTTTTTATATATTTGGAAAACCAATTTGGTTAACCAGTTTGGTTAACCAAATTAAAAGAACTCAAACTAAAGTATTAACTAAATTTAAACTAATGAAAAAAATGAAACAATTGAAGTCAGCCCTCTTTATCCTATTTGGGTTTTGTTTTATGTTTGGAGCTTATGCCCAAGAAAGAACAATTAAAGGAACTGTTACTTCAGCTGAAGATGGTATAACCTTACCAGGAGTTAACGTAGTCGTCAAGGGAACTAACAATGGAACTTCTACAGATTTCGATGGAAATTATTCAATTAACGTAAATGGCGAAAGTGTAATTTTATTATTTAGCTACGTAGGATATGCAAGTAAAGAAGTAGCAGTTGGTAGTTCAAATACTATCAACGTTGTTTTAAAAGAAGACCTAGCAGCTTTAGATGAAGTTGTAGTAGTTGGTTATGGATCTAGAAGGAAAAGTGATGTAACTGGAGCAGTATCCTCTGTGAAATCTGAGGAGTTAAACGCATTTCCTGTTTTAGATGCTGCTCAAGCATTACAAGGTCGTGCAGCTGGTGTAGTTGTTCAATCCAATAATGGTGGAGAACCAGGAGCTCCTATTAATATACAAATTAGAGGTAATACCTCCATTAACGCTAGTAGTGCGCCGTTAATTGTTGTTGATGGTTTTGTTGGAGCTACATTTCCACAACCCAATGATATTGAATCTATGGAGATTTTAAAAGATGCTTCTGCAACAGCCATATATGGTTCTAGGGGCTCTAATGGTGTGGTTTTAGTAACCACTAAAAAAGGTAGAAGTGGAGCATTAACAATAGAACTTAATTCAAATTATTCAGTACAAAATACAGCAAATGAATTAGATTTATTAGATGCAAATCAGTTTGCTACGTATCAACAAGCTATTAATTCAGGATATACTCAAGGATCAGCTAATACAGATTGGCAAGATTTATTATACAGAACTGGTAATATACAAAATCATCAGTTTTCTTTTTCAGGAGGTACTGATAAAATGAATTTCTACGCGTCTGCTACATATTTTCAACAAGATGGGGTAATTGTGAATTCTCAATTTGAACGATTGTCATTTTTATCTAACATAGATGCTCAAGTAACTGATAAATTAAAATTAGGAATAAATGTATTTGGAAGTAGAGGTAATAAAGATGGTGTGCCAACACAATCAACTGGTGATACAGCCAATGGTGGTGGAGATGATGTTGTGTCGTTAACTTTTAGATTTGCGCCAGACCAACCAATACAAGATGCAAATGGAATTAATACCATTAACTCTGTTGGTGATAATGTTGATAATCCTTTTGCAGTAGCTACTGAAGGTATAAATGAGACCAAAATAGATAACTACAGAGCTAACCTTTATGCTAATTATGATATCTTAGAAAATCTTACTTTTAAAACTACATTTGGTTATAGTACTGAAAATGGAACTGATGGTTTGTTTAGGCCATCAACCCTAGTAATTACAGCAGGAAGTGGTACTGGAGGAAGAGCAACTATAGAGAACTATAAAAGAACTAATATTTTAAGTGAGAACTATTTAACATACACTAAAGAAATAGGAAAAGGTAAATTAACAGCATTGGCTGGTTATTCTTATCAAAAAACCGCAACCGAAAGATTTTCTGCTGGAGCCCAAGGGTTTACTTCAGACTCTTTTTCATTCTTTAATTTACAATCTGGTGCAGTACAACTTATACCAACTTCGTCTTTTTCAGAACAAGAAATTCAATCTCAATTTGGTAGGTTAAATTTTGACTATGATGATAGATTCTTATTAACGGCCACTGTAAGACGTGATGGAGCTTCAAATTTTGCTGAAAATGAAAAGTATGCTATTTTTCCATCAGGTGCTATTGGTTGGAAGTTATCAAACGAAAATTTCTTAAAGGATCACGATAAAATTTCAAACTTAAAATTAAGAGCTAGTTATGGTGTTACTGGTAATCAGGCTATTGCAGCTTATCAATCTTTAGCACGTTTTGGCTCTGTTTTTACGCCAATAAATGGAAGTACTGTAATAAATGTTACACCAGGTCAAGTTGCTAACCCTAACTTAAAATGGGAATCTTCTTACCAAACGAATATAGGTTTAGATTTAGGACTTTTCAACAATGCAGTATCACTTTCATTAGATTATTATAATATTGATACTAAAGACCTTATAATCGCAGATTCAAGCCAACCACAGTTTTTGGGTTTTCTAAACGCAGCAAGTTTAAGAAATGTTGGAGAGGTAAATAACAAAGGTTTCGAAATCAACTTAAATACTAGAAACATAAGTAATGAAAACTTTACTTGGACTACAGATTTTAACTGGTCTACCAATAAAAATGAATTTGTAACATTACTTAATGGGCAAGACATTTTTCAAGATGCATCACCAGGATATTTTAATATACCTCGTACACATTTATTAAGAGAAGGTGAAGCCGTTGGAGTTTTCTGGGGCTTTGACTATCAAGGTGTATATCAAGGTGGAGATTTGCCAGCAGGAACTGCACTTTTACCAGGCGCAGGTGCTGGGGATCAATTATTTGCTGATCTTGATGATAGTGGAGATATTACTACTGATGATCAAAGAATTATAGGAGATCCTAATCCAGACTTTACTTTTGGTATTACAAACAACTTTACTTACAAGAATTTTGATTTAAATATCTTTTTTCAAGGATCACAAGGTGGCGATATTATGAATCTAACTGCTGTACAATTATTTAACGGAGATTCTAACGCTACTACAGATATACTAAATTCTTGGACGCCTTCAAACACTGACACTAATATCCCTCGTGTAGCACTTAGAGGAAAACAAATTTCGTCTCGATTTGTTGAAGACGGGAGTTATATTAGATTAAAAAATATAGCTTTAGGTTATAATATACCATCTGAAGCCATAGAGAAATTAGGTATCAGCAGTATGAGAGTAGCAATTAGTGCTCAAAATCTATTAACGTTTACTAATTACTCAGGTTTAGACCCAGAAGTTAATTTCTTAGGTGGCGGTGGTTCAGGAAGTCAAAACACATTTAATGGATTTGATTTTGGAAACTACCCTACTTTGAAATCTGTTAACTTTAGTGTAAATTTAAAATTCTAAAAAAAAATAATTATTATGAAAACAACGTACAAATTTTTATTCTTATTGATAGGTTTATCAATAGTCGGATGCTCTGATCTTGAGGAAGAACCGATAGGTTTACTATCACCCCAAGGTTTCTTCAATACTCCAAATGATATTCAAACAGCCGCTAATGCAGCCTTTGGTCACATGACACATGAAGATTTTTGGGGAAGAAAAATGTCGTTAACCTTAATGTTACGTGGTGATATGGTGGCCATTGGCGACCCAACCACTTCAGCTAGAAGAATTGAACATGATATTTTCAATGTGCCGAATGATAATGGTATGATTGATGGTTATTGGCTTAGAGTTTATCAAATGATTGCGGCAGCTAATCAAGCTATAGCTGGAGCTGAATTAGTGGATGTTGATGAAAGTGTTAAAAATCCTATTACAGCACAAGCGTATTTTGCAAGAGCATTTGCTTATTTTCATTTGGTAAGGCAGTTTGGTGATATTCCTTATTTAAGTGAACCAGTTACTGATGTAGACGCTTCTGGCTCAATTAGTAAAACTCCTGCAGCTGAAGTTTATGCAAATATTATTGCAGATCTAGAGTTTGCTAAAACTTGGCTACCAAACACTCAGGCTGCTAGATCTATACCAGCTAAATCAGCTGCACATTCATATCTAGCCTTAGTTTATTTAACTTTAGGAGATTATCCAAATGCTTATACTGAAGCAAAGGGTGTTATTGATAACGAGGGTGTTTACGGATTAGGTTTAGAACCAGATTTTCAAAACTTATTTGATGCTAATCAGAGTGGTAGTTCATCAGAACCTATATTTACATTAGATTTTATTGGAGCTAGTAATGGAGATGATGGTAGAGACTATCAAGCAGCATTGACTGGCCTTAGAGATGACGAGCAATATGGTCTAGGAGGTGGTTGGTCTGTAGGTGTACCTTCTCTTGAAGTTTATAATACATGGGATGGACGCGACTATAGAAAAGCAGTTAGTTTAGATACTACTGGTGTTTTTGATGGTGTTACACAGCCTTTCACTGTATTTAAAGAAAGTGGTGCAGGTAGAGGGGTCAACAGACCGCACATTGCAAAATATACTAGAGCTATTGGTAATTTTGCTACTGGTAATGGTAGGGGTTCAGAGACAAATTACATGATGATGCGTTATGCAGAAGTATTATTAATTGCTGCTGAAGCTTTAAATGAAACCTCTCCTGGTTCAGCTGAAGCTGAAGGTTATGTTAATAGAGTAAGAGAGAGAGCAAGAAATAGTAATGGTGTTACTTCTGGTCTTTTCCCTGAAGATGTTTCTGGATTATCACAAGATGATTTTAGAGATATGGTTTTAGAAGAGCGTAGATTAGAATTAGCATTTGAATTCAAAAGATGGTATGATATAGCAAGAAGAAGACTAGGAAGTGAAGTATTTAGTGCTTCTGGTTTAGAAGGAGAAAAACCAAATTTCGATCCAAATCAGGATTACTTATTTCCTTTACCTGCAGATGAGTTAGCCAGAAATCCTAACTTAATGCCGAACAATCCTGGGTACTAAATTAAAGTTTAGTTTAAGTTTAATAATGTTTAGAGTTAGTTTTTTATTTATTATCCTTGGATTTACATGTCTATCATGTAAATCTGAGGATAAAAATAATGTAGCAGTTGCTGAAGAAAATAATGTTGATGATTTGTTGCTAGCTAGATATGATAAACTTCTTAGTTATAAATTGGATTCAATAGCGTTTCCAAGAAGTTACTCTCATGAAATAAAGGAAGTTAAGAAAGTCCCTTCTAAAGATTGGACAAGTGGTTTCTTTGCTGGAAATCTTTGGCAAATTTACAAACTCACAGGTGATAAAAATTTTAAGCAGCGAGCCAAAGAATGGACAAATTTCATAGAAAAGGAAAAGTATAATCATAGAACCCATGACATGGGTTTTAAAGTGTTTTGTAGTTTTGGTAATGGATTAGATGTTGAAGACAATCAAAATTACAAAGATATTATTGTTAAAAGCGCTAACACCCTAATTACAAGATTTAATGAAAATGTAGGTAGTATTCGTTCGTGGGATTTTGGTAAAGACAGATGGCAATTTCCAGTTATTATTGATAACATGATGAATTTAGAATTGCTATTTGAAGCTACTAAAATATCTGGTGATAGTATCTATCATAAAATAGCCGTAAAACATGCTAATACAACTTTAAAAAATCATTTTAGACCAGATGGAAGTACATGGCATGTACTAGATTACGATTCAATTTCAGGACAAGTTAGAAATCGTCTAACACACCAAGGTTTTAATGATGATTCTGCTTGGGCTAGAGGACAAGGTTGGGCAATAAATGGGTATACGATGGTTTATCGTTACACAAAAGACAAAAAGTATTTAGAAGGAGCTGAAGCAACCGCTAATTATTTTGTTAATCATAAAAACTTGCCAGAGGATGGTATCCCTTACTGGGATTTTAGTCATCCAGATATTCCAAATATTTCGCGAGATGTATCAGCTGGAGCAATTGTAGCTTCAGGATTGGTTGAACTTTATAAGTATACAAAAAATGATGCCTACCTAAATTACAGTAAAAAGGTGGTTAATAGCCTAAAATCAACACATTATATCTTACCTGAAAATTTAGAGATACCTTTTATTCTAGATCATAGTTTTGGAGATTGGTCTAAACGTGATGAAATGGATGAGCCTATTGTATATGGCGATTATTACTTTTTAGAAACCTTGTTAAGGCTTAAAAATCTAGATTAGCTTTAGGATGACAGGACAGGACGATAAGTTGCCTGACTCTAATTTATCTTTGGTGAATTTCAAATACTTTGAATTTTAGATTCTATCTGAGTTCATATAAAAATCTAATTTTCAACTTACATAATTTCACATCTTAAAATTAATATTATACATGATGTTTAAAATTAAATCAAATAAAATTATATTTCTTTTTACAATTTGTATTATGGTTTTTTCCTGTAAATCTGATATTGGGGAAGCGATACAAAGAACAAAAACTAATATAAATAGTAACTGGTTATATTTAGAAAATAACACAAAAGATATTGATGAGGTTTTAAATCAAAACAATTGGAAAGCTATAGACCTGCCACATTCATGGAATGCCCTAGATGCTACTGATTTGGTTCCAGGGTACAGACGTACAGGAAGCTGGTATAAAAAAGAATTAGATATTTCTGTTGTTTCCAATCAAATTTACCATCTCTATTTTGAAGGTGTTAACATAACAAGTGAAGTTTATGTTAATGGTAAAAGTGTTGGAGGGCATATTGGAGGTTATATAGGTTTTAATATAGATATTACAAATGCCATATCTAATGGTGTTAACGAAATATTAGTATATGTGGATAATGGTTATGACCCAGAAATAATTCCATCTCAGAAAAGTGATTTCTTCATTTTTGGAGGTATTACAAGAGACGTTTGGTTGGAAACTTACCCAACACAACATTTATCAAATTTAAAAATTACAACTCCAAATGTTTCCAATGAAAGTTCAGACTTAGTTGCTAAAGTTAATATTAGTAATTCTAATACTGATTTAAAAATAAAAGCAACTTTAGTGGACGTTGATGATAATGAAATTAAGTCATCAGTATTTAACATAGTTGATAATGTTTCTGAAATTGAATTTAAAGCTATAAAGAACATAAAACTTTGGGATACAGATAATCCAAATCTATACACCTTAAAAGTTCAACTCTTAGAAGGTGATATTGTAAAAGATGAAGTTTCAGATCGTGTTGGTTTCAGATGGTTTGAGTTTAAAGATTATAACGCTTTTTATCTAAACGGAAAACGTTTATTGTTAAGAGGCACACATAGGCATGAAGAACATGCTGGCGTAGGAGCAGCTATGAGCAATAAGCAACATAGAGCAGATATGGAACTTATAAAGGATATGGGAACAAACTTTGTTCGTTTGGCTCACTACCCTCAAGATCCTGAAATTTATAAAGCATGTGATGAACTTGGACTGCTTGTTTGGGATGAGTTACCATGGTGTCGTGGAGGTTTAGGAAACGATACTTGGAAAAAAAACACAAAAGGAATGCTTAAAGAGATTATTGAGCAAAATTATAATCACCCTAGTGTTATTATTTGGTCTTTAGGTAATGAAATGTATTGGTTGCCAGATTTTGAAGACGGAGATAATACCGATAATATGAATACCTATTTAAAGGAATTACATGATTATGCACACGATTTAGATCCTACGCGAAAAACAGCAATTAGAAAATATTATGAAGGTGCAGATATAGTAGATGTATTTTCTCCATCAATATGGTCTGGTTGGTATTCTGGAAGTTATAAGAGTTACCAAAAAGCAATTGACCAATATAAAGCAGAGTATCCTCATTTTTTACATGCTGAATATGGGGGTTCAAGCCATGTAGGCAGACATACCGAAAATCCAATTACTGGCGAGGGCAAAATTCAAGCCGATGGCTGGGAGGAAGCGATAGTGCAAACAGATGTTGCCAATATAGCTCAAATAGGAGATTGGAGCGAGAATTATATTGTCGATTTATTCGATTGGCATTTAAGAATTTCAGAAAACGATTCTACATTTGTTGGTAACGTGCAATGGGCGTTTAAAGATTTTGGAACACCTTTACGTCCAGAGAATGCTATTCCCTATATGAATCAAAAAGGATTAGTAGATCGAACAGGAAAACCTAAAGATGCTTTTTATGTTTTTAAAAGCTATTGGAATAAAACAGATCCTTTTACTTATATCGAATCTCATACTTGGACTGAGCGTCAAGGTCCCAAAGATTTGGCAAGAGATATTAGTGTTTACAGTAATTGCCCTGAGGTTGAATTAATTCTTAATGGAAAAAGTTTAGGCACAAAAAAACGAAATACAAAAGAATTTCCTGCTGCTGGATTAAACTGGAATTTAAAATTTCAAGAAGGCGAAAATAAGCTTATCTCAATAGGTAAAACATTAGATGGAAAAGAAGTGAAAGATGAATTGACTATAAACTACAGATTCACTAAAAATGGAAAAGCCAAAGGTTTAAATATAGATTACAAGATTTTAGAAAATGGTAATTATTTAATAACGGCTTTGGCAAAAGATAGTAAAGGTTTAGTCTGTTTAGACTACGAAGATAGAGTTTACTTTCAGTGTTTATCTGGAGGAGAGACTATGAAAAGCTTGGGAACACCAACTGGTAGTGAAGCTATAGAAATGGCAAACGGTAAAGCATCAATAGAGGTAAAAAGATTTTCTAAAAATCAACCTTTAGAAGTTATGGTGCTTAACCAAAATTTTAAAGGCACTTATTTAACGATTGATTAATTTAATGTTAAATGAATTTTAGATATCTTTCTCTAATAATAGTAATATTTACAGTTGGTTGTTCAAGCACAGTTACTCATTTTGATCAATTAGAGTTATTAGAAAGAGAAAGAATTTTTTCTGAGGTTCATAAATACGAGAATTTACAACCTGTGACAGTAACTGCAAATATTTCACTTCGCAGTGCTGGTTCAAAGCATGATTTTTATTCTGAAGGAGATTATTGGTGGCCTAATCCAAAACATCCAGATAGTGCTTACATTAGAAAAGACGGATTAAGTAATCCTGATAATTTTGTAGCACACAGAAGAGATATGATTAGATTAAGTCAAATATCTGGTGCATTAGCTTCAGCATATTTGATTTCTAAAGATGAAAAATATATCCATCAATTAATGCCACATTTAAATGCTTGGTTTGTAGACGAAACAACTAAAATGAATTCAAACTTGCTTTACGCACAAGCTATAAAAGGGCGAGTTACTGGAAGAGGAATAGGTATAATTGATACAATCCATTTAATAGAAGTGGCCTTAGCAGTTAAAGTGGTTGAGGATTCAAAATTAATAGATCAACAAAATATTGAAAATATTAAATCTTGGTTTTCAGAATATTTAGATTGGTTAACAACTCACCCTTACGGTATAAAAGAAAGAGATAACGGAAATAATCATAGTACTTGTTGGGCTATGCAAGTGGCAGCTTTTGCAAAACTTACTAATAATAAGGAGCAACTTGAGTTTTGCGAAACTTTTTTCAAAAATGTGTTATTACCAAAGCAAATGGCTGAAGATGGAAGCTTCCCTAAAGAGCTATCTAGAACTAAACCTTATGGATATTCTCTTTTTAATTTAGATGCTATGGCTAGTTTAGCACAACTATTAACTAATGATAGTTTTAATTTTTTTAATTATGAATCAGAAAAAGGAAGAAGCTTAGGTTTAGGTATTAACTTTTTGTATCCTTATATTATTAACAAAAATAATTGGCCATATAAAACTGATGTCATGTACTGGAATGATTGGCCAACAAAACATCCAGCTCTATTATTTGGAGGACTACAGCTTGACAATCAAAATTATATTTCTACTTGGGCAAAATTGCCAAAAATTCCTAATAAACCTGAAATTATTAGGAACATGCCTGTTAGGTACCCTCTACTCTGGATGAATAACTAAATAGCCCTATATTTTGGAGGTTTATAAAATACCATCTATTTATTTACTTTTAAATCTAATTATCTAACTAACAAGATTGTTTTTCTTTTTTTTAATTCTTATGTTAAAGAAATATTAAAAAAAATAAGTTTTAACAGGATAGGACAGGATGCAAGTACATCATGTTATTTGTAAAATTGTTAAAATAATCTCAAGTAATATGTATTTTGTGTATGACTTGAGACTATTTTTTTACTTAATTATAACTAAATTAAATGTTAAAACTAAAACTCAAAATGAAAGAAAAATTTAAAAGACAATTTCCTGTCTTTGGTTGGATGTTAGTACTAGCGCTGGTGTTTTCTGGTTTTTCTAGTATTAATCTACAAGCACAGGAAAGGATTTCTGGTGTTGTAAAAGATGCTAGTGGTCTTCCTTTGCCTGGTGTAAGTGTTATACAAAAAGGAACTACTCGTGGGGCGTCAACAGATTTTGATGGAAAATATTCTGTTGAATTAACTACAGGTGAAAAAACTTTAGTATTTTCTTACATAGGTTTTAAAGAGGTAGAAATTCCAGTAAACGGTCAAACTACTATCAATTTAACCATGGAGGAAGATTTAGAAAGTTTGGATGAAGTAGTCGTTGTTGGTTACGGTACTCAGAAGAAAGAAAGTGTAGTAGGTTCCATCTCTCAAATATCCGGTGAGGATTTACAGGAATTGAACATGGGTATTACTAATGTTGAAGAGGCTTTGCAAGGTAACTTGCCGGGTGTTACTGCTATACAGGGTAGTGGTGTTCCAGGTAGAAACGATATGCAAATATTTATTCGTGGTCAAGCATCATGGAATGGATCTGGACAGCCTTTGATACTTGTTGATGGAGTTCCTAGAGGTATTGATAATATTGATTTTAACGATATTGAAAATATATCTGTGCTTAAAGATGCTTCTGCTACGGCAGTTTTTGGTGTACAAGGTGCAAATGGTGTTATCTTATTAACCACAAAAAGAGGAAAAAAGGGTAAAGCACAATTGTCATTACAGGCTAATACAACCTTTAAGTTTGTTTCTAAGTTGCCTGAAAAGCTAGATGCTTATGATGCAATCCTGCAAGCAAATTCGTCTATAATGCGAGAGCTTTCTCAAAATGAAGATTCTTGGAATCTAATTCGTCCACTGGCTATTGCTGAAAGATTTCGCAATCCTGCAAATGAGGAGGAGCGTTTAATATATCCTAACGTAAACTGGAGTGATGTGCTATTGAAAGATATGGCTCAAGACTATCGTATAAATTTATCTGTTCGTGGAGGAGGAAATAACGCTAAGTATTTTGGAAGTTTAGCATATCAAACAGTTGCAGATGTTTTTGATGGTGCTAGTTATGACAATGGAAAAGGTTACGAAAGTGAGTTTAGTTATGATAGATTTAACTTTCGTAGTAATATTGATTTTAGTATCACAAAAACTACGCAATTTTCTGTAAACCTAGGAGGGTTCTTAGGAATTCAACAAACACCTGGTAACTTAAACTTGGTTACAAATGCAATTTATGAGCTTGCGCCTAATGCATATAACCCTGTTTTTCCAGATGGCTTTTTTGGTAGAGACAATAATGATATTTTTGCGAATACCAATCCTATTGTTACCTTAACAAATACAGGTTATACTACTAATACTACTTTTAATATAAATACTGACTTTATTTTAAAACAAAAGTTAGATTTTATTACTAAAGGCCTATCATTTCAAGGGCGTTTTTCTTTAGATAATAGATCAGTAAGTCGTCAACGGTTGTTAGATCCGGGGGCAGATGGTCAAGAAAATGTTAGATATCGTGTATTTAACGAGTTTTTTGAAGAACGAGTTGAGTCTCCTGATGGAGTTAATGATTTTGGTTTTGTGCCATTTCCATGGACACTTGAATCTGCAAATATTCAAAACGGTACAATAGGACGTCGTTTATTATATGATTTTTCGCTTAATTATAGTAAAACGTTTGCCGAAAAGCATTCGGTTACTGGATTAGCATTGTTAAGACGTAATGAAAGTGGTACAGGTAATGGCTTTCTAAGATACCGTGAAGACTGGGTAGGTAGAATTACTTATGATTATGATAAGAGGTATTTCTTAGATATTAGTGGTGCTTATAATGGATCTGAGAAATATGGTCCTGGATTCCGTTTTGATCTTTTTCCTGCTTTAGCAGCAGGTTGGACAGTATCTAACGAGTCCTTTATGAGTGATGTTGATTGGGTAAATAATCTTAAAATTAGAGGGTCTTATGGTTTGATTGGTGATGATAGTGGAGGAAACAGATTTGAATATTTAGCAACTTGGAACATTGGAGGAGGAGCTTTTATTAATCCTAATGCTTCTAATGTTCGTGAAGGTTATGTGTTTTATAGTGAAGACAATGTAGGTAATCCTAATCTACAATGGGAAACTGCTTTAAAATATAATATTGGTGCAGATATAGGCTTGTTTAACAATTCTATAACTGCAGAGTTGGATTTTTGGGGAGAAGATCGTAGCAATATTTTAATACCAAGTACCCAAAGAGCTGTTCCAGATTGGTTTGGTGCCAATCCTCCTGCCTTTAATAGAGGTGAGGTAGAGGTTCGAGGGTATGATATTGTAATAGGTGCTAATCATACTTTTGCAAATGATTTAAATATTTTTGGTAATTTTATTTTTACTCGAGCTAAAGATGTAGTACTCGATAGGGAAGATCCAGAATTACGTCCGTTTTATCAAAAAGCTGCGGGTTACCCTATTGGTCAACCAAGATCTGCAATTCCTAGTAATATAATTGCTAGTTTAGATGATTTGTACAGCTCTACACCAAGAGTTAATGGTCAAGGAAATATACGTCCTGGATATTATAATTTAGTTGATTATGATGGAGATGGTACTTACAATGGTGCTTTTGATAATGTGCCATTTGGCTTTCCTACACGCCCACAAAGAACATGGACGGCAACAATAGGTGCTAAATATAAATCATGGAGGTTACAAGCACAGTTTTATGGTACACAGAATACAAACAGAAATTATACCAGTAGAACGTTTAATAATCAAATTGATACATTTTTTACACATGAGTTAAATTATTGGACTAAAGATAATCCAACAGCTGTAAGAACACAGCCATTATTCAATTTTACTCAAGGGGCAAGTGATCCAAGACGAAACTTTTGGGATGGATCGTTAACTAGATTAAGAAGTATAGCTTTAAATTATACTGTACCTAAATCTACTTGTGAGAAATTAGGAGTTAAATCATTAAGTATTTTTGCTAATGGTAACAACTTGTTTTTGTGGACAGATTTACCAGATGATAGAGAATTTAATGGTAGTCTAACAGCCGATTCTAGTTTTAGAGGAGATTATCCTACTTTAGCTAGATTTAACTTCGGGTTTAATTTGGATTTTTAAAAAAAGAATTATGAAAAATTATAAAATAAAAATAGTTTTATTTCTAGGGCTGCTATTTACGTTTGCCTGCGAAGAATATTTAGACATTGCTCCAGAAGCAGAAATCGATACAGAACTTGTATTCGGTACTTTTGAAACTACACAAGGTTTTGTTGAAGAAATGTACAATTTGGTGGTTGACTACGGAACAAATGGTTGGTCATTCCAAGATTATATATATGGTGATGATGGTTACAATACCCAAGCTTTTAAATTTAGTACTCAACTAGATCGTGGTGAATTAAATCGTTGGATTGGTAATAGCTTAAGTTATTTACACCAGAACAATAGGTTTCAAACAGGTCAAAATAATGGCTCGTTAGGGAGCACCAATGAAGAACAAGGAAGAGGTAGGCCAAAAGTATGGAATGCTAGTATGAGAGGTATTCGTAAAGCCAATGTTGTAATTGCAAACGAAGATTTAATGGTTGGTTTAACGCAAGCAGAAAAGAATGCTGTACTTGGTCAAGCTTACTTCTTTAGAGCTTTCTTTCATAATGAAGTTATGAAGTTTTGGGGACGCTTTCCTCATATCCAAGAAGTATTTACAGGGTCTATTACAATACCTAGACCAGAAACTTACAAAGAGGCGGCTTTATCTATTAATGAGGATTACAAAAAAGCCATCGAATTATTACCTGTAGATTGGGATAATGAACCATATGGACAAAGAACCTTAGGAAACAATGCTGGTAGGGTAACAAAAGGTGCGGCTTATGCCTTTCAAGGTAAAAACTTGCTTTTTGCAGCTAGTCCGTTAATGTTTTTCAACAACCAACCAGGGATTAATACATATTCTTACGATACTGAACTAGCTGCTATGGCTGTTGATGCCTTCGCAGAAGTGCTTAAATTAGAACAAGCCGGTAGATATAGTTTAGCTAGAAACATGGAAGACTACAAAAAAGTATTGTGGGAGACCCGAACAAATACATGGCCGGCTCTAGTTCCAGAGGCAAATGAGTTAATTTTTGCTGGTTCTGCAGGATCGCATGTTGGTTCTACACTTAGCTTTATGGCTACTGGAATGCCAAGACCTATTGCTGCTACCGGTACTCAATGTACAAGTGCCACTCACAATTATATCCATAATAACTTTGGAATGGCCAATGGGCTATCTATTGAAGATGATTTAAGTGGAGTATATGGCACACCTACGTATAATCCTGATAGACCATTCGATAATCGTGATCCTCGTTTTTACGCATGGGTTTTTAAAGATCGTGATACGCTTTCAACAAGAGGAGGTGTACCTGCTGTAAATAGAACGATGAAGTTGTATTCAACTGATGCAAGTGGAAACTCAGGTGCACATCGTGATAGGAATAATTATTCTTTTTCAGGATACATGTTTAAGAAATTTTATCCTGAGATTGATGGTCAATATCATTCACAAAGAGGCAATAACATCCTTAGAAGGTTTACAGGAATACGTTTGCATATGAGGTTAACCGATGTATATTTAATGTATGCAGAAGCACTTCATGTATCTAGTGGAGCGACTTCAGCACCTAGTTCTTTTTCTTTAACTGCTGAACAGGCAATTAATACTTTAAGAGATAGAGCTGGTATAGCTAGTGTACATCCTGCTATCGTGGCAGATAATAATAAATTTTTGGATGAAGTAAGACGTGAAAGAGCTGTAGATTTATCTTACGAAGGTCACAGATGGGTTGATATACGCCGTTGGGGAGTTGCTCATGAGGATAAATACAGAATTAAGACAAAATTGAATTTTGATCAAGATTGGACATTCTTTGAAGAAGCTGTACTTGTAGATAGAGTGTGTGAGTATCCTAAGCACTATTGGTTACCATTTGAAGCTAATCAAACACAGTTTTATGAAGGCTTCCCTCAAAACCCAGGTTGGTAAAACTTGAGCAAATTTGTTTTAACTAATACTAAATACTAAAGAAAAAAAAATGAAGATAAATAAAATATATAGGTTGTACGCCCTTGTTTGCTTCACCATGTTCTGCTTTTGTGGTATGGCGACTGCTCAATCAGAAGGTACAGAGGTGTCTGCAACCATAGTCGATCAACAAGGAAACCCATTAAGTGGTGTTACCATTTATGGTTCTGATGGTTCTAGGGCTTCTACAGACACCAATGGTCTATTTAGCATTTCCTTACCTAATGACGAAGCTGTAGTTATAGAGAAGAAGGGGTATGAATCTCAAATTCTTAGCTTGTCTACTATTGCTGGGGGTATTACTCTAGTTAAGTCAGATTTCTTAGCTTCAGAAGATGACGAAATAAAAATGGGAGTTGCAACAACTAATAGACGTGATATTACAGGGTCTGTATCATCAATTAATACAGAAGATCGCTTAACTTATGACAATACTCAATTTGTTAGAGATTATATAGCTGGTTTAGCGGTTGGCGTTAGAGCTACAAATAGTAGCGGAATTGGAGTATCATCAAACATTAGAGGTATAGGCAATGCGCTTTTTGTAATTGATGGTGTTTTTGGACGTAACCCTAATTTTTTAAACATGGAAGAGGTAGACCAAATAACCGTACTTAAAGATGCTAATGCTGTGGCATTATATGGCAGTCAAGGTAGAAACGGTGTGATTGTTATAAATACGAAACGTGGTAAAATAAATAAAAAAGAGGTTAATGTTAATGTACGCTCTGGATTTAGTACACCTTTGGCTTTACCCAATTATTTGGGAGCTGCCTCTTTTATGACACTTCGTAATGAAGCTTTCGCAAATGATGGTTTTGACCCATCTGTGGTAGGTTTTTCTCAAGAACAAATTCAAAATACTAGGAGTGGTTTAAACCCTATTGAATTTCCTGATGTTGATTTGTATGATTTTATTCAGCCGTTTGTAAATACTCATAATGTTATTTCTGAGTTTTCTGGAGGTAATGACAAATCTCAATATTATGTTAATGCAGGATGGCTCTACAATGAAGATTGGATTAATATTAATGAGGATATAAATGCAGGAACCAATCGTTTTAATATTAGAGGTAATATAGACTTTAAGGTAAACGACTGGATTACCAGTAGTATTGATGGGGTAGCTATTATAAACAGCTCAAAAAGCTCTAGAGCTAACCTATTAGATGCAGCTACCACATTTTTACCTTTTGATTATTCACCTTTTCTTCCAGTAAGTGCTATTGATGTTGAAAATAACCCAGCATTAGAAACCTTATTAGCTGGAGCTAACGTTTTTAATGGTAATTTACTTGGTACCGCACAACAACTTGGTGTTAATACGCCAGTGGCTCGATCTATAGCTGGTGGTTCTCAAAATAGAGTATTTCGTATAACTCAGTTTAACAATTCAATAAATTTTGATCTTTCTAAAATAACCGAAGGTCTGTCGGCAAAAACTTATTTAAGTTTTGATTTTTTCGATACTTATACTACATCCATATCAAATCAGTTTAGAGTATATGCTCCTACATGGACAGATGGCAGAATAACGGATTTACAAGATTTTGGACAAGATCAAAGAGATTTGTCAGAAAATGTTGCTTCAAATGGATTTGTATCACGAGTAGGTATGTACGCATTGGTAAATTATGAAAAAACTTTTGCTACTAACCACTCTATTAATACAACGTTTTTGGGGTATTATAATTCAGAAAAAAGAGCTGGAGCCATTCAAACAGATAGAGATTCTCATTTAGGGTTTCAAATGACTTATGATTTTAAGAAAAAATTATTTGTTGATTTTTCTGGAGCCTATGCACATTCTCTTAAATTACCAGAGGGAAACAGAGGAGGTTTATCGCCAACAGTAGGATTAGGTTACATACTTAGTGAAGAGTCATTTTTGAAAGATAGTAATTTTGTAAATTATTTGAAATTAAAAGCTTCTGGTGGTATTATTAAATCTGATGCAGGAATCAATGGTTATTATTTATATGATGAAAATTATTCTGAGGGTGCAAATTTTACTTGGGCAGATGGTGTGTTTTCTAACAGAAGACAAAACATTTCGCAAGGTGCTAATCCTAATTTAGGATATGAAGAACGTATAGACTTTAATGTAGGATTTGAAAGTTACTTAATGAATTCACTTTGGGTAGAAGCAAATTATTTTAGAACTGAACTTGATAAGGATTTGGTGATTTTAGCCGATCAATATCCTTCATACTATAACACGTTTAGGCCATTTAACAATTTTAATGCCAATTTATACACTGGTTTTGAGTTAGGGTTGAATTTTAATAAAACGTTTAATGACTTTTCGATTGGTATCGGTGCAAACGTTTTGTACAGCGAAACAGAAGCATCAAAACGATCTGAAACTAGAGAGTTTGATTATCAGAACAGACAAGGTTTAGAGGTGTCTACAATCTTTGGACTTGAAGACTTAGGTTTTTATTCTGAATCAGATTTTACCAACACTAATGGAGAACTTGTTTTGAATGGTGGATTGCCAGTTCCTAATTTCGGAGCAGTACAACCAGGTGATATTAGATATGCCGATCAAAATGGTGATGATATTATAGACCAAAATGACCAGGTTGCTATTGGACAGTCTGCTAGCCCATGGACTTATGGGATTAACCTTAATTTAAAATATAAAAGATTTAATTTATTTGTATTAGGTACTGGACAAACAGGAGGAAAAGGTAATAAATTGAGTAGTGCTTTTAACAATTATTACACTCCAAATGGAACTGATAAATACTCAGAGGTGGTACTAGGACGTTGGACACCACAAACAGCTAATACAGCAACTTTTCCAAGATTATCATCTGGGGAAAATCAAAATAACTTCAGAACATCTTCGTTCTGGTTGTATGATAATAGTTTTTTCATAATTAACCGTGCACAGTTAACTTATGAGTTTACTGATGCTTTATGTGATAAAATTGGAGTTGAAGATTTTAGCTTGAATTTTCAAGGTACTAACCTTTTTGAAGTAGGAGAAAATAAAGATATTCGTCAATTAAGTATTGGTGGTAATCCTCAGGTTAGAACTTATACCGTTGGTGTAAGAATGTCATTTTAATTAAAATAAAAATTTAGATATATAAAATGAAAAATTTAATAAAATATATAGTGATTATGTCGTTCTTAACGGTCATAGTTAGCTGTGATACAATCTTAGAGCCTATTGATGAAAACAGATTGGACTTTGAGTTTATTAGTACCGATCCAGCTTCTGCAGAAGGTATATTATTGAATGGTTATTCACGTACAGTAGATCAGTTTACTTTCATTGAAGCTGCTACAGATGATGCAGTAAATAACCAATTAAATAACGGTTTTAAGCGTATGGCTCTTGGTGAGTTAAATGCACAGTTTAACCCAGCTTCACGATGGAATAACTACGAAAGTGTTTTGTGGTTAAACAAATTTTTAGAGATTATAGAACTTGGTGAGATTGTTTGGTCTCCAGACGAAGAAACAAACGAAATGTTTTATCTCCGTATGGAAGGTGAAGCACTTGCTTTAAGAGGTTTACATCATTTTTATGCTTTACAAGCTCATGCAGGTGTAGGTACATCAGGACAATTATTGGGAGTACCTTATATAACAGAGTTTATAGAGTCTGATGGTAATTTTAACACGCCTCGTCTATCTTTCGAAGCTACGGTACAAGCTATTATGGCAGACTTTGATGCAGCATTAGCCTTGTTACCTACAGATTATGGATTAAGTGAGGGAGATGTAGATCCTTTATATGCAAATTTTGATTTTAATAAATACGATGTAGTTAATGGTTCATTATATAATTTACGAATTTCTGGTAAAATAGTAAAAGCATTAAAAGCTCGTTTAGCACTTATGGCAGCTAGTCCATCATTTTTGAATGATCAAGGTTACTATAATATGGCAGCAACAGACGCAAGTGAATTATTAATGGATATAGGAGGTGTTTCTGGTTTAGCTTCTAATGGTGTTGATTATTATAAAAGCTATGACGAAAATAATGATGACGAAATGATTTGGAGAGGTACTATTGGAGGCCTAAGTTCAGGTATAGAGAGTCGTATGTTTCCTCCATCTGTTAATGGAAATGGAGAAATTAACCCTTCTCAAAATTTTGTTGATGCATTTCCTATGCAAAGTGGATTTCCTGCAACAGTAGATAATGGTTTTGATCCACAAAACCCATATGCTAATAGAGATCCTAGATTAGCTGAATTTGTAGTTCTTAATGGAGATACTTTTGGTGGAGGAATAATAAATACTGGTGTTGGTGGAAAAATAGATAGATTAGATTCTATTCCTGAATTTTCAACAAAAACAGGATATTATCTCAAAAAGTTATTACGTCCTGATGTGAGATTGAATGATGATGGTTCAACAGTTGGGCAAAGACATTACGATGTTTATTTTAGATATACAGAATTATTTTTAATTTTTGCTGAAGCAGCCAATGAAGTTGGTGGTCCAGATCAGCAGATTAATGGTATGAGTGCCAGAGATGTAATTGCTGCAATTCGTGAGAGAGCTGGTCTTGAACAACCAGATAATTACTTAGCATCTATTACATCAACAGAGGATATGCGTGAACTAATTAGAAATGAAAGACGTTTGGAACTTAGTTTTGAAGGTCACAGATTTTGGGATTTAAGAAGATGGGGCATATCTTTAAACGAATCAATTGGAGGGCTTTTCTTTGATGGTTCAAGTTATATTGACTTACCTTCTGTAGAAAATAGAAATTATCCATCATTTGCTACTTATATGCCAATACCTAATGATGAAGTTTTGAAGTTTCCTGAGATAGAACAAAATGCAGGATGGTAAAAGTATAATTTAAAAGAATTAAAAAATATTTAACATGAAAATAAAAATAGTTATAGTTTTTGCAATGCTTTTAAGCATTATGGCTTGTGAAAATGAAGATAGTATCGTTGAGGATTTTGGTTCAACTTCAGTCTTTTTTCCATTTCAAACGCCAGCCAGAACTTTAGTATTAGGCGATTACGATTTGGGTTTCAACGACAACGACAATAATGGTCGCTTTGAAATAGGTGTTGTAATGTCTGGTGTTTTTGAAAATAAGACAGATCGTAGAGTGTTTTTTGAATTGGCACCAGAATTAATAGACACTATTGCGTTAGGCATTGATTCTATAAACGTACAAGTCTTACCGGCTTCATATTATACTATAGAACAACAAAGTCCTGTTACAATACCTTCAGGTTCTGTAAGTGGACGTATTCCTGTTCAATTAGAAGATGCTTTTTTTGATGATCCACTTTCTTTTGCAGGTGTAAACGAAACCCATTACGTGATTCCTTTAAGAATTACAGATTTTGAGGAGTTAGATTCTTTATTAACTGGAGTTCCTATTGTTGATAATCCTATTAGAATAAACCCTGATGACTGGAATCCACAACCTAAAGATTATACACTTTTTGGTATTAAATTTATGAATGAATATCAAGGTATTTACTTACGTCGTGGAGCTGATGTTATGACGAATGGTGCTGGTGAGGTAACTACTTCAGAGTATAGAGCAGAATTTATTGAACGAGATGAGTTAACTAACTTAACAACAACCGGGAGATCTAATGTAAGCTACATAAATCGTGTACGAAGAGGGGAGCTTAATAGCCCTGGAGATGTAAGTATAGAACTGTTATTTAGTAGCGATGATACATGTACAGTAGTTAGTTCAGGAGACGACCCATATAATGTTTCTGGCTCAGGTAGATTTGTAGAAGATGGAGATGAATGGGGAGGAGAACGACGTAATGTTATTTATTTAGATTATACATATACAGATGCAGTTAATAGCGAAACTCATGCTGTAAGAGATACTTTAGTAATTAGAAATAGAGATGTTAAATTCGAGGAATTTACAGTTGAATTAACAGGTCTTTAATCTAGAACTTTTTATCAAATATTAATAGCAAAAAAAGCGGATATAACTTCCGCTTTTTTTTTTGTTTTTAATATTACTAAAAATATTTTTAGTAATTAGTTAAATAATTTGATGAGATCGATAATGAGTACTATTCTAATTTTAGTGTAGTTTGTATAAAATAAGTCTATTAATAATTAAGTAAATACTATTCTAAAGTATCTTTTTGTTAAAAGTATTATTTTCAGGATACAACAGGATAGTTTCACATCTTAATTACTTTAATTTTACATTAATATTTTGAACTATTACTTAGTCTAATATATAATTGTTTGAGTTAGTCGAGGCTCCCTATCATAATAAGTGTTAATTTTTTATGGTTGGGAGCCTTTTTTTATTATAAATTGTACATGATAAATGTTTTATGGTATGTTTATTTTCAAAATCAAAACATCATTTTATGTAAAATTGATTTTGAGTTATCAAAACTCTTAAAAATTAAGATTCTTGTTTTAAATAAGAACTTCACTAATATTTATAAACTTAGAAGCACTGTTTTCAGGACAGTGCAGGATGATTATAGTTAATAAAAAATTTAATTTTATACATTCAAATATTTAGTTTTAATATATACCTATCAGGTATTTATATTTACATATGAATAATTATTTACCAGTTAATAAAAATTTAATGTTAAAGATCAAGCTTTTTTTCGGTTTCCTAGTTTCAATTTTTAGTTTAAATCTGGCCTCTGCGCAACAAAACGTAAAAAATGAAAAACCAAATATTATTTTCATTTTAACAGACGATCAGCGTTTTGATGCCATTGGTTATACTGGAAATCAATTTGTAGAAACTCCACAAATGGATGATTTGGCAAAATCAGGAACTTACTTCAATTCAGCCATAGTTACAACACCAATTTGTGCAGCAAGTAGAGCTAGTATTTTAACAGGCCTGCATGAACGTGCGCACAACTATAATTTTCAAACAGGTAATGTGCGTGAGGAATATATGACAAACTCATATCCTAAACTGCTCAAAGATAATGGTTATTACACCGGTTTCTTTGGTAAATATGGTGTTCGTTATGATGATTTAGATAAACAGTTTGATGAATATGAATCTTATGATAGAAATAACAGATATAAAGACAGACGAGGCTATTATTACAAAACAATAGACAACGATACTGTTCACTTAACAAGATATACAGGGCAACAGGCACTTGATTTTATTGATAAAAATGCTAAAAACGAAAAACCATTTTGCCTATCATTAAGTTTTAGTGCACCACATGCTCATGATGGTGCTCCTAAACAATATTTTTGGCAATCTGAAATGGATAAAATGTTAGAGAGTACAACTATACCAGACCCAGAATTAGGAGATGATAAATACTTTTTAGCACAGCCCAAAATTGTAAGAGATGGTTTTAATAGATTACGTTGGACTTGGCGTTATGATACTCCAGAAAAATACCAACACAGCTTAAAAGGGTACTATAGAATGATTTCAGGTATAGATTTAGAAATCAAAAAAATTAGAGAAAAGTTAAAAGAAAAAGGTCAGGATAAAAACACGGTTATCATTGTAATGGGAGATAACGGTTATTTCTTGGGAGAGCGTCAATTTGCAGGTAAATGGTTGATGTACGATAACTCTATTCGCGTGCCTTTGATTGTTTTTGATCCAAGGGTTGATAAGCATCAAGATATTGATGATATGGTATTGAATATTGATGTACCACAAACCATTGTAGATATCGCAGGAGTTAAAGCGCCAGAAATATGGCAGGGTAAAAGTTTAATGCCTATTGTAAAGCAAGAAACCAATACTATTGGCAGAGACACAATTCTTATAGAACATTTATGGGATTTTAAAAATATACCACCAAGTGAAGGTGTAAGAACAAAAAAATGGAAATACTTCAGATATGTTAATGATAAATCTATTGAAGAACTTTATGATTTAGAAAAAGATCCTCAAGAGATTAAAAACTTAATCGGAAAGAAAAAGTATAAAGAGGTAGCAAATAAACTTCGTGTAAAACTTGATGAATTAATTAAAAAGAATAGTAACGAATATAGAGCAGCGCCAACAGATTTAACTGTAGAACTGATAAGAGAACCAAGTACAGATGTTGAAATATTTGATTTAAAGCCAGAATTTGGGTGGACCGTACCATTGGGATCAAAATTTCAGGGAGCTTATCAAATCTTGGTAGCATCTAGCGAGGCTAATATTAATAATAATAATGGAGATGTTTGGGATAGTAGAAGGGTAGCTTCAACTAAATCAACTGATGTAGAATATAGTGGAAACCCATTAGAACTAGGAAAGAACTATTATTGGAAAGTAAGAATTTGGGAGCAAGAAAATAGACTAGTTGATTATTCTGAGCCACAAAAATTTACAACTGGTAAGAGTGATAGTTATATCATTTCAACAGAAAATAAGTTCATAACTACTAAAGTTAATCCTGTAAATTTTAAAAAGAGAACAGGATCCTATTTTATGGATTTTGGAAAAGCAGCTTTTGCAACCATGGATTTTAACTATACAGCAAAAACACCGCATACTCTTACGGTAAGAGTAGGTGAAATGGCTAATGATGACGGTAGCGTAAATAGAACGCCTCCTAAACGAAGTAATATTCGCTATCAAGAAATTAAGGTAGATGTAAAGCCAGGGCAAACTAAATATCAAATACAAGTTCAAGAAGACGAACGTAATACTAGAGCTAATAAAGCAGTACCTCTACCAGATGGTTTTCCTCCATTAGTACCGTTCAGATACGCAGAAGTAGAAGGAGCCCAAAGCGATTTGAAGGCAGAAGACTTTACTCAACTAGCATATCATACCTATTGGGATGAAGAGGCGAGTAGTTTTGAGAGTAATAACGATATTTTAAACCAAGTTTGGGATTTAAGTAAATATTCTATAAAGGCAACAACATTTAATGGTTTGTATGTTGATGGAGATAGAGAACGTATTCCTTATGAAGCCGATGCGTATTTAAATCAATTAAGCCATTATACCACAGATAGAGAATATGCTATGGCAAGACGTACTATCGAGTATTTTATGAAAAATCCAACATGGCCAACAGAGTGGCAACAACACGTGCCTTTGTTGATTTATGCAGACTATATGTATACTGGTAATACAGAACTTATAGAGCGTTATTACGAGCCATTAAAACATAAATCGTTATTTGAATTATCAAATGAAGATGGTTTAATAACCTCTACAAAGGTAGACGCAGCATTTATGAAAAAACTTGGTTTTCCTGAAGGTTATAAAAAACCATTAACCGATATTGTAGATTGGCCAGGTAAAAACTTTGCTGGTAGTAAAACTAAAGGAGAGCGTGATGGATTTATCTTTAAACCATATAGTACCGTAATTAATTCATTCTTTTACGAAAACATGAAAATTATGGCAGAATTTGCCAAAATTTTAGGAAAGACAGAAGAGGCTTTAGATTTTGAATATAGAGCCATAAAAGCAAAAAAGGCAGTTAATGAACAAATGTTCGATAAAGAAAGAGGTATTTATGTAGATGGTATAGGTACAGATCACGCATCTTTACATGCCAACATGATGCCTTTAGCTTTTGGATTAGTACCTCAAGAGCATTATCAATCTGTTGTAGATTATGTAAAATCCAGAGGAATGGCATGTAGCGTTTATGGTGCTCAATTTTTAATGGATGGCTTATATAACGCTGGTGAAGCAGACTATGCTTTAGAATTACTAGCAAGCAAAGCGAAGAGAAGCTGGTATAACATGATTAGAGTAGGCTCTACAATCACTTTAGAAGCTTGGGATTACGACTATAAAATAAACTTAGATTGGAATCACGCTTGGGGTGCAGTACCTGCTAATGTAATACCACGTGGCTTATGGGGTATAAAACCTAAAACACCAGGATTTGCAGTGGCAACTATAAAGCCTCAAATGAGTAAGTTAAAATCTAGTGAAATAGAAGTGCCAACTGTAAGAGGTGCAATTAAAGGAAAATACACATATAATGGAGCTAGACTTCAAACTTATGAAATTGAGATTCCTGGAAATATGGTCGCTGAATTTTCTTTAAACGGTTTAGATGGAAAGGACTTAATTCATAATGGAAAGAAAGTACCATCAGCTTTTGATTCTATAAGGCTAGACCCAGGTAAACATGTTATTCAGCTAAAAATAAATTCTTTTTAGAAGAATATTATGAAAATACTTTAAAGTCAGTAATAGCTAATTTTACTGGCTTTTTGTGAGTTATGGATAAGCGTAAGGACACATTTACAATAAAAAACATAAAAATGAAAAAGTACTGCTTAGGATTATGTTTGTTATTAGTGTTTTGTTCTTTAGTTGAAGCTCAAAAAGAATTAGTTGCTACTTTAGATAGTTCAACCAGAGTATCTGGCAATGGAGAAGGAGGTCTGTTTTTTGCAGGAACAAAAAATGTGAATTTTAGATTTGGTCAAAGGATTTCTCCACATGGCGATTGTGTGGATGTGGTCAATGGCTATGCCTTTGTTACTTGGTATAAAGGCGGTATGGATACCCGCAATTTAATGCTATCCAGAAAAAACCTCAATGTGCCGAATTCGAATTGGGTTACAATAGAATTTCCACACAAACATGTTGGTCAAGGTGGAGAACTTTTAAAAGGGACTGGTATAAGAGGTGATTCTCATAATACAGCAGCCATTGGAGTTAGTACTATAGATAATACCATACATATTTTATATGATATGCATGCCTATAGGTCCTCTTCTTTACCTAACGATTTCTTTAATTATTCGGTTTCAAAAGCGAATATGGCTTTTGTGCCGGATAATGAATTTACTTTAGATATTTTTAATCCTAAGCGAAATTATTTAAAATCTGGTGAGGACTATGAGCGCATGACTTACCCAATGATACACAGGGCTGATGATGGGAGTTTAATTGCTAGATATAGACAAGGTGGTTCCGGTAATGGTGATATACTTTTTGCACATTATGATGGTAGCGTTTGGAGTAATAATTGGTTATTTCATGAAGGTACGCTTGCGTTACCGAATAGAAATAATATGTATGGTGGTGAGCGCTTTTTAAACGGTAAGTTTTATTCTGGTTTTTCAATAAGATACGCTACTAATAATGATACCAATACTAGTAATGGTTATATGTTAAATAGTGGACTTTATTATGCTTATACCAATGGAATTCCAAAAAATGCATCCACACCATGGTTTGATGTAAATGATACATCTATTTCTTTACCAATCCGAAATAATATTAACCCAAACATAGATCCGGTTCAAATTGCACAACCAGGGGATGATTATGGTACGGCTACATTACCTAGGTCGTCATCCGATCCAGCTTGGACTGTTACTGAAAATGGTGCAATTCATTATGTACAGCGTGTTGATAATAGAAATGTACACTATTATAAGTTGACTACTGATACTAATTTTTCTAGTAATGTAGGTGGGCTTATCCCTAATCCCCAAACACGTGGTGAACTTTACAGCTATAAAAACCATGTGATTATGGTGGAGCTTTTAGGAGGGAAAGTAAATATTAAAACCACTTTAGAAGGGCAAAATGATTGGAAAATAGTTTACACCGGAACAGAATCTATAAACTTTGCTCATTTTGATGCTTTCGTTGCTGGTAACAAACTATATGTTTATCTCATGGAAAATACTGGAAACAATACTCCAGGAGTAGGCGATAAGCGTCCATTGTATTTTCAGGAATTTACGTTATCAGAAACTGATTCCCCAGTTTTAATAGCACTAGAGGCAGAGGATTATACAACAGCTAGTAATGACATCAATGTAGGGTCGAGCACTTCAGCTTCAGGAGGAGAATATATAGACGCTTTTTCTTCTAATCAGTTTATAGAACATAAATTTCAGGTAACTACTCCAGGTGTTTATGATTTTATTCTCTTAGCTGCAAATAGAAATAGGGATGATTCTATAATGGATATTGAAATTAATGGAACACTTTATGAAGATGTTTTAATAACAAGAACGTTTGATTGGAACGTGTATTTAGAAACCATAATTCCAGATATTACATTAAATCAAGGAGAAAATACAGTAAGGGTTACTCAACGCAGATCATTATCAAGTGAACCTGATAAAATTATGTTTGCGTTAAAGTCAACTTTAAGTACCAATAATTTTACAAATCAAGAAGTATTAGTTTATCCTAATCCAAGTAAAGGTATTTTCAATATTCAATCTAATTTTAGAAATTTAAGATATAACTTAGTCAATATTCAAGGTCAGGTTATACAAAGTGGTAAGGTTTCTCAAAACAAAGTTGATGTTTCTATACCAGTTCAAGGGGTTTATTTTTTAGAATTATCTAATGAAAAAGGAAATAAACTTGTAAAGAAGGTAGTAATTCAATAACATATTTAAAAATGAATAAATTCTTTTCTTTCCTTTTTTTATTTTTTTTGATTCTTAGTTCTTGTCAACAACATAAAGAGGTCATAATTGGCGGAGAATTAAAAAAGTGGCATCGATTAACTTTGAATTTTGAAGGACCACAAACTAGTGAGATGGATTTAACAAACCCATTTTTAAATTATCGTTTAGATGTTACTTTTAAAAATGAGGAAAAAGAATATATAATTCCAGGTTTTTATGCTGCTGATGGTATTGCAGCAGAAACAAGTAGCGATTCTGGAAATATTTGGCAAGTTCGTTTTACACCAGATGCTATTGGAGAATGGACGTATGTGGTTTCGTTTAAAAAAGGTAATAATATCGCTACAGCAGAAAGTATACGCTCAGTTTCTAGTTCTAGTGCCGGTTTTATGGATGGACAGACAGGTACATTTACTATATCAGAATCAGATAAAAAAGGAATAGATAATCGTGCTAAAGGAAGGCTTCAGTACGTTGATGAATCGTATTTGAAGTTTGCTGAAACAGAAAAATACTTCATAAAATTAGGTGTTGATGCTCCTGAGAATTTATTAGCATATACAGATTTTGATGTTTCTACAAATGCACTAGGTTTTCAAAAAGCATGGGAGCCACATGCAAAAGATTTTGATGAAAGTGCATCACCATACTTGTGGCAAGACACCAAAGGTAAAAACCTTTTAGGCGCTGTAAATTATTTAGCAAGCGAGGAGTTAAATGTGTTTTCGTTTTTAACTTTTAACGTTGATGGAGATGATAGAAATATTTTCCCTCATTTACTAAAAGTGCCTATTGAAGAGTATGAAGCCTATGCAAGTACTAAGAAAAATAAAGAAGCATGGGAAACCATGTTTCATAAAACAAGATTTGATGTTTCAAAGTTAGATCAGTGGGAACGTATTTTCGAATATGCCGAAACAAAAGGCATGTTTCTACATTTTAAAACACACGAAACTGAGACAGACCATTTAATGGATAAAGGTATTTTTGGAACGGAAGGTAAATTGTACTACAGAGAATTAATTGCAAGGTTTGGTCATCACTTATCCATGAATTGGAATTTAGGAGAAGAAAACAATCAGCCAATTGAAGAGGTTGTTAAAGCAGCCAATTATATTTCAAAGTTAGATGCTTATAACAGTCATTTAGTTATTCATACATTTCCGAATAAAGACGATAGATATTCAGAGTTAATAGGTGACCAATCCCCCTTAACAGGAGCCTCTTTGCAATTACGAGATCCTGAGTTTGTAGATGTACATCCAAGAGTTTTAAAATGGCGAGAGAAATCAAACGCTACAGGTAAAAAATGGGCACTATCAGTTGATGAACCAGGAAAAGCCAATATTGCCTTATTACCTGATGACGAAGACCCAGAGCATAATTACGCAAGAGGTAGAGCCATGTGGGGCGTGCTTATGGCTGGAGGATATGGTGTAGAATGGTATTTTGGTTATGCCAGTCCAAATTCCGATTTAACCTGTCAAGATTTTAGAAGTCGCGACTTGTTTTGGGATCAAAACCGATATGCGCTTCATTTTTTTAATAATTATATTCCGTTTTGGGAGATGGAGCCTCGTGATGATTTAATAGTTTCAAAAGAGGTTGCGTATTGTATGGCAAAAGAAGATAGTGTATACGCTATTTATACTGAAGCCAATTCTAGCAGAATTAAATTAAATTTAGGCGAATCTCATAAATCATTTGAAATAAAATGGTTTGATCCTAGAAATGGAGGGAATTTGCAAGAAGGTTCAATAACTTCTGTAAAAGCCACAGGAATTGTGGAGTTAGGAGTCCCCCCTTCCCAAAAAGATAAAGATTGGGTTTTGCTAGTTTCATTAAATTAAAAAGCCCATACGATTAAATAGTATAGGCTTTTTAAAAACTAAATATACGAAACTAAAACGCAATAAATTTTTTGACCATGCTGTTATTGTTTGTGTCATTAATACGTGCAAAATAAACACCCTTACTGATTTGACTCAGGGAAATAATTTCACTACCTGAAATCTCCTTAAAAGTTATGTTACGACCAGATAAGTCATAGATATGCACTTTTAGATTTTGAAAGTTTGATTCTTTTATATTTAAAATTAAACCTTCATTTTTTTTGTAGAAAATTGATATAACATCTGACAATTGAGTGGAATTTACACCTAGAGTATAATTACACCCATTAAATACATCGAAAAGACTTTCTCCAGAATTGTTAACAGTTACTAGTCTATTGGTTCCACTAACTGTTCCGCAAGTTAGTTCTGGTCCAGGAGTTTCTTCAGTACCCCAAGCATTTCCATTAAGATATTTATATTCAAAAACTATAGGATAATTTAATGGAGTTGGTAATCTAAAAGTTCCGCTATGGATGTCGCCGTTTACGTTAGGTAAAACCAAATTACCAGGATTCCATCCATTAAAAGGCCCTGTTATGTGAATGCCATTTCCAGAAACTGAACTTTCCATTGACATATCAGCGTTGAATGTTACTTCAAAACTTGTACCTGACGCATTACAACTTCCAAAAGGTACAGTTGCTAAAACTACTGGCATTCCAGAATCATTTACATATAAAAACCTGTTTCCGTTAGACGGAGCACAAGGATATCCAGCTTGCTCTTCGGTACCCCAAGCATTTCCGTTCAAAAATTTATATTCATGCCATCCTGAATTTAATTGAATAGTTACAGAATAGACATTTGTAGAACCTTCCTGAGTAAGCATGGTACTGCTTGTATTCCACCCATTTATAGTTCCTACTACATGTATACCATCTGTGCTAATAGTCTGTCCTGACATGTCTACTTTAAGTGTGACATCTACTTGAGCTGTGGTTTGAAAAGAGACAAGTAGCATAATTGCTAAAAAACTTAAAATGTAATTTGTTTTCATAATGCTTAATGTTTAAGATTAATATATTATCGTTTGCATGGCATGAGCAGGTATGTTTAATGCTACTTCACTAGCATCAACAATTAGTTTATAGGAAATGGGGTTGTCTGTTTTGTTCATTACTACGGTAATTATTTCATTGTTTTCGTTAACAAAAGATGTACTTTCTAAAGTGCTTCTACTAGTAGTGGTACTTACTCTTGTAGCGTTAGGTTTTATGAATTTTGAAAAATGACCAATGTAATAGTATGATGGTGTGTATATCAATTTGTTAGTTCTGGTATCGGCATGAATAGGTGCGAAGCATAAATTTTGAACGTGGTTTGGACCACCAGTTTCATCTAAAAGAATATTCCAATCGGTCCATCCCACGGTTCCGCTATTAAAATCATTAATCATAGAGTTTCCATAGCGCTCTGCATTAGACCATCTGAAGTAATGTTCGTCGCTAAACTTCTCCTGACAACCTTCTGTGAATAACAAATTCTTTGTTGGGAATGATGTTTTGATATTCGATAAATTATCGTATTTGGGTTCTCCACCTGTCCAAGTTTCATACCAATGAAAACCAATACCCCAAGCATATTTTGCTGCTTCAGGGTCTTCAAAAATAGTATTAGCTCTATGAGAAATAAGATCTCTATTATGATCCCATACTACTATGTTTTTATCTTGAAACCCTGCTTTTTCAAATGCTGGCCCTAAATTGTTTTTTAGAAAATCACGTTCTTCCTCAGCAGTATAGATACAAGATTCCCAACGTTGTTTTGCCATTGGCTCATTTTGTATAGTTACACCCCAAACAGGGATATCTTCTGCTTCATAAGCCTGTATAAATTTCACAAAATAGTCTGCCCAAGTTTGATAATATTCAGGCATTAACTTGCCGCCTTGTAACATGTTTTTATTAGTTTTCATAAATGCAGGAGGACTCCACGGGCTAGCATAAAAAACCAAATCATTTTTAATCAAACTTGTTGCTCTTTTAATCATGGGGATTCTGAATTGTTTGTCTTTTTCAATAGAGAAAGTCTTTAATTCAGCATCACCTTCTTCAATGTATGTATGGCTTTGAGAACTAAAATCACAACTGTGAATACTTGTTCTAATTATATTGTAGTTAATACCACTTTCGCTGTAATAAGCGTTTAAAAGCTCTTCTTGTTTGTCCTTACTTAATTTTGCAAAAACTTCAGCTGAGGCATCGGTTATAGCGCCACCAATACCTAAAAATTTTTGAAATGTTTTATTGGGGTTTACAAAAACTGCAATTTCAGTTTCTAGAGGTTGTATGGCATTTTTAAAGCTATTTGTTTCTGTTAAGGATAGCTTTAAATCTGTACCTTCAGCTGTAGTATAAACATTTAAAGTTTTACCATAATAGTCGGTTTTGGTTTCTTCTTTTATATCAGCAATAGCAGGATTATTTGACTGATTTTTGCATGAAAAAGCAATTACGACTATTAAAAGTGTAATGATATTATTCCTAAATTTCATATTCTATTCTGTTGTATTTTACCAAACAAATGTCCCAACTGCACCAGCATCAAGAGATGTGGTAATGGGCTTATCTGCTACTTTTATGTTGAAGTCTTTTTTAGTGCCTGTATTGTTTAAAACAATAACTACAATGCTATCATCTGGAGTTTTATAAGCTACGTTAGGTAATTCTGTTGAAAAGTTCGATTCTATTCTTACAGAACCAGGTCTTACATATTTAGCAGCATGCGCTATAATGTAATAAGCTACATTTTTTGTGACGTTATTGCCTTCAATAGTTACAGCGCCTAAGCACTCTGTACAACCACCATCTGTGTGTGGGTCTTGATTTGCATCTGCGGCCAAATTCCATTCTAAAACAGTTTTAGACCAATTTCTTGGAGCTCCAACTAGTAGTTCTCTGGCATGCCATTTTAAAGCGTCAGAAAAGGCTTCATTGGCGCTTACCCATTGTTCTGAGAAATAGATATTCTTGTCAGGATGTGCATTGTGAACTAAACTTAAATTATCAATTCTTCCAGCATAAAGATGAAATGCAGAGCCATCTATAAATGGATTTGCGTCATTGTCATTTAATACTGTTATTGGGAAATCTGTTCGATCTGGATTATGACCATAGGCAATTATTTTTGTAAAAATACCTGCTGTTTGCAATGCGGGTCCTAAATTGTTTTTTATAAAATTTGCCTGTTCCACAGGTTGCATTACCATACTTGGGTTATTGGTCTCATTTAATGGTTCGTTTTGCGGTATTAAAGCACTTATGGTTATGCCTTCGGCAGCCATAGCCTCAATGTATTTAACAAAATAATTAGCATAAGCTTCATAATATTCTGTTCTTAAACTTCCACCAATAGTACTTTGGTTGGTTTTCATCCAAGCAGGGGCAGACCAAGGTGTAGCTGTTATTTTAATGTTTGGATTTATGGATAAAATCTCTTTAAGTACTGGGATTAAGTTTTCTTTGTCTTTGTTAATTGAGAAGTTAGACATATTCACATCGGTTTCACCTGAAGGTAAATCGTTGTATGAAAATGGAGCTTCATCTAAATCAGATGAGCCAATACTTATTCTTAAATAGCTTACACCAATATTATTGTCATCCCATTTAAAAAGTTCGTTAAGCAAAGCACTTCTGCTTGATGCGGACATATTGTTGATATGTAAAGCACTTCCGCCAGTAAGGGAATATCCAAAACCATCCATTTCTTGGTAGATTGTACCATCTGAAACATTTATTGAAAAATTAGCGTTATCGTTGAATGCTGAAATTCCTGATTCTTGCCTTGAGAACAATGCAGATTCATCTGCTCTGGTTAAGAAAAAGTCGACATCAACTGTTTCAGAGGTAGGTGGAGGTACAGTATTAAAGTTGTCATCTGTGTTCTGACAACTTTGACAACTGAAGAGTATCGAAACTAAAACGGTAAGAACAAAACTCTTGTGGATTATTGTTATATTTTTTCTTTTCATAATTTTTATAAGAGAACCTTTTGAAATGGTTCTGTTTTTATTGTTGGACAAATTCATAAGTTCCAGTAGAAAAATCTGGAGTAACTTCAATATTAACCTGATAATTACCATCTGTGGTTATGTTTCTAATGTTTGAACCACCTCTGTTTGTTAGATTTCCAGATAGTTCAGTGGGTGACTCTGATCCAAAATCGTTATCCCAAGGCGAGATAAATTTCATATCAAAATTGCCACTTAAACCAACTGTAGTCGTAAATTTATATGGGTGTGAATAGGTCATCAAAAACTCATTTCTTTCTTCCCACTTCTGATTAATTTCGTCCCAATGGAACAGAAAAACATTATAATAATTCCATTGTAATTTTGCGTTTGCAAAATCAATTGTAAGCTTATAGGCTTGGTCTCTTTCAACATTAATAACATCGGAGCCCGACAATAAATCAGGACTTTCACTAACATTAATACCATCAGGTTCTGATGTAGCCCCGATATTTTCAAAAGAAGTAAAACTATCTCCTGATCCGTCTGACGCAGTATTTAGTGTTAATTGATCACCAGTTTGTAATGCGATATAATTATCGCTTCTAAAAACATCTCCATCTTTAGTTAATTCACCAACTAGTACACTATTATTAAATAAATAGAGTGTATTGGGAGTTTCTATAGGTTCTGCTGCATTTGGATCGGTCTCAATGGTGTATGTGTAAGCGTTTGCAGATAAATCTAAGGTTACTAGTTTTGTGCCTAATTGTTCTGAAGGTATATCTTCAAAATTTACGCCTTGAGCTCCAGCATCCGACTCCATTATAAGCGTGTTGGCAGTACCAACGATTCGTTTTAGTAAATAGCCCCAATAGTCGCCACCATTAACATCTGCTCTAAATAGAAAGCCTCCTGTGCTAACAAGTTGAATAGAGGCTTGCCAGACGCTATTACCAATATATTGCAAAGGTTCATCACTTCCCCAACCACCTATAATGGGGCTGCCTTTCATATTCCATCGCTCAATTTTAAGTAGGTTATATGTGTTGTTATCTAAATCAATTCTTATTCTGTATTGTCCATCTTCAGTAACAGATATTGGATCTCCAGATTTAACTATTTGCCCATCTGTAGAACCACCGTAAATTAAAGCTGGTAAGGATTGCTCGCTGTAAAACTGAAACGTGCCACCAGCTTTTAAACTAGTATAAACTTCATGTATGTTTGATGGGGTACCCTCGGAATCGTTTAATCTCCTTAAAAGTATAGATTCAGATAAGTTGCTATTATTTTCAGCAGCACTACCAGAAAGAAATAAGCGGTTTGGAATTAGTTCAGTTTCAAAACGTTTAATGGTAATATTGTTTGAATCTTGAGACGTTTTATTGATACTATTTGCAACTACTGCCCATGTTAATTCTACATCGTTGTTTGCAGGATAACCAGCAAATGATAATGCCTCATCTACAGCTTCGAAAGAAATGGAGGTAGATAGCGCTTTTCCACTATTTGAAGGGGTTAACTCCAAGATAGGTGTATCGAAATTGGTAGAGCCTAAGGTGTCAACCACAACTTTATAGGTTACTATAAAATCGGTAGACGATGTTGCTGCCTCCCAGCTAAATGTAATAATATCACTAGGTGTAGTCTCATCTAATATAACCAAATCGTCACTTGGAAGTATTATGGATGGATTGGTTAATTCCCATTGTCCTTCAGGTTGTAAATTGTCTTCGGTTACACATGCTACTATTGCTATACTAGCAAAAAGCAAAAACAAAAGATTTTTAAATAACGTTTTCATAATCAATTTTTTTATTAAGGCTGTAAAGCTGGATTTCTATCTAATTCTTGCTGCGGAATAGGTAAGAATATTTTATCTGCTGTCATGTTATAATTAACAGGTGTATTGGTTCTTAAATCAATCTCAACAAGATTGTTCATGGTAGAAACTATTTCGCCAAAGCGTACTAAATCATCCCAACGTTGTGCTTCTTGAAATAATTCCAAACGGCGTTCTTTTAGAATGGTTTGTTTCAGAACTGCTTTTGAGCTTTTTTGGTTATCCGTTAAGTCTGGTAATTCGGCTCTATTTCTTATTCTGTTAACTTCGGTTACTGCTGCTTCTAGTTGATTGAGTTCATTTAGAGCTTCAGCTTTAAGTAAAACAATATCACCGTATCGTATTAAATACGTATTATCTGAACTTGCAAAACCGCTAGCGTTTTTCCATTTGTAACTAAAAGGTATTGTGCTTCCAGCAGTATTACCCCAATACTCGTCTACCCATTGAACTGACTCAAATAAAATTGACGTATTTTTTCTAACGGTATCACCGGCATCATCAAAAGCCTTTACTAAGTCTTGAGAAGGTGTTACAAATTTTCTCCAAGTATCGCCCGAGATAGATGGTGGTAATAATAATTGTGGTCCAAAGTTTCCTTCTACACCTCCTAAATATTGCACTTCAATTATGGATTCAGCGTTATTAGGATTGTTGCCATCAAATAGTTGGTTATATGTTATTAATCGGTAATTAGCATCGCTATTTTCTACTTCTATAATATGGTCTAGTACCGCCTGATAATCTGGCGATGGCTGTTGTGCATAAGCCTTGGCAGCCAATGCATGTGCAGCACCTGAAGTAGCTCTAGCTTTATTTGTACTAGCATCATTTCCATAAGTGTCTGGTAAAAGTGTTGCAGCCAATTCTAAATCACTAGTAATTTGAGCATAAATATCAGTTACTGGAGATTTAGGAATGTTTACACTTTCAGGCGTGGTAGATTTAATTGTACTTGTAATTAAGGGAACGTCTCCCCATAATTTGGCTAAAGAGAAATAATGATAAGACCTTAAAAAATAAGCTTCACCTTTAATTTGATTTCTTCTTTCTTCCGTTAGGGTTGGATCTGAAACATCATCCACACGTTCCAATACAACGTTAGCTTTAGAAATGGCATTGTATAGATTCGACCAGTGTGTGAAAAGTCTAGAATGTGTTGGTGTAATATTTAGAAAGTCGATAGCAAAAATTTCAGGATTATCACCACCAGCGTAATTATTATCAGCACGCATGTCACTAAATAATATATTATCCCAAACATAGTATTCTGAAGATTGAAACGATTCGTAAGCACCAACTAATGCTGCTTCAATTTGGGTAGTTGTATCGTAAGCGCCTGAACTTGTTTCTTCAGAAATTGGTGTTAAATCTAAAAAGCTTTCGCAGTTTGTAAATAGAACAAGGCTTAAAATTAATAATGTAGATTTTAATATTTTCATTGTTATATTTTTTTACTTAAAATGTTACGCTTAAACCAAAAATGGTTGTTCTAGCTTGTGGATATGTACCAAAATCGATACCTCTTACTGTGTTACTGCCACCAAAGGCATTTACTTCAGGGTCAAAGCCTGAATAATTTGTAAATGTTAATAGGTTTTCGCCAGTAACATACAATCGTAATGCACTTATATTTATTTTTTCTAAAGCTCTTTTAGAGAATGAATAGCCAAGTGTAACAGCTTTAACTCTTAAATACGATGCATCTTCTATAAACCTAGTAGATACTCTAGAGTTATCAGAATTCCCAAATACAGCTCTAGGTATGGTGGTAATATCTCCAGGTTGTCTCCATCTATTAAGTACAGAAGTAGATTGATTTTTTGGATCAATAAGACCTTCGGTTTCTATTCGTGTTGCATTCAACATATCATTACCATAAGATCCTTGTAAGTATATCATTAGATTGAAGTTTTTATACCTAAAGTTATTAGTAGCTGAATATGTGAAATCTGGATTAGCATCGCCAATTATTACTCTGTCATCAGCAGATGGAGAAAACGTAGATGCTCCATTTCTATCAATGTAAAATGCGTTACCTGTCTGTGGGTCTACACCGCCGTAAATATATCCAAAGAGTATACCTAAAGGTTCGCCTTCTCTTATTAATGCAGCTTCTCCACGGCCGCCAGCAATACCACCTTCAAAAACATCAGAATCTACAAGGCTAGTTATTTCATTTCTATTGAATGAAATATTAAAATTAGAATTCCAATTAAAATTTTCATTACTAATATTTTCACTATTGATAGCAAATTCAATTCCTTTATTTTCTAATTCACCAATGTTTTGAATAGCACTTGTAAAGCCTGTTGCATTTGGTAGTGGTGCGTTATACAATAAATCTTTTGTTCTTTTTATGTAAGCATCAGCAGTTAGATTGATTTTACTATTAAATAATGATACATCAATACCAACATTAGTTTGGTTAGATTCCTCCCATTTTAATTCTAAATTTTCAATGGAGGATGGAAATGTTCCGGGTTGAATTGTACCGCCAATAGGGTAATTTGCACCAGAACCTACACGACCAAAAAAGGCATAGTTTTGAATTTGGTCATTACCAACGATACCCCAGCCTGCACGAAGTTTCATATCGCTTAATACTTCTGAATTTTTTAGAAAAGATTCTTTTGAAATTCTCCAACCAAGAGAAAACGAAGGGAAATATCCCCAACGTTTATCAGGGCCAAAAACACTAGAGCCATCTGCTCTAAAGTTTGCAGTAACTAAGTACTTATCATCATAGCTGTAATTTAAACGCCCTAAAAATGATGAGTTAGCTTTTTCAGCTTTATCTGCTGTTGCATTAAATATTTCTGAACCACCGTTTGGAGTAGTTACTGTCGCACTTGCAAAATTTCGTGTTTCAATAGCACTATTCTCAAACTTGTTTTTTTGGTTAACAGAACCAATTAAGGCTTCAATTTTGTGGTTTTTTATCTCGTTGTTATACGATAAGGTATTCTCAAAAATGTAATAAGAACTTTTGTTGGTGGTATTTATAGCACGACCGCCTAAAGCAGAACCAAACCCTGTTCTAAAGGGGTCTAGAAATGAATCAAACACGCCATTACTATTATCAACACCAAAGTTTGTTTTGAATTTAAAGTGTTTTAATAGTTTTACTTCAAAGTATATATTTCCCAGAAATCTTTGACTATTAAACTCCCTTTCTAAACCATCGGTAGATGCTAATGGGTTTTCCCAGTTTTGAAATGGATTACTTGTAAATGAGCCATCTTCATTAAAAATTCCAATAACCGATGGTGTGGTAAGCGCACCAAGTAAAACACCTCCTTGGTTAACAGCATTATTGTCGTTAACATCTACATCACGATATTGCGTGTAAGCAATTCTTGTACCTACTTTTAGCCAATCATTAACTTCTTGATCAAAATTTATCTTAAAATTATATCGCTCAAGCTCAGAACTTTTTACGATCCCTTCTTGATTTATGTAGCCTGCAGATACATAATAATTGGTGCCATTATTTCTGCCAGACATCGCTAGTTGGTAGTTGTGAGATAGTCCATTTTGAAAAATTTCTTGCTGCCAATCTGTATTGCTATTGAATCGATCCCAATCAGTAGTTTGTCCAAGCTCTGTCATTAAATCTCGGTATTGTTCTCCGTTTAAAACTGGTAGTGTGTTCCAAGCTTGTGATATGCCAAGATAGGTGTCAAAAGTAAATTTTGCTTTTTCAGTTGTACCTCGTTTTGTAGTAATTAACACTACGCCGTTAGCGCCTTGTGCTCCATAAATAGCTGCGGATGATGCATCCTTAAGAACTGAAATAGCATCTATATCTGCAGGATTAATAGAACGTGTATCTGTTGTAGGTACACCATCAACTACATATAAAGGTTCACTACCAGAAGTTATTGAATTTGTGCCTCGAATTCTTATACTGAGTCCAGCAGACGGTTTGCCAGAATTAGCCAAAACCTCTACTCCAGTAGCCTGACCTTGTAGAAGTGAGCCAATTTGAGCATTAGATCGCTGCTCGAGTACTTCAGATTTTATTTGTGCAACCGAACCAGTTATATCACGCTTTTGTTGGGCGCCATAACCAACAACTACAATCTCTTCTAAAGCTTCTGCGCTTTCTTCTAAAACTACATTAACAGTGGTTCTACTATTAATGATTTCTTCAATAGTTGTCATACCTACATAACTAAAGACTAAAGTTGTCTTCGAATTTATTTCAGTTGTTAATTGGTAGTAACCATCAAAATCAGTAGAAGTTCCGTAGGAAGTGTTTTTTAAAAGAACCGTTACACCTGGAATAGGTTGTCCATTTGTATCGGTAACTTGTCCCTTAATTGTTCTTTCTTGAGCCAATGAAATTAATGGTACAAGAAAAACGAGAAAAATTATTTTCTTAGCTTTAATCATTATTTATTTAGTTAGTGGTTGTATAAGATAGAAAGCCATACTCTATTATAAGTGAAGACTTCATTAATCTATCTCAACAAAATTACAACGTGATACCTGTGTATTACAACACCTAGTATTAAAAAAGTGGATTTATTAAGATGTATAAAACATTTAAATAATTGATAATTAAATATTTAATTATTAATTATCAATATAAAAAAGTAGTATTTTTATAGTTTTTATTAGATGCTTTTTGCTTTTTATGAATAAAAAAGATACTTTATTTAAGTATTTGGTATTATCTATGTTATTTTTTTAACTTCATCTTCAAAGGTGTTTCTTTGTTTTGCGTTATTCTTTACCCTTACTCTATAATTGTATATAGTATTAACTGAATAACGTAAAATTTTTGAAATCTTTGCACTATTTGTTATTCCTAATCTAATTAGTGCTAATATTCTCAATTCCGTATTTAAACTTTCTTCTTCTTTTAATATAATTTGCTGATCTTCTTTAAGAAGATTATTAACTTCATTAACAAAGTTAGGGTATATGTGTAAGAAAGATTTGTCGAAATTTTCATAGAATAGATTAAGTTCGTTATCAATAAGTTGTTTTGATTTGGTGAGTTCTAACAATGCTTTTGTTTTGTTTGAAACAATATACTTTCTTACCATTTTTCTATAGGTATCAAGTTTATTTATATAATCAGAATAAAGATTTAAAAAGGTGCCAATATATTGTTCCTTTATTCTATCTATGTCAGAGAGTTCGCTATATAATCTGTTTAAATCTGAATTAGTAAAACTTAATTTTTCGTTTAAGCTTAAAAGTTGATCATTAGCTTTTTTTAATTCTTTACGAGCCGCAGATAGCTTTTTAATTTGTTGGTATATATATATAATAGTTAAAACTAAAAACAAAACTAGTATGCTAATAAAAACAAGTAGCTTTTTTAATTCATTTTGTTGCTCTAGATTTTTTTCTTCATAAGCTTTTGATATCACAGAAAATTTGTTTGATATGTTTACAAAACGTAGTCTAGAGTTATACATTTCGGCATCTTCAACAGAAAAATCAATAAAATCATGAGCACTTTCTATATTCCCTTCATCAAATAAAATCATGGCTAATTCTGTAAGGGATGCATTGTCTTTTACTGATGCTTTTATATCAGAAATTGCAGAAAGTATCAAAAACTTTTTTTGTTCATTAGTATTACTGTTTAGCCCATATAGTAAAGACCTTTCAAAGGTAATTAGTGAATAGTTTGGAGTGCCTAATGCAACTTTTGATAATCTTTTAGAATTAATTTCTAATGCTTTTTCAATTTCTCTATTGTCTCTAAATTCCTTTTCAATTAAAGCTAACGATTCGTTAGAGTTAGGTGCCAATTGTTGTTGCAAAGAATCTTGGTATACTTTATAAAGTTTTGAATAGCTTTGTTTACTGTTGCTCACAGTTGTATAAAAACTTAATCCAGAATACGCTTCTTTATAATTGTAATAGTATAAATCTAAGAGTTTTTTTGGTAGTAGATGTCTTTCTATTTCATGTAAAACATCTATAGCTTCTTTGTATCTTCCAGAAGTAACTAATAATTTTGCTAATTTTAATTGAGATTCTTTTTTTAAATTATCGTCATTAAGTGTGTTGGCAATATTTAAGCCTTTTTCAATAAAAATTAGCGCTTTATCAAAACTATATTTTTCATACTCCTTAATGATTTCACTAACCAAAAAATAATTATTTTGGAGTGAAGTAGAATCGCTTTCTTTAAGTAGTTTTTCTAAATTTTCAATTCTTAACTTTTTAGCATTATCAAAAACAGCTCTCTTACTCATAGTGCGCTCAAGTTCAACTAATAAAGAATCTAGGTTATTGTAACTAAATCCTGATAAGCTAAAACTAAATGTTAAAATACATGCAGTAAGTAGTGTTTTCAATAAAAAATATTTTAAGCAGATGTAACAAAGTTAATTGTTTTTTTATAATAAACTTAATCATCTGATAGACGCTGTACCACACAGTACAGGATAGCCCTGAGTGTATCAAATACTATCTTTATTTTTTTAAATATTGCATTAATTTAGTGCTAATTATGGTAAAAACAACTAGGAAGTCAACGTTTTTAGTTTTTGTTATTTTATGTTCAATAAGTAGTTTGTTTTTAACATCGTGTTCAAATGATGCTTCTGATGATGAAGAGCAGATAATTAAAGAGGAAGAAAAAAAAGAAGACAATGAGACAGTATGTGCAACAGGTAAATTATTTATTGAAAAAGATGGGCTAGTACGCGTAGATATTGAGAATCTCAGTAGTACAGCTAATGGATGGACAGAAGCAAGAGCTTTAGCAGGCTTTAAAGGTAATGGATATTTGGTTTGGACAGGAGCTGATAATTTTAATAACCCAGGACAGGGATTAATTAAGTTTTCTATAAAAATAAATACACCAGGTACCTATCAGTTTGTTTGGAATTCTAGAATAACCACTGGTAATAGTAATACAGAACATAATGATTCTTGGTTAAGAATTAAGGGAGACGATTTTTATGGAGAGAAGTTAAATACTGGGCAACGGGTATATCCTAAAGGTTCGGGTAAAACACCAAATCCTGAAGGGTCTAGTAAAGATGGATGGTTTAAAATATATATGAATAGATTAGGAGAGTGGTTCTGGAGATCATCAACAAATGATAATGATCCGTATGACGTTTTTGTAACCTTTGATAGTGCAGGAACTTACGATGTTGAAATTTCTGGGCGTTCAAGATCTCACGCCATAGATCAATTTGTACTATTTAAAACAGACAGAACACTAGAACAGGCCAAAGTTGCTAACTTCAGCGAAATAACATGTAAATAGAAAAGTGTGTTTAAGGAAATGAATAAACAGCTATTTAAAATTATATTATTTGGATTTGTAGTGTCTTCTTATGCTCAAAACCCAATAGTGCCAAATAAAGGATTGAACGATCCGCACATTCATATTTTTAATGATACTGCATACGTTTACGCATCACATGATAAGTCTATAAATAATGATAAATTCATCATGGAAGATTGGTGGATTTGGTCATCACCAGACTTAGTAAATTGGACAAAACGTAGCGTGTTAAACCCAAAAGACACATACATAGGTAAAGATTTTACCAGATGTTGGGCCACAGATGTAGGCTATAAAAACGGAAAATATTATTGGTGTTTTTCCGAAGGGAATGAACAATCAGGCATTGTAGTAGGCGATACACCAGTTGGGCCTTGGGAAGACGTTTTAGCAAAACCCTTACTAGATAGTAGTTTAACACCAACTCATGAATACGACATGGCAATTTTTGAGGATAACGGCACGCACTATATCATTTTTGGAGTTTGGGATTATTATATAGCAAAGCTTAATGATGATATGATAAGTTTAGCTGAAGCACCAAAAAAAATAACAATAAATAACCCGAGAGGACCTTACAATCCTGATGGAAGCAATACAAAAATGCCAACGGATGATAAGCCTTTTGTGCATAAATACAATGGTAAATACTATTTGTCTTGGGGTTGTTTTTATGCCATGTCAGATGATGTTTATGGACCCTACGATTATAAAGACACTGTAATAAAAGAAGAAAGTTTTGCTAAAGGATATGAAGCTCCAACATGGCCTAACGGATTTTTACAAGGCCGCCACGGTAGTTTTTTCGAGTGGCATAACCAATGGTATTATGTGTATTGTGATATCAGTCAAACTGGAAATCGTTATTTTAGAGATAGTTTTATAAGCTACGTGCATTATAAAGCTAATGGTGAAATGGCAATGATAAGAGTTGATGGTGTTGGTGTAGGCAATTATAATGCAAATGAGAGTATTGAAGCTGAAGATTATTTCAAATCTAATAATGTAGCAAAAGTTGAAAATACCAAAGGCGGATTTTCAATAGAACCAACGGAAGGCTTAAGTTATGTTATGTATCCAAATATTAAGAATTTAAGTAACGAAGCTACTTTAGAATTAGAAGTTATCGCAAAAGAAGCACTACAAATTGAAGTGAGAGAAAATGATGCTAAAGGAATGCTCTTGTTTACTTGTAATGTGCCTAAAAATGAAATTTATACCTTTCAAAAAAGAAATTTTAAAACTAAAAATTTAAAAGATAATCAGTCGTTGTGCTTTGTATTTAAAAATACAAATCAACAATTTTTCAAACTAAACCGATTCAAATTTAAAACTAACAATTAAACAAATAATTAAAAACTAATGAAAAAATTATTTTTTATAGCCGTATTATTAATTGTGGCATCATGTAATACAAAAGAATCTGGTTCTGCAGATTATAAAGATGCGTCATTATCAATTGATGAGCGTGTAGAAGCCTTATTGCCAAAGTTGTCACTTGAAGAAAAAGTAGCACAGATGCGTATTTTTCATGCCAATATTGGTACAAAGCCAGATGCAAATGGTAACTTAAAGCTTTCTGAAAAAGTTGTAGAAAAATTAAAGTTAGGTATTGCAGGAATTAAAAATCCAGGAGAACATATTGATGCTGTTGCTGCTGCTAAAATGAATAACGAGCTTCAAAAGTATATTATTGAAAATAACCGTTGGGGGATTCCAGCGTTATTTGTTACCGAATCTTATAATGGCGTTGACGCAGAAGGTTGTACGCGATTTGGACGCCCAATGACATCGGCAGCATCGTTTAACTCAGAATTGGTACAACGCCAATGGGATATTGTTGGTAGAGAAGCAAGATTAAGAGGAATGCATATGTGTCATTCACCAGAAGCTGATGTGGTGCGTGATCCACGTTTTGGACGTATGAGTGAGGCGTTTGGAGAAGACACCTATTTAACAACACAGATGGTTAAAAATGCCATAATTGGCGTACAAGGTAATTACGAAGGCTTAGGAAATGGAACACATATTGGTGCTGTAGCTAAACACTTTGCGGGTTATGGGCAAGTATTGGGAGGTTCAAACTTTGCCGCAATCGAAATTTCTGAAAGAACATTAATTGATGAAATTTATCCACCTTTTGAAGCAGCAGTAAAAGAAGCAAAAACGTTAGGGATTATGGCATCACATGGCGATTTAAACGGTGTGGCAAGTCATGGTAATCCAGAATTATTAACTGGTGTACTTCGTGACCAATGGGGATTTGAAGGTTACGTAGTTTCAGATTCAAATGATATTGCACGATTATTTTATTTTATGAATGTGGCGGAGTCTCCAGAAGCTGCAGCTCAAATGGGCTTAGAAGCAGGAATAGATATTGATTTATATGCTGAAGATTCTTATGCTTACTTACCAGAAATCGTAAAGAAAAACCCAGAACTTGAAAAATTAATAGATAGATCGGTAAGACGTGTTTTAAGAACAAAATTCATTCTAGGGCTTTTTGATAATCCTTATATCAACATTGAAGATGTAGAAAAAGGAAACAGAGCTGCTTCTTCTTTAGAATTGGCAAAAGAATCAGATTTAGAATCTATCATTCTATTAAAAAATGAAGCTAACGCATTACCATTATCAAAAGATAAATCTTCAAAAGTAGCCTTGTTAGGACCTTTATTAAAAGGAAACACAAAAGAAATGTTTGAATCAGTTGCGGGTTCTAATGTGAAATTCATTGCTGAAAAAGGATTTCAATTAACGAATCAAAAAGGCGGTGCTCCAGAACTTTTAGAAAGAGATCCAAAAGCCATTGCTAGTTTGGTAAATAAAGCAAGGTCTGCCGATGTAACTATCTTATTTTTAGGAGGAGACGAGTACACAGCTAAAGAAGCTTATTTTAGTAATAGTACATTGGGAGATAGAGCAACTATCGATCCTGTTGGTCCTCAAGATGAACTCTTAGAAAAAATTAAGGCTTTAGGTAAACCAGTAATTGTTGTTTTAAAGCATAGAAGAACTTTGGCTATTAATGTAATAGCAGAACAAGCAGATGCTATTTTAGATGTTTGGGATTTAAGTGAGTTTGGAGACGAATCTACTGCAAAAATTATATTTGGGGAAGTATCGCCATCAGGTAAATCACCTGTAACAATTCCAAGATCTATTGGGCAATTGCCATACCATTATAGCATGAAAGAAATCAACTACAAAAAAGAATATTTATTCTTGGATAAAGGGCCGTTATATCCTTTTGGTCATGGGTTAAGTTATGGCGATTTCAAATATTCAGATATTACAATTTCAAATGCTGAAATCACACCAGATACAGAATTGGAGGTTAGCGTAAAAGTAACCAACAATGGTAGCATGAAAGCTAAAGAAGTGGTGCAACTCTATCTTAAAGATGAAATAGGCTCTGTAACACGACCAGATAAAGAATTAAAAGGTTTTGATAAAATAGAACTAGACGCTGGAGAAAGTAAAACCGTTTCTTTCACCATAACACCAAAAATGTTGGAGTTTACAGGCATTTCAATGGAAAAAGTTTTAGAAGCTGGAGACTATACAGTAATGGTGGGTACCTCTTCAAAAGAATATTTAGAAACTACATTCAAACTAAAAAAATAAGATATAATGAATAAAACAATTTTATCACTTTTCGCAATTGTACTACTATTTAATTGTTCAACAGCTCAAAAAGCAACAGAGGTTAAAGATATTGATAAAGCCCAAGTAAAGGCGGCGATGGAAAAAGCTTTAGAATGGCAAGAAGCGCACCCTATTTTTGCCATTGCACCTACCGATTGGACAGCTGGGGCTTATTACGTAGGGGTTGCTAGAGCGCACAAAGCAACCAAAAATATGATGTACATGGCTGCTCTTAAGAATCAAGCTTATTGGAATAATTGGCAAACCTATAAACGTTTACATCACGCTGATGATGTTGCCATCTCATATAGCTATATATATATTGATAGGAATGAGAAAAGAAGAAATTTTGTAGACTTAGAGCCTACAAAAAAATTCTTGGATGCACATTTATATGAAGATGACAGCTGGAAATCGGGTAAAAATCCTGGTAAAGAAGGAAAAGATATTTTATGGTGGTGGTGTGATGCCTTATTTATGGCGCCGCCAGTTTTAAATTTATATGCAAAACACACAGAGCAACCTAAGTATTTAGAAGAGATGCATAAATTTTATATGCAAACTTATAATAAATTATATGATGAGGAAGAGCAGTTGTTTGCAAGAGATATGCGTTTTGTATGGCAAGGCAAGGATAAAGATAGCAAAGAGCCAAATGGTAAAAAAGTATTTTGGTCTAGAGGAAATGGTTGGGTTATAGCTGGTCTAGCTTTGATTCTGGATGATATGTCTGAAGACTACGAGCACCGACCGTTTTACGAAAAACTATATAAAGAAATGGCTGCTAAAATGTTAGCCATTCAACCAGAAGACGGGTTGTGGAGAACTAGTTTATTAAGTCCAGAATCATACAATCACGGAGAAGTAAGTGGTAGTGGGTTCCATACCTTTGCTTTAGCTTGGGGTATTAATAACGGTTTAGTGGACAAAAAACATACGTCAGCAGTTAAAAAAGCTTGGAATGCTATTGCAAAATGCCAGCATGAAGATGGTCGTGTAGGTTGGGTGCAAAATATTGGTGCATTTCCTGAGCCAGCATCTGCAGATTCTTGGCAAAATTTTGGAACAGGCGCCTTTTTAATGGCAGGGAGTGAGATTTTGAAGTTAGATTAACCTAAGTGAAAACTTCACTTTGGTAATAAAATATAAAAATCGAGGGCTTATGGTTCTCGATTTTTTTATTTTGACTTAATTTTATATTATTAATAACTTTAATTATCGGATGTCTAAATATCTCATTTTTATTATTACATTTCTTTTAGTAAGATTAGGTACAGCCCAAAGTGACGTTTACAAGTTTAGCCATATAACTGATGCTGATGGGTTATCTCAAAATTCAGTTGTGGCTATACATCAAGATAGGTTAGGACAAATCTGGATTGGAACTAGAGATGGTTTAAATAAATATGATGGTGAAGAATTCAAGTTATATAGACATAAAAAAGATAATCCATCATCAATAAGTAATAATGGGATTCTTTGTATTGAGGAAGATAAAAATGGATTTATTTGGGTAGGAACATCTTTTGGATTAAATAGATATGATCCTAAAAAAAATGCTTTTCAAACATATTTTATAAATAGGAATGGCAACTTTTTAGGAAGTAATATGATTAAGGTGGTGAAGCAAATGTCTAATCAAGAAATATGGATAGGCTCTTCAAATGGAATTTCCATATATGACGAAAAAAAAGATACTTTTCAGCCAATTCTTGAAAAAAACAATATAATATCTATTTTAGAAACTAGTACAGGAATTGTTTTTATCGGTACTACTAAAGGTATTCTTAAGTTGGTGAATAAAGAAGATGGTAACCGTCAATTTAAACCTATTGAAGGAACAGAAGGATTGCTTATTCAAGATATGATTGAAAGTACTGATGGTAGGATCTTGATTGGAACCCAAAAAAATAGTGTTTTAGAGTATAATATTTCGGAAAAGACAATTCAGCCTTATTTTGACGAGACTCTGTTGAAAGCTAAAGACAAAAATGTTAGGAAATTACTTTACGACGACAATGGAGTTTTATGGATAGCTACTTATAACGGACTTCAAATAGCTAATAGTAAAAAAAATATTTTAGCGCTATATAATGATGATAACGATGATAAGTCTATAAACGATAATTTTATTAAAACCCTATTTAAAGACAATGTTGGAACCATTTGGGTTGGTACATATTATGGAGGGATTAACATTTGTAGCAATTTTAATAAGAACTTTATCAACATCACCCAGAAATCTTCTGAAGTAGGGCTTAGTTTCAAAGTGGTAAGTTCAATTGTAAATTGGAGGAATCAACTTTTTTTCGGTACCGAGGGAGGAGGGATTTCCATTTTAAATCAAAATACTAACACAATCCAGCATATTAACACCAAAAATTCAGCTGCGCTTAAAAGTGATAATATTAAATCACTTTGTGTAACAAGTAATAACAAACTTTGGGTTGGTACATTTACAAATGGAATTGCTATATATAATCTTAAAACAAAAGTATTTGAGAAATTACCTTTTTCTAACACACTAATTCGTTTTTTAGATAACGTAGGTGTATTATCTATTGTACAATATGATAGTGATACCATTTTTATTGGTACAAATTACAAAGGTTTAATTAAATATAGCATAAAGAAGAATGTATTTAAAGTTATCAGTACAATTTCAAAACCTTATAGTATAACGAATAATAATGTTAAAACTATAAAAGTAGACAAAGCAAAGAATATTTGGGTTGGAACGATTAGAGGTTTAAATAGAATTTCTCCAAATGGAGACATTACAAACTATATTTATAATACGGATTTAAAAGTAAAATTCGAAATAAATACCATTTTTGAAGACAGTAAAGGCGTTTTATGGATAGGGACTTTTGAAGATGGACTTTTTAAATTTGAAAACAATCAATTTATACCTGTTGGCTTAAAAGTAAGTGATATTGAGATTAATGGTATAAGAAGTATATTAGAAGCTGAAAATGGAAAGTTTTGGATTAGTACATATACTCAAGGTATTTTAAAATACAATCCAAATACAGATAATATTGATGCTTATTACACTAAAAAGGAAGGTCTTGCAAGTAATCAATTTAACCGAGACGCTAGTTTGCGAATTGGTAAATCTAAGTACTATTTTGGTGGACCATCGGGTGTGACATATTTTGATGAAAACAACCTAACTAAAAACGACTATTCTCCTCAAGTAATAATTACAGATTTTAAAATTCGTAATTCTTCAACTACGGTCGACGATTATGAGAAAGAGTTTCTTGGAAGAACAATTACATATGCAGAGAGCCTAGAATTGGATTATAATCAAGGAAATTTCACCTTGTCTTTTGCTACACCAAACTTTATTAATCCAGGTGGTAATAGTTACGTGTATCGTTTAAGAGATTTAGAAATAGATTGGGTAAGAACTTCAAATAATACGGCATCCTACACCATTCAAAAACCTGGTAATTATACTTTTGAAGTGAAAGGGATTAATAGTGATGGTGTGGTAAACGAAAATCCAACCATATTACAAATAAAAGTGAATCCAGCGCCATGGGCAACATGGTGGGCTTACAGTTTATATTTTTTATTTGCTTCCGCTGTGATATACTATCTTTTTAGTGTTTTAAAATCAAAAACGAAGCTTAAGCATCAACTTGAATTAGAGCATGTTAGGGCAGAAGAGATTGAAAAAATAAACAAATCTAAACTGGAATTTTTTACTAATATTTCACATGAATTCAGAACACCATTAACACTTATTTTAGCACCTCTACAACAAGTTTTAGAAAACTACCGAGGCAGTAGTCAGATGTTTAAAAAACTTAAGGTCGTTGAAAGTAGTGCCAACCAATTACTACAACTTATAAATAGATTAATGGATTTTCGAAAATATGAAAATAAGTTAATGAAGTTGGAAGCAGCAGAAGGTAATATTGTTTCATTTTTGGAAGAAATATATCTATCGTTTTCAGAGTATGCAAAAGGTAAAAACTACCAATATACATTTCATTCGTCATCTGATAATATTGAGTTGTATTTCGATAGGCCTAAGCTAGAACGTGTGTTTTACAACTTAATTTCTAATGCATTCAAATATACTGATGATGGAGGTGAGATTAGTATTAAAATTAATGAAGAGCAAGATAAGGTAATTGTTCATGTATGTGATACGGGTGTTGGTATACCTATGGAATATAGAAGTAAAATTTTCGAACGTTTTTTTGAAGTCTCAGAGAATAGACCAAACAATGAAAGTAATAAAGGAACTGGTATTGGTTTGTCAATAGTTAAGAGTATAATTAATTTGCATAAAGGAAACATTGGTGTAGTAAGTAATGTTGGTAATTTAGGTTCAATTTTTTCTGTTGAATTGTTAAAAGGAAAAGTGCATTTGGGAAATCATGAAATTGTTAATGATTTTGCATATAGTGAAGATATATCTCTTTATAGGAACCAATTAAAGTCTGAAGAAGTTGTCTTTGATAACGAAAAATATCTTAATGTTTCGCAATCAGATGATAAGGCTTCAATTCTATTAGTTGAAGATAATAAAGAGTTAAGGGCTTTTATGCGTAATTTACTCTCTAATAATTACAATATTTTTGAGGCTGAAAACGGAAAAGAAGGATACAAAATAGCTATAGTAGAGCAAGTAAATCTTATAGTTAGTGATGTAGTTATGCCCGTTACAAGTGGAACGGAATTGTGTGCTTTAGTTAAGGGCGATATAAGAACAAGCCATATTCCTGTAATTTTATTAACTACACGTTCAGCATTGGTTTACAAATTAGAAGGACTTGAGTTTGGTGCAGACGATTATATTAGTAAGCCATTTAATATACAAGAGTTTAAATTACGAATATCCAATGCTTTAAAATCTATTGAACGATTAAAACAAAAAATGAAAGCAAATCAGGTATTGTTACCTGAAGATGTGGTAATGTCATCTCTTGATGAAAAGCTCTACAAAAAAGCTTTAGAAATAGTGCAGAAAAACATAAATAATTCAGATTTTGATATTCCTTTTTTTTGTGAGGAATTAGGTGTTAGTAAATCTGTGCTTTTCATTAAAGTAAAAGCTTGGACAGATTTTACACCTAAACAATTTATTCAATATATAAGATTGAAACGTGCTGCGATACTTCTGGAGCAAGGCAAAGTTAGTATTGGTCAAATTAGTGATAAAGTAGGTTTTAAAGATCAGAAATATTTTAGTAGAATTTTTAAGAGTAAGTTCGGAAAAACACCGAAAGAATACGCGCAATCTTTTCAAGAATAATAGTTTTCTCTTATTATCAGAAATTTTTTTCAAATACCATTATTGTACTCAATATACTTACAGTAATAGCTTAAAAAAGGAGCTTTGTCTACCTTTTCAGGAAATTTTTACCCTGATTCTTCTTTAATTTTGATACCAAATCATTTATAAACTAAATCTAAATATTTTATGAAAAAAATTACACTTTTTGTTATTACACTTTGTATTGTAACTAACACTTATGCACAATTTATTGGAGCTGGTGAGTACAGGCTAAGAAACAATTTTACAACTAACGGCACTGTTTATTTGTCACATGATGGTTCAAAAGCTATAAGGGCAACTTCGACTGATTCTGATGCTACAAAATTTACATTAGTTTCTACAGGGGTAGCTGATGAATACAATATTGTAATACATACCAATGATGGTATTTTGAGAGCCAATAGTACCTCAGAAATTCCTGTAGTTGCTTATTCTGGATCACCTTCTACTTCTAACCCTAATGTTTGGTCTGTTGTTGATACAGGATCGACTGGATCAAGTGGAGAAACAATATACAATATACTCACTCCGCTGACAAGTTCAGCTAGATATTTAGTTTATAACAATAATACTGATGCCATAGGTTATTCAGGTAGTAATTTTACAAGAACACAATGGATTTTAGAGAGATTGTCTCCACCGTTGAGTACGAATGATTTAGAAAAAAGTTCTGTTTTTATCTCTAACCCAATACATGATAAAATGACAATCAAAGGGTTAAAAGGGAAAGTAAACCAAATTGAAATTTTTAATGTACTAGGAGAATTAATGATAAGTAGAAGTAATATAAACTCATTATCAATAAATATAGAGACAAATTCACTGTCAAGTGGATTATACCTCGTTAAGTTTTATGGAGAAACATTTTCTTTTACAAAAAAAATTATAAAAAGATAAAACGTAAAGTATTTTTTTCAATGATTGAAACGGTTTGATGCTATGAGTATCAAGCTGTTTCATGTTTAAAGGATATTTTGTTTTAAATTTATGCAATAGTGACTCCATTTGTTAAAAAACGTCAAAGAAAAATGAAACGCTATGAACAAAAGAATAATATTTTATCTCGCAATTCTAATTGCGGGTTATATTAATGCACAAAATACAGAAGCCCCTTCTTGGATAGATTTTGCAGAAAAAAAGCTAACAGGAAATTTAGCAGAAGCAACATTAAACGACTTTTCATATACTGGTTATCACTTTTCTGAAAAAGAATTGCCAGATGTATCTGGTTGGAATACGATAAGTGTAACAGATTATGGAGCCATACCAGATGATACAGGTTATGATGATGCACCAATTCAAGCTGCTATTGATGCGGCAGAGGCTAGTAATCAACCAACAGTTGTATTTTTTCCAGCAGGAAAGTATATCGTTTCAAGTGAAACCACAAAAACGCAACCCATAGTAATTAGTGGTAGTAATATTGTGTTAAAAGGTGCGGGTACAGGAGTTGGAGGTACAGAGATATATACAGATAAATTTAATGAAAATAAGTTTGGAAGTGGTTCTACACACTACCGATTTATGTTTAAACCATCGAATACAGATTCAAATGATATCACGCAGGTAACCGCGGAGATAAAAAAGGGAGATTTTGAAGTCCAGGTTGCAAGTACTGCTAACCTATCAGTTGGTCAATATGTAGATTTATTTCAAAAAACCACAGATAATCTAGAGGCAAATATGCCTGGATTAACTCCTAATACAAGATGGACCATTATAAATAGAGATGGTATTCGTCCTTTTGAAAAGCATATAATTACCAAAATATCTGGCAATACAGTCACTTTTAAGAATCCCGTTCAGCTAAATATGCCGATTTCTTCTACAACAGTACTTAAAACTTTTCAAACTATAGAGGAGGTTGGGGTCGAAGATATATTATTTACAAGTGGTTGGAAAGATTATCCAGAAAACTTTGTACACCATGCCAATGACATAGTAGATTATGCGTGGCAAGCTTTGTTCTTTACAAATGTTGTTAACGGATGGATTAAAGATTGCCATTTTAAAGATTGGAATGAAGATATTTTTATCGATAGAAGTATGGCTGTAACAGTTAAAAATATCGACATTTCTGGTAAAAGAGGTCATACTAGCTATTTCTCAAGATATAGTTATGGTGTACTTTTCGAAAATTGTTTTGATAATGCAGATGAAGGTCTGGTTGATGCTAATAAGAAAGGAATGCATCACGGTCCAGGTATGCGTTGGAGCACCACAAGTTCAGTTTTTTCAAATTGTCCTATGCAACCTGATCAATCGATAGATTGTCATGGCTCACATCCTTATGCTAATTTATTGGATAATATTCAGGGTGGGAAGCTTCTAGGTAATGGTGGTGCAGAGACATCTTACCCAAATAGTGGCCCTTATTTAACATTTTGGAATTTTAAGCATGATGCTAATTTTACAAGTAGGCTTTACGATTTTTGGTTTATATCTAATACAACGCAGCGTAGAACCCATACGTTTCCCAATCCATTATTTATTGGTTTCCAACCTGGTCCAGGAGAGAATAACATACGATTTCAAAATGAAGGTTTAGATGAGTTGCACGGACAGCAGGTATACCCAAATTCTTTATTCGACGCACAATTACAGCTACGTTTATATAGTGCCTACATGTCGGCGTCCTCTTCCAAAACAGGTACTGAGGCCAAATTGGCAAATGATAAAGATGATACTACTTTTTGGGAATCTAACGGGGCTGGAGCTGGAGAGTGGCTCATGTTAGATTTCGGTATCAGCAAAACTGTAGAAGGAATTACCCTTAAAGAAGCTTCGACTCGAATTAGAGATTGGACAATTGAGTATTGGGATAACAACCAGTGGACTGAACTTGTTACAGATTCTGAAATAGGTACAGAGAAGACTGTTAATTTTGATCTTATTGTTACCCGAAAAATTCGATTTAATGTGGTTAATATGCTAGCAGGACAGGAAACTGCTTCTGCATCTATTACTGCCTTTGAGATTGTGCCAGGACCTTTAGAATTACCAGCTGACAATTTTACTATTGAAACGATTGGTGAAACCTGCACAGGAAAAAACAATGGTTCGGTTATTATAAATGCCAATGCAACCTTCAACTACATTGCTTCAATTAATGGTGTTAATTATAATTTTACAGATGCTTACACGATTCCTGATTTGGCTCCAGGAGTTTATGATTTATGTATTATAGTAGATGGAGAAGATTTTCAGCAGTGTTATCAAGTTAATATAGAAGGTGGTGTTTCTTTAACTGGTAAAATATCAGTTGTCAAGAAATCTGTTCAAGTTTCAGTTGAATCTGGAGCAGCACCTTATTCGGTTTATAAAAACGGAAAACAAATAATGGAAACATTTCTGTCTAACTTTTCAATTGATGTAAGTCATGGTGATAAATTACAAATAAAAAGTAAGGATGCATGCCAAGGAGAAATGTTAAAAACAATAAACTTACTTGAGAATGTTAAAGCATATCCCAATCCTTCAAACGGATTGTTTGAGATTTATATGCCTAATAACTTAAAAACTGTTGAAATATCTATTTATAATATACATTCTCAATTAATTGATGTTAATATTTACAAATTAAATGCTGGAAAGTTACAATTAAATATTAAAGATAAACCTAATGGAGTTTATTTTGTTAAAGTGAACTTAGAAAGCCCAGTATTTATTAAATTAATAAAAAAATAGCATGAAAAAGTCATATTTATATTTAATAGTTATCACCAGTATTTTTTTATCTTGTAGTAGTGGAGGAGACGATGATTCAGGTTCAGACCCAGACCCAGTAAACACTGCACCCACTGTTCCAATTCAGGTTTATCCATTAAACAACACATTATGTATTGACAATAATGTAGTTTTTGAATGGAATGCCTCCTCAGATGCCGAAGGGAATGTAATAACATACAAAGTTGAAGTATCTGAAGAAAACGATTTTTCAAGTTTAGCACACAATGTTTCAAGTTCATCCACTTCAAGAGTTATATCTCTAGATAAAGGTAAATCGTTTTATTGGAGAGTAAAATCTAAAGATAATAAAGGAAACGAAAGCGAGTATTCCTCTGTTAGTCAATTTTTAACTGAAGGTGATGGTGTGTCAAATCATCTGCCATTTGCTCCAGAATTGGTGACTCCAAATAAAGATGAAGTAATAAGCGGTACAAGTGTCACATTGAGTTGGACAGCAAATGATTTTGATAATGATGCACTAAATTATGATGTGTATTTAGATACAGATAGTGATCCAACAACAAAAGTCTCAGAAAATCAATCAGAAACAACATATAATTCTACCAGTTTAACAGCAGCTTCAACTTACTATTTTAAAATAGTTGTAAAAGATGGGAATGGAGGAGTTACTATTGGACAAACTTGGAGTTTTACCACTCAATAGATAAATTATTAATTCAACACTAACTTATCTAGATAATTAAGTTTAATGTAGTTTTACTTTTTGATAGAGCTTGATTATGTATTCCTTCTCGCCTAAAGATTAGATTGTAGTTTATTAGCACTCAAAAAGAAAATCTGATTTATTTATTTGTAATTAAAAAAAACCGGTATTTACCAAATAGTTTTACTAGTGGAATTTTAGTAAATCAGGATAATACAGGATACAGTTTTCTGTTTAGAAAACTAATTTTATCAAATTACAAATTCTTAAGTCGAGTTGATTAATAAGTTATGACTAAAGTTATCAATAATTTTTATTATTTACTTAGTGTATTTCTTTTGTTGATTTCTTTTACCCACAGTCAATCATTAGACTCTTACCCACTTGGAGTAAATAATAAAATAGTAATTGTCGACAGAACTGATACTTCAAAAAATGCTAATAAGCCTATTGCTTTTGGTAAGCGTGAATTTTTCAATGCTTTAACAGAATCAGGAATAGATTTTTCTGTAAGAGAAGAGTTTGGTAATGTAAGTGATGAATTAGTTATAGTTATAGGCTTGCCAAAAGATAATTTGATAAAGAATTTACTCGGTAAAAACTCTAACATTATAAAAGCTCCACCAGAAACTGTATTTTATAAAAGAGTTAACTTTAACAATAAAACAACTTTAGTTGTTGGTGGAAGTGACTCAATTGGGTTAATGTATGCCTTAAATGAATTATCTGATCAAATTAAAGACAAGGGATTGTCAGCTTTAGAAAATTTGCAAGACACTTTAGAGTCTCCTGAAAATAAAGTGAGAGGCCTAGATCGATTTATAAAAGATGACAATGACGATGCGTGGTTTTTTTCTGAAGAATTTTGGCAGTATTATATTAAGCAATTAGCAAAAAACCGTTTTAATAGGTTAACACTCATTACAGGTTATAATGATGGAAAAAAAGAAGACTTCATGATACCTGTTTATCCTTATTTTTTTCAAGTTCCTGGATTTCAGAACATAAAAATCAAGAAAGATTTAAATAAAACACCTGCAAATTACTTAAAACAACTAAGAAGAATAGGGGAAATCAGTCATCATTATGGACTTGAGTTTGTTTTTGGAATTTGGGGACATGGCAGAAGTGAAAGTCTTATTGACGGATTGCCAGAAACCGTAAATGAGTATACTGAGTATTGTTCGAAGGGTATGCGAGAATTGTTAAAAAGAGTTCCTGAAATTGATGGTATTCAGCTTCGTGTTAATTATGAGTCTGGAGTTGGCGGTTTTGGAAATACAGCAGATGAATTTTGGAAAGAAATAATTTATGCTGTAGCAAAAGCTCACGAAGATAGAAATGGGCAATTATTTTTAGATGTTAGAGCAAAAGGGCTAACACCTAAAATACGTGAATGGGTAGCTAAAACTAAAATTAATTTTTCTATAACTAGTAAATATACATGGGAAGGTACAGGACTTCCTTATCAACCTCTGCAAATGCGAAAAGCAGAATTAGATTTGATAAATAATTTTGATAAACGTCAGCGTTATGGGTATGCTGACTTTTTAGACGATTCTCGCAGTTTTGATTTTATTTATCGTTTATGGGGAATAGGGACTAATAGAATATTTACTTGGGCAGATCCAGATTATACAAAACGATTTTCGAGATCTACTAGTTTTGGTGGGAGTAAAGGGTTTCAAGTTACACCTCCAATGGCTAGAAAGACTAATACTTGGAATCTTTTTTCAGATGAATCAAAGGTTTATTATAAATGTGAAGACCAACGGTATTGGGCTTGGTATTTATTGTTTGGAAGATTAGGATACTCAACAACAACTAATCCAGAGGTCTGGCAAAGAGCTTTTAAACAACATTATGGGGATATTTATCCTTTAGTGTTAAATGCTTATTCAGCAGCTGGAAAAGTATTACCCTTAATTACCTCTTCGCATCTTACAAATCATCCAGCAAACTACAATTGGGCTGAAATAGAAAGCGGAGGAGCAATTTTTTCTGCTCATAATGCCAACTGGCTTCATAAAGAAAAAGAAAGAACTTATCAATCTGCCGAACCAGGTGACCCTGGAATGTTTTATATCATTCAAGATTATGTGAAAGATGTATTAAGTGAAAATATACAGCCTAAGATAACACCAATTCAGTTGGCAAATTATTACAAAAAGTTAGCAGATGAAATATTGGTAAATCTTTCAAAAGTTAATCCAGAAGCTATTCCAAAGGAATTTCAAAAAGAATTTCAAGCTAATGTAACAGATTTAAATATTACATCTGCACTTTCAATGTATCATGCTGAAAAAATTATGGCATCAATGAACTACGTTTTTTATGAAGAAACAAAAGACAAGGGATACTTAAAGCTTAGTCTTCAGTATTTAGAAAAAGCAAAGTCTAGTTGGGAAACTATTGTAGACTTAACAAATAAAATATATTATTCTTCCCCGCTATTTTTACACGATAACGGAACATGGGAAGCTAGGTTAGTTGAAATTGAAAAAGATATAGACAGTATTACTCAATTAAATGGAAAAGCTAAACAAAATAAAATTCGAGAATTTGGAAAAACCAACATCTCATTTAGTAATGATTTTGATGCGGTTGTTCCAAGTACGATTAAATTAAAAGATACTTTAAAAGTAATTTTTAAGAGCGTAAAGTTTACCAAAGAATCTCAGATTCCAAGAGTACATTATAGAATGGCTAATATGACTTTGGGAGCATTTAATATGAAAAAGATGATTTGGAATGGGAGTGATTACGTTGCGAAGATACCTACAGAAAACATTAATCCAGATTTTGATTTACTTGTTTATTTTACCTCTATTACTAATAATGAAGAAGTTATCATACACCCTGGAATATTTAATAAAAAACAAAATGAACCATACTATATTGTCGAAATTGAAGAATAGATTTTAAAATTCTATTCTTAAATAATATCTTAATTGAATATATAAAAATATGAGAATTTTAAAAATTGCTGTAATACTAAGTTTATTGGTAGTTAGTTGTCAAATAAAAAATAAGGGGACGAAAAAAGACGCGGAAACTGTTTTAGAATTGCCCGAACGTCCAAATATACTGTGGCTTGTTACCGAAGATATGGGTGCTTATATTCCACCATTTGGCGACTCAACCGTTGCGACACCAAACTTAAGTAAGTTAGCGAGTGAAGGTGTTATTTATCCAAACCTATATTCTACATCAGGTGTTTGTGCCCCAAGTAGAGCAGCAATAGCTACTGGTATGTATCCTTCAAGTATTGGTGCTAACCACATGCGAGTAAATTCATATAACGAAGAAATAGGGATTCCAAAATATGAAGCAGTACCACCTCCTGAGGCGAAAATGATAAGTGAATTACTTCGTAAACAAGGGTATTACTGCTCTAATAATTATAAAACCGATTATCAATTTAAAGAACCTGTAACGGCATGGGATGAAAGTAGTCCGTATGCACATTGGAGAAATAGAAACAACAATCAGCCTTTCTTCTCTATTTTTAATTTTACTGTAACTCACGAGTCTGGTTTGTTCGAACCTTACGGATTTAGAGAAGTTGAATCCAGGCATTACCATGCTGGAGATAGAAACTATAACTGGAAAAATAAAGGCGGATCACTTGCTAATAATAAATCTGCAGAGTCTGAAACTACTGTCCATCTTTCAAAAGATACCAAATTCAATATTCCACCATACTTAGCAGATACAAAAGCCACGCGTCGTGATATGTGGAAATTGTACAATAATATAGCGGAAATGGACAAGCAGGTTGGTGCTATATTGAAACAGCTAGAAGATGATGGATTATTAGAAAACACAATTATCTTCTTCTATGGTGACCATGGAGGTCCATTACCAAGAGAAAAGCGCTTAATCTACGATTCAGGCCTAAATACACCAATGATTGTAAGATTTCCAAACAAAATTATGGCTGGAACAAGAGATGAGCAATTAATCAGTTTTATAGATTTTGCACCAACACTCCTATCTTTAACAGGAGAAGAACCAAAGTCATATATACAAGGGCAAGCCTTTTTAGGAGAATATAAACCTGAAGAACGCAAATACATCCATGCCGCTGCCGATAGGTTTGATGGGTTTACCGATGCCATAAGAGCCGTAAGGGACGGACGCTACAAGTACATCCGTAATTACAGACCCGAACAAGGCTACTATTTACCAGTAGCATACAGAGAGAGAATTCCAGCGATGCAAGAATTGTTAAGGCTCAAAGAAGCTGGGGAATTAAATGACGACCAAATGCAATGGTTTAGAACACAGAAACCAAAAGAAGAATTATTTGATTGTGAAAACGATCCTTTTGAATTGAATAATTTAGCAGGTAATACTGAGTATCAAGACAAATTGAATGAGTTAAGTGCAGAAATGGATCGATGGTTAAACGACATTGGAGATACTCCTAATCTTGAAGAGATAAAATTGGTTAGTCGTTTATGGTCTGGAAAAGATAGCAAGCCTAAAACTTCTGATCCAATTATAATTTCTAAAAACGGAAAAGTAACTATAAGTTGCGAAACAGAAGGCGCTTCGATAGGTTATAAAATTCTTAAAGAAGGCAAAACGCCAAAGTCTTGGATGGTGTATCAAAACCCAATAGAACTTGCAGAAGGAGAAAAAATACAAGCTCAAGCGCACCGTATTGGCTTTGTGCCAAGTAAGACAATAGGATATAAATAATTAAAAAACCAGCAAATTAAATTTGCTGGTTTTTTAATTTTATATTATATAAAGATAATGTCTCTTATAACTAAAAAGTTAAATTACATCTGAACTCTATCATGCGTAGTATTTGCCCATCTTATTTGTGCTCTACCACCTCTTACACGATATGCGCCATATCTAATTTTTGATTGTGTACCTCTTTCAGGATCAGGAATATTCCAATTAAAGGCTTCACCTCCAATTATCGCATTACAATAATGTATTTTTTTTGATGAATCATTTGGATCTACTTTAAAACCTACTTCTAAATCAAAAGAGGTTATTTCGTTTTTATTAACTCTTTTTAGCAGAACAACTTCCCTACCACTTCCTGAACCGCCACGTTCTAAGATGCGTTCCGCATAAATATCAAACGCTACTTGCTTGTCTGAATCACTGCCAGAACCGTATACAGGATGTGCTCTATATAAACAAATAGCAGGATCTGGAGAACCACCACCACCAGTATGTTGCCCTTTAGCCTGTGCTATGTAAGAACCATCTTGACCAAATGATCCAGCATCACCAACTTCAAGAATTCTAAAGTCTCCTTTAAATTTAACAAATGATCCTACGTTAGGGTTGGCAACTGGTAATGAGCGTTCTATTCGAGGTTGTAAGGTGTTTGCTGCATCTTGATTATTAGAACCAGCTGTTATATTATATATGCCCCATGTAACACCATCAATAGTGCTTTCTTTGTAGTTGGCGTAACAACTTCTATCATCAATTGTTCCTACATTAACAGGGTTTGGTAGATCGTTTGATGTTCTGGTTGCATTTTCACCATCAGGATTGCAAGTTGTATAAGGTCCTGTATCTTCATCAGGAATAACTACAGGATTAGGGTCCGGATTAGGATTAGGATCTGGATTAGGATCAGGTTCGTCTACAAATACGATGTCTTCAGAAGGTCCTTCTTCTGACGAACATGAAAAGAAACCAATAAAAACAACTAAAGCAGTTATTGATATGAGTTTATAAATAAGTTTTGTTTTTTTCATAATTTCTAACAATTTTATGTAAAGATAAGCATCGTGTTGAGCTTAATTATCCTGTGGTATCCTGATTAAAAATAGAAGTAATTGGAAACAATAATTTTCGCTTTTTAGTAATGATTTAATCTTAGTCTATTACATGATGCTACAGGATACCATTAAACGTAAAAAACAGTTATTTTATTATTCTCAATTAATTACTTTTTTTAAAGTTCAAAAGATTCTTGATGTATAAATTGAAAAGCTTTTATGTTTTAAACCAGTATTATGAATAAGACAATATTTATAACAGTTGTATTTTTTTGTATTTTTTCAAGTTTCTCACAAATAGAACCTTATGATCTTAAATTAGAATATCTTACCAATCCTGATGGAGTAGATGTATCAAAGCCAAGGTTTTTTTGGAAAATCAACTCAAAAGAATCAGGTCAGTTTCAATCAGCATATCAACTTATGGTAGCAACCTCTGAAGAAAAATTGGCTCAAAACATTGGGGATGCATATGATTCTGGAAAAGTAAAAAGTTCAGAAACAATACAAATTACTTATAAAGGAAAATCCTTAAAGCCTTCTTCTCAATATTTCTGGAAAGTAAAGACTTGGGATAAAAAAAACACACCAACTTGGAGCAAAATAGCCAAGTTTTCTACAGGATTATTTCAAAAAGAAGATTGGAAAGCTGCACAATGGATTTCTTGGAAACCACAAGAACAATGGTACAAAGAATGGTGGGAAAGAAAAGATATAGAATCTAAAGCGTTACAGTTTCAATTACCAAGTCTTTTTGGGTCTAGTATGAGTATGTTTGAACGTTATTACTTTCATCATCAAAACCCATATGATGCTTCGCCATTATTACGAAAGTCTTTTAAAGTAAGTAAGAAGGTAAAACAGGCTAAAGCTTACATTAGTGGGTTGGGCTATTACGAATTATTTATCAATGGAAAACCTATAGGAACTCAAGTTTTAGACCCAGGGTGGACAGATTATAGAAAAACAATTCTATATGCGACGCATGATATTACCGAACAAATTCAAAACGGAGATAATTTAGCAGGAGTAATGCTAGGTAGAGGATTTTATGGTCAATTGGCTTACGACCATTGGGGATTTTATAAAAAAGATGGTTATGTTGGTCAGCCTAAATTGTTATGTTTAATTAAAGTGTTGTATGAAGATGGCACTGAAGAAAATATAATTAGCGATTTATCTTGGAAAGTTACAGGAGGTCCTATTATTTATGACGGTCCTCACATGGGCGAAATTTATGATGCCCGAAAAGAAATTGAAAATTGGAATATAGCTAGTTTTAATGATACTTCTTGGGATACTGTAAATACTACATCACATCCTGGTGGAGAAGTTGTATCGCAAATGTGCCAACCCATTCGTATAACCAAAACATTTCAACCTGTAAACATCAAACGCAAGGGTAGTTATGGGCAATGGATTGATACTGGAACAAACAGTGCTGGCTGGATAAGATTACGATTAAAAAATCTAGAAAAAGGACAACAGGTTACCATTTATTATGGCGAACATCTAGACCCAACTTCAAGTGGACAACCAGGAAGATTGCAACAGATGGCGTACATTGGTAAGGGAGAAGCTGAGGAATTTGCCGAATGTCGTTTTTCGTATAAAGGGTGTCGTTATGTCCAGGTAAAAGGATACAAAACAAAAATTACTAAAGCAGATGTAGAGGTGAAGTTTGTACATTCAGACGTGCCATTGGTGGGTACTTTTGAATCTTCAGATAAAACCGTAGATGCTGTTCACGATATTTGTCGTAAATCATTAATTTTTAATTTACATAGTATTGTTACAGATTGCCCAAATCGTGAAAAAAATGGTTGGTTAGGTGATGCTGTAACTGGTGTAGAGTTTGGTATGGCTAATTATGATTTAGCTGCGTTAATGACCAAGTTTACTCGCGATATTTTTGATACGCAAACTACAGAAGGTGCTTTAAGCCCTATTGCACCTGCCAATAATTATAGAAAAGGAAAATCAACCTTATGGTCTTCTGCAGGGGTACATATTCCTTGGTACATGTATCAATATTACGGTGATACGAGGTTGTTTGAAGAATACTGGGAAAACATGATGCATTGGGTTGACTACTCTTGGGAAAACAATAATTCTAAAGTAAAAGACGGCATGTTTTCCGAAATATACAACGATTGGGTGCCGCCTTACGATGCTACTTATAGAGGAGGAGGAAAACCAGGGGGAAATGAAGTAATTGCTTCTATGAACTTTTATTTGGTGTTAAAGCGATTGACTTATATGGCAGATAAACTCGGAAAAACCAAAGATAAAAAGCGTTTAGAAAAACAACTCAAACGTATACATGAGGGTATTCAAAAATATGCATTTGATGCAGAAAAAGTAGAATACTCAGGTTTAAAACCATTTTCAGAGTTTTTACCTGTTGTAAATATTTTAGCACTAGATTATGGTATTGTTCCAGACGAATATAGAGAACAACTAGAAAAAAGAGTTGTAGAAAATATAGTAAAAGAAAAAGATTATCACTTGTGGGGAGGCATATTTTCAATTCATTCTGCTTTCGAGTATTTACCTAAAAATGGTTATGCTGATATGATGCATAAAGTAGTGGTTAACGAAGAATGGCCTTCATTTGGATGGATGATTAAAGAAAGTGCTACAACATTGCCAGAGGGTTACAAGTTTAGCTCTTCAGATATGCATCATTTTATGGGTGCTGTAGATAATTTCTTCTATCGTCATTTAGTAGGAATTAATTTAGATGAATCTCATCCTGGTTTTCAAAACATCATCTTAAAACCTAATTTTATCAAATCAATGGATTTTGCGAAAGCAAGCTACAATTCTATTCATGGTGAAATAAAAGCGGAGTGGAAAAAAATAAACAACAATACTTATGAGTACTATGGTGTTATTCCTTCTAATTGCAAGGCTAAAGTGATTTTGCCTTTTAAAACAGAAACTATAAAATCAGGAACTTTTAAGTATGTAGTAAATCTTTAACCAATTGAAATATCATGATTTAGATCTCGGTTTCGAGATTTAAATCAATTAAATACAAATTAAGTATCAACTATAAATAAATTACAATGCGTTATCTAAATATTTTTATTTTTATCATACAAATCACTTTTTTTGCCTGTAATTCTAGTAAAACTAGTGATGAAATTCTTGAAAACCCTTCAATAAATGTTGCAGATTTACAAGAAGGTTTTAAGAATCCAGAAACACATTATCGTCCAGAAACATGGTTTCATCTTAACGGAAATAATATTAGTAAAGAGGGTTTAACCTTAGATTTAGAAGCCATAAAATCTGCAGGTTTGCAAGGTATTCACCTATTTAATAAGGCTGGTCGCCTGTATCCAAATGTAGAGCCAATTAAAATTTTATCGCCAGAGTGGGAGGATATGATACGTCATGCCGCTGACGAATGTAAAAGATTAGGTTTAAAATTCACCATGCAAAATTGCCCGGGATGGTCTATGACTGGAGGTCCTTGGGTTCCAGCTGACGAAGCTCAACGTGAAGTGGTAGAAACTGTTTACAGGGTTTCTGGAGGGAAAACGTTTAATGAAACGTTAGAAATTGATACACTTTACAACACGCAAGATTACGACTATAAAGATATTCAAGTGTTGGCTTTTCCAACGCCAGAAGGAGACGATTTAGAGCCCTTCAATCCTTCAGAAATACAAACAAATAATACTATTGTCCCTTGGAAAGCTATTTTTAACCCTAATTCTAAAATAACCGTCACCAGAACAACTACACGACTGGATAAAGATTTAAAGACTTACAGAGCCAAGGGTATTTCAAAAGTAAACAATCAAGACGCTTGGGTAAAGGCTACTTTTAATGAAGCAATTACATTACGAACAATCACATTACCGCAATCGCGTCATATTATTATGGGCACAGAATACCCTAAACTGGACGTTACTATTAAGGTTGAAGCATTAATTGATAATAAATTAACTGAAATTACTAAGGTAAATTTACCAGACGCTAATTGGAATGATAGACGAAAACACTTAACATTAGCCATTCCGGAAACAACCTCAAATACATTTGTATTTTCATTTGAGGGTGAACATATAATTGCTCCAGAATTTATCCGATTAAGTTCAAAACCGAAATTTCATAATCATGAAGCAAGAGCAGCAAAAGTATTAAGACGTCTTGAAAAAAATGTGCAATATGATTACGCTGAAAACGCCATAATTACATCTGAAAATATTATTAATCTTACAGATAAAATGACGTCTCAAGGAAATTTAACCTGGGAGGTTCCTGAAGGACATTGGACGGTTGTGCGTTTTGGTCATATTAATATGCGATTAACAAATAAGCCAGCAGTACCTGAAGCCACGGGTTGGGAATCTAGCAAGCTTGATAAAATTGCTATTGAAAATCATTTACGAAACGGTATGATTGGCAATTTAATAAAGGATGGTGGCCCAATTGGTGATGGTAAATTACACGGGTTATTGATAGATAGTTGGGAAAGTCATGTCCCTACTTGGACCATAAATTCTGAAGATATGTTTTCTGAATTTGAAACCCGAAGAGGTTATAGTATGAAAACCTATTTACCAGCAACCATGGGGTATATTGTTGATAGCCCTGAAACGACCACTAAATTTTTAAGAGATTTACGTCACACCATGGATGAGGTGTTTATTGATAATTTCTTTAAACATTTTGCCTCAGTTGCTCACGAAATGGGTGCAGATGTGTATACAGAAGGTGCAGGTGGAGAAGTATTACCAATTGATCCAATGCGTTATTATGGTGTTAGTGATATACCAATGACAGAGTTTTGGTATCCTAAAGCACCATCTGCTCAAAATGAATATGCGAAGCCTATTTATAATGCATCTTCTGCAGTACACTTATATAATAAACCTGTTTTAGCTGCCGAGGCGTGTACACAATTAGGTGTAAAATGGAACGAGCATCCGTTTTCTGTAAAATATTTAATTGATTATAATTTTGCAAAAGGGGTTAATCATTTGGTGTTTCATACGTTTTCGCATACGCCGCAAACAGATGTTTATCCAGGGTCTAGTTTTGGGGGGCATATTGGTTTTCCATTAGTAAGGCAACAAACCTGGTGGCCTTATATGAAAGACTGGACAGATTACTTGAGTAGAAACCAATATGTATTACAACAAGGTGAATATGTTGCTGATGTGCTTAGGTATTATGGAGATCATTTTGATCGACCACCTTTCGATTTAGATTATTTTTCAAAAGGTTATCGTTTTGATTATTTGAATGCTGAAATTCTACATGATAAATTGAGTGTTATAAATGGTAAAATTCACGTTGAAAATGCAGGAGATTATCGTGTAATCACATTAAGAGATTCAAAACAAATGTTATTGTCTACTGTGCAAAAGTTGAAAGATTTAGTTGAAGCTGGCGCTGTAATTTTAGGGGATAAACCTCAAGATTCACCTAGTTTAATGGATGATGAAAATGATTTAGAAAGTCTTCATGCTATTGCAGATCAACTTTGGGGAGATTCTGAAAGTGGTGTAAAACAAGTAGGTAAAGGAAAAGTATATTGGGGCAAAACATTAGATGAAGTTCTTGAGGAAGAACGTATCGCACCAGATGTAATTGTGCCTGAAGGCTTAGATATTAATTGGATTCATAGAAAAACTGATGATGCAGATATTTATTTTGTAGCTTCTAAAATGGATAAACCAGTTGATATGTCTCTCAGTTTTAAGGTTTCAGGAAGTCCGCAATTATGGGATGCATTTACAGGAAATCAACAAGATGCTAAAATATGGAAGTCTAAAGCAGATAGAACAAATGTTGTAATTTCATTACCAGAAAATGGCAGTACTGTAGTTGTTTTTTCAAACAAAGCAAAAGAACCATATGCTTATAAAGTAACTGCTAATGGAGAAACTGTTTTAAATACACAAATGGGTTGGTATAAAATACACGAAACTGAAAATACAAATAGTTTAATATGGAAAAATGATGTTGTTATTGCAGAAAATTCAGGTGTTTATAACTTCCATAAGGATGAGAATAAAGAAGTATTTGATGCTAATGTAAAAGAAACGCCATTACAAACTAACTGGAGTTTACATTTTGAAGAGGGCTGGGATACACCAAAATCAATCGAAGTTACAGAATTAACTTCTTTAGCAGAAATAGATAATGAGGCAATTAATCACTATTCAGGAACTACTACATATTCAAAAACGTTCAACCTAAATGAAACAAGTTCTCATGCATTTATAGATTTAGGTAATGTGTCTAACATTGCTGAGCTTTGGTGTAACGGAAAAAAAGTAGGTGTAAAGTGGGCACCACCCTTTAAGTTCGATATTAGTGAGGTTTTAAAAACAGGAAAGAATCAACTCAAAATCAAGGTTACTAATACATGGCGTAACCAACTAATATTTGATAATTCTCGTTCTAAAGAAGATAAAAAAACATGGACAACAAATCCACCCAAAAAAGACGAAACTGAAATAGAATCTTCAGGTTTAATTGGACCAGTTGTTTTAAAACAGTTAATTAATTAGCTGTTTTTTTAATTTTTAAGATGTTTCATACAGGATAAAACAGGACGGTTTGAGTTTTAATTTTTCCTATTTTCAAGCCAGTTTTAATATAGTTTGAAATAAATATATAAAATGCAACGACGCAATTTTTTACAACTATCAGCAATAGCAGGTGTAAGTTTGTCATTACCAATGTCAGGTTTGTTAAATGCCTGTGCAAGCCATCCAGATCATTCCTTAGAATTCAAAAATCTAATTTCGAGTCTTCTAAAAGACTGGTGTGATGGTATGTTAAAAGTTCAAATTAACAATCCATCTAATTTAGATGAACATGGCGCTTTAGGTTGTCCTTCTTGCTCTCATATTCATGGGCGTTGTATGGATGCTGTATATCCTTTCTTGTATATGGCAGATAAAACTGGTGATAAAAAATATATTCAAGGCGCTAAATTAGTTATGACTTGGGCTGAAAATAATGTGTCTCAAGAAGATGGTTCATGGACAGTAATAAAAAATCCAAAATCTTGGAAAGGAATTACCATTTTTGGAGCGATAGCCTTAGCAGAAGCATTGCATTATCATGGTCATGTTTTAGATGATTCAACCCGTAAAGCGTGGACAGCACGTTTAGAAAAAGCAGGGCAATATGTATATGATACCTTTACAATAGACTTTACTAATATTAATTATCCCGGAACAGCTGTCTATGGTTTAAATTTAATAGGCAATGTTTTAAATAGAGAAGATTTTAAAGTCAAGAGTAAAAAATTGGCTTCAGAAGTAAAAGAATACTTTACAGCAAACGAAGGGTTGTTATTTGGAGAATGTAAAAAGAGTTCGAGTAAACTAAGTGAAAAAGGATTACATGGTGTGGATTTAGGATATAATGTAGAAGAAACCTTAAACAGTTTAGTAATGTATGCCCTAAAAGAAAAAGATGAAGAGCTACTACAAATCTTGACAAAATCATTAAACAGCCATTTAGAATTTATGTTGCCAGATGGAGCTTGGGATAACAGCTGGGGTAACAGAATGTATAAGTGGAGTTATTGGGGAAGTAGAACTTGTGATGGCAGTCAACCTGCATTTGGTATGATGGCACATATTAATCCTGCATTTGGAACAGCAGCTGTAAAAAACACAGAATTATTGCAACGTTGTACTTCAGATGGATTAATTCATGGAGGGCCAGGTTTTATAGAAGCTGGTATTCCTCCTTGTGTACACCATACGTTTACACATGCGAAACCTTTAGCAGCGTTGTTGGATCATTGGGATCATTTACCAGAAATTAATTCAAACGCTAGTTTACCAAGAGCTACCGCAGATGGTGTAAAACACTTTAAAGATTTAGATGTGTTTTTGTTTTCTAGAGGTGATTGGAGAGGTACAGTAAGTGCTTACGATGCAGAGTATCATTATAAGTACGATTATCGTCAGGCTTCAGGAGGTGCTTTAGGTGTATTATATCACAATAAAGTTGGGCTTTTATGTGCTGCAAGTATGGCAGAATATGCTTTAGTAGAAAAAAATAATCAACAGCCACAACCTGGAAAAGATATTTGTTTAACGCCGAGAATAGAAACCTTTAAGGATGAAGTTTGGTACACAAATATTTATGATTTACCAGCAACTGTTACTAGTAAAGATGAAAGTGGAACTATTAAGTTATTGGCTAAAGTTAAACTTAAAAATGTTAATAGAGAGGTGGTTGCTGAAACTGCATCAGACTTTGATATTGCCTATAATTGTTCAGACGAAAAGGTTGAAATTTTAGTAAAAACTAATCAAGATATATCTGAGTCTACTGCATTAGTATTGCCAATAGTATCACCTTCAAATGAAGCTATTAATATAATTTCAGATAATAAGATAACAATTCAAAAACCCGAAGGTTTAGTTACTATAGAGGCTAGTAAGCCAATAACAACAAAAGAAATTCCAGGTAAAAGAACATTTAATATGGTACCAGGCGTTGAGGCAATACCATTAGAAGTGTTTTTTGAAAAAACAAGTAAAGAATTACATATATCTATAACAGTTAGTTAATAATTGCTTTGGTGCCTAAATTTCCCTGGTGCCAAACCAGTTTTTTGTTTAAAAAATCTATTAAAGTAAACATCAGATTCAAAACCCAATTCAAAAGCAATTTCTTTTTGAGATTTGTTAGTGTTTAATAATAATTCTTTAGATTTTTCAATCTTTAATAGCAAATGGTATTGCAACGGAGATACGCCTGTTTGTTTTTTAAAATCTATTCTAAATTTAGAATAACTTACTCCTAAGTCTAAGGCTATTTTAGTTAAATGAATTGATGAGGTAATATTTTTGTACATCATGCTTTTGGCTCGAGATACCATAGAATTTAGATTTTCAATATTGTTTCCGCCGCTTTTTATGTTATGAAGTTCTGCCATTAACTGAATGCATATACCCGATGCCAAACGTTGGTAGCCATAAGGCTCTTCATCAAATAATTTATAGAGAGAATTAAAATAATTTAAAATACTAGTCTTGTTACATTTAGAAATAATAGGTTTATCAGACTTAAAATAGCCATTAGAAAGAAATTGAGATGCGATGTCTCCAGAAAAGCCAACCCAACGTTCTGTCCAACCAACACTTTTTTTCGGCTTATAACGATGCCACACACCTGGGAACAATAAAAATACATCACCATCTGTAACTTTTATTTTCCCTGTAGCCTTACTCTCAAAAATACCTTCGCCTTTAGTGATAAGTACAACATGAAATTCATTTAAAACACGCCCTTTATCCCATGAGAAAATATAGTGATCTGGATGATCTTTAGAGGGGTATTCGGAATGTTTTTCAATAACATTTCGTCCTAAATCATTTACATAGAACCCCCATGACTTATCTTTATTAGAGGTTATTAAATATTTTCTAAAGGTATTTTTCATATCATTTTGTACAACTAATATATCAAATTGTTATTTGGTAACCCAAATAATAATATCGAAATTTATAAAATCTAATAGTTTGAGTTTTCGTTATAGAAATAAAATGTATTGCACCACAATTATCCTTTTAAGTTTAATTTTTAGAAATTAAGGAATAATTATATACAGAATATAACCGTAGCCTGCTAAAAATAGAAGATTAACAAACTAATTAATAAGATGTTTAAATTATATAAACTGCTTTTAATCCTATTTCTTGTTATAGGTTTAACAAATTGTGATTCTAAATCAACTTTAAAACTTATTGATCTTAAATGTGAGTATCGCACAAATCCATTAGGAATTGACAATATTTCTCCACGATTAAGTTGGAAACTTATTGACGGCAAAAAAACTAGAGGGCAAAAGCAAACCGCTTACCAGGTTTTAGTTGCGAGTACTTTAGATGACCTGAATCGTAATTTTGGAGATATTTGGGATTCTGGAAAAGTAGAATCTGATACATCAGTAAATAGTGTTTATAATGGCAAAGCTTTAGAATCTGGAGAAGAATACTTCTGGAAAGTTAAGGTTTGGGATGTTTTGGAACAAGTTTCAAATTGGAGTGAAACTGCACATTTTTCAATGGGGCTTTTGAATAAAGAAGATTGGAAGGGGGAGTGGATTTATAAAAAAGACCAAAATAAGAAAGATCATAACTGGTATAGAAAGAATTTTACATTAGATGAAGCGCCTAAGTCTGGATTTATACATCTGGCTTCATTTGGCTATCATGAAGTCTATGTAAACGGAAAGAAAGTAAGTGAAGCAGTAATGAATCCAGTAGCATCTGCCTTAAAAAAACGTTTGCCTTATTTAACCTATGATATTAAGGAGCATCTAAAAAAAGGCGATAATGTTATAGGAATTTGGCATGCTGCAGGTTGGGCAAGATGGGGTAGAATAAAAGATTATTATGACGCTCCATTTGTGTTTAAGGCGCAAGCAGATATAAAGGCAGGCGATATTAGTTTGGTTTTGAAGTCTGACAATACATGGAAATGTAAAAAAAGCTACAGTTCTTATTGGGGCTCTTGGGATATTTTAGATTTTGGGGGTGAAATTATTGATGAACGTTTAAGAGAAGATGATTGGAATACAGCAGAATATAATGACACAGATTGGGATAATGCCATTTTTTTTGACAATAATAAAGCCAAAGAAGTTGGAGTTGCAGATATAAACCTTGGCCCTAAAGGAGCAGTTGTAGTACCAAGTACAGATGCAAATCCACCAACCAGTAAAATAACGGCAACATTGAGTGCTCAAATGGTAGAACCTCAGGTAAAATATAAAGAAGTAAATCCTGTTAGTGTAGAAAAAAAAGAAAGTGGCAATTACGTCATCGATATGGGTGAAAACTACACTGGGTATTTCGAAATGAACTTATTTAACGGAAAAGAAGGTGATACGGTTGCATTTGAAATAGCAGACCATAAAGAAGTCACCACATCTTGGGAACAAAGAAGTAAGTATGTTTTTGACGAAACCGGAACAGGACATTTTACCAATCGTTTTAACTTGGCAGGAGGAAGATGGGTAACTGTTAGCGGTATCAATTACAAACCAGAATTAAAAGATATTAAAGGGTATGTAATTACCAATAATCGTAAACAAATTAGTCAATTTGAAAGCTCTAGCGAACTGCTGAATAAAATATATAAAATTAACTTGAACACTTATATTGCCAATACTATTGATGGTATTTTGGTAGATTGTCCGCATCGTGAGCGTCGTGGTTGGGGAGAAGTAACTGTGGCTGCTATGTATGGAGATGCTTTACCAAATTTTGAAAGTGGTGCTTATATGTTGCAATATGCTCAGTTTATGCAAGATGCTCAGGCTGAAGATGGTAAAATGCGAGCGGTAATTAATGGTGACGATTTTGAGTTTTTAATGTGGATGGCAAACAGCCCAATTACAATTTGGGAAACCTATAGAATGTTGGGCGATAAAAAACTACTGGAATACCATTATCCAACATTACAAAAATGGATGCATTGGTTGTATGAACATTCTGATTATGACACTGGTGGAGGATTAAAAATAGGTACACGTGGCTCATTAGAATTTCCAGGTTTAGGAGATTGGTGTACACCTAGAGGTAACTTTTGGTCATCTAGTAACTCTCCAGAATCGGTACATTTTAATAATTGTGTGTATGCATTTATGTTAGAAAATGCATTACAGATAGCAAAGGCATTAAATAAAACAGAAGATGTTGAGGTTTATAAAAAAAGACTAGAAGTTCAACGAAAAGCCACTCATAAAAATATTTATGATGCTAGTACTGGAAAGTATGGTAAAGGGCATCAGGTAAATCAGGCTTTTGCTTTGATATCTGGAGTGACTCCAGAAGCTGAAAAACAAAAAGTATACAATAATTTAGTCGACCAAGTTTTATATAAATTCCCATACTACGATACAGGTAGTTCTGGTCAAGCGCTATATACGCGCTATTTTACAGAATACGGAGAGCGTATGGACTTGATTTATGAACTTCTAAAAGATAAACGCCACCCCAGTTACGGGTATTTTATTGAACAAGGAAAAACGGTATGGCCAGAACGTTGGTCTGCCATTGGAAATAGCCAGATACATACCTGTTATACCGGAATTGGAGGTTATTTTATTAAAGGTTTTGCAGGAATAAGACCAGATTCAGAGCATTTAGGAATGCAACATTTTATTGTTAAACCATCACCAGTAGGCGATTTAACTTTTGCAAATACCGAGTATAAATCTATGTATGGAACTATTATTTCTAATTGGAAAAAAGAATCAGAAAGCGCCACATTTCATATTGAAGTTCCAGTAAATACATCAGCAAAACTATATATACCTGCAACTAAAAAAGAAGCTGTTTTTGAAGGCGAAAGTATAGCAGGAAAATCTAAAGGCATACAATACATTGGTAATGAAAAAAGTGATGCCGTTGGTAATTATGTGATTTATAAAGTAGGTTCCGGTATTTATACTTTTAAAGTAACTGAATTACCTAAAGTAATTTATCCAGATCCTCTAAATAAACCAGATAATTTTGCGCTAATAGGACGTGTGAATGCATCTTCAATGGCGATTCAATCAGAGAAACTTCCTGTTTTTGAAGCTTTTCGCGCTAATGATAGAAATGTGGAAACCCAATGGAAAGCAAATTCAACATCAAACGAGTGGCTAGAAATAGAATGGTTTAAACCGCAAACATTTAATACAATTATTCTTCAAGAAGAAGGTGAAAATATCTCAAACTATAAAATTCAATATTTTGAAAATAATGAATGGAAAACTGTTCTAGACGGAACATCTTGTGGAGTTAATAAAGTTCATGAATTTAAAGCAATTACAACATCAAAATGCAGATTATTTATAGCCGATGCAATGAAGAAGCCAATGATTTCTGAATTTGAGATTTATAAAAGATAAATTCAAAAAAATAAACCAAAAAATATTCAATGAAATTCCAGATACTTTTAATCACATTACTTTTTTTCATGGTACCAAGTTTAAAAACGCTTGGGCAATCCAAAGAAAATAGTATCAGTTGGAATCAAGCAAAATGGATAGGTTACACAGAAGACAATCGTTTAGAAAATTGGGCAGCTAGAGATTTGATGCGAAACCAGCCACCCATGGATATTAATACATGGGAACCCACCGAAAAAGATCTAAAAGTAGTTCGACGTAAAACACATCCATCAGTACTTTTAAGAAAGTCGTTTTCTATTGAAAAAGAAATCGCTTCGGCTGAAGTTGCTATTTGCGGTTTAGGACTTTACGAATTGTACCTTAATGGAAGTAAGGTTGGAGACAGAGTGCTTGACCCTGCACAAACTTCATACGAAAAACGAGCATTTTTTGTCCGTCATGACGTTACTAAAACTCTCAAAGAAAATAATAGTCTCGGAATTATGTTAGGCAATGGCTTTTATGGACAAAATATGGCCTTTTCACCAAAACTTGTTTACGGGAAACCTCTTGCCCTTATGGTTTTGAATATTTCTTACGCAGATAGTACAAAAGAAAGTATTGTAACCGATGAAAGTTGGAAAGCACACAGCAGTCCTATTCTTTTTGATAATATCTATCTTGGTGAAACCTATGATGCTAGAAAAGAAATAGAAGATTGGAGTAAGTCCGCTTTTAATGATACATCTTGGGACACTGTAGAGTTGATGGATGCTCCAACTGGTAATTTGTTAGAACAGCAATTAGAACCAATGCGTAAAATTCGTAAAGTTGACCCTGTTGCTATTCTTCCAGCAGAAAAAGGCTGGATAATTGATATGGGTAAAAACATGACAGGTTGGTTACAAATAAACGTTGAAGAAAAAGAAGGTACCGAAATAAAAATGCGTTTTTCGGAACATTTAATGCCAGATAAACGAAGTATTGACCCTGCATCTACAGGAATTCATGTTACAGGGAACACGCAAACTGATATTTATATATGCAAGGGGGATGGTGTTGAAACTTGGGAACCTCGTTTTACATATCATGGTTATCAGTATGTACAAATAGAAGGTTTAAAAAATAAGCCTAAACTAGATCAATTTACAGGTTGGTTGGTACGTTCAGATATAGAAAGAATAGGAACTTTTAAATGTTCTGATGAACTTATCAATAGTTTTTATGATGTATCCATGCTAACCATAGAAGATAATCTTCAAGGTTTATTGAGCGATTGCCCTCATCGTGAGCGTTGTGCGTGGATGGGTGATGCTTATGTTGTTGCAGAAGCGGCAAGTTTTAATTTTAACTTAGAGCGTTTATGGCAAAAAACAGCAGATGATATGCAAACCGTTTTGGGTGTTTCTAAGGCTCATTTTAGAGATCCTTTTCCTTATGATAAACGAGCTCCTTCTAATGTTTCCGTTGGAAAACGATTAAACCTGCAGGCAAGACCAGATTGGGGAGCCGCTACAGTAATGATTCCCTACTTTTCATATATCTATTATGGAAACACAAGTATTGTAAAAAAGTCATGGAATATGATGGAAGGTTGGATGGGGTATTTAGATGAAAAAGTACAAGAAGACGGAGTTATAAACGGCGGATATGGAGATTGGTGTCCACCAGGTGGGAATCCAAATATGGATACACCACCAGCACTTACTTCTACTGCATTGTATTATCAATCATTAGTTGCCATGGAAAAAATGGCTGTTTTATTAGGTGAAAAAGACAACGCTTCAATTTATAAACAAAGGGCAAATACTGTTAAAAAGGCATTCAATACTAGATTTTTTAATAACGAAACGAATTCTTACGGTTCTCAAACCGGAAATGCATTTGCATTGTATGCTAATTTGGTTAGTGATGATAAAAAACAATGGGTTGCCAACCATTTATCAGATCTTATTATGAATGATAAAAAAGGTCATTTTAGTACGGGTATTTTTGGTCATCGTCCTTTATACACCATATTAAATGACTACGGGCATAGTAAAGTTACAAAGCATTTATGGGGAATTACAGATTACCCAAGTTTAGGTTTTGTTACCAAAGAACACAATTTAACTACTTGGCCAGAACATATAGCCAATTGGGATAAAAGAAAACGTTACCACAGAAACTCATTCAATCATCCAATGAATAGTGGTTTTTCGGCTTCTTTTCATGAAAGTTTAGGAGGCATAAGACCAAATGAGAATCACCCAGGATTTCAAAAGTTTTATTTAAAGCCAACGTTTTTAGAAGGTTTAAAATGGTGTGACGTAGCCTATAAATCACCTCAAGGAGAAATTAAAAGTAATTGGAAAAGAAATAAATCCAAAATATCGTGGTCTATTGTAATTCCAGAAAATTCATCAGCTCTTGTGCAATTACCTGCATACGAATCAAAACAAATCAAACTAAATAAAAAAAAGGTTAAAAGCAATACGTTTGAATTAACTACTGGTAGTTATATTATTAACATACAATAAGATAAAATTTAATACTAAAATGAATACATTATTAGGTTTAGCAAGAAAAAAAACACTCTTTAAAGGATTTTGTTTATTTATAGTTTTTACTTGGCTTGGAGGATGTAAGTCCTCCACTATTTATATTGAAGATCTACGTTGTGAATATAGAGTTGATCCCTTAGGTATCGATAATACGAGTCCTAGATTGAGTTGGAAGCTCGTTGAAGCTAATCAGACTAGAGGGCAAAAACAAACTGCTTATCAAGTTTTAGTAGCAAGTACTTTAGATGCTCTAAATAATAATAAAGGTGATGTATGGGATTCCGGAAAAATTGAAAGCAATTCATCTGTTAATAGTACATATGATGGAAAATCGTTAGAATCTGCGAAGCAGTATTTCTGGAAGGTCAAAATTTGGGATGTTTTAGGAAATGTTTCTAAATGGAGTAAACCGGCCATGTTTTCAATGGGATTGCTAAAAGAATCTGATTGGAAAGGTGATTGGATTTTAAAAGAAGACCAGAAAAAAACCGACCATAACTGGTATCGAAAGAACTTTGAATTAGAGGAAGATGCTACTTCAGCGTTTTTATTTGTGGGCTCTTTTGGGTATCATGAAGTTTATGTAAATGGAGAGAAAATCACTGACGATGTAATGAATCCGGTATCGTCTTACATGAAAAAAAGGATTCCATATTTAACATATGCTATTTCAGATAAACTTAAAAAAGGAAATAATATAATCGCCATTTGGCATGCTGCTGGTTGGGCGCGTTGGAGACGTATTGCAGAGTACAGAAATATTCCTTTTGTATTTAAAGCGCAAGCTGAAATTGAAGCTGGTGGAAAACAACTAACTCTAAAGTCTGACACAAGTTGGAAAACTAAAAAAAGTTATAGTTCTTATTACGGAGATTGGGATGTTTTACGTTTTGGTGGTGAAACTATTGACGACCGAAAAAGAGAAGATAATTGGTGTGCTGCCGATTACGATGATAGCAAATGGGCTTATGCCAGTGTCTACAATCATGAAGTTTTAAACGAAAAAATTGCGAAAAGAAATAACATTAGTTTTGCTCTAAATAGCAATAAAAACAAAAGGGTAAGAGCTAAATACGGTAAAATTAAAGCTGTTTTAAGTGCACAAATAGTAGAACCTCAGGTTAAGTTTAAAGAAATTAAAGCAATTGGGGTAAAGAAAATAGATAACAGCACCTATTGTATTGATTTGGGTGAAAACTATACAGGTTTCTTTGAAATGGATTTATATAACGGAGCTGAAGGTGATTCCATTCTAATTGAAATTAGTGACCAAGAGGGGCAAACATCATCTTGGAATCAAAAGAGTAAATACATATATGGTAAGTCAGGTAAGGGAACATTTAAAAATAGATTTAATGTTGCTGGCGGAAGATGGGTTACCGTTTATGGATTGAATTACCAACCTAAAGCAACAGATGCAAAAGGTTATGTGGTAACAAACAACCGTAAGCAAATTAGTAAGTTTGAATCGTCAAGCGAGCAACTCAATCAAATTTATCAGATAAACCTAAATACATACTTAGCGAATACTATGGATGGTATTTTAGTGGACTGTCCGCATCGCGAACGCCGTGGATGGGGAGAAGTTACTGTGGCTGCTATGTATGGTGATGCCTTGCCTAACTTCGAAAGTGGTGCTTATATGGATCAATATCTTCAATATACTCGTGACGCACAACTATCTGATGGTCAGATAAGGGGAGTGATTAATGAACAAGACCGTCCGTTTCTGATGTGGAAAGCTAACAATCCATTAACTGTTTGGGAAACATATAGAATGTTAGGCGATAAAAAAGTACTTGAAGATAACTACGCTTCAATGCAAAAATGGATGCAATGGATGCTAGATCATTCTAATTATGAAACGGGAGGTGCTATCAAAGCAGGAAAACAGGGAGCAAGAGAATTTCCTGGTTTAGGAGATTGGTGTACACCTCGAGGAAATTTTTGGACAAGTAGTAACTCACCAGAAGCATTACATTTTAATAATTGTGCCTATGCATATATGTTGCAATGTGCCTATAATATGGCAAAAGCTTTGGGTAAAACTGAAGATGAAAGGGAATTTGCTAATCGATTAAAAGTACAGCAAAAAGCGACTCATAAAATGTCATACAACCCAACAACGGGAAAATATTTGGATGGTATACAAGTGAACCAAGCCTTTGCATTACTAACGGGTGTAACCCCTGAGAAAGAAAGAGAAAAAGTTACTGCACAACTTGTAAATAATGTCTTGTATGATTTTCCTTATTACGATACAGGAAGTTCTGGTCAGGCACTTTATACAAGATATTTTATTGAATCAGGTGAACGTATGGATTTAATTTATGAATTACTAAGAGACAAGCATCACCCTAGTTATGGTTACTTTTTAGAACAAGGTAAAACCGTTTGGCCAGAACGTTGGTCTGCTATTGGTAACAGTCAAATACATACGTGTTATACTGGAATTGGTGGGTATTTTGTTAAAGGTTTTGGTGGAATTCGTCCAAACCCAGAACAATTGGGGATGCAAAATATGATCATAAAACCAGCACCAGTTGGCGATTTAACTTATGCAAATACAGAATACCAATCTATGTATGGAAATGTAGTTGTGAATTGGGAAAAAGAAGATAATGGTGCAACATTTCATATTGAAATTCCTGTAAATACAACTGCAAAAGTGTATTTGCCAGCCACAAGTAAAGAGGTTGTAAATGAAAGTGGTGCTGTGGCTGATGAATCTGAAAGTATCATGTTTTTAGGGACAGAAAAGAATAAAGCTGTAGGGAACTATGTTATTTATGATGTTGTTTCAGGTGTTTATGATTTTAAAGTAGATGAATTGCCTGAAACTCAATTTCCAAAACCTATAGAAAATCAAAAAAATCTTTCTAAAATAGGAAGAATAAATGCTTCTTCTATGTTTATTAAAACGGAAAAGCTACCAGTTTTTGAGGCATTTAGAGTTAATGATGAAGATGAAGAAACACGATGGTTGGCCACTGAAACTAAAAATCAATATTTAGAAGTAGAGTGGTTAAAACCGCAAACGTTTAATCAGATTATTGTGGATGAATTTGAGAATAACATCACTTCTTATAAATTACAATATTGGGAGAATGGTGTATGGAAAAATATTTCTAAAGAGACAAATTGTGGGGTAAATAAAAACCATCAATTTAATGCTGTTAAATCAACAAAATGTAGGTTGTTTATTTTGGATTCGAAACAACCTCCATCGATAAAAGAATTAAAAATTTTCCACAAGCAAGAATAATCAACCTAGTTTCTAAATATAGTCTTAATGAGAATAGCCAAACAATTTTTTATGCTACTTAGTGCAATTTTATTGACACTAAATACTTTTGCTCAAAACAACCAAAAAAGTAAAACACGATTCATAAATACTGATAAAGAACCGAAGATTAAGAGTAGAAAATTCAAATCACTTTTTGATGGAAAAACATTAAACGGTTGGTCAACTAAACAGGGTACTATGAAATTTGAAGTGGTAAATGGAGAAATTGTAGGAACCTGTAGTAAAGGACCAAGTACTTTTTTATGTACGGACAAAGAATACAAAGATTTTATTTTTACTTGTGAAGTTAAATGGGAGGTGGATGGAAATACCGGTGTTCAAATTCGATCAAGAATTAGAAAGGATGATAACATTGATAAGGTAATTGGACCACAGGCTGAAATGGAAGATTTAGGCAAAAAAGGACGAGGTTGGTCAGGTGGTATTTATGGACAAAATTGTGGTGGTTGGTTTTATCCTTTAAAAGCTCCAGAACATGCTCCTTTAAAAAATGCTATCGATCGTAATGATTGGAATAGATTGACTATAAAAGTGGAAGGGAATGTTTTTAAAACCTGGATAAACGGTTTACCCGCGGCTCATTGGATCGATATAAAAAATGAATTTCCAAATGGATTTATCGGATTGCAAGTTCATGGAGGTAAAAAAGGTATTATCCATTGGAAAAACTTAAAAATTAGAGAGCTGTAATTATTGATAGAAGCACTGTCAATGAACTTAAAAACAGAAAGTGTAATTTTAAAAGAAGTAATTAACACCTTATAGATACAATTAAAAGACAACTAGTGATGAAAAAAATAACAGCCCTTTTACTATTTAGTTTGGTGTTTATGGCAACGAAAGCACAAAATACGAACAATAATAAAATGAATATTGTGTTTATTTTAGCAGACGATTTGGGATGGGCAGATGTAACACTTTACGGAAAAACAAAGTTATACGAAACACCAAATTTAGAAAGATTGGCGGCTCGTGGAGTAACGTTTTCTCGTGCTTACGCAGCAAGTCCATTATGTTCACCAACAAGAGCAAGTATTTTAACAGGACAAACACCCGCAAGAACAGGAATTACTTCTCCTGCGGCTCATCAACCTAAAGTACAATTAAAAGCATCAGTACCTCAAAAAGCGGCACCAAATTTTAAATCAGTTGCTTGTAAACCCGTAACAAGATTGGATACGCTATTACCAACACTTGGAAAATTGTTAAAAGCTGATGGCTACAATACAGCACATTTTGGTAAGTGGCACTTGGGTAGAGAACCGTATACACCTATTCAACATGGTTTTGATGAAGATATTCCACATTGGCCTGGGCCAGGACCTGCAGGTAGTTTTGTAGCGCCTTGGAAATATCCAAAGTTTAAAGCAAAATATAAAAATGAACACATAGAAGATAGAATGGCAGACGAAGCTGTAAACTGGTTACGCTCACAAGATTTAAGTAAACCATTCTTTATGAATTACTGGCAATTTTCGGTTCACGCACCTTTTGATGCCAAAGAAAGTTTGATAAAATATTATCAATCTAAAATAGATTTTACAGACTTACAACATTCACCAACCTACGCTGCTATGGTACATTCTTTAGACCAAGCAGTTGGACGATTATTAGACGAAATAGATAGATTAGGAATTAGTGATAACACAGCTATTGTTTTCTTTAGTGATAATGGAGGAAACATGTACAATGGAATCCGAGAGACTTCGCAATCTGGTGAAGAATTTATCACTGAACCTACAAGTAATCGTCCTTTACGTGGAGGTAAAGCTACAATTTATGAAGGAGGAACAAGAGTGCCTTGTGTAATTGTATGGCCTAAGTTGACAAAGCCAGGTTCTAGGTCGGATGTTATGATTCAATCCACCGATTTTTATCCAACCATATTAAATCAATTAGGAATTGCATTACCTATAAAACATAAGATTGATGGTGTAGATATTACAAAAGCGTTAAAAGGCGATACTCAGGATAGAGGACCAATCATTACCTATTTTCCACACAATCCTAAAATACCAAATTGGTTGCCACCATCTGTTTCTGTACATGATGAAAATTGGAAGTTAATTCGTGTTTTTAATAATGGAAAAGATTTTGCACATCAATATTTCTTATACAACCTAAGGCAAGATATTGGAGAAGTACACAATCTTGCAGGAAAATATCCAGAAAAAGTAAAACAATTAGACGCCATAATTGAAGCGCATTTAAAAGACGCTAATGCTGTTTTACCAATTATAAATCCTGCATTTGATCCAGAAAAATATCATCCAGAAGATATAGGAATTCAAAAAGGAGGACTGCGTGTTGCGAAAAGAGTTGAACATAATAAAAAATAAAAATGCGTTTACTGTTTTGTTTTGTATGGATTTTAGTTTTTGGGTTTGGTTTGTTAAAATCTTATGCCCAATCTAGTCGTGATACGATTTATCCCATATTTCAATTTCCGCAGAACAAAATACCAAGAATAGATGGAGATTTTTCTGATTGGAATTTAGTCCCAAGCACCTATGCCATCGGTCTGGATCAAATGAAAGAATCTATCAATGGTATTGGGTTTAATCTTGATGCAAAAGATTTGGATATTACAGTTAAGGTGGGATGGGTAAAAGACTTGAATAGATTATATTTCTATCTTGAGGTATTTGATGATTTCTGGGAATTTGAGCAATTGGATATTAGGCAAGATATTTTTGAATTGGTGGTAGATGCTGATGTCTCTGGAGGTAACTTTATAAAAAAGTGGAACGCCAACAAAAGAAATATTCCAATTGAAGAACTACATTTTAGAGGACATGGAGCACACGCGCAGAACTACCATGTTTTCATTCCTGCTGTAAATAAAGATTGGGCTATGGTTTGGGGAAATACGCCGTGGATTAAAAATTTCCCTTATGCCAATTCAGCTTATAAGCACAATTTAGAGCAAGGTAAATCAGGTAAACTTCAACTGGAATTTTGGATAACGCCATTCGACTATGCCGCTATTGAAGGCATTAATCGTTCTGCAGTTTCTACCTTAAAAGAAAATGAAATTATTGCAATGTCTTGGAGCGTTCTTGATTATGATGATGACAATAAGGAAAGAAAGGATTTTATAAACCTAGCACATAATATTAAAATGATTCATGATGGCGACTATATGAATGCATTCAGATTAATGCCATTGATAAAACCCTTGCAACCAAAATTACAAGCTAATTGGTCTTTTGTTGAGGTAGATAGAGACAGGCGTATTTTCGCATTTAAAGATGAATCGTTGGGTATCATTGAAAAATGGACATGGGATTTTGGAGACGGAACTACCTCTAAAGAACAGAGTCCAGTTCATCAATACAAAACTGCAGACCATTGGACTGTTGTCCTCACTGTAGAAAATAAAGATGGAAAATCAATACATTCAAAAGTTTGGGATGTGGTTACTAAATAAGTTGAACTAATTTTTACTATGATTAAATTAAACATATATGTTATTCTACTGTCGCTTTTGGCGCTTTCTGATCATTCCTATGCACAAAAAGATTCAGCCCGAATCAATTCTGCTATTCCAACTTTTATGGAATTGAGTAATGACTCACTTCGTTTAAAATTAGATTTAACAAGAGGAGGTGCTATTGCTTATATTTCTAAATCAGACGTAGATAGAAATATTGTAAATGTTCATGATGAAGGTAGGTATATTCAGCAATCTTATTACGGAGGTAATATAATTAATAGGCAAGAAGAAGGTCAGAAAAAAGCATGGTCGCCTTGGTCTTGGAATCCCATTCAAGTGGGTGATTGCTATAAAAATCGAGCAGAAATTCTAGAATACAAACAAGAAGGAAATACATTGTATGTAAAATGTATTCCTATGTTGTGGGATATGAAAAATAAACCTGCAGAAGCAATCATGGAGCAGTGGACAACATTAGAAGGTAATGTAATTAAAGTTCAAAATAAATTATCCTGTCATAGAACAGATACTATTTATGGAGAAGGAAAATCACATAATCAAGAATTACCTGCAGTTTACCCAATATCAGCCTTAAATAATTTGTATTCTTATTTTGGTGATAAACCTTTTACGGGAGAACCAATCAATAAACCAAAAGTAGTAAACTTAACAAGTGGTTTTTGGGGAAAATATAAAAATAATATGGTTACCGAAAGCTGGATGGCTTTTGTCGACGATAATTTATGGGGAATGGGAGTTTACACACCAATCTCTACTAATTTTTTAGCAGGAATGTCTAGAGACCCAGGTTATGAAGCTCACGACAGAGCAACATCGTATATGGCACCATTAAGCAAAGCAACATTTAATAAAAATACAGTGTATGAGTATACTTACTATTTGATAGTAGGTGATTTAAATGACATTAGAAAAAATGTTTATAATTTAAATCAATCAATAAAAGAATAACAATTCAAAAGAGTTAGTAAAACCAATTTCGCATATGTTTTTAAAAAATAATTTAAAGTTTTTGATGTTATCATCAGTATTGTTTTTAGGCTTATTGTCATGCAATAGTTCTAAAAATACAGAAGTAGAAAAATTTAATTACGAAATAATAAAATCAAATTTTGCAAACCCAACAGAAGAAAACAACCTCTGGTGCTATTGGTATTGGATTAATGATGATATTTCTAAATCAGGTATTACCAAAGATTTAGAAGCCATGAAAAAAGCGGGAATTGGTGGTGCCTTAATTGGTAATATTAACCCAGCTCGTAAAGACGGAAAAGTACCTATGTTAAGTGAAGAGTGGTGGTCACACATGGTGCATGCTGTTGTTGAAGGAAAACGAATTGGTGTAGATATAGGCGTTTTTAATTGTCCAGGTTGGAGTCAAAGTGGGGGACCTTGGGTAGATTCTGAAAAAGCAATGCGTTATTTAACCTTTAGTGAAACGAAAGTTGAAGGAGGTAAGTTAGTTAACGTTAAATTAAAACAGCCAAACGAAAAATTTCAAGACACACATACGTTAGCTTTTAAAACATCTGAGACAGAACAAAAAAGTACACAATTCATCCCAACCAAAGTAACTGCCAATTGGAATGATGTAGATGTAAAAGCACTAATTGATGGAAACACAGAATCAGACACTCGTTTTGAGGTTCAAGGAAAGCAAGCTTTAGAAATAACTTTTACTTTAGATGAAGAAATAAAGGCACGTTCTATTTCATTAACACCCAGTCAAGATTTTAAGTGTAAGGTAGAATTATCTGCTATTGTAGATGGAAAAGAGGAAGTAATCAAAAAATTCACTTTCGACCGTTATAAAAGCACTCCGAATGTAGGACCAATTTTAAAAGGTGCTTATGCTACAATATTACCGGAAGTTACATCTCAGCAATTTAAGTTGAAGTTCAGTCAGTTTAGTTCTCGTAAAAAAACATATGGATTTGCTGAAATTACGATTTCAGAAGCTCCAATACTAGATAAATACATCGAAAAACAGTTGGGTAAAATGCACCCTACACCAAAGCCAAAATGGGATACTTATGTTTTTAGCAGGCAAGAGGAACTTCAATCTAAAGAATTAAGTTTAGATCCAAATCAGGTTGTTGATATAAGCGATAAAATTGATAAAAATGGAAATTTAAATTGGAAGGCACCCAAAGGAAATTGGATTGTTTTACGAATGGGAATGTCGCCTACAGGAACTAAAAATGCACCAGCTGCACCTCAAGGCGTAGGGTATGAAGTTGATAAAATGAATAGCAAGCTTGTCCAATATCATTTTGATAATTTCGTGGGCGAATTGTTAAAACGCATTCCAGAAGAAAGCAAATCTGCCTTTAAATATGTGATAGCAGATAGTTATGAAATGGGTTCTCAAAATTGGACTGACGATTATGAAGTAAAATTTCAAGAAAAATATGGCTACGACCCTGTAAAATATTTACCTGTACTTTCTGGTAGAATTGTTGGAAGCGTAGAAGAATCAGAGCGTTTTCTTTGGGATTTACGTCGCTCTATTGCCGATGATGTAGCGTATGAGTATGTTGGAGCTTTAAAAAAAGCAAGTAATAAACACAATTTGAAAACCTGGTTAGAAAATTATGGACATTGGGGCTTTCCTGGAGAGTTTATGATGTATGGTGGGCAATCCGATTTGATTTCTGGAGAGTTTTGGAACGAAGGTACATTGGGTAATATAGAATGTAAAGCCTCTTCATCAACGTCTCACACATACGGAAAACCTATCACTTCTGCTGAAGCGTTTACATCTTCTCGAAAAACGTACCTTAGGCACCCAGCCATGTTAAAAAAACGAGGCGATTGGTCGTTAACAGAAGGTGTCAATCATTTTGTCTTGCACTTATACATTCAACAACCAGACGATAATCGTAAACCAGGAATGAATGCTTGGTTTGGTACAGAATTCAATCGCCATAATACATGGTTTAATCAAGCCGATACTTATTTTGATTATTTAAGACGTTGCCAACATGTGTTACAACAAGGTAAATATGTAGCAGATGTGTGTTATTTTATTGGAGAAGACACGCCAATAATGACGGGCGGTCGTGTTCCTGAAATTCCAAAAGGCTATTCGTATGACTATATCAATGCCGAAGTAATTCTAAACAGATTGTCTGTAAAAGATGGACGTTTTGTGTTACCAGATGGTATGTCTTATAAAGTTATGGTGTTGCCACCTTTTAAAACCATGCGACCAGAACTGCTAAAAAAGATAGAAGAGTTGGTGCAACAAGGAGGAGTCATTTTAGGACAAAAACCTGAAAAATCGCCAAGTTTACAAAATTATCCAGAAAGCGACGAAATCGTTAAAACCATTGCTAACAAAATGTGGAGTGGTACCTACAATCAAGGTAAAATGGATAAAGCATTAGGTAAAGGTAAAGTGTTAGACGGTTACGAATTATCTGAAGTCTTTGAAAAGCTAAAATTAGCAGAAGATGTGAACGTTTCTGATGATGCACCTGTGTTATGGACACATAGAACTACGCCAGAAATGGATATTTATTTTATCACAAATCAAAGTGATGAAACCATAGAATTATCTCCAGTTTTTAGAGTGCGTAAAGATTTGAAACCACAACTTTGGGATGCAGTTAGTGGAGAAATCAGAGCATTACCAGAGTTTGAAATCACGAAAACGGGAGTAAAAATACCTTTACGATTAAAAGCGGCTCAGAGTTGGTTTATTGTGTTTACTAAAGATAATAAGTTATTAGAAAAATCGACGAGTACAGAAAATTTCCCTGCATTTGAAACAGTAAGCGAATTGAAAAATCCGTTTTCAGTAGATTTCTCAAATAAGGAAATCGGTCCTAAGGAACCTATCGTTTTTAATACTTTAGAGGATTGGTCTACATCAGAAAACGAGCAAATTAAATATTATTCCGGAACAGCAACGTATACAACCACTTTTACAATAGACAAGCTTTCAAAAAATAAAGCGTTTTATTTGAATTTAGGAAAGCTTTCTGTGATGGCTAAGGTAAAACTAAATGGAAAAGATATGGGAGGGCTTTGGATAGCGCCTTATCGTTTAAACATTTCAAAAGCACTAAAAAAAGGAGAAAATCAATTGGAAATAGAAGTGGTTAATTTATGGCGAAACCAATTGATAAAAGACAAACAACGGTCAGAAAATGAAAAATATACTTGGTTAGTTATTGATGATATCAAACCGAAATCAAAATTACAGCCTTCGGGATTGTTAGGTCCGATAAGTATTGAAACGATTAAACAATAATAAATAATACACACAAATATAAAATAACATGTACATAATTTCGAGCAATAGATTGGTAACAGTCATACTGGCAATACTATTTTTGGTTTCGTGTTCTTCAGTTCAAAATACTATTCCACCACAGGAGTTGGTAGTAAGTGAGCAATTTAAAAATCCAATAGGTTTTTACGATGCTACACCTTCTTTTTCTTGGAAACTACCACAAGATAAAAACATCAAAAAGCAAACAGCTTATTCTATTGTAGTTGCTTCTAAACCAGAACTACTGCCAAATAATGCTGATTTATGGGAAAGCGGAAAAGTGGAAAGTGAGCAAACTCTATTTGTCAAATACAAAGGAAAAAAACTCTCTTCGCGACAAAAAGTGTATTGGCAGCTAAAGTTTTGGGATCAAGATAAAAATGCTTCAGCTTGGAGTGAGGTGGCTAACTTTGAGTTAGGACTACTTCATAACTCCGATTGGCAGGCCAAATGGATTAGCTTGTCAAAAGTTGATAAAGCAAAGTCGCCAAAAACGAATAAAACCTCTTATAAAGTACAGTACTTGCGAAATGAGTTTACTCTTGACTCTAAAATTGAATCTGCTAGATTGTACATTACGGCAAAGGGACTTTTTGAAGCTAAAATCAATGGCAAAAAGGTTGGCGACGATGTAATGGCTCCAGGTTGGACCCCTTACAATAAACGCATTGAAACGTTAACTTATGATGTAACAGATCATTTGCAAGATGGTTCTAATGCCATTGGAATTGCTCTGGCAGAGGGCTGGTATGCAGGTCGATTAATGCTTAGAGGCTATCCAAAAGTTTCGCCCAAAGTAATGTGTCAACTTGAAGTAAAATATACCAATGGTGATGTTAAAACCTTTATTAGTGATGAAAGTTGGAAAGCTACCCAAGAGGGAGCAATTGTTTATGCTGGAATTTATGATGGAGAGCAATATGATGCACGAAAAGAACAAAAATCTTGGTCGTTAACATCATTTGATGATGCAAGTTGGCAAAAGGTAGTTGCTGGAGATATAGATGCACAAATTAGTTTGACACCTAAGCGACACAATACAGTTAAATCTGTAGAAGAGTTAGCTCCAATTGCTATTACAGAGATTGATAAAGGTGTGGTAATTTTTGATATGGGACAAAATATGGTGGGTGTACCGCGTATTAAAGTGCCAATGGATAAAGATGGAACCTTAAAAATACGCTTTGCCGAAATGCTTCAGCAAGATGGACGTATGTATACTAAAAATTACCGAGGTGCAGTTTCAACCGATTATTATACCGCTAAAGAAGATGGACAAATTGAATATCAACCAACATTTACGTTTCACGGTTTTAGATATGTAGAGTTGAGTGGTTTTAATGCAAATGCTACACCAGATAAATCGTGGGTAATAGGTGTTGTGCAACATTCTGATTATAATTTGAATGTTGAGTTTAACTCGTCACACGAAAAACTAAATCAACTACAAAGCAATATTATTTGGGGATTAAGAGGTAATACACTTGATATACCAACCGATTGTCCGCAGCGCGATGAAAGAGCAGGCTGGACAGGAGATGCTCAGGTAATTGCACCCACCTCGTTTTTCTTAGGTGATGTGCATTCCTTTTGGATGAGTTGGTTGCAAAGCGTACGAAACGATCAAGATGAAGATGGTGCGGTGCCTGTAATGGTACCTTCTTTAGGTGGTAGACTTAGAGCTGGAGCTGGTTGGAGTGATGTGATCACTATTGTCCCTTGGGAAACTTACCAACGTACTGGTGATGTAGGTGTTTTGGAGGAAAACTATGCAAGTATGAAAAAATGGGTAGGATTTTATCAGTCAAATGCTAAAGACCATATTGTTAAAATGTTTACACATGGCGATTGGTTGCAACCCTATTCAACACACAAAAGAGATGAGCGATTTGGTGTAACCTCAAATAAGCTAATTATTACTGCCCATTATGCACATTCTGTTAATCTAACTGCTCAAGCAGCAAAAGTGCTAGGATTTAAGTCTGAAGCCAAAGAATATGAGCTTTTATTTGATGCAATTCGCGATGTATTTCAAAATAGTTTTTTCGATACTCAAGGACGCATTATTGAAGGTCCTGAAACTCAAACCGCTTATTTATTAGCCTTAGCATTCGATTTGTTGGATGATGAATTAGCGCAAAAAGCAGTACCTCATTTATTGGAACAAATAAAACTAACCGATAACCATTTGCGTACCGGTTTTTTAGGTACACCTTTATTGCCTCTGGTACTTGATAAAATAGGCGAGACCGACTTGATGTATGAAATTTTGTTTAAAGAAACCTACCCATCTTGGTTCTACTCCATAAATCAAGGGGCAACTACTATGTGGGAACGTTGGAATAGTTACACCCATAAAGATGGTTTTAACAAAGGTGGTATGAATTCTTTCAACCATTATGCCTACGGAGCTATTGGTCGTTGGATGTACGAACGCATTGCGGGTATTAAACCTATTAAAGTAGGCTACAAAGAAATAGAAATTGCTCCTATTCCAGGCGGCCCTTTAACGTCTGCGGCAGCTACTTATAATTCGCCTTATGGCAAAGTAAGTTCAAGTTGGAAAATAGTCAATAAGCAATTTAATTTAGATATAATAGTACCTCCAAATACAACTGCTCAAGTTTTTGTGCCAGGAAATACACAAGAAAGCATTAAGGTAAACGGAGTAGAATTTGATAGTAATTCAGATATAAAATTAATTAGCAAAACAAATAAAGCTTTTGTTTTTCAGGTAAACCCAGGAACATATTCATTTGAAACGAATTATTAAAAAATACATCTTTTAAAATGCTTAGAAATCATATCATATTTTGTTTGATGTTTCTTTTTTATGGATTTGGTTTTGCTCAGGTTGTAGAAATCGAAAGTAAAAAAGATCAAGATTATTTATTGGAAATTAAGAAAGAACTTAATGTAAAGTGGCCAAATAATAGAACTATAAATATTGTTTTTCACGGGCATAGTGTGCCTTCAGGGTATTTTAAAACACCTGTAGTTAATACCTTGTCTTCTTATCCGTATCAGGTTTTAAGGAAAATTAAAGAAGAATACCCCCATGCCGTTGTAAATTCTATTATTACTGCAATTGGAGGAGAAAACTCTGTAAAAGGAGCCGAAAGGTTTGAAAATGAAGTTTTAAATCTTAACCCTGATGTTCTATTTATAGATTATGGCTTAAATGACCGAAAGATAGGATTAAAAAAGGCAAAACGAGCTTGGGAATACATGATAGAAAGTGCTTTAAAGAATGACATTCTTGTTATTTTATTAACACCCTCACCTGATAGTAGGGTTGATTATAGTAATCCTGAAAATAAACTATGGCAACACGCTAATCAAATAAGAAAACTAGCTGAGACTTATAATATAGAGTTGGTTGATAGTTATAAGGCTTTTGAGTTTTTATATTCTAAAAAGAAAAAACTTAAAAAGTATATGGCACAAGTAAATCATCCTAATGAAAAAGGACATGAGTTGATCACTAAAGAAATTATGAAACACTTTAATTAGGTATATATGGGTTGTAAAAAGATTTTAGTAAAAAAAGAAAATACCTGGAATTTAATATATCTATGGCTTTGTTTGTTAATTTTAAGTTCCTGTAGGACTCAAAATGATAAAATGGAAACTCAAGATTTATTCATGGGCTTTCAAAACCCACCAGCTGAAGCACGTCCTTTTGTGCGATGGTGGTGGAACGGAAATAAAGTTAAGGCAAGTGAACTAGATAGAGAATTAGAGTCTTTACATAGTGTTGGTTTTGGTGGTGTTGAAATAAATCCTATTGCAATGCCTGTAGGTCCTGATAATAGCGATAAGTCCCTAGTTTGGATGAGTGATGTATGGATTGATATGGTAGTTCATGCCTGTAAGAAAACGAAAGATTTGGGTATGATTGCCGATATGATTGCAGGTACAGGTTGGCCTTTTGGGGGAGAGTTTCTTCAAGACAATGAAACGTCTCAACGTATGGTATCAGATCATATTCTTTATAAACAGGGTGCAACTATTGAAGTTGATGAAGCTAGATTGATAGAATTATTTAAAGACAAGCACAAAAACAATAGATCTCAAAAGCACATCAGTAAAAGAACAGCTTATAGATTGTCATTTGTAAAATTAGTGCCCGAAAATTGTAATGATACGAACCAAATAGTCGATTTAAAAAATCACATAGACGCCAACGGAAAAATATCTTATCAAATAGTACAAAAAGGTAATTATGTATTGTCCTATGGTTTAATTCAGCAAAATTTTAGAGATGTTACACTGGGTGCTCCGGGTGGCGCTGGTCCTGTAATGGACCATTATAAAAAGGAAATGACCTTGGCATATTTAAATCGGATGAAGAAAATATCTGAACGTTCAGGTATTCCGCTTAGTGATTTAATTCGAGCTATATTTTGTGATAGCATTGAAGTTTCTGGAGCGAATTGGACGGATGGTTTTGAGCATCTGTTTTTTGAGGCCTATGGCTATAAACTAGATAACTGGCTGCCCTTTGTTTTTTATCAAGCTAATGGCAACTACTCACAAGGAACCTATTCTGAAAATTTTACTCCTGAGTTCAAAGACCAATTAAAGCGTGTACGCTACGATTATAATAAGTTATTGGTTGAAGTTTTTTTGAAAAACTTCACACAGACGTATAAAGATTTTTGCGAAGACAATAATATTCTTTGCCGCTATCAAGCATACGGCACTCCTTTTTTAATGGGTATGTTAGATGGTTACATGATTCCAGATATACCCGAGAGCAACAATTGGATTTATACCGTTGAGATGAAAGATTCTGTTTGGGATTGGAACCAATCTCACGGCTATATGATTTGGAATATGTATGCTTCAGCGGGAGCGCATCTAACAGATAAAAAGATTACAAGTTGTGAAACCATGACCAATCTGGGAGGTGTATTTAAAGCAACCCTAGAGGAAATAAAGCAGCATGATGATATGAATTTCATAACCGGAATAAATCATTCTGTGTTACACGGTTATAATTATTCGCCACCAGAAGTGGAATTCCCTGGTTGGATACGTTTTGGGGCTTATTTTAGTGAGCAAAACACCTGGTGGAAACACTTGTCTAATTGGATAGATTATAATTCTAGATTATCTTATGTTTTTCAAAACTCTCAAGCCGATAAATCTATTGCAATCCTAGGTCCAACCGCTGACCTATGGGGAGATAAAGGTTTAGCAAGAACGCCTTTCCATATGGAGCCAGAGTACTTGTATAGATTATGGGAACCAATAAGTCAATTAGGATATTCTGCTGAGTATATTAATCAAGGTGTTCTTGAAAGCGCTACTATAAATGAAGAAGGAATTACCTATGGTAACATGACCTACAAATTATTAGTTTTTGCCAGTTTAAAATCATTAAGTCCTAAGGCAGCAGAGAACATCAAGCTATTTGTAGAATCCGGAGGTAAAATTATTGTCATAGATCAATTGCCTATGAAGTCTTTACATTTTTCAGAATATGTAAAAAACGATGACTTAGTTAATAATACCATGACAGGTTTATTGGCTAATTATCCTGAATCAGTAATCCAAGTGAAACAACCGGAGTCCATAGACGCTTTATTCAACTGGACAAATGATGTTCTGAAAACAACCCAATTGGAAGCTGATGTCGTGATAAGTAACCCCACTGAAAACGTATATCAAATTCATCAATATACCGATGAAAAAGATATTTATTTCTTCACCAATGTACACCGTTATAGCACAACATCATTTGACGCTAAATTTCCTGTTGATGGCAAATATCCATATATCTGGAATCCTGAAACAGGAGAGAAAAAGCCTTATTATTTTGAGTCAAATTCAAATGAGTTAAGTGTTACTTTAAACCCTTTGGAATCCCTTCTACTAGTTTTTGGAGATGATAAACCTGCAGAAAAAGCTATTGAAGTTGTGGCTAAAATAAAAGAATCTAAAGTGCTTGATGTTCATTGGAAAGTCATTGGCAAGCGAAAAGATGAAAAAGTGTTTACTTGGGATATGCCTACGCTTATTGATTTCAGTAAGTCAACAGATAGTACTCAAAATACTTTTGGTGGCGAAATTGTTTACAAAACAACGATAAATAATGCAGAAGGTTTCACTCATTTAGATTTAGGAAATGTAAATGAAGGTGTCACAGAATTGTATGTGAACGGACAGAACGTTGGAAAACGCTGGTACGGAAAAGCGGTCTATTCAATTTCAGATTACCTCAAGAAGGGAGAGAATGCCATTGAAATTCATTATACAACCGTTTTAGCTAATTATGCCAAATCTCTTAAAAACAATAAGATGGCGTTTGAATGGACAAAGCGATATAAAGATTTGGTGCCAACAGGTATAGAAGGACCAATAACTTTAATTAAGAAATAAAGACAGTCTAAAAAAATAAAACGAATGAAAAAATTGAACCAGATTCTTTTTGTAGTTATTGTAATTTCTGTTGAGGTGCTTTTTGCCCAAAGCGCAGATTATCATATAAAACGTTTGGTAGGTAACCAGAATTTGGAATGGTTAAATACGATTAGTGATAAATTACCTGTTTATAACGTCGAGTTTATAAAGCGACAAGCACCTGGATTTAATCAAGCAGATGCTCATGCAAGAACTCAGATGGTGTTAAATAAGCCTTGGACTTTTTTTAAAAATCAAGAGAAGCACATAAAAAATACTCCTGAACTAGTTTCAGTCCCTCATGCTTTTGATAAAGGTAGAGCATACCATTCCGCATGGTATTGTTCCAAATACAATGTAGATAAACAAAAGAATAAACGCTATTTTTTAATGTTGAGCCGGGTAGATTTAATAAGTGGCGTCTACATAAATGGGAAAAAAGTGGGGTCTCATATAGGTTCTTATACGCCCTTTGAATTTGATGTTACAAATCATATTGAAAAAGGTGAAAATACCATTGCCATTTTTGTCTACGATAAAAGCGGCGCAGTAGATGGTAATCGTTTAATTACGCAAGTTGGTCCTAACTATATGAAGGTAGATGAAAACAGGTTTAAACATCCTGGAGGTATAGATGATGTACCAATATTGGAAGAAAGGAGCCCTCAATATATTCAGGATATTTTTGTAAAGACCTCTACTCGTTTAAACGAAATTGAGGTTGAATTTGAGATCAATAGAGAGCTTAATTCTAATAAACAAAAAGTCTCTTTTGAAGTTTTTAAATGGCCAAATGGTGAAAAAGTAGATTTAAAAATCCCAGATGTAGAGCTTGGTAGTATTAAAAATGGCGTAAACTCAATAAAAACGAAATGGAAAAACCCTGAGCCTTGGAGTCCAGATCATCCCAATTTGTATGTTTTAAAAACGACTTTAAAAACGAACTCAGGAATAGATGTTATAGAGACTCGTTTCGGTTTTCGTGAGTTTTGGATTGAAGGTAAAACGTTTATGTTAAATGGCGTACCAACTAAATTACGAGGAGAGTCTCATTATCATTTATTTCGTAGTGGTGTAGATTTTCATCGTGAAGTTTTTAAAATGCATAAAGAGTTGTTCGAATCTAATGCATGCAGAGTTCATGCATTTATGCCGCATCCAGATATTTTTTTGGGAGCAGATGAAGCAGGTGTTTTAATAGTAAATCAATCTGCTGTTTGGTCAGTAAATGGTCAATTATACGCTAGAGGAGGCGATGAATTATTAGACAATCTTGAACGCGAGTATGAGGCATGGGTGAAGCGCGATAGAAATTCTCCATCGGTTGTTATTTGGGATATAGAAAATGAAATGTTGCGTTTTGATTTTGATTTGCACTTGCCTTGGATTTCAAAACTGCCAGATTTTGTCAAAAAGCATGATGATACACGTCCTATAAATCTATCAGGTGCAGGATGGTTTAGTCCGAATCAAGATATGGTGTCTTTGCACATGCAGGACCATTATGCTCGCATCATGAACGACTGGAAAACAAAAGACAACAGACCTTTGATCACTGGAGAGTTTTGGGTAGGAGCAAGAGCAGACCAACGCTTGCCTAGTGCACCCGAAATCACATCGGTACACGAAAGATATGTAGAAGAAGCTGCGGCTTATGAGCGTAATATTTTAGAAATGCGTTATTTTGGAATTTCAGGCTTTATGCCATTTAGAATTTCAATTCTTGGTTTAAAACAGAGGCCACATTCAGCAGAGGGTTATGAATTTACAGCACCCAATAATTTGGAAAAAGAAAAGCGTCAAAACGATGTGATCATAAAATTAAGGCATGCTTTACAACCCGTGACGACATTCTTTTGGCCTCGTGAAAAATATTGTGATGCCAACCAACCATTTCAACGCGAATTGGTTATTTGTAATGATAGCGAAACAAAAGACCAATTCGAGGTTGAATGGAAATGGGAAGGTCATGAAGGTAAAAAGCAGTTATTAGACATAGTGCCAGGTGAGCAAAGAAAAATAAAGATCAAAGCCATAGCACCAAAATCGGCTACAAGTATTATCGCGCTGTTAAAAAAGAAAGAGAAAATCTTATCTGCCGATACTATTTCAATACATCCAATACAACAAAAAAAGACTAAGTCAACGCAATCTATTCGCGTTTTTGATGATGCAGAATTGGCGAATAAACTTTTAGCAGCTGGATATAAGGCCACAACCAATAAAATAATACCCAATGCAAAGGAGAAGGTGCTTTGGGTAATTCCTGAGCATGCTAGTAATAGAGCACTCGAAGCCTTAAAAGGCGATATTTTAAATTACTTAAATGAAGGTGGCAATATATTATGTTTAAAACAAGAGCAAGTGCCCACATGGTTTCCTATAAAATTTCAATTTTGGTCGGCTAATTTAGTACATCTACATTCTTATGCAGCTATGGGGTGGGAAGGATTGAATAAAGATTTACGCTATGCTAAGTTCGCTACTGTTTTAGCGCCTAAGCATCCTGTTTTTGAGGGTATTACCAATACATCATTACACCTATGGAATACTTTTGATGGTCGAGTGGCAGATGATGCTTATTCCCGCCCAAGCAGTATCGATAAGTATGAATCAGGAAATTGGAGACCATTGGCGGCTTCAGCAAAAAATACGCAAATGAGTTTAGCTGAAATCTTTTATGGTAAAGGAACATTATTGGCGTGTCAACTTCATGTAATTGATAATTTAGAAAACCCTCAAGCAAAACGCTTATTTGATAATGTGCTTAGCTACTTAGCAAACAAAGAGGCAAAACAACTTGATGGAGAAGTTGTTCTCGAAGGTTCCATTTCTCCTGAAATGATATCTAGAATAACAGGTGCTAACAATCAAAACTTGATGGGTCATCAAGACACCAAATACATGTTTGCTTTTGAGGGGGCTAATCAGGAAAATATTAAAAAATGGGCAGAAAAAGGCGGCACAGTTGTGTTGTTTTCATCCAAAATAGCCAAAGGTTTTAGAGACATAGAAGTTTCTCCTGTTAAGGAAGATGTGAATTATATGGCCACTAAAATTAATAATCATCCTTTACTGGAAGGCATTTCTTCAGGGAATTTTAAGTCGACCATAACAGATGGTTATTTTAAAGGCATACCAAAAAATGCCAAAGTATTATTGCAAGGTTTTGAAAGTGACATGGGATTATGGCGAATTAAAGAAGCAGGACCTGTAATGATTTCAATACCTTATAAAAAAGGAGAAATTATCTTGTCAACGATAAATGTTGATGAAAAGTCTAGTAATGCTTCAAAGGAATTTTTAAGACAGCTACTTTCTAATATTAACGTGCCAATAGTTTATAAGGAATTAGGCCCTGAAATAACAACCATTAAAAAGACCGTTCCTATTAAGGTGGATGGAATATTAGATGAATGGTTAGATGATATGGAGGACCGTTTTGTTTCGCAATATGTACATGCACAACCTGTCTATTTAACGTCTCAACAGAAGGTAGAAGGACCTACGGCCTACGATTTAAAACTTTCTGGAATTAATTACTTTTTATGGAATAAAGAAGCGTTGCATATAGCGGGCGTTGTTTTTAGTGAAGAAAAAACAGCTATGTCAGGCATTAGATATGGTGCTGAAAAAGCATATGCACAACAAATACGATTCAATGATGATGTGATTGATGTTGTGTTTAAAAAAGGAAAACTATCTATAACAGTAAATGGACAAACCAATGATGTTATTGCGTTTGAAAACAGTCAGTTGGATTCAAAATATATGACTGATGCCACAAGTTTACAGTTTAGTTATATCAATGGAGGTGGAGAAATTACGACAGTTCCAAGTTTGGTAGGAGAAACCTTTGAGGTGAAAATTCCTTGGGAACAACTCAACAGTAAACCTAATAAAAAGAAGTTAAAAGTCATGTTGAACTTAAGCTCAAAGAGTACAACATTACAGCAGCCTATTACAGGGAATAAAGCAGATAAGGCATCATGGTTAGATTTTAAGTTAGATTATAATGATAAATAATTAAGAAATGATAAAAGTAGGATTATTTGGTATCGGTTTAGATACCTATTGGCCTCAATTTGATGGCTTATTAGAACGATTAGAGGGCTATCAAAAACAAGTAGCCGATAAGATGGAAAGCTTCGGAGCCGAAGTGATTAACGTAGGTTTAGTTGATTCTCCTGTAAGGGCAAGAGAAAAAGCACAAGTATTAAAAACTGAAGATGTCGATATGTTATTCTTATATGTCTCTACCTATGCCTTGTCATCTACGGTTTTGCCTGTGGTTCAAAAATTAGGATGCCCCGTTGTGATTTTAAATATTCAACCCGTGGCAGCTATTGATTACGAAAGTTTTAATAAACTTGGAGATCGTGGTAAAATGACAGGTGAATGGTTAGCGCATTGTCAAGCCTGTTCTGTGCCAGAGTTGGCTAATGTATTTAATCGTTCAGGAATAGATTATGAATTTGTCACTGGCTATTTAGATGAGCCAGCCGTTTGGGATGAGATTCATGATTGGATTGATGCAGCAAATGTTGCTAAGGTAATGGCAAATAATAGGCTAGGGGTTTTAGGACATTATTACTGCGGTATGTTAGATGTATATTCAGACCTTACAAAGCAATCAGCTGCTTTTGGCACACACATTGAAATTTTAGAAATGTGTGAGGTGAAAAAATATCGTGATGCGGTTACCGATGCTGAAGTGGAAGAGAAAATAAAGGAATTCCAAAGCACCTTTGAGGTTATAGATGCCTGTGAACAGTCTGAATTGGTCCGTGCTGCAAAAACATCAATTGCCCTAGATAAATTGGTAGAAAACCACAATTTAGGGTCTATGGCCTATTATTACGAAGGGGAAACCGCTAACGAATATGAAAATATAGTGACCTCAGTAATAGCAGGAAACACGTTACTTACGGGTAAAAACATTCCAGTTGCAGGAGAATATGAAGTGAAAAATGCTCAAGCCATGAAAATTATGGATGCCTTTGGAGTTGGTGGGTCTTTTTCTGAGTTTTATGCCATGGATTTTAATGATGATATTGTTATGCTTGGTCATGATGGGCCTGCACATTTTGCTATTGCTGAAGGAAATGTACAGTTAGTGCCATTACCGGTGTATCACGGTAAACCAGGAAAAGGGTTATCCATTCAAATGACTGTGAAACATGGCCCTGTAACCTTATTATCAGTTGTAGAAGGAAAAGACGATGTTTTTTTACTAGTAGCTGAAGGGGAATCTGTTGAAGGGCCTGTTCTGCATATTGGAAATACCAACAGTCGTTACCGTTTTTCAATAGGAGCAAGAGCTTTTATGAACGAATGGTCTAAACAAGGGCCTTCGCATCATTGTGCTATTGGCGTAGGGCATATTGCCAATAAAATAGAAAAATTAGGAAATATTTTGAATTTACGAGTAGTACACATTTGTTGATTAATATTGTGAATATTAGCAACATGATTTTACAGGATAGTATTAGAATTAAAGATAATTAATTTTGTTTTTATTAATAGCTTCTCGCATAATTAACTGTTAAAAAAATAAGGTCTTAGGATGAAAATATTTAAAACGAATTATCTAATACTCATATTGGTCTTGTTTTCATTAATGTCAAGTTGTAAAAGTGAAACAACTAATAAAAATACAAAAGTAGCTACAAAACCCAACATTATTTTTATCCTAGCTGACGATCTTGGTTATGGAGATCTAGGATTTAATGGTCAAGACAAAATAAAAACACCAAATATTGATAAATTGGCCGCTAAAGGCATGGTATTTACGAATCACTATACGGGATCAACTGTATGTGGACCTTCGCGTGCTGTTTTGATGACGGGTAAACACACTGGACATAGTACTGTTAGAGGTAATCCAAGATGGACGGCCAGTGGAACTCCGGTTGATTTAAGTGAAAAAGATGTTACTGTTGCAGAAGAATTAAAACGTGCAGGATATGCTACTGGAATTGTTGGGAAATGGGGATTAGCGGAAAATCTTTCAGATGGTGTGCCTAACAAACAAGGGTTCGATTACTTTTATGGATTCAATCAACATTCTCCTGCTCATCATTATTACCCTAAAAGTGTATTTGAAAACGAAACACGGGTTGCGATAGAAGGTAATGACCCTCAAAATAAAAAAGGGGAACACATCCATTATTTAATAAATGAAAAGGCAACAGATTTTATTAATAATAATCATAAAAAGCCGTTCTTTTTGTATTTGACTTATACTATTCCACATTTTGAGTTAACTATTCTTGAAGAAGAAAAAGAGCAGTACAAAAATTTGGGATGGCCTAAGCGGAAAATGATACCGGGGCATTATCGTCATGATGAAGATGGTCATATTACTTATGCAGCAATGGTTTCTACCATGGACAGACATATTGGTAACCTTATCGAAGAACTCGAAAATCTTGGTGTAGCTGAAAACACGTTAGTTATTTTTTCTAGCGACAATGGTCACGAATACGATGATTTGAAAAACGAATTTTTTAATAGTAATGATGATTTTAAGGGGCATAAACGCGATTTGTATGAAGGTGGAATTCATACACCTTTTGTCGCCTACTGGCCTAGTAAAATCAAAGCAGGAACAAAAACGAATCATATATCTTCGTTTTGGGATTTTTTACCAACAGCATGTGAGTTAGCAGGTATAACACCAAGTGATGAAATAGATGGTGTTTCCTATTTGCCTACACTTTTAGGAAATAATGAAAAGCAACAAAAACATGATTATTTGTATTGGGAATTTAATGAAAGACAAGGCCCTATTCAAGCAGTTAGAAAAGGCAAATGGAAAGCTGTTAAATTTAAAGATAAACCAATAGAAATTTACAACTTAAACCAAGATATCGGCGAAAATAATAATTTGGCTAACGTAAACCCCAATAAGGCTCTAGAGTTACTTTATCTTATTAATAATTCGCGCACTGAACATTCAGAATTCCCTTTGGTAAAGAAGACACAGAAACAATAATTATTTACTTAAAGTTTGAGTTATTTATGAAAAACAAAACTTTTATTTTATTTGTAATCATTATCTGCATTGAGTTACTTCTACTTGTTACTTCATGTCGAAAAATATCAAACCCAAGTAATTCTGAAATTAAAGCTCTTGAAGAAAACTTCAAAAACCCACCTCATGAGGTAAGACCACAGGCCTGGTGGTGGTGGTTACAAACTCCTACAAACAAAGAAGCCATTACGAGAGACCTAGAAGAAATGAAAGCAAAAGGCTTATCTGGTTGTATGGTGTTAGACGGTGGTGTTGGTCCTTTTGGTCCTCGTAAATGGAAAAAGAAGACTATTATTGATACTACAGAAATTAGATACGAAATTACAGATGAGTACAAAGGCGGAAGCTTGAGTCAACCCAATGATAAAATGGAAACATGGTCTAAACCTTGGCGAGACATGGTTCGTTTTGCTTCTCTTGAAGCTGGAAGGTTAGAACTAGATTTTGGTGTTTTTATTGGGCCTGCGGGATGTGCTGCACCATGGGTAACTCCCGATTATGGTCAACAAGAGCTGGTTTGGAGTGAACTATCAGTTGAAGGAGGGAAAAGGATCAACCAAGAATTTCCAAAACCTAATCTTCCTGTTCAAACAAAAAGACAACGAGAAAATCAAACGGTAAAAGACGCACAAAATACTTTTTACAATGAGATTGCAATTTTGGCTTTACCTGATAAGAAAACACCCTCGATAAACGAAATAATAAATATAACCGACAAGCTTGATGAAAAAGGTCATTTAAACTGGAATGCACCAAAAGGGTATTGGCGTATTATTCGTTTCGGTTACCGCCCAACTGGTCGTAATTTAGGGGGTGTTTTTTATATCGACCATTTAAGTAAAGAGGCATTTGATTTGCATTGGAAAAATACGGTTGGAACCCTGTTAGATGAGATGAGTCAAGAGGAAAGAAAAGCTTTTAAATATGTAGAATGTGATAGTTGGGAAGCAGGTGATCCTAACTGGACGAAACATTTTTCAAAAGAATTTAAAAATCGTCGTGGATATGATATTATAAAATACATGCCGGCATTGATCGGAGTTAATATTGAATCTATTGAAACAACAGAACATTTCTTAAATGATTTTAAACTAACGATTAGCGATCTAATTTCTGAAAACCATTATGGTAGACAACAAGAAATTGCACATAAACATAATTTAGAATCTTATGCTGAAGCTACAGGACCTCATCAATACCAAGCCGATTTAAAAAAATGTGTGAGCAAATGCGATGTAGCTATGGGAGAGTTTTGGATGCCATCACCTCATAGAGAAAAACCTAGTGGTCGATTTTTAGTACGCGAAGCCGCAACTGCAGCACATACCTATGGTATCAAAAAAGTATTTGCCGAATCGTTTACTTCCGTTGGGCCGAATTGGGAAGTCTCTCCTTTTCAAATGAAAGCAGCTGCAGATCAAGCATTTTGTGACGGACTCAATTGGATATGCTTTCACACGTATACACATCGTCCTTCTGTTACTGATGTTCCTGGTTTGACACATAGTGCGGGTACTCATTTTGATAGAACGAATACATGGTGGAATCAATCAATGCCTTTTGTTAATTATCTTTCTCGTTGTTCTTATATGCTTCAACAAGGTTTGTTTGTGGCAGATGTGTTGTTTTATAACGGACATGGTTTGCGCTCAGGTGCTGATGCATTTGAATGGAAAGATGGTATGAAAAATCCACCCGAAAGTTTAGGAGAAGGTTACGATTATGACAAGTGCAACGAAGAGGTTTTGTTAAGCAGACTAGAATTCAAAAATGACAAACTGGTGTTGCCTGATGGAATGAACTATAAGGTTTTGGTTATTGACGAAAAAACACCGGTATCGCTAAAAGCATTGAAAAAAATTGTGAAACTTGCAGAGCAAGGAGCAACCGTTGTGGGTAAAATAGAATATTCAATGTTGGGTACTACAGATGATCTTCATGAGTATCAAAATTTGATTAAGCGCATTTGGGGTAATCTCGAAAAGGGAGAACATAAAATTGGCAAAGGGAAATTTGTTTGGAATAAAACCATAAGAGAAGTCTTGCTAAATAAAAACATTCTTCCAGATTTTGAATGTACTGGATTAAGTGATACTGGGGTTATCGATTTTATCCACCGAAAAACAGAAGACGCTGATATCTATTATGTTGCCAGTAAATGGCAACCTACTGAAAAAGTATCTTGTAGTTTTAGAGTGATTAACAAACAACCCGAGTTATGGAATCCTATTACTGGAGAAACGCGTCTTTTGACCAATTTTAAAGTTGAAAATGGACAAACCATTATCCCTATGGAATTTGGTCCCTCTAGTTCTTATTTTGTAGTTTTTAAAGAACCGATATCAACACAAAATTCGGATTCAAACTGGCCTCAACTTAAAACAGTTCAAAACATTGAAGGGGCGTGGAATTTGAGTTTTGATAAAAATTGGGGAGGACCAGAAACAATTGTTTTTCCAAATTTAGTAGATTGGTCGAAACACGACATCTCAGGAATTAAGTATTATTCTGGTACTGCCACATATCGTAAAACTTTCAACATGGTTTCTTTAAATGAAAATCAACAGCTTTACCTAGATTTAGGACAGGTGCATGAGTTGGCTCGTGTTAAACTAAATGGTATTGATTTAGGAATTACTTGGTCAAAACCATACCGCGTAAACATGACATCGCACGTAAGAGCAAAAGGCAACACTTTAGAAATAGATGTTGTAAACCTCTGGCCAAATCGACTAATTGGCGATGCCTTTTTACCAGAAGAAGAACAATTTACTAAAACCAATATCAGGAAGTTCACTAAAGCAACACAGCTTTTGCCTTCTGGATTAATTGGTCCCGTACAAATCTTAACAACAGAAACTAATTAATTTATCTTGATTATGAAACGATATTTTTCAATTCTAATGCTATTTGTTTTGACTATGTCTTCTTGTAAAAAAGACGAAGTAGCATCTATAACGCCTCAAGAATATGCCAATTTAAAAGAGGAGTTTATCAATCCACCTGATTCAACAAAACCAGGAATATATTGGTATTTTTTAAGTGGTCATATATCTAAAGAGGGCATTACTAAAGATTTAGAAGCCATGAATGCCGTTGGTATCGGAGAGGTTTTTATTGGGGATATATTTTACATGCCTCCTTCAACCAATCCACATGGATTAAGTTATGATACACCAATGGGGAACACGCCTTCACTAAGCGATAAATGGTGGGATTGTATGCGTCATGCGATAAGTGAGGGTACGAGATTAGGGATGAATATTAGTTTTTTCAACTCACCGGGGTGGAGTCAGTCTGGTGGCCCATGGGTAAAAGAAGAACAGGCTATGCGCTACTTGACGTATTCTGAAACCGTTGTTTCTGGCGATAAAAGTATTGAGATAGCACTAGAAAAGCCAAAAGAATTCTTTCAGGACGTATCGGTTTTAGGGTACCCAATTCATCAAAAGCAATCGGCCACACCTAAAATCAAGGCTCTAAACTGTAAAGCTTCAGCATTGAAAAACTTGCTAGATCAAAATAAATCCACAGTAACCACTTTCAGTAATAATGGACAAGAACCTTTAATCTTAGAGGTTTCATTTGATAGGCCTATCACAGCAAGAAGTCTAACGGTTAGCCCAACAAAAATGCACTTTACATCGCATATTGAAGTGCAAGTCTTTGAAGATGGGAAATTCAAATCCGTAAAGAAAAGGCTTTTTGATCGTGCTTTTAGTTTGCCTGGGCGTGGTCCTATACCCGATGCAGATATGATTATGACATTGAATCATATTGAAGCTCAAAAATTTAGAATTGTAATGGACAAAGTGCCTGCTGATTTTGAATTGACAGGAATACATATTTCTGAAGATTATAAAATTGAACATGGGAATGAAAAATGGCTCAATAAAATGGCCAATAGAGGGGTTCCTGGATGGGATGTGTTTCAATGGAAAACACCGGAATACAGTGAGCAACAAGACGTATTAAACACTGATAAAATTATAAACTTAACCGAACATTTTGATGGTAAGGTGCTAAAATGGGATAATGCACCTGCAGGGCAATGGAAAATATTGCGCATAGGCATGACACCTACAGGGCAAACTAACCGACCTGCAACCCCTGATGCTCGTGGCCTTGAAGTAGATAAATTAAGTACAAAAGCATTGCGTTCTCACTTTGATGCTTATATGGGGAAAATGATTAAGTCAATGACACCAGAAGAGCGCAAATCTCTAAAACGTGTTATTGCAGATAGTTATGAAACGGGGCCACAAAACTGGACAGATGATATGAAGGAATCCTTTGAACAAACCTATGGCTATGACCCTACACCTTGGTTGGCAACACTTACGGGAAACATAGTCAATTCTGCCGAAGAATCGGACCGTTTTTTGTGGGATATACGTCGGTTAATAGCAGATAAGGTTGCCGATGAATATGTGGGCGGATTAAGAGATATTTGCGAAGAATATGGTGTTTCTATGTGGCTTGAAAATTATGGGCATTTTGGTTTTCCTTCTGAATTTCTAAAATATGGTGGACGTGCCGATGAAATTGGTGGTGAATTCTGGATTCATCGTCAAGGACCCGAATCTAAACTTGCCGCATCTGCGAGTCATATTTATGGTAAAAACCGAGTCTATGCAGAGTCTTATACTTCACGTGAAGTCCCTTTTTCGGTAAGCCCTGTTAGGTTAAAGAAATCAGGAGATTGGAGTTATACACAAGGCGTGAATCAAGGTATTCTACATGTATATATTCATCAGCCTTATGAAGACAAATTCCCTGGTATGAATGCTTGGTTTGGAACGGAATTTAATCGAAACAACACTTGGTTTGCGCAAAGCAAAGAGTGGATTACTTATCAACGTAGAAATTATTTCCTGTTGCAACAAGGTAAACATGTTGCCGATGTTTGCTTTTATATTGGCGAGGAATCTCCTAAAATGAGAGGATGGGTCGATCAAAATCTATCTGCTGGTTATGAATATGATTTTATCAATGCTGAAATCATCACAGAACAGACAAAAGTAGAAAACAGTAGATTGGTTTTGCAAAGTGGCGCAAGTTATGGCGCATTGGTATTGCCTCCTTGGAATACCATGCGCCCTAAAGTTTTAAAAAAACTTAAAGATTTGGTTGAACAAGGTGCTACCTTAATTGGTCTGCCACCTGAAAAATCTCCTAGTTTTCAAAATTATCCAAATTGTGATATTAAGGTACAGCAACTGGTTAAGGAATTATGGGGAGAGAGACAACCAAAGGCTAAAGACTTTTTCCACCATAAATTTGGCAAAGGAAATGTGTATGCCAACGGAAATATTAATGAGATTTTAAACAAACATCAAGTCTATGAAGATTTGATATTCCCTGATTCATTAAATGTAAAATGGATACATCGTAAGTTAAAGGGGGCAGACATTTATTTTATAACCAATCAAGGAGATACCCAAGTGACTTTTGATGCTTCGTTTAGAATTGCTGGTAAAAGTCCAGAACTCTGGTCTGCGCTTGATGCTACATCTCGAAAATTACCCATGTATAGTAATGAAGAAGAACGTACTATTGTTCCTTTAAGTTTTAATGTGAATGATAGCTACTTTATTGTTTTTAGAGAGCAAGGCCATGGAATAAAGAAAAATCTATCCGTAGCACAAAATTTCGAAGCCGAAAAACCATTGAAACAATTAAGTGCATTATGGGATATTCAATTTAAAAATGAATGGTTAGAAACCGATTTTACATTAGAAAAACAGCCGTTATTTGACTGGACTACTTCTTCTGATGAAAAAATTAAATATTTCTCTGGAACTGCAACATACACCACTTCTTTTGAATTAACCGAGGAGGAATCAAAAAAGGCAATCGCTTTAAACTTTGAAAACATTGGTACTATAGCAACCGTCAGACTCAACGGGAAAGAATTAGGAACACTATGGACAACCCCTTATCGCATTTCTATTGAAAACACTGTTGTTCAAGGTACAAATACACTTGAAATTGATGTTACAAATAATTGGATGAACCAAATGTTGTGGCAAAACAAGAAACCTCAACACAAAAGAGACACCTGGGTGCTAGCAAATACTCTTGAAAAAATGCCCAACAACGGCATCATGTCATCAGGTGTTTTCGGTAAAGTATGGGTGTCAACTAGAAATATTGAATAAAATATATAGATATGATGAGTAATCAAATGCTCAATAACAAAATTAGAAGTATGATAAGTAGAATCATTTTTGTAGCGTTAATGCTTAGTTTGTTTACCTCAGCTTTTCAAGCTCAAAATACGTCATTGGAACAGAACTTTCAAAACCCTCCACCTTCAGCAAAGCCACAAACTATTTGGTTTTGGATTAATGGAAATGTAACAAAAAAGGGAATAACCGCCGATTTGGAAGCCATGAAAAATGTAGGCATTCAAGGTGCCATTCTTTTTAATGTGAGTTTGGGAAATCCTGAAGGTGTGGCACCTTATTTAAGTCCAGAGTGGCTGGAACTCTTTAACTATGCAGGATTGGAAGCTCAACGTTTAGGGCTTGATCTAGGTTTTCATAATGGTGCTGGTTGGTCTTCCTCTGGAGGGCCTTCAATTACCCCAGAATATGCCATGCAAGAACTGGTTTATACAGAAACGATACATCAGGGAGCCACAGTATTTAAAGGTAACTTAGAACAACCTGAAACCAAATTGGGATTCTACAAAGATATTGCTATACTGGCTTTTCCTAAACCCAAGAGTGATGTCCGTATTGATGAATTAGAAATAAAAACCCTTTCTCATAAAGTTCGTAGTCATTTAAACCCTGATGATAAACCTATTTCTGATTTGGCAGTAGTAAAAAAAGGAGACATTATTGATTTAACATCGAAGCTTAACAGTGATGGTTTTTTAGAATGGAATGCACCTACAGGAGATTGGGTTATTTTAAGAATTGGACATACGCCAACAGGTGAAATGAATCGTTTTCCAAGTGATGGAGGTCGTGGTTTAGAATGTGATAAAATGAATAAACAAGCGGTTGATGTATTTTGGGATGGTAGTATTAAACCCATAATAAAAAAGCTAGACACACTTGTTGGTACCACTGTTAAAAGATGTCATATTGATAGTTATGAAGTTGGAACAACAAACTGGACTTCCAATTTCGGCGAAGCATTCAAAAGACTGCGTTCTTATGATTGTCGTTCATATTTGCTCGCTTTGGCTGGTTATTACGTGGAGAGTGGAGAAGAAACCGAGCGGTTTCTATGGGATTTCCGTCGTACCATAGGTGATTTAATCGCTGAAAATTATTACGGACGCTTTGCTGAACTCAGTCATAAAAACAACATGTTGCTTTCTATTGAGCCTTATTGGGGACCGTTTGATAATATGCAAGTTGGAGAAACCGCAGATATGGTTGTGTCTGAGTTCTGGAGCGGAAGCCTTGCCTTTTTTGACTCGCCTAAATTTGTGGCCTCTATTGCCAAATTAAATGGAAACCCGATTGCTGAGGCAGAGTCTTTTACTGGCATGGGAGGTTGGGATCAGCATCCAAGTACACTTAAAGCCATGGGAGATTTAGCATGGGCACAAGGGATTAATCGTTTTGTATTTCATAGTTATGTACATCAACCTTGGGATGTTGGTCCTGGGTTGACATTACAAGTATTTGGAACCGACTTTAATCGTTTAAATACGTGGTGGAACCAAAGTAAACCGTTTGTAGATTATATCAGTAGAGGTCAGTTTTTATTACAACAAGGGACATCAGTAGCTGATGTATTGGTGTTTACAGGAGAAGCATCTCCCAATGACGCCTTATTAATGCCAGAAATAAAAAAATTAGGATATGATTATGATGTGATTGGGTCTAACAAGATAAAGGCATTAACGGTAGAGGAAGGTTTAGTTTGCACATCGGTTGGTGAAAAATATCAAGCTTTAGTGTTACCTTCAAACGAATGGATGACACCAGAAACGCTTGCTAAAATTGAAGAACTGACTGAAAATGGAGCTTTAGTTATTGGCTCAAAACCTAACAAATCTCCAAGTCTTAAAAAGAATTCTGAATTTGATGAAAGCGTCAAGCAAATGGCCGATAGATTATGGGATAAAGGACTCGTAAAAACGCATTCTATTGTAGATGTTTTGAAGAATGGAGCATTGCCTCCCGATTTTTTTATTGAAGAAGAAAGTCAGGAATCCATAGATTTTATTCACAGAAAAACAGAAGACACCGACATTTATTTTGTAGTAAATTCTAAAAAAGAAAGTCGAGAGTTAGCCTGTCGTTTTCGAGTATCAGGAAAACAACCTGAGCTTTGGAATGCCGAAACCGGAGAAATAACTAAGGCCACAATATGGCAGAAAAATGATGATGGGACTACAACAGTATCGATAGCGTTTGAGCCAGAAGGTTCTGTGTTTGTGGTTTTTAGAAATCCGACACATTCAGATCAACACATTGTAAATGCTGAAATGAAGTTGAAAAATCCAGTGGTAACGCTCCTTTCAAACTTGAAGATTATCAAAGCAGAATTTGGAACATTTTTACCTGATGGTTTGGTTGATGTTACGAAGGTCGTTGCAAACAGGATTCAAAATAATGGATTAAATATACACGCGACTAGAGAACTTTCTATAGGAGATCCTGCCCCTGGTTACAAAAAAGAATTACGCATTCAATATAAAATAGGAGAAGCGATTTTCGAAAAAAATGCCATGGAAAGAGAATGGTTAGAAATAGAGGCTACAAACAGCGGGGAATTAATAGTCTTAAAAGCTGTCTTTGGAAAGTTTGCTAGAGGCGTTGATGGCATCCCCCCAAACAAACCAGTTTTTGATGTAACGGAAAAAGTAAAATCAATGGTAGCTTCTGGAGTATATGAAATTCCAGTAAATGATGGTTTTCTTGAAGGACAAGAGATTAAGACAAAGAATGCCTTACGCGTTAGTTTCACAACTAATAATGAAGAGAGAATGGTTACGGTTTCCAATGGCGGTTTATTAAAATTGACTCAAACAACATCAGAACCAAAATTAGTGTATAATAAGGGTAAACTGAATTTGGTTACGCCCTTTGCTGGTGAAATGACCTATGAATCTTCAAACGGAAAAGCCAAAACGTTAAAAGTGAAATCAGTTCCAGAACCTATTGAATTGATAGGGAATTGGAACGTCAGTTTTCCTCTAAAAGATAAAGTTGTTTTAGATAAAACTTTTAAGAATTTGATTTCATGGTCAGATGCTTCAGAAGAAGCTATTCGTTATTTTTCTGGAACAGCTAGTTATAAAAAAGAGTTTAAAATCCCTGCAAAACTTATAAAATCATGTTATTCTTTAGAATTAGATTTAAGTAATGTTAAGGTAATTGCAGAGGTGATTCTTAATGGAAGAAATCTAGGAATATTATGGAAAGCCCCATACAGGATAAATATTGATGACGCTGTTATAAAAGGCACCAATACACTTGAGATAAAAATTACAAATCTTTGGCCAAATAGATTAATTGGTGACGAACAATTACCCCTAGATTATGAACGGAAAGGACCGCATATAAAACAATGGCCAGAGTGGCTTTTAAATAATACTGAGCGTCCAACCGAGCGTGAAACACTGGCCGCTTTTAAACATTGGCATAAGGATTCAAAATTGTTGCCATCTGGTTTATTGGGGCCAGTAAAAATTGTGGTTTCTAAAAAGAAAGTATTATAGTATTTTAAATAAAATCAATTGAATTTGATTTTGAAACTATTTTTAATAATCTTTAACAAATTTGTAAAAACTAAAAAAATAATGCGAATATTTCCCTTGTTTATATTACTGCTGCTCTGTGTTGCGTGTAACACAAAAAAAAATGCTATAGCTCCCAATATCATTATTATAAACGTTGATGATATGGGCTGGAAAGATGTTGGTTTTATGGGAAGTGAATACTATGAAACTCCTAATATAGATTACCTATCTAGTTTAGGAATGGTATTTACAAATGGCTATTCATCTGCTTCCAACTGTGCGCCGAGTAGAGCTAATTTAATGACAGGGCAATGGGCACCACGTCATGGGGTTTATACAGTGAGTCCATCAACTAGAGGTAAATCTGAAGATAGAAAAATAATCCCTATAAAAAACACGCATACTTTATCACCAAAGCATTTTATTTTACCAGAGGTTTTGCATGAAAACGGATATCTAACTTGTCATGCAGGAAAGTGGCATTTAAGTGATAATCCTCTAGAATATGGATTTGATGTAAATATTGCTGGAGGTCATAATGGATTGCCTAAAAGCTATTATCCACCCTATAAAAATGTGAAGATAGAAAAAGGGAATAGCCAATATTTGACTGATTTGGTGATGGAAAATGCTTTAAAGTTTGTAGATACAATTCATAAACCATTTTATTTGAACTATTCGCCTTATGCAGTTCATGTGCCTATAATGCCAATAGACAGTATTGTTCCTAAATATGAGAAAAAAACACCTTGGGAAGGTCAAGGTAACGCGGAATATGCTTCTATGGTAGATAATCTAGATAGAAACATAGGACTACTTATCAATAAATTAAAAGAAAGAGATCTTTTTGAGAATACACTCATTGTGTTTACTTCAGACAATGGCGGTTTGTATGGAATTACGAAACAAAAACCATTAAGAGCAGGAAAAGGAAGCTATTATGAAGGTGGTATTAGAGAGCCTTTTTTCTTTGTATTAAATAGTAAGATTCAACCGAATACGAAGAGTGAAATTCCGATAACGAATTTAGATATTTTTCCAACGGTATTGCAATATGCTGGTATTGATGCTAGCTCACTTCAATTGGATGGTAATAATTTAGCACCAGTTTTAGAAAAAGAAGTAGAGGTTTTAGAACGTCCTTTGTTTTGGCATTTCCCTATTTATTTACAAGCTTATAATGTGAACGATAACGAAAATCGTGATCCTTTGTTTAGAACGCGTCCGGGTTCTGTGGTAAGAAAAGGAGATTGGAAATTGCATTATTACTTTGAAGATGACGAAGTTGAATTATATAATTTATCCGAAGATATTGGAGAAAGAAATAATCTAGTAGAAGTAAATCCTGAAAAAGCAGATGAATTATTAACGCTTTTAAAGGCTTGGTGGAAAGATACCAATGCGCCAATTCCAACAACTAAAAATCCAGATTATATAAATGTCAGTAATAATTAATGAAATTTAAACCAATCTAGAGTATTTATTAAGATTAGGAATTAATAAGCAAACAAAGATATTTTGTCTAAATACATAGTAAATACAAACAGATAATTCTGTCATGATACAACAGGACAGTTTAGTGTTCTTCAAAGTTTAATTTAGGCGTTATTTTCAAATTTTAAAAAAGTAAATATGCAAGCATTATTAGGAGTAATATTTCATTCACTAGGAGGGATAGCCTCAGGAAGTTTTTATATGCCCTTTAATAAAGTTAAAGGATGGGCATGGGAAAGCTATTGGATGGTTGGAGGTTTAATGTCGTGGTTAATAGTGCCGCCTTTAGCAGCATATTTAACGGTTCCTGGGTTTTTAGATATTATTTCTGCTGGTTCAAGCACTGTTGTAGGGTTTACTTTTTTGATGGGTTTGCTTTGGGGCGTAGGAGGCTTAACTTACGGACTAGGCGTTCGCTATTTAGGAATGTCTTTAGGTAATTCAGTTGTACTTGGATTTTGTGCGGCATTTGGTGCTGTTGTACCTTCAATATATTATAACTTTAACCCTGAAGAAGGAAAAGTATCTTTTACTGATATGTTAGGCTCTTCAGGTGGTCAAGTTGTATTACTGGGTGTTTTAGTTTGTCTTATTGGTATTGGACTTTCTGGAAGAGCAGGTATGTTGAAAGAGAAAGAACTTTCTGATGAAGAAAAAAAGGAAAGTGTTTTAGAATTTAATCTTGTGAAAGGTTTAATTGTTGCTGTTCTTTCAGGAATTTTAAGCTCGTTTTTTAGTTTCGGTATAGAGTCTGGAAAACCTTTAGCTGATGCAGCTGTAGAGGCTGGTTATGATCATTTGTTTGCTAACAATGTAACTTTTGTTGTTATTTTGTGGGGAGGTTTATTAACCAATTTAGTTTGGACAACCATATTAAGTATTAAAAATAAATCTTACAAAGATTTTACAAATAAGAGTACACCAATTCGTAACAATTTAATATTTTCTGCATTGGCTGGGACTATATGGTTCCTTCAATTCTTCTTTTATGGTATGGGAGAAAGTAAATTAGGCAGTGGCGCAAGTTCTTGGATTTTACATATGTCTACTATTATTTTAACCGCAAATCTTTGGGGTATTTATCGTAAAGAGTGGAAAGGTGTTGCTAAAAAAACAAAACTGACAATAACAGCTGGAATTATAGTTATTCTTTTATCTGTTGTATTAGTGGGTATTGGGAATTCTATTTAAGTAAGTTTATTCTTAAGCTATACAGTACAGGATAGTTTTAGTTATTAATAACACTATTTTTATTTAATTGAACTAGAAAAAGATATGTTAAAGAAATTACTTAGTTTTTGTGTTGTACTTTTAATAACAACATTTGTATTTGCTCAAAATTATCCTTTCAGCTTGCCTTCAAATATGGAGGCTACTATTAATATTAATTCTACATCAACAGAAGTATATAACAATTTGTTGCTTGGAACAAATACACATCATTTTTCAACCACAAAAGAGAAAGATTTAATAAACAAATTAAAGCCTATAACCATAAGGTTTCCACATGGTTTATGGGCTAACTGGTATGATTGGCGTCGTGACGTTACTCGACTTTTTGGAACAGAGAGCTTTCAGTACGAACAAGGCGTAAATAAAACTGTCAGAACAAAGACAGTAGACAAACTAGCTAACATAAATATATTCGATAATCTTGATATTAAAGTTGGAATAGAAGGTCTCACAAGTTTAAATGCAAGCAGGAAATCAACCACAGGTAAGGGGTTTGATATGATGTGGACATTCAACATGAGTGCTGACGGTACCGATTTTAATAATGGATGTCCTGAAACCATAGCAAGATATGATGATTTGATTGCTAGAGGTTTTGAGGTGAAAGTTGTAGAAATGGGTAATGAAAATTTTTATCCAGGTCAAAGAAGCTCCATCATTCCAAATACGGAAGATTATATAGCTAGAGCAAAATCGATGTCTGCAGCGCTCAAAAAGAAAGACCCAAACATAAGAGTTTCTATACCATTATTACGAAGAGACAATTGGGCAAACCCTAATTGGAATGCAGATTTAACTGAAGACTTAACTTATTTTGATGCGGTAACGGTACACACTTATGTAGGTTCAGATCCTGATGATTCAACAAATAGCGACGAAGCTTATGGTACAGCACTTACTGCGCGCAAGCACTTAGGAAATTCTATTTATGATTATGCACATCAAGTAGCGCCTAATAAACCCATTTGGTTAACCGAATGGGGTGTAAAATCTGGTGGGCCAAATGCAGTATCTGCTTTAGGAATGGTAGATTGTTATATTTTTATGAGTCAAAATCAAGATGTTTTTGAGCGTGCCAATTGGTTTAGTGTAAATGGTAAACTAAATTCACATTACGTTTGGGAAACATATATTTCTCCTAGTGGAGTAGAACGTCCAAGAATTAAATATCCTTTAGAAAAAACACTCTTTGGATCAGCTTATGAAATTATACGTTTAGCGCTTGAAAATACTACGTTAATTGATAGTGATGTACAAGTTCCAAACCTTGTAGATGGTGTAAAAGCGGTTAACGCAAGAGTGGTAACAAAAGAGGGTGAAACCTCAGTTTTTGTTGTAAATCTTAGTAATCTGGATGTGCCATTTAATGTGAACATTGATGGTGCAGCTTATACTGAAACTGCAGTGCATAAAGCCATTTCATTTACTACTATGGATGAAGAAAGAGCTATGGGAATTGATGTAGATCCGTTAACTTTAATTAGCGATAGCAGTGAAAGTATTACATTACCTAAATTTTCAATAAATATTATTGAATTATCTAACGCATCATTATCTACATCACAAATCGCAAAAAATGCTGAAGTTAGAATATACCCAAACCCTAATAAAGGTGTGTTCAACATAAAACTAACCCATGGAGAAGAAGCTCAATATAGAATTTATTCTATAAGTGGTGTGGAAATTCAAAAAGGGGATTTTATATCAACAAAAGAAATTCGTTTTGATAATAATCAGACAGGAATTTACATTTTACAACTAAATACTAACCAGGGTGTTTCGACTCATAAAATTGTTGTTAATTAATATTTTATTCCCTGCATAAATTAACTTCTTTAAATTCTATGTGTGCAGTTACATCGCCAGTGTCACTTGTGCCGTAAGCGCCATATCTCGTGTAAACTCTTTCGGTGGTGTGATTATGTTCAATATAGGTTTCAGTATCGCCAACTATTAATTTTGAAAATGCAGTACCATTAGCATCGTATCCTGTTTCATAAACAAAAGTGTATTCTTGATTGTAATTTAGGGTTTTAAAGTTTTTTACGTCTCTGCCACCACCTGTATCTGTTGTATACGGATTAATGGTTACATGTGTTTCTAGCTGTATTTTATTACTGGACTTCTTTGCATAAAGTAAAAATTGTGCACTTCTGTTTGTGCTTCCAGATTCTTCCCCTTTTAAAATATTGCCACCTGCGTGGGACTGGATAATACATGTATTTCCATCACTTAAATCTACAATTTTAAGTGTTCCAGTTAGAATAGTGTTTTTATTGTTTGCTTGCGAAATTGTTTTAAAAAATCGTTCTACTCTAGTTCTAGTGCCATCATATCGTATTTCTCCACCAGTAATTTTGTAGCTTCCCCAATCATTAGCTAAATTTTCAAAACCTCCAACGGAATTATCTGTTCTACAATCTAAAGTGCCTTGATTGTTAGGGTTTGAAACATCATTACAAGATTGTGATTGTGACGCTGAAGGGCCTAGGTTCGGAAAATCTGATACGTCATCACAAATCTGGTTAGGAGTAGGATTCGAGTTATCGTCCTTTGGTTCTTCTATCATGGTTTCTTCTTTTTCTGATTCGTTTTCAGAATTGCTAGAACATGACATTAAAAGGGCTAAAAGCAAAATGAGTCCACTTTTACCTATTAATGGAATTTTGTATATCATCATAAAAAAATATGGTGGTTTGGGTTATTAAATAACTGATTAAAAATACTTATTAAACTCTTAACAGGTATCCTGTTCTATCTTGTGTTATGTTCATTAAAGCATGAGAGTACAGGATAATTTTAAGTTGCATAAAGAATAACTTTACTATTAAAATTTCATAAACTTACTTTTTGCTTAAAATAAATGGAAAACACAAATTGGGTACTACAATTTTTAGGACGCTTACATCCACTATTGGTACACTTTCCAATAGGTCTCTTGGTAGTTGCATTACTACTTGAGATATTAACTATAGGAGGTAAACGAAAAGGACTTAGAGAAGGTATTAATTGGATGATTTATATAGGTGCAGGATTTGCAGTATTTTCAGCACTCTTTGGTTGGTTCTTAAAAACTCAAGAAGCGTATACTGGCGATTTAGTAGATAATCATCAATACACAGGTATAGCAACAGCAGTATTAGCAATAGTTACAGCCATAATTTTAAAAAATAGTTTTAAAAAAACCATTGTAAATTTAAAAGCATATCGGTTTATGCTCTTTGCAACAGTAGTTTTACTTACCATAGCAGGACATTTAGGAGCCAACCTAACTCATGGCGAAGATTATTTAACATCCGTTTTTCCGGGTAGTAAAGAGGGATATAGCAATAAAGAATCGGGAGCATTACTATCTGAACTTAAAGGAGCAGATTCTTTATCAGAATTACAAAAAGATAAATTAAACTTAGAAGTAAGGGGGCTTTTTGCTCATAAATGTTACCAATGTCATAGTGAAAACAAGCAAAAAGGCGAGTTAGTGCTTGAAACTAAACGAGGTGTTTTTAAAGGAGGCAAAAGTGGACTGGCAGTTGTACCAGGTAAGCCAGAAGAAAGTGAAATTTACAAGCGCATTATTCTTCCAGCTAATGATAAAAAGGTAATGCCTACAAAAGGTAAACTATTAACTACAGATGAGATAGCGCTTGTAAAACTATGGATTAAAGAAGGCGCACATTGGTCTGATAAAGCGGTGAAAGTTTTTCCAGAAGCAACATTAGCCCTAGTGAAGCCAGAATTACCAAAGGTTGAAGATATTTCACATCCTATAGATAAATTAATAGCTATTTATTTTGATGAAAATAATCTTGATTGGCAAGAGGTTATTGACGATAGGGCTTTTATAAGACGTGCCTACATGGATGCTGTTGGGTTATTACCAGAACCAAGCGTAGTTAAGAATTTTATAAACGATAATAATCCAAACAAAAGAGAAGCGTTAGTTGATACTTTGCTAAATGATAATCAAAATTACACGCAACATTGGTTAAGTTTTTGGAATGATTTGTTACGAAATGATTACTACAGCGTAGGAGGAAAAAAACAGATTACACATTGGCTGTATAATTCGCTAATGAAAAATAAATCTTATGACCAAATAGTAACTGAATTGGTAAACCCTATAAAAGGTTCAGAAGGTTTTATAAAGGGTGTAAAATGGCGTGGTGTTGTTAATGCTAGTCAAAGAACCGAGATGCAAGCAGCTCAAAACATTGGGCAATCTTTAATGGGTGTTAATGTAAAATGTGCGTCGTGCCATAATAGTTTTATTAGTAATCTAACTTTAGATCAAGCCTATGGTTTTGCAACTATATTTTCTGATTCCATATTGGAATTGAATCGCTGTGATAAGCCCATAGGGAAAATGGCTAAGGCTAATTTTTTATATCCAGAATTAGGGAGTGTTGAAGGAGAAACCGTTAAGGATAGATTGTTAAAACTATCAGAGGTGATGGTGCAGAGAGATAATGGGAGACTCTACCGAACCATTGCGAATAGGTTTTGGGATCGATTAATGGGACGTGGTATTGTCGAGCCTTTAGATGAAATGGATAATGCGCCATGGGACGCTGAGGTACTAGATTGGTTATCAGTAGATTTTATAGATTCGGGTTCAGATTTAAAGCATTTAATTAGGAGAATCATGACCTCTAAAGTCTATCAATTACCCATGGTCAATTATAAAAAAGCGGAAGATTTAAAAACGAAGTATGTCTTTAAGGGTCCTGTAACACGCCGATTAAGTGCTGAACAATTTTCGGACGCTGTAAGTCAAATTATTGCGCCTTTATACCCACAAGCAGCATTTAACCCTAACGGAGATGATATTAAAGCCATACGTATATGGCACCTAGAAGAAGAGTTGGGAAGAGTAGTACTACCTGAACCTGGTAAAAGGTATTTTAGAAAATCGTTTAATGTTTCAAAAGAAACTATTAAAAAAGGAGAGGTTTTAATTTCGGTTGATAATTCTTATGTACTTTATCTTAATGGAAAAAAAATATTACAAAATAAAAATTGGAAAGTCGTTGATAAAGTTGATGTTACAAGTTATCTAAAAGCAGGAAAAAACTCCATAGCAATTATAGGTGAAAATGGAGGAACTATTGCAAATCCAGCTGGAATATTATTTGCTTTAAAGTTAGACTATGAAAATGGAAAAAGTATACTCTTAAAATCCGATAAATCTTGGGTGAGTTCTCGTGATTTACCAGAAGGCGATTGGGTTGCGGTTGCGTATGATGATAGTTCATGGAAAAAAGTTAGAAATTATAGTACCGGAAATTTTAAAAATTGGGGACAACTACTTGATTTTACATTTAAACCACATACCGAAAAATTTGCACGTGCTAGTTTGGTAAAACAACATTCATTTATGAAAGCTTTAGGAAGGCCTAGTAGAGAAATTGTTACAACCTCAAGAGAAGATCAAGCTACGCTATTACAGGCTTTAGAGCTTACTAATGGTGAGTTTTTTAATGGGATTTTAGAAGAAGGAGCACAATCATGGTTAAAAAAATATGGAGATGATAGCGATACTATCGTTATAGACTTATATAATAAGGCATTAAATAGAGAACCTTCAAATGAAGAAAAAACAATGATACTGAATATTTTAGGAGAGCACCCAAAACAAGAACAATTACAAGATGTGTTTTGGTCTGTTTTAATGTCGCCAGAATTTCAGTTTATTAACTAAAAATAAAAAAATGGATACAAATAAGTCACGTAGAGATTTTTTGAAAAAAATGAGTGCTGCTAGTTTATCAGCAGCTGCAACTACAATTCCAGGATTTAGTTTTTTAAGTTCTTGTTCGCCTGAGGTTCAAAAAATGGCATCTACAGCAGATACTGTTATTTTACTCTGGATGGCAGGAGGAATGGCACATACCGAGACATTTGACCCTAAAGCTTATGTGCCTTTTGAAAAAGGCGTAGAAAGCAAGAGGGTGCTAAGTACTTTTCCTAAGAAACCTACTGTAGTTGATGATTTGTATTTTTCTGAAGGATTAGAGGGTATAGGGAGTGTAATGGATAAAGGTGCTATAATTCGTTCATACAAATCTGCAGATTTAGGACATATTTTACACACCAGACACCAGTATCATTGGCATACTTGTTATGAGCCACCACAATCTGTACAAGCACCTCATATTGGAGCGTGGATAGCTAAAGAGTTAGGGCCTGCAAACCCTGTTATTCCGCCTTTTATTGCCATGGGGCAACGCTTTACAATGGGGGAGTCTGAAGAGCTCAAGGCGTTTCACTCTGCAGGGTTTTTAGGTACAGAATATGGGCCTTTTTTAATTCCAGACCCTTCAAGTGGTTTAGAAAGTGTGCGCCCACCAAAAGGCATGTCGCTTAAACGTTTTGAAGCACGTTATAAATTATATAAAGAACTAGCAAATAAGAGCGAGGTGATGGAGCAGGGTAGCGATTACCAGCGAGAGTCATTAATGCGTTCTATGGAGCAGTCGTATCGTTTATTAAATTCGCCCGAAGCTAAAGTTTTTGATTTATCAGAAGAACCAAAAGAAGTTTATGATACATACAATACAGGACGTTTTGGGTTAGGCTGTTTGTTAGCAAAACGACTAGCCATGAATGGAGGTCGATTTATTAGTGTGTCTACAGAATACGAACCGTTTTTGGGGTGGGATACTCACGAAAATGGACACACAAGACTTAAAAAGATGAAAGCGCTTATAGATAGACCTATAGCTCAACTTGTTAAAGATTTAGACGAAACAGGTCATTTAGATAGAACACTTATTATTTTGGCAAGTGAGTTTAGTCGAGATGCTATTATGGAGGGTAGACCTGGAGAACTTGTTAAAAATCAAGTAAATCAACCCGATATTATAAGAAAAGAAAAACACTATGGGATGCACCGTCATTTTACTGATGGAAGCTCTATTTTAATGTGGGGAGGCGGTGTAAAAAAAGGATTGGTTTACGGTAAAACTGCCGATGAAAGACCTTGCTCTTCTATAGAAAACCCTGTTGTTATAGATCAAGTACATCAATCTGTTTACCATGCTTTAGGTATTCATCCAGAAACCCATTACGAAATAGAAAGCAGACCATTTTATACAACGCCAGATGGTAAAGGAAAACCAATATTAGATTTATTTGGAAACCCTATGAAATCATCAAAAGAAAACATCGCTTAAAATTTAATTCCGTCATGACAAAATCCAATATGAACCGCAGAACATTTATAAATACAACAGCAAAAGCAAGTTTAGGTTTGGCTGTTGTGCCTCATTTTAACATATTAAAATCTAAACCAGATATGTATAATAATATCATTGGTCATGGCGATTTTAAGTATAAAGTGCATAAATCTTGGGGAGATTTAGATAGGGCTGTTACCCCTGTAAAAAATTGTCATGAAATGGTAATGGATTCTCAAGGTAGGCTTATAATGGTGGGTGATGACACACATAATAATGTTTTAATATATGATAAATCAGGTAAATTGTTAGATGCTTGGGGAGTGCGTTACAAAGGAGGTCATGGATTATCTTTATGGAATGATGGCTCTGATGATTTTTTATTTATAGCTGATACTAAAGGCGGTGAACTTATTAAAACTACAACTGATGGAAAAGAATTAATGATTATAGGGCACCCATCTCTATATGGAGCTTACGATAAAAAGGATAAATTTAAACCTACCGAAAGTGCCATTGGACCTAATGGAGATATTTACATAGCCGATGGTTATGGGTCGCAGTACATACTTCAATTTACAAAAGACGGAGAGTTTATTAGAAAAATTGGAGAAGGAAATGGGACAGGGCAAAACCAATTTCAAACAGCACATGGTGTTTGTATAGATTACAGAGGAAAAGGAGAACCTACATTGCTTATAACCTCTAGAGCTAGTAATTGTTTTAAGCGTTTTACATTAGATGGCGTGTATATAGAGCAAATAGACTTACCTGGAGCCTTTGTTTGTCGCCCTGTTATTCATAATGATAATTTGTATTCAGGTGTATGTTGGTCTTCAGAAATTGACTATGATGCTTCAAGGCGTATGGAAACTCATCCTACAAAAACAAGCCCAGGTTCTGGTTTCGTTACTATTTTGGATGATAAAGGTAAAGTAGTTTCCAACCCTGGTGGTACAAAACCAAAATACAAAAAAGGAAAGCTACAACGTATGGTTCAAGAAAAACCGATTTTTCGCCATTGTCACGATGTGTGTGTTGATAATGATGAAAATTTATACGTGTGCCAATGGAACGCAAATAAAGCGTATCCTATTAAACTTGAAAGAGTCTAAAAGGCTTGTTTTAAAACAGCAATGTAAAAACAGTTTCTACGTCAGGTGTAGATTTTACCATTAAGTGCCCTTGATGCAATTGCATAATATGTTTAGAAAGACTTAAACCAATACCTGTACCTTTTTCTTTGGTTGTAAAAAACGGAATAAAGATTTGCTTAAGATTGTTCTCTGATATTCCAGTTCCATTATCTATAACTTGTATTTCTATATTTCCAGAAGTTGTTTTTATAGCTTGTAGTTTAATTACTCCGTTAGCATGATGGGTTAATGCATCTATTGAATTCTTAATCAAATTGACTAAGACCTGCATAATCTGATTTTCGTCTGCAAAAAACTCTAAATTTGTTGGTGTAATTTGAGTTTCGAGAGATATGTTTTTATGTGCCTTTTCGTTACTTACTAACGTGATTATTTTTTCGAATAATGCAGACACTTTTATAAGTGTTTTATCGGGTTTAGGAATTTTTGTTAAAGAACGATACCCTGTAACAAAATCGGTTAAACCTAAACTTTGTTCTTGTATTACAGCCAATCCTTTTTTTACTTTTTCTAAATCACTTTCTTTTAATTGGTTCAATTGAATTTTACCATTATCAGTTTTAATGACCTTAGACAAACTATCTGAAATAGAAGTTATTGGTGCCAAAGCATTCATAATTTCATGGCTCATTACTTTTATTAATCCCATCCAAGAATCGACTTGTTTGGTATCTAATTCGCTATAAATATTTTGAATACTAACTAATAAAAGAGACACATTGTTAACTTCTATAGGTTTAGATTCAATTTTTAATTCAATTGTTGCACGTTCGTTCGTTATAGAAATTACCTGTTGCTTAAAAGGTTGTAGTTTACTAACTAAATTGTAGACGCTGTTATCTATTTTTTTTAGCTGTTGAATATGTGTAAGCACATCGCAATTCAACAATTTTTTTGCACTTTCGTTGGCAAACAAAATATGCCCTTTGGCATTAATAGATAATAAGCCAACATTGGTATATGCTAATAAAGTTTGGTAATACTGCTCTTGGGCTTGGGTATGCAATTTTTCATCTTGAATAATTCTATTAACCTTATTTAAATGCGCATTTAATTGATTTGTTACCGAGTTATTTGTGTTTTCTGAAAAGCTAATGGTAGAATCTGAGTTTTCTATAGCATTAAAAAAAAACATGAGTTTACGGTTGGTACTGTTTAGAAAATTGACAAGTGAAATTATTTGTAAAATTAATACGATTCCTAGTAATACAGCAATACCTTTTATATCATTTAAGATAAAATACACTACGCTAGCACATACCAATACTAGCAATAGTACTCTTAAAATTATTTTTAGATATAAATTTTTAGATAGCATTTTAGAATATTAAATTTTATAACGCTTTGTTTTATTGTATAAGGTTTGACGAGTAATACCTAACTGTTCTGCAGCAGTACTATAATTACCATCGTGTTTTTTTAGCGCAGTAATAATCATATTTTTTTCCATTTCGTCAATGGTTATGTCTGCCGTGTTTAATGCTTTTGTTTGCCGCTGATTAAACATAAAATCATTTACCGTTAATAGATTATTTTCACTTAAAATAACACAACGTTCCATAGTATGCTGTAGCTCTCTAATATTTCCTGGCCAAGGGTATTTAAGTAGTTTTTTCTTGATAGCACTACTCAATTTCAATCCTTTTTTATCATATTTATTCGCATACTTATTTAAGAAAAATTCTGCCAATTCTATAATATCATTGCCACGTTCTCTAAGTGCAGGTACTTCAATATGTATGGTATTTATTCGGTACAACAAATCTTCTCTAAAAAGTCCTTCATCAACCATTTTATTCAAATCGCAATTGGTAGCGCAAACCAATCTAACATTTACAGGAATAACTTTGTTAGACCCAATACGAACGATTTCTTTTTGTTGAATCACTTTTAATAATTTAGACTGTAACTGTAATGGCAAATTACCTATTTCATCTAAAAAAAGCGTACCATTATGTGCAACTTCAAACTTACCTGCTCTATCATTTTTAGCATCGGTAAATGCGCCTTTTACATGTCCAAAAAGTTCACTTTCAAAAAGGCTTTCGGGTATGGCACTTACATCTACATTTACTAAAATTTCTTGATGTTGCGCAGATTGATTGTGAATGGCTCGCGCAATTAACTCTTTACCAGTACCATTTTCGCCAGTTATTAAAACATTTGCAGAGGTTTTTGCAACTTTTTCAGTAATTTTTAAAACGGCATTTATTGCTGAAGAATTTCCAATAATTTGCTGCTCTGTTTCGTTGATAAGGTGTTTTAATTTTTTTTCACTTTGTTTTAGTAAACTTACTTCTTTCTTAGATTTTCCTAATTGAAAAGCTGCATGAATGGTGGCTAAAATCTTTTCGTTATCCCATGGTTTTAATACAAAATCTATGGCACCTTCTTTTAAGGTATTTACAGCTAATTCTACATCGCCAAAAGCAGTCATCATTATTACAGAAGCATCGGGTGCTATTTCTTTTAATTTTCGTAGCCAATAAAAACCTTCATTTCCTGTATTTATTCTGGATGAAAAATTCATATCCAAAAGAATAACATCGTAGCTTTTTAAATCGATAACCGAAGATATTCCGTTTGGGTTTTGAAGCGTAGTTACAGTTTTGTAAACATCTTGCAACAACAATTCTAAGGCGCTTAGTACCCCTTTATTGTCGTCTACGATAAGTATTTTTCCAGATTGCAACATAATAATCCAAAGCTACAAATAAGAATAATACTCAACTACAAAGTGTAAAATATTTTTACACTTTGTATAAAAATATTTTACATAAAAAGGATGATTAGATATTGATGGCGTTTGTAACCTGTTGAATTGCAGTGTATTGTTTTTTTTGGCACGCATATCGTTATATAAAATGCAAAACAATAAAAAATGAAAAACACTTTCCTAATTTTTGTAACCTACATTGCCTTTTCTTTAAATGGTAATGCACAAAAATTATGGACTTTAGAGGAATGCATTGTTTATGCTTGTGAAAATAACTTAGACCAAAAAACAAAAATTTACAATTCGGAGATTGATAAGGAATCGTTTCAACAATCTAAACGAGATTTTTTGCCAGATTTTAATGCTGTATCAAATTTAAACAGACGATTTGGTAGGTATGTAGACCCAAATAATAACGAGGTTATCAATACTGCAACATCATCAAACACCTACGGAGTAACATCGTCTTTAAATCTGTTTAATAATTTTAAGAAGTGGCACCAAAGGTCGCAGAAAAAACTACTATATCATGCAAGCTTAGAAGCTGTTTTGCAAGCAAAATACAACCTTTCTTTTGATGTGATGAACGCTTTTTATCTTGTGAAATTTAGAGAAGATTTATTGCAAATCACAAAAGAAAAATTAGAAATCTCTAATTTAAACTACGAGTTGGTAACTTCAAAAATAGAACTAGGACTACTAGCGAAATCTAATTTATACGATATTGAATCTGAATTAGGTACTAATAAATTAGAAATAGCTCAAGCCCAAAACGCCTTAAATGAGGCGACTTTAAATCTTATTCAAATCATGAATTTTAATGGTACAAGTATAAAGCTAAAACCCGATTTAGTAGCATTAAAATCTCTTGATAGTTTAACTTTAGAAACTGTTTTTTCTAAAGCAATTGCGTTTCTTCCGTCTATTAAACAACAAGAATTACAGGTAAATGCTTCAGAAAAAAACTTGGCTATTAGAAGGAGTGATTTTTATCCATCATTAGCATTAAATGCGGCGTATAGAACAGGTTATTTTGAAACGAGTATTGATGAAAATGGATTGATAACTCCTTTTTTAGACCAGCTATCTAATAATGCTGCCAAATCCATTGGTTTGTCTTTAAGAATTCCGATTACCAATAAATGGTCAAAACATTCTAATGTAAAAATTGCTAAAATAAATATCTTAAAAGAAAAGAATATTCTGGAGCAAAAGAAGCAAGAACTTTATAAAGAAATACAAAAAACAATTCAAAAAAACACTGCGCTTTTAGCGGAAAAAGAGGAGAATGAGTCTAACCTAAAATCTAAAGAACTCGCTTTTAACTTTGCTCAAAAAAAGTTTAACAAAGGGCTGGCTACGATTTACGAATTAGAGGTTGCCAAAAATAATTTAGCACAAGCTAAAATAGAAAGAACCAGAATTAATTTACAATTACAATATCAAAAAAAGGCAATAGATTTTTATTGCGGTATTGCTGTTTTTCCTTTTAAATAATAACAAAGAATGGATACTAAAATAGAGAAGAAAAGAACACTACAACCCAAACATATTGGCATAGGATTACTTGTAATTATTTTAATCGTAATATTTCTATACAATAGTTTAGGCACGCCTAGTACATCATCAGAAGTTAAAAAAAATGAAATTACGATAACAGAGGTTAAACGCTCTAATTTTAATGATTACATTACAATTAATGGCGTTGTAAAACCCATTACTACAGTATATCTTGATGCCTACGAAAACGGAAGAATTGTTGAAAAATATATAGAAGAAGGCAGTATTGTAAAAAAAGGAGATATTATATTAAAGCTAGAAAACAGGCAGTTATATGAGCAAATTTTAGCAAGCGAAAACAACCTAGCCATTAAGCAAAACAATTTAAGAGAAACAAAAATAAATTTTGAGTCGCAACGTGTTTTTAATCAAAAAAGTTTACTTGAAGCAGAATACAGAGTTATAAAAGCAAACAGGTCTTTTGAGCAAAACAAATCGTTATTTGAAGAAGAATTAATAGCTAAAGAAAATTATATAAGAGCCAAAGAAGAAAAAGAATTGGCGTCTAAACAGTACGATGTTATCAAGTTTAAAGCAAAGCAAGATTCGTTATTAAGTGCTACAGGTATAAAAGAATTAGACAACGATTTAATACGAATGAAAAAAACCTTAGCCATGGTTTATGAAAGAATTGAACACTTAAATGTTAGGGCAACTATAGATGGCCAATTAGGAATGCTTGATGCCGAAATTGGGCAAAGCATTTCCCAAGGACAACGTATAGGGCAGATACACGTGTTAACCAATTTTAAAGTACAGTCTAATATAGATGAGCATTATATTGATAGAGTTACAAGACATGTTTCTGCATCTTTAGAACGCGATGGAGAAACCTATGCCTTAAAAACTAAAAAAGTATATCCGGAGGTAAGAGATGGAGAATTTCAAATAGACCTAAGTTTTATAAACGAAAAACCAAATAATATTAGAACGGGGCAAAGTTATTTTATAAAATTAGAATTGGGTACACCTACAAATGCGATACTTGTTAGCAGAGGAGCATTCTCTAATACTACTGGCGGAAATTGGATTTACGTTGTAGATGCTTCTGGTAATTTTGCAACAAAACGCCAAATAAAAATTGGCAAACAAAACCCCCAATATTATGAAATTCTTGAAGGCCTACAACCTAACGAACGTGTAATAACATCTAGCTATAAAAATTTTGAAAACAGCGATAAACTTATTTTAAATTAATAACCATGATACAGACAAAAAACCTAACTAAAATATTTATTACAGAAGATATACAAACTAAGGCATTAAACGATATAAATCTACATGTAAAAGACGGAGAATTTATTGCTATAATGGGGCCTTCTGGTTGTGGAAAATCTACCCTTTTAAATATACTTGGACTAATTGATACCCCATCCGATGGTAGTTATATGTTTCATGGAAAAGAAATAGGCAACTTAAAAGAAAAGGAGTTAACCAAAGCAAGAAAAGGTAATATTGGTTTTATTTTTCAGAGCTTTAATTTAATTGATGGCTTAACGGTTTACGAAAATGTTGAATTGCCATTAACGTTTATGAACATCAATCAAAAAGAACGAAAAGAAAAAGTAAAAGCTGTTTTAAAACGCATGAAAATAGACCATCGTTCTAACCATTTTCCGCAACAATTATCTGGAGGGCAGCAGCAACGTGTTGCTATTGCTAGAGCTGTAATTACCGAGCCTAAATTATTATTAGCAGATGAACCTACGGGAAATTTAGATTCTAAAAATGGTACCGAGGTTATGAATCTATTAACAGAGCTAAGTCAAGAAGGTGCAACTATTATTATGGTAACACACTCCGAAAGTGATGCAAATTACGCACACAGGGTCATCAACTTATTTGATGGGAAAATTGTAATGGAAACAAGCAATTAGTAATACAGCCAATTAACTAAATAACTAGATAAAAATGAACTTTATCAAACTAAATATTTTCTATCGTAATTTAAAAAGAGATAAACTTATTTCTATAATTAATGCAGTAGGTTTAATTATAGGTATACTAAGTGCCTTGTTTATTTTAGAGTATGTGTATTACCAAAGAAGCTACGATAGCCATCACGAAAATGCCAAAGATATTTATCGTGTTGCTTACAATCGTTATCAAAATAACGAAGTGTTATGGAAAACAGCCAATTCATTTCCACCAACCGGAAAATGGTTAAAAGAACATTATAGCGATGTTGTAAATCATGCGAGGATAACTCCAAAAAATGAAATAACCATAAGCTATAACAATGCCTCAGGAAGTAAAATTATTTATTCTGAAGATAAAACGTACTATGCAACCTCTTCTATATTTGAAGTATTTACAATTCCATTATTACAAGGCGAAAAGGACCCTTTAAAAGCGCCAAATACAGTAGCAATATCACACCTCGCAGCAGAGCGTTATTTTGGAGAAGAACGTCCGTTAGGTAAAACAATAAAAGTAAATGGTAATGAAGATTACATGATAACTGCCGTATATAAAAAGATGCCAAAAAATTCGATTGTAAAATCCGATTTTTTGTTTTCTATGGAAACCATTTACAAACAACGTCCTAGAATTAGAACAAGTTGGGGCTACGATTATGGCAGTACTTTTATACAACTAAAACCAAATAGCGATTATAAAAAGCTAGAAAAAGAAGGTCTTCCTGAGATGATAGCTGCTAATTATAAAAAGCGTCTAGATTCGCAAGGAAAAAGAGATACATACTATTTACAACCGTTGCAGGATATTCATTTAACCTCTAATATAGAATATGAATCGGAGCCTCCTGTTAACGGAAAAATTATAAGTATTCTTTTTGGATTTTCTATTTTTCTTTTAATTATAGCTTGGATTAATTTTATAAACCTAACTACAGCACGCTCTATAGAAAGAGCCAACGAGGTAGGTGTTAAAAAAATTAATGGAGCCTCTAAAATGAATTTAATAACTCAGTTTTTAAGTGAAGCTTTTCTTTTTAACATACTTTGCTTAGTCATAACTATTGTATTATTTTATGCTTTAAATCCTTGGTTTAAAACCATTACTCAAATAGGAGATTTTAATTTATTTGAGCACTCTAAATTCTTAGGTACATTTATAGTAATTTTTGTTTTAGGCATTATAATTTCCTGTATTTATCCTGCTGTTATATTACAATCCTATAAACCTGTAACTGTTTTAAAAGGGAAATTTAAAAACAAACGCGAAGGAGTCTTTTTTAGAAAACTATTAGTTACTCTGCAATTTGTAATTTCAGTTGTATTGCTTTGCGGTACACTTATAGCATACAAGCAAGCTACGTTTTTAATGGAAAAAGATATGGGTATTAATTATGCTCAAAGTATAGTAATTAAAGCGCCCAAAACAGGAGAAAAACAGAGTGAATTACAAAGTAAAATTCTTTTAATGAAAGATGAATTAACTCAAATTCCTGAAGTAAAAGGATTTACTTTTTCATCTGATATTCCTGGTCAAGAAATTCAACATTGGTTTAGTTGTAGAAGAAAGGGGTACGACAAAACAGACACAAATTCTTTTTTCCAACTCTCTATAGATGACCAATTTCTAGAATTTTACAATATAAAACTACTTGCAGGAAGACTATTCAGGAAAGGCGAAAAAGAAACTGGAACCAAGAGTATTATTATGAATGTAAAAGCTATGGAACGTGTTGGTTATAAAACACCAGAAGAAGCTATTAATAACTTTGTTGTAACTGGTAGAAATGAAGAGTTTAAAATTATAGGCATTGTTGACGATTTTTATTATCAATCCATCAAAAACGAACCAGTACCAACGGTATTAAGACTTACCGATAGTCACAAAGCCTTTTTAACCTTAAAAGTAGCTAGTAATAATACCACCGAAATTCTTCAAAAGTTAAAAAACATTTATGAGAACTATTTCCCAGAACAACCTTTTGATTATTTGTCTCTAGAAAATAAGATAAGTAATACGTTGAAATCAGACCGAACGTTCTTATTTGTCTTTAGTTTATTTTCAATACTTGCTATTATAATTGCCGTAATTGGTATTGTGGGCTTAATATTAATCACTATTAGCCAACGTATGAAAGAAATAGGTGTTAGAAAAGTCCTCGGCTCAGAATTAATGGATGTCTCTAAACTACTAGCTAAAGAAGTTGCTTCACAGATTATTACAGCTATAATAATTGCCATTCCTTTAGCTTGGTATGGTTATCAAAATTGGTTTTTAAAAACCTATATTAATAGCATAGAGTTGCATATATGGATGTTTTTAGTTCCTGTTATTGTGCTTTTTATAATCGTTTTTTTAGTAATTCATCTTGTGGCTTTAAGAGCGTACCAAATGACTTTGTCTGAAGTATTGCAAAATGAATGATTTCTGAAATAATTGAAGTATTATAAATTTTTTAAAATACATGAGAGTACAGGATAATATTTATTAAGCCTTTAGATACTTTTAAGGAATAAATATTAATTTAAATCAATATCTACCTGAAGATTATTAAAATGATAAAAAAACAGCACCTCTTTTCAATTGCATTATTAGTTATTTTTTGTTTTTCTTGCAATGAAGTATCAACGTCTCGAACATCAATAGCTTTTGATAAGTTATTAACCAATTCAAAAGTAAATCCGTCAACAATTGAAAGCGAGCAACCCACGTTTTCTTGGATAATACATGTTGAAGGGTTCAACAAATCGCAATCGGCTTATCATATTTTGGTAGCGTCTTCAAAAGAAAAATTGGATGAAGACAATGCGGATTTATGGAATTCAGATAAAGTAAATAGTCATAAATCTACATTTGTAAAATACAAAGGAAAATCTTTAGAACCGCTACAAAAATACTTTTGGAAAGTTAAAATTTGGGATGAACAAGGTACTGTTTCTAGATGGTCAGAGATTCAAGAATTCGAAATGGGATTGATGACCAATGAAAATTGGGGTGCTTCAAAGTGGATTACTCTAAATAAAGATACACGAACTTCAGAACATAGATTTAGAGGGTATAAAAGAGGTAACATGAAAGAGTCAAAACCAGTAAATGGTTTTGCGGCTAGTTATTTTAGAAATGAATTAGAGCTTGATAAAAAGGTTGAAAATGCACAAGTTTATATTTGTGGATTAGGTTATTATGAGTTGTATTTAAATGGAGATAAGGTGGGGGACCATGTCTTAGACCCAGCACCGTCTAACTACGATAAGCAAGCATATTATGTAAATTATGATATTACAGAACAATTAAAGTCTGGGAAAAATGCTTTCGGAATTATATTAGGAAACGGATTTTACGGACAAAATATTTCTTGGAGTAGAGATCCAGAATCGAATAAAAAAGGAGTTTCTTACGGGCAACCAACAGTGCGTTGTTTGATAAAATTGAATTATACTGATGGAACTTCAGCAGACTTTTATACAGATGAAAACTGGAAAGAAGCTACAGGGCCAATTGTGTTTAACAACATTTATGGTGGAGATACTTATGATGCACGTTATGAATTGGGTAACTGGAATACTGTTGGCTATAATGATGCCAAATGGGGTAATGCAAAAGTAACATCACCTGATGTTAAAAAAATAAGTGCAAGTCAAATTCCACCGATTAAAAAATTAAAAGAGTTTGAACCGCAAAAAGTTTTTAAAGGGTCAGATGGTAACTGGATTGTAGATTTTGGTCAAAATATTGCGGGTTGGGTAAAACTAAATGTTAAAGAAAAAGAAGGGCAATTAATAGAGGTTGTTACTACAGAAGCCTTGTTAACAAATGGAAAAGATATTTTTAAAGGATCTACAGGAGGCGGAGCAAACGGAATGGCTCAAATATACAAGTACATTTGTAAAGGAGATGATTTAGAATCTTGGGAACCTAAATTTAGTTATCATGGATTTAGATACGCTAAAATTACAGGTATTTCTAGAAAACCAGATGCAGACATGATTAAAGCTGTTTTGGTGGCTACAGATATTCAAGAAACTGGAAATTTTACTTCTTCGGATGAATTGTTAAACAAAATGCATAGTATTAGCAAATGGACTATTGTAGATAATGTACATGGAATTCCAGAAGATTGCCCACATAGAGAAAAATGTGGTTGGTTAGGAGATGCACATGCTTTTTGTGAGTATGCACTTTATAATTATGATATGTACGATTTCTACAAAAAATATATGGAAGACATCAAAACACAGATGCGCCCTACTAAAGGACATAATAATCCAGAAAAAAAATGGTTAGTACCAACAATGATTGCTCCAGGAAAACGTACATCTACCTATGCAAAAATAGATTGGGGAGTAGCTACCATGTATTTGCCTTGGTATAACTATAAGTTTTATGGAGATGAAACTATTGTAAAAGACTACTACGAACCTATGAAAGGGTTAACAGATTTCTATTTGAACTATAAAGGAGAAAATGGAATTATGCAAGATGGTATGGGAGATTGGTGTCCACCAAGATGGGACAGACGTAAAAATCCGAAAGCTATGGAATGTGATCCTATTATTTCTGCAAATGCTTATTTCTATGACGTGTTAGGTATTATGGAAAGATTTGCTAAAATGAATAACGATGCTAGCTATGAAGCACAAATGAAGCAAGAAAAAGAAGCATTAAAAAAAGCATTTAATAAAGAGTTTTTAGTAACCATTCCAAATACCAGCTACAAATGGTATCAGAGTCAAACAGCTACTGTACAAGCATTACAATTTGGTATTGTGCCAGAAAATGAAATAGAAAATGTGGTCAATGGTTTAGCACATGATATTGTTGCCGTAAAAGGCGGGCATCATTCAACTGGAATTCATGGGAATAGATATATCTATACCGTGTTAACAGAAAACGGAAAAGGAGATTTAGCACATGAAATTTTAACAACACCAGAATTTCCTAGTCAGACGTATGTGATGAACTCTGGTTTTACAACATGGCCAGAGCGTCAATTTGTTTGGGAAGAAATGGAAGGACCAACAAATTCGTTAAATCACCCAATGCACTCTGGTTTTGCAGCTTATTTTTATGAATCATTAGGTGGTATTAAATCTTCAGAAGATCAACCAGGTTACAAAGTATTTACTGTAAACCCTGAGTTTCCTACTGCAATTAGAAAAACTGAAGTAAAAGTGCCAACACCTTATGGCGATATTACCAATAATTGGTCTATAAAAGATGAAGTTTTAAGTATAAATCTTGAAGTACCGTTTAATACAAAAGCTAGGGTTTTAGTGACGCCTTCAGAACTTGAAAGTCTAGAAATAAACGGAGTACCTATTTCAGAATTTGAACAGAATAATACTGTTGAAATAGCTGAGGGGGTTATTATTTTAGGCTCAGGAGAATACATAATAGCATATTCTAAAAGCTAAATTTATAAGACACTAAAATACTTAACAAACAAAGCATGAAACTAGTATATCATATTGTTGTAAAATCACTAATTATTATACTATTAGTGTCATTTACCAGTTGTAATTCGAAACCAGAAAACAAAACAGCAACATCATCAAAAGATGTGGCTCAAGCCCAAACGGGAAGCTTTGGAGATCAAGGCGATGGTACATACATCAATCCTATTTTAAATGCAGATTATCCAGATTCTGATATCGAGCAAGTAGGCGATACGTATTATATGATTACATCAAAGCAACACATGTCACCAGGGATGCCAATTCTAGAATCTAAAGACATGGTGAACTGGACCAATGTGGGGCACGTGTTTGAAAGTTTATCTTGGGCGCCAGAATACAATTGGGATCGCATGAATGGCTACTCTTTTGGAACTTGGGCAGGCGATTTAGCATACCATGAAGGCACTTGGTATTGCTACCAAATAGATTACCAACATGGTTTAATGGTAGCAACAGCAAAGGATATTAAAGGTCCGTGGAGCAAACCTATTATGATGCTTCCTAAATCAGAAGTATTAGACGATCCAGCTGTTTTTTGGGATAAAGAAACTCATAAAGCATATGTAATAATTAATACGGCTGGCAAGCAAAAAGCAGCAAGTAATGCAATTGAAGGTAACGAAAATAGAATTTATGAAATGAGTTGGGATGGTACAAAAATCCTAGGTGAAGGTAAATTGGTCTACACTGGTATGGGCGCCGAAGCTGCTAAAATTTATAAAATTGACAGCACTTGGTATATCTTTTTAGCACAATGGACCATGGGCGACAGGTCAACCAAACCAGGTGTAAAAAACCCTAAAAACGATAGAAAACAAATTGTACTACGTTCAAAAGAAAGTATTTACGGGCCTTACGAAGTAAAAACCGTATTAGAAAAAGGTACAGCATTTAATAACCGTAGTGCAAGCCAAGGCGCATTAATGCAAGCACCAGATAAATCATGGTGGTATATGCATCAATTGATTCAGAATGATACCATTCCATTTCAAGGGCGACCGCAATGTTTAGAGCCTGTGAATTGGGTTGACGGATGGCCAATTATAGGCATAGATGAAGATAATGATGGTATTGGAGAACCTGTAAAACAACACAAAAAACCTATAGACGGTTATCCAATTACGGCCCCAAGTTCAGACGACGATTTTTCATCATCTAAATTAGGGTTCCAGTGGGAGTGGAACCATAATCCACGAAACACGCATTGGTCTTTAACCGAGCGTCCAGGGTGGTTACGACTTAAAGCAAGCAAAATATTACCAAACGAAAAAGGTTATGGGCCAAACATAAACGAGTGGACAAACAACGATGGTTCAGATTCAGATTTCTGGAGAGCTTACAATACCTTAAGTCAGCGTATCATGGGCATCACCACAGGAACAGCGGTTGCAAAATTCGATATTTCAGGGATGCAACCTCACCAATTAGCAGGCTTTGTGCGCTATGGTGGCGTGTTCAATTTGTTAGGTGTAGAGGTTGATGAAAACGGTGAAAAGCATATCTTTTACATAGATACTTTTGGTAAAAAAACAAAAGGTCCGAAAGTTGTTGGGCCTGATTTTTATGTACGCACCGTAAACCAGGGTAATCAAGCTAATTATGAATTTAGTCTAGATGGTGATTACTTCTCAGATTTTGGACCAACCTTTACTATTGCTTTTGGAAAATGGACTGGAGATCGTTTAGGATTCTTTACATGGAATGAAAAAGAAGATGCAGGGTATATCGATGTTGATTGGTTTACTTATGATTATGATGGGCCAAAAGCAGCAAAGTCAAAATAAAAGTATATGAATTATAAAAAATCTACGGAAAATATATAGAAGTTAAAACAATAAAGGGTACAGTAAACAGAAAATTAACAATATGATTACCATTTCATCAAAGTCATTATTAAAACGATTAGTGTTTATTTTAATTATGTGTAATGTGCTGGCTACTATTGCTCAAAATATTCAAGAAACACTTAACGATATCAATTCACGTTTTAAAAACGTAGAAGTAAGTATATTAAATTGGCCTGATGATTTAAAACCCCATCTAGGTGATTTAAAAGAATCAGCATTTATTGCTTTACCACTAAAAAAATCTACAGGAAAAATACCTTTACTAATAACATTACACGGTGGCGGTGGAAAAGTATGGAGTCTTGAGCAGCAACTTTCACGGTCGGCACTAGTAAAAGGACTTTCATTAGCTGAATTATCAGGAAAAGAATTAATGCTGCTTGAACCAAATTCTTTCAGTAGTTGGGATCCAAAAGCGTTGAATATCATGCTAGATTATATACTAAAGCAATATCCAGAAATTGATACAAACCGCATTTATGTTATGGGGCACAGTATGGGTGGTAGCGGTACATGGGCATGGATTCAAGATACGCCAGAACGTTTTGCAGCAGCATCGCCTTCGGGCTTTAGTAGTGTTAGAGATACAGATGATATAAATAAGTTAGTAAACTTACCCATTTGGGGAATGGTAGGAGGTAGCGATGTTAAGAACGTTGAACCAGTAAAAAAAATGATAAAACTACTAAAGGAAGCAGGGAACACCAATGTGAGATATACCGCGTTTCCCGAAGCTAATCATGCTCAAGGCAATGCAAAAGTATTTAGTGCTGTTGAATGTGTAGATTGGATGCTTTCATTTTCTCTAAAAAAAGACCATGATTAATTTTAAATATTTTTTTCTACTATTTTCTTTTGTGATTCTTTTCGGTTGTAATGAGAAAACATCTTCAAAACGAACAAATGTCAACAGGCCAAATATATTATTCATTCTAGTAGACGATTTAGGCTATCATGATTTAGGGGTTACGGGCAGCACTTTTTACGAAACCCCTAACGTAGATAAATTAGCCAATGAAGCCATGATGTTTACCCAGGGCTACGCGGCAAGTAGAGTATGTAGTCCATCTCGCGCCAGTATTATGACGGGTAAGTTTACAGCACGTCATGGTATTACCGATTATATTGGTGCTAAAACAGGTGAAGCGTGGCGTACAAGAAATCGATATGACAAATTATTACCCGCAGATTATGTAATGCAATTACCAAAAGCCGATATCACCATTGCAGAAGCTTTTAAAAATCACGGATACAAAACTTTTTTTGCAGGAAAATGGCATTTAGGAGGAGAAGGTTCGCACCCTGAAGACCATGGTTTTGATATTAATATTGGGGGTATAGATGCAGGATCACCCAGAGGCGGTTTCTTTTCACCTTGGAATAATCCAAAATTGCATAATAAGCAAAAAGGAGAAAATTTAACCTTGCGTTTAGCCAATGAAACAGCAGATTTTGTTTCAAAACATAAAGACACAACGTTTTTTGCATTTTTATCCTTTTACGCGGTGCATGCACCAATTCAAACTACGGAAAAAAAATGGCGAAAATATCGCGATAAGGCAGATAGCTTGGGTGTTGCAGATTCGGCTTATGTTATGGAGCGTGTGTTACCTATCCGTCAAGTGCAAGACAATCCTATTTATGCAGGATTAGTTGAAACTATGGATGATGCTGTTGGTATCGTTTTAAAAGCATTAAAAGATAACGGATTAGAAGAAAATACTATTGTAGTTTTTACTTCCGATAATGGTGGTGTAGCTTCTGGAGATCATTACGCTACCAGTAATTTGCCACTTAGAGGTGGGAAAGGGTACCAATGGGAAGGTGGTATTCGCGAGCCCTATTTTATTAAAGTACCATGGTTAAAAAATGATGGCGCTACAACGGAATTTCCAGCAATAAACACCGATTTTTATCCAACGCTTTTAGATGTTGCAAATGTACCGTTACATCCAGAACAACATATAGACGGTATCAGTCTCAAACCATTATTAGAAGGAAAGCATTTAGAATTATCCAGACCTTTATATTGGCATTATCCGCATTATGGCAATCAGGGCGGTGAGCCAGCTTCTATAATACAACAGGATGGCTGGAAGTTAATTCATTATTGGGAAGATGGTCGAGAAGAATTATTCAAATTACCTTCCGAAGAAAAAGACCAACAAAATTTACTATCAAAACACCCTGAAATTGCTAAAAGCCTAAGTCATAATTTAATGTCTTGGTTAAATAATGTAGATGCTAAATATCCTGTAAAAGACTCAGTTTATGATGCTGAAAAAGCTAAAATAAGATATTCAAATACTGTAAATAAGAAATGGCCTTCGCTAGAAAAACAGCGTTTGGAGGTGTTGTCAAAAAATTTTCAACCCAATGAAAATTGGTGGAAAAGTAAAGTAACCGTTGATTAAGATATAATATGAGATTAAAAGCTATAAAACACCAATTCGTAATACTAATATTAATGGCCTTAAGTTTTTCATGTAAAAACGCTGTAAATAAAACAGAATTTAAATCCATTTTTAATGGAAAGGATTTAAAAGGATGGCAAGGAGATGCAACCTATTGGCGTGTTGAGAATGGTGTTTTAACAGGAGAAGTAACACCAGAAACCATTTTAAAACGAAATTCTTTTATTATTTACAAACAGGAACAACCCGAAAACTTTGAGTTAAAACTAGAATATAAAATTACCAATTTAGGGAACAGTGGAGTAAATTACAGAAGTGCACTTATAAAAACTATGCCGTTTGCCTTAAGAGGGTATCAATGTGATATAGATGGGAAGAATAAGTACACAGGTCAGAATTACGAAGAGAAAAAAAGAACTACACTGGCTTACATGGGTGAAACTGTAACTATACCGCAAATGCCAGATAGCATACCAAAACAAAATATACGTAAAAATGTAAAACGAAACTGTTGGCAAACAAGAGACTTGATTGATACAAAATTAAAATCAGAGTTAGTATCTTCTATAAAATCTAACGATTGGAACACGATACATCTCATAGTAAAAGACAACAAAATGAAACATTATGTAAATGGTGTGTTGTTTAGTGAGGTGACTGATTTAGATGAAATCAATAGGGTTGTAAAAGGCTATATTGGTGTACAAGTGCATGTTGGGCCACCAATGAAGGTTGAGTATAAAAATATAAAACTAAAGCATTTATAAAAACGTATTTATCTTTTAGTCTATAATCCAAATACAACACATATCGGCTCCTTAGTGAAAAAGTGCTAAGAAGAAATAAACTTATAATTAGATTTCGAAACTCATAGTTTTAAATGAGCGTTTATTTACACATTTTATTTCTATAATTAATTGGTGCTAAATCTTCAAAGTTTTGCTTAAGATAACTTTTTCGTCTTTGCTTAAAAGCTTAAACTTTTATATTGAATTTCAAGGGTTTTTAAAATTTAGTTATAATTAATATTTGTCCTTTTAATCCATTTACAATTTGAAAGTAAAAAGGAGATGTATGGTTGTGAATAGTAGTATTAATCATGAATATATTCAAAATTAACGAAGAATTATTTTGTTTATAGCTTAAATTGAAATTATATTTTTTTGCGATATTCTTAAAATAGTCAGGATGCAACAGGATAGTTGATAATAATTTACTTATAAATTTGTGAAATAATAATAAACAAACTAAAATATTTATGAAATTAAAAACTACACCAAAGATGTGTCAAAGTTTAATGAAAACTTTCACATGTCTTTTTTTGATGTTGTTCTTTACATCAATGCTAGAAGCTCAAACAGTTTCAGGTACCGTAATTGCTGACGGACAACCACTACCTGGAGCAACTGTTATAGTCAAAGGAACTACAACAGGGACAACAACCGATTTTGACGGAAATTTTACAATTGCTGCAAATGCAGAAAGTACATTGGTAATTTCTTATGTTGGTTTCGCTACAAAAGAAATACTTGTGGGAAATCAAACTCAGATTAATGTAACTTTAGAAACAGATAACAAACTTGATGAGGTTGTTATTATTGGTTACGGTACACAGCGTAAGTCAGATTTAACAGGTTCTGTTTCATCTGTAAGTGCTGAAGATTTAACAGCTATTCCAGTAGCAAGAGTAGATCAGGCTTTACAAGGTAGAGCTTCTGGTGTACAGGTAACTCAAGTTAGTGGAGCTCCCGGAGCAGGTACCGTTATTAGAGTAAGGGGTGGTAACTCCATCACAGGTAGTAATGAGCCACTTTGGGTTATTGATGGTATTGTAGTAGGAACAAATTTCAACTTAAACAACATTAATAGTAATGATATAAAGTCTATTGAGATTTTGAAAGATGCATCATCTATTGCTATTTATGGATCTAGAGGTGCAAATGGTGTAGTATTAGTAACTACAAAAAATGGTGCTGGAGTTGGAACAGGAAAACCACAGATAAGTTTAAACCTTTACACAAGTTCACAAATTTTACCAGAATTACCAGATAGGTTAAACCAAAGAGAGCAAATAGAATTTACAAACGAAAGTGCTCGTTTTAGGTCAGCTGCTGAACCATTTCCAGACGATCCATCTACCTATCCAGATAATGATTGGGTTGATTTGGTATTAGGTTCTGCTCCAATCTATAATGCAGATTTATCTATCGCTGGAGCAACAGACAATGTTAATTATTATACTTCTTTAAATTATTTTAATCAAGAAGGTATTGTAAAGAGTTCAGGTATTGAAAAATATATTTTCAGAACAAATTTAGATATTAAATTAAGTGATAAAGTAAAAACAGGATTTAGATTAAATTACTCTAGATTAGAACAAGATAATGCCTTAGCAAGTTTTAGTCAGGCAGCTTTTGGAATACTTAGAACGCAGCCTATTCGTAATGATGATGGATCCTTTAATGGGTTTAATGATGTTGTAGGATCCCCTTTTTCAAATCCTTTGGCCAACAGAGAATTAAATACTAACGAAACGTTTACTAATAACTTACTGGCAACGGTTTATGTAGAATATAGTCCTGCGCCAAAATGGACTATTCGTTCTACATTCAGTCCAGAATTTAATAATACAAAGCGAAACATATTTAGATCAAGTCAGGCACCAGATTTACTATCAATAGGAGATACTGGACAAGGAAGCGCTAGTGTTCGTACGGTAAATAGCAATGGGTGGAACAATGAAAATACGATTCAATACCAATCAGATTTTGGAGAAGATCATAGTATTACTGCTCTTGCAGGTGCTTCTTTTCAGAAAGTATCTACTGAGATTGCCGAAGCTGAAGCTTTTGGTATTACTAGTGATGCCACAGGTTTTAATAATTTAGGTAATTCAGATCCTACTAGATCTGTAGTAAGTAGTGATTTTACTGGATTTCAAATCGCATCTTTTTTCGGTAGATTAAATTATTCTTATAAAGATAAATATCTTTTAACTTTAGTAGGAAGAACAGATGGTAGTTCTCGTTTTGCTGAAGGTAATAAATACGAGTTCTATCCGTCTATAGCTGGTGCTTGGAAAATATCTGAAGAAGATTTTATGCAAGATCAAGATATATTCCAAGATTTAAAATTAAGAGCGAGTTGGGGTAGGTCTGGTAATCAAGCGATTGGTCCTTACAGAACATTAGGTCTTTTAACAGAAGCTAACACGACGCTTAATGGAGTTGAAGTTCCTGGATTAACTTTAGGAAGACCTTCAAACCCAAATTTACAGTGGGAAACTACGAGCTCATTTGATATTGCTTTAGAAGCATCATTATTTGGAGGTAGAGTATTTACAGAGTTTAACTATTATTATAAAGAAACAGAAGATTTATTATTGGATGTTACTATACCAAGACAAACAGGTTTCAATAGTCAATTACAAAACATAGGGTCTTTAAAAAATTCAGGATGGGAGTTGTTGATAAATTCAACAAATGTTAGCAATTCTAATTTTAATTGGAATTCTACGGTTACCTTATCAGCTAATAGGAATGAGGTCTTAGATTTAGGAGGTGTAGATTTTATTGATATTGTTGTTGATCCAATTATTGGGTCTGGTAATACCCGCTTAATTGTTGGTGAATCTGTTCCTTCATATGTAGGGGTAAGATATTTGGGAACTTGGAAAAGTCAAGCAGAAATAGATGCTTCGGGTAGAACGGATCCTCAAGTTGTTGGAGGGTCACATTTTGAAGACTTAAATGGAGATGGTATCGCTTCATCAGAAGATGCTGTAGTTTTAGGTAGTCCATTTCCAGACTTAATCTTTGGTGTAGAAAATAATTTCTCCTACAAAAATTGGGATTTCTCATTTTACTTTCAAGGAACTCAAGGAAACGAAGTGTACAATTTAAACATGAGAAATAATTATTTCAATCGTGGTGAAACTGTTAAATTCGGTGATTTACGTAACCGTTGGACAGTGGATAATCCAACATCTGATATACCTAGAGCAGGTGCAGACTCGGTAACTAATTCATTACCAAACTCTGAGTACGTTGAAGATGGGTCGCATATACGTTTAAAAACCGTAAGATTAGCCTACAATTTCCCTGTTGAAAAAATGGGATTGAATGGCATTAACAATGCTACTGTTTACTTTTCAGGAACTAATTTATTATTGTTTTCTAAAACGAGATTAATAGATCCAGAAGCAAGTAACTTTGGTCGTAGTAATATAGCACAAGGGTATCTTAGTGCTCAGTATCCTAACCCAAGAGTTTTAACACTTGGTCTAAACGTAACTTTTTAAAAAAACAGATATGAAAACAAAAAATATATTTTTATGTGTCTTTATAGCTTTTGCATGCTTTAGTTGCGAGAGTTTTTTAGAAGAAGACCCTAAAGCGCTTATTTCTCCTGAGTCATTCTTTGCTTCTGAAAATGATGCAAGACAAGCGGTTCAAGGAATGTACGCTATTTTAAAGAATAATTCTATATATGGTCAAGTAGGACTAGATCATTTTTATGACAATGGTTGTGATATTATTGAGCCTAACCGTGCTGCAAATTTTGTTGCTCCCATAGGCAATTACACACTTAATGAAGCAATTGCAGACGTGTCTGTTCAAAAAATGAGTGTTTCAGATACTTGGAAAGATCTTTACAGAACCATATTAAATGCAAATCTAATTATAGAAAGAGTAACAGATAATGAAGCGGTAGGTACTCAAGAAGTAAGAACTGATATTATTGCCGATTCTAGATTTATTAGAGGTTTATGTTATTGGCATATTACCAATCTTTGGGGAGATGCACCTTATTATACTGAAGTGTTAACTCTTGAGGAGATTAGCTCTTTAGGAAGAGCGCCTGAGGCAACTATAATTACAGGAGTTTTAGAAGATTTACAATTTGCTCAAGATAATTTACAAGATGCCTACACTGGAGATCAAAGCGGTAGAGCATCAAAATGGGCTGCAGCGATTGTTATGGCTAAAATTTATATGAAGCAACAACAATGGCAGCTTGGTTTAGATAAGTGTTTAGAAATTTTAAACCAATCTCCTCACAGTATATTACCAACTTACAATGAAGTTTTTGATCAGTTTAACGAATATAACCCTGAAATTATTTGGTCTTTAGATTTTGCCAGAGATATTAATAGTCAATTTGATCCAGCATTTCCAGGTAGATCATTTGCGGGTAATAATAACTGGCGACCAAGTATGTTTAACCCTCGTTTAAGGGATGAGCCTCTTAATACAGATGAAAGATCAGCTTTAGGAGACGCACTTAGAGATAGAGGTGAGGCTTTTAATGGTACAGGTTTACAAGTTGCTTCAAAAGACTTTGCAGAGTCATTTCCAATGAATGATTTAAGAAGAGAGCTAAATATTGTAGATAACTATTTAGGTTTCGATTTAGTATTTCCTTATATGGCTAAATTCTGGAATTTAGAATTAGATAGATCTCCACGTTTTAACCACTCTGATAATAGAATGGTATTTCGATTAGCTGATGTTGCTTTAATGGCTGCAGAATGTGAAAACGAACGTCCTGGAGGAAATCCTGATACTGCTTTTGAATACATAAGAGAAGTAAGAGAGCGTGCTTTTGCAACTGTTGCTGAAGCTGAGGCTATTTTAGGTCTAAGCCAACAAGAGTTTAGAGAAGCTATCTATGACGAACGTAAATGGGAATTAGCAGCAGAAGCTCATAGAAGATATGATTTAATTAGATGGGGAATTTTATTAGACGTAGTTCAAGATTTAGAATTTCGTTTCTGGAATCCAGCTGATAATATCAGACCATGGCACGTAAAATTACCAATTCCTTTACAGGAGTTAGAAAATAATCCAGCTCTATTGGAGTCAGACCCAACAAATAACGGATATAGGCAATAATTAAGTTTTTTATTAAGTTGTTTTAGTTAGTAAAGCCAGGAGATACATCTTCTGGCTTTATGCTTTTTAAAAATTAGTATAAAATTAGTTTAACTATTCAGCACTGTGCAGGACACAATGTTTCATTAGGTATGCTATTTTTAACGTCTTAAAACTAATTTATATGAAGAACAGCTTACTTTTCATTATTTGCCTACTAATCACCTTAACTACATATTCGCAAATAAAACATGGGCTTAGAGATGAACAAGGTAGACACATAATACCTCGCGGTTTTGTTATAAATACAAATGACCACGCAGGTGAAGTGTTTTTTAATAATGATGACTATGCACGCATGGTTAGAATGGGTGCTAATACTCAGGTTATTCGTTTAGAATTAGGGAAGCTAAGTAATTTTCCTGGAGGTAAGTTAGAACCAGATTACCTTAAAAAACTAGATACATTAGTAAGTTTAGGACAACGTTCCGGAATTAAGACAGTATTTAAAATGACCGTTTACGGCGTAGATAAGTTTATATGGGAAGAGTTTTGGCAAAATAAGAAGAAAGAATACAGCACTTATATTGATGCTTGGAAAGTCATTTGGAAAAGATACGCTGAAACCCCCTCTGTTTTAGGTTACGATGTGGTTAATGAGCCAAGAAAATTAACAATGGATATCTCTTATGAGGATTTAACCAATACTTATTTAATACCGCTCTACAGGACTATTATTGATGAAAGTCAAAAAATAAATGCCGATAAAAAAATATTATTTCAATCTATATTTATGAATAAAGGTGAGGGTATTGATAACAATCAGTATGCAGAAATTACGTCGCCTATTAATAGAAAGAATATCATTTTTGCACCACATATTTATCAGAATAAAAAGCATTTAGTAAAGCCAGTTATGGACCGTTTTGATAAAGAATCTGAAATGCTTAACGCACCAATTTTAATTGGAGAATGGGGGTTTCCAACATTTGCTAAAACAGATACACTAGTTTCTGGTAAACTAGGGCAATTAGAGTATAGAGACTTATATATTAAAACAGCCGAGGTGTTTGATAGGATGGGAGTAGGCTCAATAAAAGCTTGGTTTTTAGGAAATAGATCAATGCAACATTTTCTACCTGGCGGGCCTTCAACCTGGTCAATATTTAGTGATAGTACTGATGCAGGAACGGTAGAGCGGAAGTATATTACTGATGTAATATCAAGACCATTTCCTCAAACAATTGCTGGAGATATAGATACGTTTATGTTCAATTTTGCAACTAGAACATTAAATTTAAATATAACTTCCAATAATAGTAAAGGAGCTTCAACAATATTTATCGGTGCAAATCGACACTATCCTGATGGCTTTTCTATTTTAATTGATGACGATATTGTAATGTATCATAATCCATTAAAAAAAGTTAGATTGGAAACTTACAAAGCTCCAAAAGATTTTAATGCATCAGATTTTATATGGGACGAATACACTCAAAAATTAACCATCCTTAAGTGGCCAAATGATAAGAGCAATTTAAACATAAAAATTGTTCCTGGTTTACGCAATTTTTAACTATTAAAAGAACACATTAAAAAACTATATAAATGAAAAAAATACTATTAATATGTTTTGTTGTAGCGGCATTTTTTAGCTGTGACTCCAAAAAGGAGACTTCGAAATCTGGAGACTCAGAAATATCTAAAAAAGTTGAGCAACTCATTAGTGAAATGACATTAGATGAGAAAATAGCAGAAATGACTCAAGATGCACCTGCCAATGACCGTTTAGGAATTCCATATATGAAGTATGGTGAGGCATTACATGGATTATGGCTTGTTCTTGATTATTATGGTAATACAACGGTTTATCCGCAAGCAATTGCTGCCGCTTCTACTTGGCAACCTGAGTTAGTCAAAAAAATGGCTTCACAAACAGCGCTAGAAGCACGTGCTTTAGGCGTTACACATTGTTATTCTCCTAATTTAGATGTAATTTCTGGAGACCCAAGATATGGTCGTGTAGAGGAGTCTTATGGAGAAGACCCTTATTTGGTGTCTAGAATGGGTGTTGCATTTATTCAAGGTTTACAAGGTATGGGTGATGAGCGATTTGATGAGAATCATGTTATTGCAACAGCAAAACATTTTATTGGATATCCAGAAAACCGACGTGGAATTAACGGAGGATTTAGTGATATGTCTGAACGTAGATTAAGAGAAGTTTATTTACCACCTTTTGAAGCTGCTATAAAAGAAGCAAAGGTAGGTTCTGTTATGCCAGGGCATCAAGATTATAATGGAATTCCAAACCACATGAATACGTGGTTGCTAAAAGATATTTTAAGAGATGAGTTAGGTTTTGATGGGTTTATTGTTTCTGACAATAATGATGTTGCTAGGTTAGGAACCATGCATTTTATTGCTGAAACCAGAACCAAGTCAGCTATTTTAGGTTTAAAAGCTGGTGTTGATATGGACTTAGTTATTGGAAAGAATGAAAAGCTAGCAGCATATAACACCAAAGTGTTGAAAGATACATTAACACAGAATCCTGAATTGGTAAAGTACATAGACAAAGCAGCATCTCGTATTTTAACTGCAAAATATAAATTGGGTTTATTTGATACTGAACCAAAAGAGATTGATACGGAAACTGTAAACGCTGGTAGAAAAGAACACCAAGAGTTTTCTTATGAAATGGCTAAAAAAGCAATCATTTTATTAAAGAATGATAACAGTCTATTGCCTTTAGACATGTCTAATATAAAATCTTTAGCAGTAATTGGTCCTAATGCACACGAAGATAGACCTGCAAAAGGCACCTATTCCTTGTTAGGAGGCTATTCTGGTTTACCACCATTTTATGTTTCTGCCTTAGACGGTATTAAAGCTAAAGTAGGCGATAAAGTAAAAATCAATTATGCAAAAGGTTGTGATTTATTAAGTAATTCTAAAGCTGGTTTTCCAAAAGCAATTACAGCCGCTAAAAAATCTGATGCAGTTATTTTGGTAATTGGAGGTTCTAGAAGAACAGGAGGAGAAGGTGTAGATAGGGATAATTTAGATTTATATGGTGTACAACAAGAATTAGTAGAAGCAATTCATAAAACAGGAAAGCCCATTATTGCTGTATTAATGAATGGTAGACCCTTGTCAATTAATTATGTTGCAGAAAACATTCCATCTATTCTAGAAACCTGGTATTTAGGAATGCGTTCAGGTGATGCTATTGCTGATGCTATTTTTGGAGATATAAATCCTGGAGGAAAATTAACTGTTTCTTTTCCAAGATCTGTTGGGCAAGTTCCTGTAACTTATTTGGAAAGACCAGATTTTATTGGTTCTGGAAAAGGATTGTATAAAGACAGTGATAAAACGCCATTATTTCCTTTTGGTTATGGGTTAAGTTATACAACATTTGAATACAGTGAGCCTAAGTTAGGATCTTCCAATATTTCTTTAGATGGAGCAACAACAGTGTCAGTAGATGTTACTAATACTGGAGAAGTTGAGGGTGATGAGGTTGTGCAAATGTATGTCCGTGATGATTTTGCATCGGTAGGCAGATATCTTAAAATGCTTAAAGGTTTTGAGCGTATTACATTAAAGCCAGGTGAGACTAAAACAGTAAGTTTTAATTTAGGTTTTGATGAGTTAAATGTACTTAATCAAGACATGAAAAAAGTGGTTGAGCCAGGAACTTTTACTATTTCAGTTGGAACATCTTCTTTAGAAAAAGACTTGAAAAAGGTAATACTTACAGTAAAATAAACTGCATTCAAATTTTAAAAAAGAGATGAAGAAATTCATCTTTTTTTTTTAAAATTAAAAATAGAATAAGCTTTTATAAATTAATAACTTTTTACCTTAACCTATTCTTTGATTTTATACTATGTGTTTTTTAATTATTCTTTAAAAGAATAATCTACTTGGCTATCAATAAAAATATATAAAATCATTCATATTTATCAGCTGTGTTTACTGTATTATGTTAATCATGAATCTTTTTATCAAATAGATAATTCAATCATTATTTCACTCATGTTATTTATAACTTTCTATAATGTTAACAGATTAACTATTTAGTAGTCTCATTAACAACAGTGTAAGAAAAAAAACATAAATTTACTTCTCACATAATTTTTTATGTTAATCTTATTAAGATTATAGGCTATTGCAGGATAGTACATGATACTATTTAGATTCTTTTTTTCAATATTTAAAAAATTAATTAATCAATTAAACTAAAATTATGAAAAAAACTACTTTAAAAATTACTACTTTTCTATTACTAACTATGTTTGCTTTTCAGGTGCAAGGTCAAGCTTTTGACGGTACACCAGGTATTTACAAAATCAGAGTTAATGGATCTAGTCCAGAACTTTTTGTTACACAAGATAGTGGAGTTAACAACGCAAAGTATCAGGTAGCGGCAACAGCTGGTAATGAGAATACACAGTTGTTTACAATTGTAGCCCATCCAAGTGGAACCATGTGGTCTATCACGTCTCAAATGACTGGTGAAGGAGCGCTTCAACCAAATGATACTTCTGGTACTAATTCTACTATGGGTTTTGGGACTGAAGCAATGGCATCAGGCCAACAAGACCGGTGGGAGATTAGAAATGGAACTAGATTGTTTCTTGATAGTGATGATACTGGTACAGGATGGGAAGGTGCTTCTGCTAAAAGAAGAATTCAAGTAAATTCTGGAGGTATTGCCGCAGACAAATCAATGTTTATGGCTGGTGGCACTCAAGCTGTATTTGATTTTATTCTTGAAACATCATTATTAAGCAATGACAAATTCGATACAAGTTCAATATTTGTTTCTAACCCAGTTAAAAACGAAATAAGTATCAAAGGCTTAACTCAAAACGTTAAAGAAGTTTCAGTGTATTCTTTACTTGGTCAAAAAATGATGACTAAAGAGGTAAGTGCTGAATCTTCAGATGTTTCCATAGACGCTAGCTCTTTAAGAAGCGGTATGTATCTTGTTGAAATGAAAGGAGACAACGGTTCTTACACTAAAAAAATTGTAAAGCAATAAAATAGACTTTACAAAATATTTTTACAAAAACATCCTATCTTTACTTAAAGGTAGGATGTTTTTTTAGTTAGACTTTAAAATAAATTTTTAACCCAGAAAAAAAAACAGCTATTACATTATGCAAAGATTAGCGTTTAAAATGAAGTTAAATAAAGGCCAAAAAGAAGCCTATAAAAAGCGTCATAACGAATTATGGCCTGAGTTAAAACAATTATTAAAAGAAAACGGTGTAAGTGAGTATTCTATATTTTTAGATGAAGAAACCAGTACACTTTTTGCTTTTCAAAAAGTTTCAGGCGATGGTGGTTCTCAAGATTTGGCTGATAATCCTATAGTACAAAAATGGTGGGCATTTATGGCAGATATTATGGAGGTTAATCCAGATAATTCTCCAATTTCCATACCTCTTGAAGAAGTATTTTACATGCCATAATAAAGTTATTTAAAAACATATAATTATGACCAAAATAAAAAAAGTAAAGACCGCATACAGTTCAACAATATCTAGAAGGAGTTTCGTAAAAAATACGGCACTTGCTGTTGGAGGAATTAGTATTATTCCGCGTCATGTTTTGGGTCAAGGGTTTACTGCACCTAGCGATAAAATAAACTTAGGCTTTATTGGCTTAGGTAAGCAAGGAGGTATTTTGGCTAATTATTTTATTTCAAATACAAATGTACAAATAGTAGCTGGTGCAGAAGTTTGGTATGCTAAACAAAATTGGTTTAAGAGTCTTGTAGAAAAGTATTATTCAGAAAAAAGAAATATAAGTAACTATAGTGCTATAAAAACGTATACAAATTATCAAGAATTAATTGGTAGAAAAGATATTGATGCGGTAGTAATAGCAACACCAGACCATTTGCATGCCATACAATCTATAGATGCTATGAAAGCAGGAAAAGATGTGTATTGCGAAAAACCTATGGTTAATACCATAAAAGAAGGACGAGCCATGGTTAATGCCGTTAAAAAATATGACTCGGTTCTTCAAGTAGGAAGTATGCAGCGTAGTTGGAGTCGTTTTATAAAGGCCAAAGAGATAGTTAGTAGTGGTCAATTAGGAAAAATAGAAAAAGTTATTGTTAATGTAGGCAATCCAGCAAAACCATATGATTTACCATCTGAACCTCTACCAAAAGGAATTGATTGGAATTTATGGTGCGGACCAGCACCTTTATTGCCTTACAATAAACTTATTGCTCCAGAGTTTGTTAAATCTTACCCTAAATGGAGAAATTATAAAGAAACCGCTGGAGGCATACTATCAGATTGGGGAGCACACATGTTTGATATTGCACAATGGTGTTTAAATATGGATGAAACAGGACCGGTTTTATATATTCCACCAAACAATCCTAAAGCAGTAAGAGGCTTAAAAATGTATTATGATAATGGAATTGAAATGGTACACGAAGATTTTGGTCGTGGTTGGGGTGTGCGTTTTATTGGATCATTAGGGTCTATGGATGTTAGTAGAAAATATTTAGATACATCCCCTTCAAATATTATAACCACATCAGATACTGACTTAGAAACACTACTTAAAGACAAGGGGAATCATTATCAAAATTGGATATCATCTATAAAGTCTAGAAAACAACCTATTTGTGATGTTGAGACTGGACATCGATCTGCAAGTATTTGTAACATAGCTAATATTGCTTATGAATTAAACGAAACTCTACATTGGAACCCGATTAAAGAAAAGTTTAAAGGTAATAGGTTAGCTAACAAAGCAAGAAAAAGAAAACCACGAGCTTACAATTAAGCTGTCTAATAGTGTGAGTTTCCATATCAAAAATACAGGCAGTACACATCAGGATAGTTTTTTTTAAAAAAACTATTAATTTTATAAAAAATATATTTAAAAGAAAAAACCTATGAAAAAAAAATACGCTCAAAAAAAGAGCTTATTTAGCTACTTGTTAATGGCTGTAATGTTAGTTTTTACTAGTGTTTCAGATGCGCAAGTTGTTCTAGAAAAGGAAGTTAAAATCACAGATTTAGGCTTACATTTTGACGGCAGTAAAGTCTCAAGTGGTACTTCAAATTCTGGAGACAATGCACCCTATGATTATTTTTTTGGTAGAAACATATCAGCACATGGTGATGCCATAAAAACCTATGGTAATTATGTCTTTATGACTTGGTATAGAGGCGGTAAGAATGACCGACATGTCATGTTAACCAGATATAATACAATTACAGGTACAATGGCCACAATTGAGTTTCCTCACAGGCATACTGGCTATCAAAATCAATATTGGATTGGAGAATCACACAATACTATAGCAGTAGGTGTAAGTCCTTTGGATGGAACAATTCATTTGTTGTACGATATGCATGCTTATAGTGCTTCAAGACCCTCTAATGGAAGTTTAGCTAATGATTATTTTAGATATTCATATTCAGTTAAAAATGCAGCTTCGTTATCAGATGCAGATTTTACCTTAGATAAGTTTGTTAAAAACTCTAATGGAGATTATAAACATTTAAGAATGCCAGGAACCGCTGCGCAATCAGAATTTGTGTCATTAACCTACCCAAGATTCTTCCAAAATGATGGTGGGGAGATTTTTATGCTCATGCGTGAGGGTGGAAATAACAATGGTATGTTTAAGTTTATAAAATATGATGCTAATACTGGAGAATGGGGCAACTTTACAGATTTTAATAGGTTGAATGCAAGAAGTCAACCAGGAATTGACTTTAATTGGGGACTTTACGGTGATATGAAATATGTTAACGGCAAGTTTCGTTTAGGTTTTCAACGTAGGTCTCAAAATAATGATGATAAATTTCTTTATCAAAACGGAGTGTATTATGCCTATTCTGATGATCAAACCGCTGCTACAGGTTGGAAAAATCATAAAGGAGAATCTTTTAGTCTTCCATTATTGGATGCCGATTTCATAAAGGTTATGGAACCCGGAGATTATGTTGCAACAACTCAGCCAAACCAAGTATATATTGTTGGTGGTTTTGATTGGACAGTAACTGCTAATGAAGATGTACATATTATAAGTCGAGTAAGAGATAGTGAGAATAATGTAACCAAGAATTTACATACTTATCGCCCATCCGGTGCTACAGATTTTATTACTTCAGAAGATTTTTCAGGAGGTTCAGCAATTTACACATCAGGAGATAGTGTTTTTTTAATTGGGTTAAATAGTAGTGGTCGTGTATTTGTAGAGAAAGCAGTAGGAGGAACCAATAATTTCACTAATGTATATGAAGCAACAAGTGGTAGAACTTTTGATCATGGTGTAGTGCACATTGAAAATGGAAAAGTTTATTATTACCTCATGGAAGATAAATCTGGTAATTCACAACCACTGTATCTACAAATCATAGATTTAGATATTGTACCTGCCGATCCTACATTACCAAATAATTTCACAATACAAGCCATAGGTGAAACTTGTACAGGAAAAGAAAATGGGGTGCTAAATATTAATGGTGCCGCTACACATGATTACATAGCTACTATAGATGGAGTTAGCTACGATTTCACAAAAAATAAAACTATTGAAGGCTTAAGTCCTGGTACTTATGATTTGTGTATAGAAGTAGTTGGTGAAAACTACACCCATTGTTATGAGGTAACCATAGAAGAAGCAGAAGGATTAACAGGTAAAATAAGTATTAGTAAAAAATCAGCAACAGTATCTGTGCAAACAGGGAAGGCACCTTTTACTGTTATAAAAAATGGGAAACAATTATTTGAAACGTATCAATCAAACTTTTCTGTAGATGTAAATCATGGCGATAGTATACAAATAAAAAGTAAAGAAGCCTGCCAAGGAGAGATGGTTAAAACTGTTAATTTACTCCAAGAGCTTAAGGCGTATCCAAATCCTACAAGTGGGTTGTTTGAAATGTATATTCCCAATAGTATAGATACCATAGATTTAGAGGTGTATAATATACAATCTCAACTAGTAGTTTCTAAAACTTATACCGCAAATGCTGGCAAGGTACAATTGAATTTAGAAGATAAACCAAATGGTATTTATTTTGTAAAAGTTAATGCTGATCAACCAGTATTTGTTAAAGTAATAAAAAAGTAAAATGAAAAAGACATATTTATATTTAATAGTAGCTGTGGGGTTGATTATGATGTCTTGCAGCGGTGGTGGAGATGATCCAGAGGAGATGCAAAAACCAGATGAAAATACTGCTCCAACAGTACCTACACAAGTGTATCCATTAGACAATACAATTTGTACAGATAACAATGTTGTATTTGAATGGAATGGATCTACGGATGCTGAAGGGAATGCAATAACGTATAAGATTGAAGTATCAGAGAATAATTCTTTTTCACCCATATCACATACGGCAACTAGTTCTTCAGAATCAAAATTAATTAGCTTGGAGAAAGGGAAAGCATATTATTGGCGTATTAAAGCAACAGACAATCGATCAGCAGAAAGCAATTATTCACCAGCGATGCAATTTTTAACGGAGGGAGAAGGTGTTTCTAACCATATTCCTTTTGCACCAAGTTTATTGTCACCTGCACTAAACTCAGAAGTAGATGGCACAAGTACAACACTAAGTTGGTCAGCATCAGATGTTGATGGAGACGCTTTAACATATGATGTTTATTTAGATACTAATGCAGACCTAACAACAAAAGTGTCTGAGAATCAATCAGCAACTACTTATGATGCTACAGGTTTAACAGCTGTAACAACTTACTATTTTAAAGTGGTTGTTAAAGACGGTAATGGAGGTGTAAGCATAGGGCAAGTTTGGAGCTTTTCTACAAAGTAGTTTAATTATAATTAATAATAAAAGCTGTTATAGTCAATTTGATTGTAACAGCTTTTTTATGTTTTTGGTTGCTTTAGATATAATAATATCTTGATACAATACAAAATTAGTATTAATGTATAATCTTTTGTTTTTAGCCATACTTATGGCTACTTTTATTAAATGAATTTATATGTAAAGCAAACTTTAGTTCTTCTTTTTTTAAGTGTTAGCTCTTTTTCTCAAGAATATACAATAGAAACTATAAATCTTTGGGAGGATAATAATATTCCTTTCAATAAAGAAAATATAGTTTTAAATGAAACTTTAGATGAAGTTGGTACGCGTTATACACAAATTTCGGAACCAGCAATTTTTGTTTATAAAAATAAGGTTGTTAAAAAAACGGCGCAGCTTTATTGTTTTGTCCAGGAGGAGGTTACTCTAAAGTAACCATTGGTAAGAATAATGGAGAAAATAAAGCAAAGCATTTTTTGAAAATGGGCTTTAATGTAGTTGTTGTTTTAAAATATAGATTGCCCGACAATCGTATTGTGAACTCACAAGAGAAAGTGCCACTTTGCGATGCCCAAAAAGCACTTTCAATAGTTCATCAAAAGGCATTAAGTTGGTCTGTAAATAATAATAAAATAGCAGTTATTGGTTCTTCTGCTGGCGGACATTTGGCAGCTTCTTTAGCGAATTTTAAGGATGATATTGTTGCGCCAAATGTAAAACCGGAAGAGTTAGAACATGCTATCTCTATTTTGATGTATCCTGTTGTTTCGTTTAACTTGCCGTACCGCCATAGGGGATCTTTTAAACGACTTTTGGGAAATAAACATCAGGACCAAATATTATTGGATTACTATTCTATGGAAAATCAGGTTAGCGAAACTACACCGCCAACTTTTATAGTTCATGCGGAAGACGATGCAGGTGTGGTTTATCAAAATAGTTTAATGTATTGCGAAAGTTTAAAAAAGCATGGTGTAAAATATAAATATGTTCAACTAGAAAAGGGTGGACATGGTTTTGGACTTAATTTTGAAAAAACAGGTGTAGATTGGACTGAAGCTTTAGGAGAATGGCTTCACTCAGAAACTAATTTATTTAGTAAATAACTTTAATATGATCTTCTTTTTATAAATGTAAATCACAAAAATACAGGTCTATTTATTTCTGCAGATTTATAAACCGCTTCTTGTGCTTGTAATGTTTTTATATAGTTTTGTCCATTAGTTTCAAAAGAATCTCCAGATATTAATTTATCTATAAAGTCTCTTTGGAAAATATAGCAGCAATCTCCTGCAAAACTAACATCATTGTGAATATAAGAATGATTTTTTTCAGCTTCTCCTAATTTTTGAACCGTGATATTTCCATCAGAATATAATCGAACAGACCCCTTAGAACCATCAATTAAATACTCGCCAAAGGTGTAACGCTTCTTTTTGAAATTATTCTCGTTGTAACGATTGGCATCCCATATAGCATGCGAATTGTTTTCAAAATTAAGAATAACTAAACCTGAATCTTCACCTTTTATAACAGGATTCAATCTTTTTAGTATGGAATACACACTTTTAACCTCTCCTGCATGATAACGAAACGTATCGATAAAATGAACGCCCGTTTCGTAGATAAGTAACTTTTTATAATCTCTAAAATAGGGTTGTCTAGAAAGGTAGGCCTCTTCGCCCCAGCCATCACCCATCCGACTTCTAAAATTCAAACTGAACAAATCACCGATGTCTCCTTGATTAATAATTTTTTTTATTTCTCTGTGCCAAGGTTGAAATCTGAAATTTTCGTGTACTACAAACCGAACGTTCTTTTTGGAAACATAGTCCACAATTTTTTGTGATTCTTCAATGGTAGGCGCCAAAGGTTTTTGACAAATGATGTGTACGCCATTATCTGCCGCAAACTTACACATCTCAAAATGCGTTTCTGGCGGGGTAATAATATCAACAAAATCTGGTTTTTCTTTAAGTATCATGTCCTTATAATCGGTGTAATGGTTTTTTACACCATAAGGATTCATAATACTTTTTGCTCTTTCCAAATTAGAATTACAAAGTGCCGTTATCTCAACTTCAGGTATTCGAGTCCAAGCTTCGTATTGAAACTTGCTAAAATAACCTGCGCCAATGGCAACGCCTTTTAATTTAGTTTTCATCTAGTATCGGCTTAGTAGAGTCCATAAATATCCAACAAATTATTGCAATAACGCCTAAAATAGCTGCTACGTAAAAGAAGGGTTCGTTAGACCCTGTCCATTCTTGTAAATAAGGAAAAGCCAGCGCCGTTGTAAAAGCGCCTATATTACCAGCCATATTCATCATTCCAGATACTTTGCCTGAATGTTCTTTACCTATATCCATACAAAAGGACCATGATGGACTCAAGGTCATATCTGCGCCAAAAATGGCAACGGACAAGCATAAAACTGATGCTAAAGCCGTATCCATATACAAACTAGAAATAATACCTATAACCACCAAAATGAAACCTATAATGGCAGGTATTTGTCTTGACGCTTTCCATTTTCCTGTTTTGTAAATGGCATCAACAGTGTATCCAGAAACCCAATTTCCAACGGCTCCTGCTAATAATGGTAGCATAGCATAAAAACCTGTTGTTACTAAATTTAAATCGTATTTAGCCTTAATATATGGGAATAACCAAGTTAACATAAAAAAGAAAATAAAATTACTTCCTATGTATTGCATCATGGCTAAAAGCACATTTTTAGTGCCTAGAATTTTGCTTACAGGTAATTGAGTAATAACTTTTTCTTCTTTTTGCTGGCGGTTTTTAATAATAAATTCTTTTTCGGCATCCGAAATACCACGATGTTCTTCGGGCTTATTTCTAAAAAGGAAATAAAACAGTGCAGCACATAAAATACCTATAGCACCAAAAAAATAGAAAATAGAACGCCATCCCCAAGCATCAATTAAATAAGCTACTAAAGGCAAAGCAAATGCTGCTCCAAGTCTAGAGCCTGAAAAATTAATCCCTTGAAAAATACCGCGTTCTTTTAAAGGTACCCAAGAGTATGCTGCTCTTGAAATATTTGGAAATGCGCCTGCTTCTCCAGCTCCAAATATAAATCTTGCTAAAAGCATGGATATGTAATTCCATGCAGCACCAGTAAATGCTGTGAAAATAGACCATAGTATCATAATAGAAGTCATCACTTTCCGCACACCATATTTATCGCCTAATGCGCCACCAGGTACTTGAAATAGAGCATAGCCTAATGCAAAAGCACTTAGTACCCATCCCATTTCAATATCGCTAAGATTTAAATCGCCACTAATTGAATCCTTTGCTGATGAAATACATACACGGTCAATATATAACAATAGTGTAATTAAAAAAGAACCTGCAAAGAATCCGTATCTTTTAGTTGGAATGCGTGTACTCATATCAAGATAGTTTTTGTATTATTTCTGAAAGTGATTTTTCGTTGCCTACGTTACCAGGAAACACAATATATAACATGTTAGGAAACCTTGTTTCTTCTCCCATTTCCCATGCGGGAATTCCAGGAAGTATTTGCCCTAATACTTTAGAGCGTTTCATTTCTAATCCTTTTATTGCTAAGTCGTGCGATGTTATACCGCCCTTGGCCAATAAATATTTAGGCCGGATTTGAATGCCTTGAACTAAAGAAACCAAGACATGCGAAACTTTTGATGCTATATTTATATTCGAATCAGCGTTGTTTCCGGTTATTAATTTTCTACTTGTATAAACGATAACATTTTTACCGCTCTTTAGGCTCATGTCTATTTTAGAAATAATGGATTTTATGTAAGAACTTGATTCAGCTGTCAATATAGCTTCAACATCAACTTCAATAATTTCTTTTTCAGTTGTGTCTTCTAAAACAAATTTAAGTTGTGAAGATGATTTTGGAACATAAGAGCCCACAATGGTTAAACCTCCTGTTTTACTTTTAGAATCAATGATTTGTTTTGCTGATAACAGCGATTTTGGTTCTAACCCAATATATGAAGGTACAAATGAACTTGACGTTCGGTATAAAATTTGTTTTCCGGATTTTTCTGCTAATAATAAAGCTTGGGTTGCTTTGTCTAAATCGTTGTAATTTAAAGCATTTGCGATACAGAATTTGCCGGATTCAATAGATTTTATTTTAGTACTTAAAGTTTCAATATCTAAGGTGCGAATGGATTCAATACCTATGGAAACTACGTTTGAAGCCTTAATTTTTCCTCTAGTTTTTTCTTCGATGTAAGCTTTTAAATCAGCATTTGAATAAGCGAATGTATGGTCTTTAGAAAAAGGAGTTTCGTTAACAGGTGTTAAGTCGTTATGCTCTGAAATATAATGAGTGTCGTTAATTGTAACACGTCCGCCTTCAAACATGACTGGAATGAAAACCGTTATGGCTTCATTAAAATTACTAGCTTCTTTTATAATTTCTATTTCTGAAAAATGACCTCTTAAAGTAGAATCACTTCTGCTGATAATTGTGAAATCGCGATTTGTAACTTTAGATGCTTTTATGATGTTCTCTGAAATGTCTCGAAATATTTCTGAAGATTCCTTTTTAGATAAACTTCTTGAATTGGTTAACAAAAAGAATGCTGGCGTTTCATTTTTAAATTCGTTTATCAAGGTATCCAAATCCCAATTGGTTAATAGCGGAATATTATGAACGGTCTGATTACCTGTTGGGTCGTCATCTATGACCACACAGGTTTTATTTAGAGTTTTGAATAATTTTTGATTAAGATTTCTGTAATCAGAAGAGTCTTCTGGTGGTAACTGTTTTGATATATGTTCTAATGAAATACCCATTACTGTTTTTCAATGGCAATAACACGCGCTGGAGAACCATCTCCACCTTCAATTTTTAAAGGAAGCGCTATTAGTTCTACACAATTAGATTGCAATTTTTCAAGATTGGTTAAGCCTTCGATGATTACCACACTTTTTAATAAAATTTGATGGATTTTAGTAACTTCTTCTATATTATTCACATCAGCAACCGAAGGCGGTTCAACACCAATCATTTTCACTTTATTATCGACACACCAATTAGCTAAATCTTTGCTTATTCTTGGTAATTCATCCCTGTATTTAGGGATGTTTACATATTGTGACCAGCCTGTCCAAAAAACTAAACTATCTCCAGAAACAAAGTCATTTAAAACATCATTAGGAATATGATTTACAGTAATTAATCCTTTTGAGCCAACTTCACGAACATCAATAACCCAAGCTTTTCCAACAAAGTCGGAAACAGGTATTTTGTCAATAGTTTGTTGGCTTACATTAAAATGAATGGGTGCATCCATGTGGGTGCCACAATGCGAGTAAAAGGTAAGTATACTCGCATTCCAGCCATCCTTTTTAATAGTTCTACTGGTTTCTTTTGAGAAACCAGTAAAATCATTGGTGTAATTTAATGTAAGATCAACAATCTTATTCATTTCGTATTATAGGTTTTTAATTACGGCATCAGCTACATCTGATGTACTCGCACTACCACCTAAATCGACAGTTAAGACCCCAGCAGAAGTGCTTTTGTCTATAGCCTCCATAATGTTATTTGCAGCTTCTACCTCACCTAAATGTTCTAACATGATAGCTGCAGACCAAATTTGTCCATAAGGATTTGCAATATTTTGACCAGCAATATCTGGTGCAGAACCATGAATAGGTTCAAACATGGATGGGAATTCTTTTTCAGGATTAATGTTGCCACTTCCTCCAAGACCTAAGCTACCCATTACAGCACCACCTAAATCACTTAAAATATCACCGAAAAGGTTTGTAGTTAAAACTACATCGAAAATCTCAGGTTTTAAAACAAACATGGCTGTAGAATTATCAATATACATTTGTTGGTGTTCTACATCTGGATATTCTTGAGCTACTTCTTTAATAACTCTATCCCAGTATGATAGGCTGTTTATTAATGTGTTGGATTTAGTAATATGAGTTACTTTGTTCCTCCTTGTTCTAGCTAACTTAAACGCATAATGTGCTATTCTTTCAATTCCTTTTCTAGTAAAAACACTTGTGTCTATTCCCATGCCATTAGCTTCATCTGGTAAATATTGTCCTCCCATTTGAACAAATTCACCTTCTGAATTTTCTCTTACAATAACAAAATCTATGTGCTTCTCTGATCTTAGTGGTCTTTGTACGCCTGGGTAAGTTCTAACAGGTCTGTAATTAACATATTGGTTAAAAGCTGTACGTACCTTAAAAGTGTAGTCTTTCGCTGGAAGTGTATCGTCTACAGCTGGTAATCCTACAGAACCAAAATATACGGCATCAAATTCTTTTAATGTTTCTAAACCATCATCTGGAAGGAATTTATCATTTTTTAAATAATATCCCGCACCCCAATCAAAGGTTTTAGAGTTTAATCCGAAATTATGTTTCTTAGCCACGGCTTCTAAAACTCTATATCCTTCAGGTACAATTTCATTTCCAATACCGTCTCCTGGTACAACTGCTATGTTGTAATTTTTACTCATAATTAATTAATTTTTATTGATTGTGTTTATACCAATGCTTTTAATTTTAAATCAAATTTAAAGTATAAATACCTATTAACTCACCTGTACTTTACTGCTTAGATAAAATATTATGCATGTTTTTAAGTATTATTATTCAGATAATTTATATTAAAAGAGAAAAAAATAATTTAAAGAGTATTTATTACAAAAAATGACAAACCTGTTAGGATTTTTTTTGAAGTAATATTAACCTAAAATTTTTTTAATAATTAGGTTAATACATAATTGTACAGGATAGTTTTTTTTAAACCATATCCTATTTTTATATGAATAGGTTGAATAAACATATTCTCTAAACTTCAGTAAATGTATTCATCAAACTTTTTTTCAAAAGCACTGAGTTTTTTTGTAATTATTTTGTGTTTTAGCTGTTCTAATAAAACTAATAAAATTGTAATCTATTCAAGTCTAGATACACCAAAAGTTAATTTTGCGATAACCGATCTATCAGAGGTTATTGGAGATAATTATATCACTTTTGAAAGTTCTGATAGGTATAAATCGAACATAACTTTACACGTTGAACCAGAAGAAAAACTTAAGAAAGAAGGCTTTTCAATTCAAAAAGATGATAACAAAATTGTAGTAACAGGCTATGATGAAGCAGGTCTTATGTATGGCACTTTAGAGCTTGCAGAACAACTAAAATTATACGGTTTTGAAGGTGTAAAAACTATAACACGTAATCCATACCTAGAAATGCGTGGGCCTAAATTTAATATTCCATTAGATGTTAGAACGCCAAGTTATTCTGATGTAAGCGATGCAGCTCAAAATAATATTCAACACATGTGGGACTTTACCTTTTGGAAAGACTACATAGACACTATGGCGCGCTATCGATATAATTATATTTCACTTTGGAATTTACATCCCTTTCCTTCCTTAGTAAAAGTGCCCGGATATGAGGATATTGCTTTAAATGACGTGCAGCGCTCAACTGTAAAATGGAAAGAAAATTACAATTTGATGGCTATTGGTTTTGATGCACCAGAAATTCTTGAAAATCCTGAAATAGTAAAAACGATTTCCATTGAAGAAAAAATTGAGTTTTGGAAAAAAGTAATGGCCTATGGTAAAAATAGAAATATCGATTTTCATTTCATAACATGGAATATTTTTGATTATGGAACCCAAGGTAAATATGGGATTACAGATGATAGAGACAATGAAATTACGACCGATTATTTTAGAAAAAGTGTAAAGCAACTATTTGTAACTTATCCAGATTTAGCAGGAATAGGATTAACCACAGGCGAAAACATGAAAGGTGCCAACCACAAAGAACGCGAAGCATGGGCTTATGATACGTATGCGTTAGGTATACTTGATGCAGCCAAAGAAATGCCAGAACGACAGTTTAAATTTATACACAGGCAACACCAATCTGGAGCCAGGGAAATAGCTGAAAAGTTTAAATCTGTAGTTGAAGCAGATAATGTAGAATTCTTATTTTGCTTTAAATACGCCAAAGCGCATGTGTACAGTGCAACAAAACAACCCTTTCATGAAAATGCTAATTATGTCGAACAAATTAAGGGTATGAAAACCTTATGGGGTTTAAGAAATGACGATACATTTTATTTTAGATGGGGTGCTCCAGATTTTACTAGAGAATTTATTGAAAATTTGCCTTATGATGTAGCAAAAGGTATTTATTTTGGCTCAGACCAATGGATTTGGGGACGCGATTTTTTAACCAATAATCCAGAAACACCCAATCAAATTGAAGTTTCAAAACATTGGTATCAATGGTTGTTGTGGGGTAGATTAAGTTACGACCCTACAATTTCAAATAATAGATTTAAAGATGTGTTGGCAAATCATTTTTCTGGAATTGATGCCGATAAACTTTTTTCTGCATGGCAAAATGCATCTATGGTGTATCCGATTACAACAGGTTTTCATTGGGGTAGGTTAGATTTTCAGTGGTATATAGAAGGCTGTAAAAGTAGACCGCAACAAGCAGAAAACGAAACAGGGTTTCATGATGTAAATCGTTTCATAACATTAGGTGTTCACCCTAAATCTGGTAATCAATCAATACCAGATTATGTTAAAATGATTACAGAAGGGGAAACAACAGCATTAAAAACTCCTCTTGATGTGGTTAGTAAGCTTCATGATGTTTCTGATAACGCGTTATTAAATATCAAAGGACTAAAAACTAATGAAAACAAAGAACTTCAATTTACTATAAATGATATCGAATCGCTTTCCTTTTTAGGGAAATATTATGCTTACAAAATTGAAGGCGCTACCTATTTGGCATTATATAGAAAATCAAACGATAAAAAACATCAAGAATTAGCAGTTAAATCTTTAGAAGCGGCATTAGTATTTTGGGAGAAATATGTTAGTGAAGCTATGTCACAAAACCATAACCCGTTATGGACAAATAGAGTAGGTATTGTAGATTGGAAACAAATAACCGAGTGGGTGAAACTAGATATTGAAATAGCGAAGCAATAATTTATACTATGAAACAACTAAATATAGTCTTAAGTATCATTATTTTGATACTAATAACTACTTGTAAGCAAGAACAAAAAGATATTGTAAAAAACCAAGAAGAAAGTCATGTTGTTATTCATAATAAATCCGATGTTTTTTACCAATACTCCATTTGGTTTGCCTTTGTAAATAAGGTTTTTGATGGTGATTTAAAAGTGTCGGAACTTAAAACCAAAGGTGATATTGGTTTAGGCTCATTTGATTATTTGGATGGAGAATTAGTAATGTTAGATGGTGTGCCTTACAGAATAAGAGAAAATGGGGAAATAAGTGTTGGGCAAGATGAGGATGAAATTGTCTATGCTGATGCCACATTTTTCAATACAGATGGGATGTTTCAAATAAAAGAGCCTGTTGATTACCCTTCATTTCAACAAAAACTAAATACTGAAATGGAATCTGAGCATTATTTTTATGCATACAGAGTTCCTGTGAAATTGGATTATATTAAGCTAGGAGGTGTCCCAAAAGTTGAAAAACCATTTACAGATGGTCTGGATGTATTATTGCCTATTCGCCCCGTTTTTGAAGCTGAAAACATTAGTGGTACTTTAGTAGGCTTTTATTGTCCAGAATACATCGGTAATATTAATGCCTTTGGTCATCATTTTCATTTTATTTCGGATGATCGTAAGTGGGGAGGACATGTTATGGAATTCAAAACCAAGCATGATATAGAGGTGCCTTGGGATCAAAAAATAAGCTACTCGTTTGATCTGCCCAAAAATAAAACGTTTGAAAACGTAAAATTGGACAATGAGTTCCAGTATAATTAAACTTTATTATACCCGATTTGTCATTGTTGTTTTTCATGATAACTTTCATGCATAAAATTATTGTACACCCTTATTTTTCTGAGTTAAAGTTGTAAGAAAAAATATGTTTTTAATTGAAGACAACCACGGTAGTTCTTGCGTTTTATTTGCTTTCCTAGGTATGTAAACGTTCATCTAGTGTAAATTGAATTTAGGTAAAAATAATTTAACTATATATCGAGATACAACAGGATAGTTTTATTACAGAAAAAAGAGAAATTGCAATATTATCTTTTAACTTATTTTTTTTACTTATGAAGCTTAAGTCTATAGTGTTAATTTTTTCATTAATGGTTTTATCAATTGGAATGACATCTTGTGATAAAGATGTTGTACAAAAACCACAAGAACTTACACTTTCCGAAGGTTTTAAAAACCCAACAGGATTTTATAATGCAAACCCAACGTTTTCATGGAAACTACCTGTTTCAGAACAAATTAAATCGCAATCTGCTTATCAAATAGTTGTAGCATCATCAAAAGAACTATTACCAGATAATGCTGATTTATGGGATTCTAAAAAGCAAAAAAGTACGCAATCTACTTTTGTAAAGTATCAAGGAAAAGCATTAAAATCAAGACAAAAAGTATATTGGCAAGTAAGGTATTGGAACCAAGATGAAAATGCTTCAGATTGGAGCGAAACCAATTCTTTTGAGTTGGGACTATTAAATAATTCCGATTGGCAAGCCCAATGGACAGGATTAGATACTGCAAAAGATAGCATTAAAGGCGTTCGTAAATTTTTAATGCACAGACCACAATATTTAAGAAAAGGTTTTGAGTTAGCTTCGGATGTTGTTTCAGCAAGAATGTACATTACAGCAAAAGGTGTTTTTGATGTGCATTTAAATGGAAAAGATGTTAGTGATGATGTTATGACTCCGGGTTGGACACCATACAATCATCGAATAGAAACATTGACTTATGATGTTACTAAACTTTTGCAAACTGGTAAAAACGCTTTAGCGGTTGAGTTAGCTTCAGGATGGCATTCAGGAAGAATTAGTAGAGGTAGAGCGTTATATGAAAATTTTGCATCACCAAAAATTCTATGTCAGTTAGAAGTTGTGCTGAAAGATGGTTCAAAACAAACCATTGTTTCTGATGAATCTTGGAGAGGAACAACCAACGGACCAATACGTTTAGCAAGTGTTTACGATGGCGAAGTGTATGATGCAAATTTTGAAATACCAAATTGGAACACTGTTGCTTTTGACGACTCTAACTGGAAATCGGTTGAAGTTGAGGCGATTGCTAAGGATGTTAAATTAGCTCCAAAAAGACATCACACCGTAAAAAATCAAATCGTTTTAAACGATGTAGAAATTGTTTCGGTTAAAGAAAATACATCGGTTTTTAATATGCAGCAAAATATGGTAGGTGTGCCAAGAGTAAAAGTACCGATGAAAAAAGGCGATACCTTAAAAATACGTTTTTCTGAAATGTTACTGAAAGACAATACCTTTTATACTAAAAACTACCGTTCTGCAAAGTCAACAGATTATTACGTAGCAGCTAAAGATGGTGTTGTAGAATATGTTCCAAAATTTACGTTTCACGGATTTCAATTTTTAGAATTGAGTGGTTACGATAAAAATGCGAAACCAAACGCTTCTTGGGTGCAAGGTATAGTACAACATTCAGATTTTGAGAAAAACGGAACGTTTACATCATCTCACGATAAGTTAAATCAATTACAAAGTAATATTACTTGGGGGTTACGAGATAACTTTTTTGATGTGCCTACAGACTGCCCACAACGTGACGAACGTTTGGGTTGGACAGGAGATGCGCAAGTAATTGCACCAACAGCATTGTTCAATTATAGTACTCACGCTTTTTGGACGGCTTGGTTGCAAAGTCTAAGAGAAAATCAGTCTGAACACAAAAATGGTTTAGTACCTTTTATAGTGCCAGATGTATTGCAAAACAAAAACGGTGGTTCTGGTTGGGGCGATGCCTGTGTTATTGTTCCTTGGGATATTTATAACATCACAGGAGATGTTACCGTACTTGAAGATAGTTATGAATCTGCAAAAAAATGGGTTGGATACTACCAATCAAAAGTTAGAAAAAAACCTTATATCCCGATAATGCATTCTTTTGGAGATTGGTTGCAGCCATATCCTTCTAAAAGTTTAAAAAAGGGAAATAGAGGAGATACACCAAAAGAGTTGATTAACACCGCTTATTTTGCGCATTCCGCACATTTAATATCTAAAATTGCTGGTGTTTTAGGTAAAACAGACGATGAAAAAAAATATGCAGCTTTATACAAAGCTGTTGCCAACGCTTTTGAAAATGAATTTTTTGATGAAAACGGAAAGTTTAAACAAGAAAGACAAACGCAAACAAGTTATTTACTAGGTATATATTTAGAATTATTTCAACCAGAAACCAAACTAAAAGCACAGAATCACTTGCTTGAAGAAATTAAGAATGCCGATTATCATTTAGGAACAGGGTTTTTAGGAACACCAATTCTACCAAAGGTTTTAGATGATATGGGAGAAATCGATTTGATGTATAAAATTTTGTTTAAAGAAACCTATCCATCTTGGTTTTACTCTATAAACCAAGGGGCAACGACGATGTGGGAACGTTGGAATAGCTTTAGTAAAGAAGGTGGTTACAATTCACAAAGTATGAATAGTCTAAATCATTATGCATACGGAGCTATTGGGCAATGGATGTACGAGCGTATCGCAGGTTTAGCATCGTTAGCGCCAGGATATCAGAAAATTAGAATTGCACCTTTACCAAATACCGAGTTTTTAACGTCAGCTTCAGCAAGTGTAAAAACACCTTATGGAAAAGCGTCATCATCTTGGAAAATTGAGAATGATTCTTTTAAACTTGATGTTGTTATTCCACCTGGCACATCTGCAGAAGTGCATATTCCTTATGGAAATAAAGATAATTTATTAGAAAATGGAAGTATTTTTACAGAGAATTCAAATTTAAAATTAATGAGTTCTGATGATAATTCAGTAATAATTTTAGCAGAACCAGGAACCTATAACTTTCAAACTAAATTGTAAATCATGTTAAAAAAAATGAACTTAAAATATTTTGGATGTGCTTTGTTTGCTTGTGTGTGTTTGAGCTTTACGTCATGTAAAGAACAAGCAACTATAGCAGAAGCTCAAAAATTAACCATTTCAGAAGGGTTTGAAAATCCGTTAGGGTTTTATGATAAAACACCTAGTTTTTCATGGCAATTGCCAGTTTTAGAAGGCGTTTTAAGTCAATCAGCATATCAAATAGTAGTGGCTAGTAGCCCAGATTTATTACCTGACAATGCAGATTTATGGAACTCAGAAAAGCAACAAACAGCTCAGTCTACTTGGGTAAAATATGCTGGAACAACTTTACAATCACGTCAAAAAGTATATTGGCAAGTGAAATACTGGAACCAAGATAATGAAGCTTCACAATGGAGTAAAATGAGTCACTTTGAGTTGGGCTTGTTAAGAAATAGCGATTGGCAAGCAAAATGGATTGGCTTAGACACAAAAAAGGAAAAAGTTTTAGGAAGTCAAGAAAATATCATTCATAGACCGCAATACTTAAGAAAAGGTTTTGAGTTATCTAATGATATAGCTTCGGCAAGATTATACATTACCGCTAAAGGTGTGTTTGATGTGGCTATAAATGGAGAAGATGTTAGTGATGATGTAATGCCTCCCGGATATACGCCTTATAAAGAACGTATTGAAACAATTACGTATGATGTTACCGATTTAATAGAATCTGGACAAAATACCATAGGTGTTGAGCTTGCAGCAGGATGGCATTCAGGACGTTTAGGTTGGAAAAAAGAGTTGTGGGTTGATACAGAAACGCCTAAAATGATATTTCAATTAGAATTAACGATGAAAGATGGTTCTAAAGAAATGATTTTATCTGATGATACATGGAAAGGAACAACAAACGGACCAACTAGAATATCAGAGATTTATGATGGAGAAACCTATGATGCCAATTTAGAAATGCCAAATTGGACCACTAATAATTTTGATGATAAAACATGGGAGTCTGTAAATACGTTTCCTGTAACGAATAACATCCGTTTAGAGCCAAAAAGACATACCACTGTTAAAACTAAAATTGAATTAGCAACAGAAGAAGTTGTAGAAAAAGGTGGCGTAGCTGTTTTTGATTTTCAACAAAACATGGTAGGTGTGCCGTTACTTAAAGTACCTATGAAAAAAGGGCAAACGCTAAAAATTCGATTTGCTGAAAAGTTATCTCCAGATGGTACGTTTTATACCGAAAATTATAGAAGTGCGCAGTCAACGAATTACTATACAGCTTCAAAAGATGGTATTATAGAATGGATGCCAAAATTTACATTTCACGGATTTCAGTATGTAGAATTAAGTGGATATGACACTTCAAAAACCCCATCAAAAGATTGGGTAACAGGATTAGTACAGTATTCTGATTTTGAAGAAAACGGAACATTTACATCGTCTCACGAGAAGTTAAATCAACTACAAAGTAATATTGTTTGGGGATTAAGAGGAAACTTTTTTGATATCCCAACCGATTGTCCGCAGCGTGATGAACGTATGGGGTGGACAGCAGATGCACAAGTATTTGCCCCAGCATCTATGTTTAATGCCGATGTATATAAATTTTGGGCAAGCTGGATGCAAAGTGTTGGCGAGTCGCAATCTGATAATGGAGCTGTGCCATGGGTCGTACCAGATGTGTTATTTAATAATAAAGTAAGTGCAGGTTGGGGAGATGCATGTACCATTATTCCTTGGAAGATTTACCTGAGAACAGGAGATAAAAAAATCTTAGAAGAGAATTTTGAAACTATGAAAGGCTGGGTAAAATACCATGAAAGTGTTACTAAAAATTATATCTCTTCTATGGGCTTTTTTGCAGACTGGTTACAGCCGCTTCCTGAAAATGATAGCCCTAAAGGGGATACATCACATTCCTTAATAGGAACTGCGTTTTTTGCACATTCGGCAAATTTAACAGCAAAAACAGCAAAAGCTTTAGGTAAAACCGAAGCGTTTGAAAAATATAATGCGATTTACAAAACTGTAGCAAATGCTTTTGAAAATAAGTTTTTTGAAAACGGAAAAGTAAAAGGTGTTGCAGAAACACAAACCTCTTATTTATTGGCTTTAGCTTTTGGTTTACTTTCTGAAGAGCATAAAGCAAATGCTAAACAACATCTATTGGAAAAAATAGCAGAAGCTGATGATCATTTACGAACTGGTTTTTTAGGAACACCATTATTATCTGAAGTGTTGGATGCAACAGGAGAAATAGATTTGATGTATAAGATTTTGTTTAATGAAACGTATCCGTCTTGGTTCTATTCTATAAATCAAGGAGCAACCACTATCTGGGAACGTTGGAATAGTTACAGTAAAAAAGATGGTTTCAATCCAATGAAAATGAATAGCTTAAACCATTACGCTTATGGAGCTATTGGCGAATGGATGTACGAACGTATTGCAGGAATAGCGCCTTTAGAAGCGGGTTATAAAACCATTAGAATAGCGCCTGTACCAAAAGAACCATTAACATCGGCTGCAGCTAGTTTAAATACGCCTTACGGAAAAGTAGTTTCTTCTTGGGAAATAAAAGGAAGTAAATTTGAATTACATGTAGTAGTTCCTCCAAATACAACGGCAAAAGTTACCATTCCTGCTGATACAAATGAAGCACTCATGCTAGATGGTTCAACTCTTGGAGGTAATTCAAATGTGAAACTAATTAATACAGGAAAAGATGCATTTGAATTGGAAGTACAGCCAGGAACATACTCATTTCAATCAAAACTTAAATAATTAAAAATGAAAATAAAATTAGTATCGTTTTTGCTAATCGTATCAAGTTTATTTTTGAACGCTCAGTCCACAAAATTCAACACGCCTATTGTTGATAATGAAGTTATATTTCAAGAAAATAACGGTATGGTTGCTGTTGAAGCTGAATACTTCAATAAACAGAGCAATTCAGAACTACGACAATGGTATATCACTTCAAAGAATGCTGTATCGAATTTAGGTAGTGATGAAGACGCTCCACATCACATCAATGCAAGTAATAATACTTACATTGAAATATTACCAGATACAAGAATAACACATTCCGATAAGCTAGTCCAAGGTGAAAACTTTTCCAATAAGGCAGGTGAAATGGGTATCTTGCATTATAAAGTTAGATTTAGTAATCCAGGACGTTATTACGTTTGGGTACGTGCATTTAGCATAGGAAGTGAAGATAATGGTTTACATGTTGGATTAAATGGAGAGTGGCCAGAGCACGGGCAGCGCATGCAGTGGTGCGAAGGAAAAAATAAATGGACTTGGGAAAGCAAGCAAAGAACAAAAGAAGTGCATTGCGGTTTGCCAAAAGAAATTTATTTAGATATAGATAAAGCTGGTACTTACGATATTCAATTTAGTATGCGTGAGGATGGTTTTGAGTTTGATAAATTCATTTTAACCAAAGACAGTACGTACACACCAAAAGGCGAAGGTTTAAAAGTAACCACACTTTGGCCTTTACAATCGTATTACAAACAAATAGCAGCTTCTAATATTGAAAATAAAACCCTACCTATTGATGATTTTCCAATTAAAGGCACAGGGTTTTATAAACACGCTGGAGGTAAATGGCTAGGTATTAATCCAAACAAGCAAAAAGAAGCGCAAACAACAACACCTTTCACGTTTAAAAATGGAAACTATGATTTGGTATTTGTTGCTGTAGGGGAAAATGATGGACAATCAGAATTTACTATAAAAATCAACGATAAAAAATTAGGAACGTTTAAACCGCCATTAACCAAAGACTTATTTGAAGAAGGAGAAAGTAACAACGCACTCTGGGAAAATATAAAGTTTAAAAAAGGTGATAAAATCACGGTCATTGCCAAAATTGGAAGTGCCGACGGAAAAGAATGGGCAAGAGCACGCTGGTCGGGTATTATTTTTGCCCCAGTTGGCAAAGGAAAAGATGTTATAAAAACACCTTATAATGGAGCATTAAAAGTGTTACCAAATACAAAGCCAGAGATAAACGCGCCCAAAGGTCGTATTGCTGTTGTGGCTGATGGTAACTCACCCGACCCTGACGATTTAGGTGGTACTGCCATTACCTTAGCCTTATTAAGAGCCACAGGTTTAGAAAATACATTGGTACACTATTCTCATAGTTGTGATATTGTTCGTGTCAACAGAATTTCTGAAAAAGCAGAAATGGAACGTCATGCCCTTATGCAAAGTGTTTGCGATGTTACAGCAAGACGATGGGGTGGTTTTGATGGGATTAAATTTTTAGATGCAAAATGGAATATAGATGAAACTATTAAAGATTTAGCTAAAGCCATTAACGCATCTACAGCTGAAGACCCACTTTGGATTATAGAAGCAGGCGAACCTGATATAATTGGTTTTGCACTTGATGCGAGTTCTAAAGACAAACATAAACATGTAAAAGTAATAACTCATCACCCTGCTAACGATGATGCGGGAGATTTTTACACATGGCAGCAAATTTTAGATTTTGGAGTTGAAGAAGTTAGGATTCCAGACCAGAATATAAAACTTAAAGTTAATATTGCAGAGTGGGATTGGGCTAGAGATCATAGTGATCCTAGATTACAACAAGTATGGTTATATGGTAAAATGGCTGAGGTTGATGATGTGGTTAAATTTCAAAAAGGGAAATGGGACTGCTCAGATGCTGGTATGATTCTGTATTGGATAACGGGAGCCAATACTAAAAATGGACTAAAACAGGGCACAGTAAAAGATGTAAAAGCGATATTATTGGATTACATAAGCGGTAATAATTAGAATTTTATTTTAAAGTGGAAAAAAGGATAAATGAGAGTAAGTGCCAGAAAAATAAAGACTTTATTGTTAGTTTTTTCTATAGTAATAGGCTGTAAATCTAACTACACAAAAGTAACAAAAACAGAACAGCAAGAAGTTTCAATTGAAAAAGTAAATAACAATCCTGTAATTCGTCATATTCGTACTGCAGATCCATCGGCACATATTTGGCAAGATGGTAAAGTGTGGATGTATACTTCTCGAGATGCAGAAGATGCAGTAAATTATAATTCAATGGATGGGTATCGCGCATTTTCATCAACAGATATGGTCAATTGGACAGATCATGGAGAAGTATTGCACTCTAAAGACATTCCATGGGGAGTTCCTGGTTGGATGTGGGCTCCAACTGCTATTTATAAAAATAACAAGTATTATTTATTGTATCCGCATTCTGTAAAAGGTTCTAAAGACGATATGAGATGTGGCGTTGCTGTTAGTGATGTGCCTGAAGGGCCATTTAAAGATATCGGTTGGATAGCAGGTGTTGAAGGACAATGGTTGGATCCTTGTGTTTTTACTGATGATGATGGAAAAACCTATTTGTATTGGGGCGTTAGAGAACCAAAAATGGCTTTATTAAAAGACAATCTTTTGGAATTGGCTGAAACTCCTAGAAGTATAGCGTATGGAGCTAAAAATTTCTTTGAAGCCAGTTATATGCATAAATACAACGGAAAGTATTACTATTCTTATAATGCAGGTTTAGGTGGTTTTTATGCTATGGGAGATAGTCCTTACGGACCATTTGAGTATAAAGGAGCCATCAATCCAAAGCAAAGACAAGATCATCATTCCATCATCAATTATAAAGGACAAGATTATTTCTTTTACCATTGGCAAGGTTGGAATGAAGGTTCAAAATTTAGAAGAAACACATGTATTGAATATCTATATTATAACGAAGACGGAACAATACAAGAAATTTACGCAACAAAAGAAGGAGTTCAAAAAATTAAATAAACCAACTAAACAATTTATCTGAAAAATGAAAATCAAATTATTTTCAATAACTCTATTATTAACAGTAGTTTCTTTATCAAGTTGTAAAAAAGAAACAAAATCTGAGTCAGTATCAGAAAATTCTAAAGAAGTATCTAAAAAGCCAAACATTGTATACATTTTAACCGATCAGTGGAGAGGATCTGCTTTAGGATATGCAGGAAACGTCGATGTAAAAACACCTAATTTAGATGCGTTTGCAAAAGAGTCAGTTAATTTTACAAATGCTGTATCTGTAACGCCCGTATGTACACCGCATAGAGCAGCTTTATTAACAGGTAAGTTTCCAACCACAACAGGTATGTTTGTTAATGACGTGTATCTGCCATCCGAAGAATTAACAATGGCAGAAATTTACAAGGCAGAAGGTTACAATACAGCCTATTGGGGTAAATGGCATTTAGATGGTCATGGACGGTTAAATTACACTCCAAAAGAAAGGCGACAAGGTTTTGACTATTGGAAGGCTTTAGAGTGCTCGCATAATTACACCAAAATGCCGTATTATGATAATGATAATCCTGAGATAAAATACTGGAATGAGTATTCGCCATTCGCAATTGTTAAAGATGCTAATAATTATATAGCTGAAAATGCCAAGGACGACAAACCGTTTTTAGCATTCATTTCAATTGCAACACCGCATTTTCCGCACCATAATGCGCCTAAGAAGTATAAGGATATGTACCCACCAGAATCTTTAACCTTAAACCCAAATGTTGCTGAGAAGTTTAAAGATAGAAGTCGTGAAGAATTACAAGGATATTATGCACATGCAACCGCAACCGATGAAGCCATTGGAACCGTTTTAGATAAATTGAAAGAGCTTGACTTATTAAATAATACTATCGTCGTGTTTTCAGCCGACCATGGCGAAATGATGGGGGCACATGATGTTAGACCGTTTCAGAAACAGCTGGCATGGGATGAATCTATTAGGGTCCCGTTTTTAATAAGTTACCCAGGAATAGATAAACAAAAAGGTACAGTTGTAAATGCGCCTATAAACACGCCTGATATTTTGCCTTCGTTATTAGGGTTGTCCAACATAAAAATCCCAGAAGATATAGAAGGAGAAAATTTAACAGCACTAATAAAGAATCCTGATTCTAATGCAGATAGAGCAGCATTAGTAATGAGTGTTGCGCCTTTTGCAGGAAATTATAATAATCCACCATATCGCGCCATAAGAACCAAACAATATACCTATGCAAGAACACCTGACGGCCCAAGTATGTTTTTTGATAATGTGGCAGATTCATATCAAATGAACAACTTACTAGGTAAACCTGAGTTCAAAACAATTCAAATAGAATTAGATAATAAATTGAATGAAAAATTAGCTCAGATAGGAGATGAGTTTAAATCAAGAGATTATTATCTCAAAAAATACAACTACACATTTGATAAGAAAAAGCCAGCTGTTCCCCATTGGGAATTTGAAAAAGGTCAAGGCATCGTACAATCACCAAAACCAGTTCAATAAATGATTCAAATGATAAAAAAATTATTAGTAATATTTCTAGCTTTAGCGATTACGTCTTGTAAAACTCAAAAAGCGACAGAAAGTAAAGATAGCTCGCAACCCAATGTGTTGGTTTTTTATGTGGATGATTTAAGGGCAGAATTAGGGTGTTACGGAAGCGAAACAGCTATAACGCCCAATATAGATAAACTAGCGAGTGATGGCGTAATGTTCAATAAAGCCTATACCCAACAAGCTATTTGTGCGCCTTCAAGAATGAGTACGTTAACTGGGTTACGTCCAGAAACGTTAGGTGTTTATAGCATTTTTACACCACTTCGAAAAGTGCATAAAGATGTAGTATCTATGCCACAATTATTTAATGAAAATGGTTACAAAACAGTAAGTATTGGTAAAGTATATCATCATAGTTCAGATGATAAAAAAGAGTGGTCTGTGTATTACGGGAAAGAAGCAAATACTTACAATGATCCAAAAAATATAGCAATAATAGAACAATTAAAAAAAGAAGGGAAAAACCCAAAAGGGCCTGCTTTTGATTCTGCAGATGTTAGCGATGAAGCCTATAAAGACGGACGAGCAGCTAAATATGCTATTGAAACTTTAGAAAAATTAAAAGACGATAAATTTTTAATGTTTGTTGGATTAAGTAAACCACATTTACCTTTTAATGCACCAAAAAAATATTGGGATTTGTATGATAAAAGTAAATTTAAAATTCCTTCTAGAAAAAAGCCTGAGGGCGTTTACAGATTATCATTAACCAAATGGGGAGAGTTAAAAGGGTATCATGGTATTCCAAAAGAAGGAGATTTAGATGATGATTTAACACGCGATTTAATTCACGGGTATCATGCTTCAGTTAGTTATATCGACGCACAAATTGGAAAGGTAATGCAAACACTTGAAGATTTGGATTTACGTAAAAACACGATGATTGTTTTTATGAGCGACCATGGGTATAAAATTGGAGAATACGGTGCATGGTGTAAACATTCTAATATGGAAATAGACACAAGAGTGCCATTAATTATTAGTAGAGAAACCAACTATAAAAAAAGAAAAGCAGGTAAAACATCAGATGCTTTGGTAGAAAATGTAGATATTTTTTCAACCTTAGTAGATGTATGTGATTTAAAGTTTGCACCTGTGTCAGATGGAAAAAGCTTGATTCCAGTTATTGATAATCCACAACAAAAATGGGATGAAGCAGCCTATAGTGTATATGCTAGAGGAAAAAAAATAATGGGTGTAACAACTACAGACGGTAATTGGAGGTATACAGAATGGAGAAATTCTAACACGCATGAAATTTTAGGAGCAGAATTATATGAGCATAAAAACAGTCTTTTATCTTATGAAAATGTATCAGGAAAAGGCAATTACAAATCAGTAGAGCAAAGAATGAAAAAGCTTCTTGAGATTAAATTTCCAAGTAATGGAGAGCCGTTTTTACAAAACGATAAATAGAAGATAATTTTTCTTGAAAAAGCTACTTAATATAAAATAAATAATGATAAACATACATCTAATTAAGTTTAAAACCACGCTTTATTTAGCAATTTTAACAGGTTTAATTTTAACATCTTGCGTAAACAGTAACCAAGAAGACCAAGCCATTACAGAAAGTAATAGAACCAAATACAATTTTAATATAGATTGGAAATTTATTCAAGAAAATCCAAATAACGCTCAAGAATTGGGGTTTAATGATGCTTCCTGGAAAACGATTAGTTGCCCACATACCTTTAATGATGTAGATACTTTTGATGATTTAAGTCACGGACATCATGATGGAGAAGATAATCAATGGAGAGGTACAGTTTGGTATCGTAAACACTTTAAACTCCCAGATTCAGATTCTGATAAAAAAGTATTTATCGAGTTCGAATCCGTGCGCCAAATAGCAGATATTTATGTTAACGGTATTCATTTAGGGCAAAATCAAACAGGGTTTATTCCGTTTGGTTACGATTTAACACCACACCTTAAATTTGGTAATGAAGACAATGTTATAGCCGTAAAAGTCAATAATGACCGGGGAGACCATTTTAGAGATAATTTTCCTCTAGTTTGGAATCACGAACATTGGCATCCTACTCACGGTGGTATTTATAGAAATGTTTTTCTTCATACTATGGATTCAGTGCATATTACATTACCGCTTTATGATAATTTAGAAACTGTGGGGACTTATGTTTATGCTGAAAATATAAGTAAAGAAAAAGCAGATGTTACTGTTACGGCTGAAGTTCAAAATGAATATAAGGCTGCTAAAAACATTACATTTATATCTCAAATAGTAGATAATGATGGTAAAGTTGTAGAAACAGCAACAACTGAAAAAAGTATACCAGCCGGAGAAAAGTTTACTTTTTCAACAACTTCAAGTATTAAAAATCCTAATTTATGGTACACGCGCCATCCTTATATGTATAAAGTTATAACTGCTTTAAAAGAAGGAGACGTTATTTTAGACAGCTATGAAACACCATTAGGGATTAGAAGTTTCGATTTCAATAAAGACACAGGGTTTCATAATAATGGAGAATACGCAAAACTTCATGGTTGGGGGCAAAAGCCAACAAACTCATGGGCAGGATTAGGTGCTGCATTACCAGATTGGTTACGCGACCATACGTATCGATTGATGGATGAAGCAGGAGGGAATTTTATAAGATGGGGACATTGTGCAGGATCGCCAGCAGAAATTGCAATGGGTGATAAATATGGTTTTGTAACATTAATGCCAGGTGTGAGTGGTGAATCTGAAGATGAAGGTGAAACCTGGGATATTCGTATAAAAGCGTTTAAAGATATGATTGTGTATTACCGTAATCACCCATCTATATTTATTTGGGAAGGCGGTAATTGGGCAGAAACTGAAGCACATTATAAAGAAATTCTTGAGGTTATTAAAACGTGTGATCCTAACGGAAAACGTTTAATGGGGAATAGAAGGGCTGATGTTAAAAATGATTCTGAAGGCTATGTTTCTATTGAGATAGGAACCGAAGGTTGGGAGCGCGAATATGCAGATTTACCATTAATTGAGAGTGAGTATAACCGTGAGGAAGCACCCCGTCGTATTTGGGACAAACAGTCTCCAGACGATAATTTTTACAGCCATCCAAATATTGATAGAAATACGTATAAGTTAAATTCTGAAGAATTTGCAGTAAAACAAGCCTACCATTGGTGGGATAAAATGGGTAGAAAAGCCTATCATGTTGGTGGTGCAAACTGGGTGTTTACAGACGGTCCGCATGGAGGGCGTTGTCCTACCGAAGTAACCAGAGCTAGTGGAGAAGTAGATGGAGTACGCCTTCCAAAAGAAGCTTTTTATGCTTTAAAAGCCATGTGGAGACCAGAGCCTCAAGTCCATATCGTAGGGCATTGGAATTATGAGGCAGGCACTAAAAAAGACATTTTTGTGATTTCAAATACTGCTGCTGTAAAATTATACGTAAACGGAAAACTTTTAGGCGAAAATAAAACCCCTAAAAATGGTTATGTATATCAGTTTAAAAATGTGACTTATGAAGCAGGAGATATAAAGGCAGAAGGCATAATTGAAGATGAAGTTCGCATAACACAAACTAAAATTACCACAGGGAAACCAGTAGCATTAAAATTAACACCAATTAAGGGACCAAAAGGTTGGCAAGCTGATGGGTCTGATGTGGTATTAATAGATGTTGAGGTTGTTGATGCTGAAGGTAGAAGATGTCCGTTAGCAAAAGGACGTGTAGATTTTACAATGTCTGGCAAGGGAATTTGGCGTGGTGGCTATAATAGCGGAAAAGCAAATAGTACAAACAATTTGTATTTAGATATTGAAGCTGGTATAAACCGTGTTGCTGTTCGGTCGCTTTTAGCTGCAGGAACTGTGAAAATTACTGCAATTCAAGAGGGATTAGAAGCTGCTAGTATTGAACTAAAATCCTTGCCTGTGAAAATAGAAAATGGCTTAACAACTGAAATGCCACAATTTTATGAAGATGTATTAACAGAAGAACCAATGCCTGTATATACACCAGAAATACCAGAATATGTTCCTGGTGTTACTAATAAGAGTAAATTGTTTAAAAAATTCAGTTATACAGGTGATGCTAGAGCCATGTTAAGAACAAACATGCATTGGGGTAAAAAAGCGTATACAGATTTAGAATATAACTATACCGTACTTCCTAGATATTTGAATGAGTCAGAATATGTAAGAACCCCTAATTCAGATAATAGGTATTGGGCAAGAGATCAATTACAATTTATAGCAGGTGTAAAGATGCATATTTATGTTTTACATGATGATACCGTGCCACGACCTGAGTTTTTACTGAAAGATTATAAAGATAACGGGGATAATGTAAAAGTAGGTGATGTGGTTATGTCTGTTTTTCATAGAGTAGCAGAAGAAGGAGAAAGTATTATCATGGCTGGAAATAGTGATGGTGATGCTCCAAAAAATTGTAGAATGTATACGGTAATTGCTAAGAAATATTAAATAAAAATCAATTTTAAATTAAGCCTTTGTGCTGTATTTATACTGTTGTGTATTAATAATGTTATAGCCCAACGTACCGAAAAAAAAACTTAATAATAATTGGAACTTTGTTTTAGAAGATAATGCTACTTTTTCTAAAGAAAATATAGATACTTCTTCATGAAAAACCTTTGTTTAGAAATGATTTGCCCAAAATTAATTAGAGTTTTTTTTGAAAGAAAAACTTATAAAACTAATAAAACCCCATTTTACAATTTGTAAATGGGGTTTTAAAATTTAAACTATCAGCTAATTATTCCGGTATTAACTCAATGAGTTTAACACTATGTGGTTCTAGATTAACTTCTAAAGTAAGTTTGTTATCTATCTTTTTAACAATCTTGTCTTCAATAGTTTTAGGTAATTTAGATATGTTTTCATATTTGGCTAAATTAGAATTTAGTACATCTCTCCAACCATCTTCAAAACGATCTGATGGTCTATTTCCATAAATACGCCCATTAGTTTTTTCTCCCACACCAGCAGCTCTTATATCTTTATAAAGCTCATGCATCATAATACCATGATCTTTATCTACAGTCCATTCATTCATTTTCCACTCTGTATTCCCAGTTATTTCTCCTCCTTCTAATATAGGGAAAAAGGTTCGTGTAGCGGTACTGTTTCTTGAGGTGTTGTGGTTATAAACTAGCATATAAATATTTCCATTTTTAGTTACAGGAATAATTCCAGCGTTTACATTAGAGTTGAGGTTGTCTTCGGCTTGCAATCTATTACCACCTTCCATCATTTGAAACATTTCAGTTACATTTCTTCTACCTTGCGGTAGATTACTAGACTCGATTTCTTGACCCCAATCATATATTTCAGTTATTCTATATTCGAAAGCCAAGTCAGCTACTCTAGCATACCAACTAGCACCTAATTCTGTAGCGTCAGTTAAACTAACACCTCTAACCGCATTTTCATCGCGCAGCATTCCAAATTCTTGTATATCAAGAGGTATGTTGCTAAACTGAGAATAACTGTTCAACTTATTTCTGTAAGGTTCAATTTTTTCGGGTAGTGAAACCGTATTTTGGTCTATTTTCTCGTAATACGAAATACTGAAAAAATCCATTTTAGTACCAATAGCACCAGTGGCATAATTAGTTCCTGTTGCACAATGATCTATGAGTTGCGTTGTATAAGTAGCTGCACCTTCAGTAAGCATATTTCCAGGGCCAATAATGGCATCAGGTATTACCTTTAAAACTTCATCAACAGTAATATCATAATGCCTAAAATAATCCTGCATAGTACCATTCCAGTGGCTTGGTGTAAAATTAGGTTCCGTACTCACTCTAAAACGCCAAGTTTTCACCTCGTTCATCCCAAACTCGTTAACCAGTGTGGTTAAAAAAGCATTCACATATTGCCTCCAATGGTCGTAATTGTCTGGTGGACTTGTGTTTCCATAAGTGTTAACCACTTTGTTAGCTACCATTTCCCAAGGTACTTTACTTAGTACAATTCTAGGTTTAAACCCCGTACTTCTAAAGTTTCTCATAGTAGATATGAGTTCGCTAAAATCTGTAATAATATTACCAGAGGCATCTACACCTTTATAAAAGTCATTTAAATTATCGGTTCTCCCACCCATGGTTCTCACCAAATTGTAACTTTTCACATAATCTTTAATGGGGTTTAAAGACGTTCTAAAACCAGCAGCATTAAACCGCGATTGATTTATCATAGGTCGTGTAGACCAAAAATTGTAAAACTCTCCAACAACACTTCCAGTATTTATGGATACAACTTTATCAGGGTCAACATTAATAACTTCGGGTGTTTGTGGATCTGGATTTGGTTCTTCAATAATCTCTTCTTCTAGTTCTTTTTCAATCCCATCTTCTTTTGAGCAGGTATATAAAATTGTACTGATAGACATCAGTAAAACAAAGAAAAATAGTGTGTTCTTTTTTAAGTAATTCATAACATTGTTTGTTTTGTAACAAATTTAAAGGTTAAATCTAAATAAACTTTCCTGTACTATCTTGTTACATATATGACGTAATAAATAACAAAACATGACACTACAGGATTATAAATAAATTTTAAAAAATTAAATTTGTTTAATGATGACAAACCAATTTAGACTAATGAAAAATACTTTTTTCACTTTATTTTTAATCTTCTGTATACAGGTGTCTAGTGCACAAAGAATTGAAACCAACTTTAATAACAACTGGAACTTTATTTTAGAAGACAATCCATCGTTTTCAAAAGAAAATGTAGATGATACCAATTGGAAAAACCTAAACGTTCCACATGATTGGTCGTTTGAAAAAGGGGTAAGAAAAGGAGGAGACCAAGGTCAAGGTGGTGGTTATCATGACGGTGGTATTGGTTGGTACAGAAAATACTTCAACATTAAAAAAGAAAGCCTATCAAAAATTACTTACATCAATTTTGATGGCGTGTACATGAATAGTGAAGTTTGGATAAACGGGAATTATATTGCAAAAAGACCTTACGGATATATTAGTTTTAGATACGATATTTCAAAATACTTAAAAGAAGGAAAAAACACGATTGCAGTAAGAGTAGATAATGCTTTAGAACCTTCTGCAAGATGGTATCACCCTTGTGGAATATACGCACCTGTAAAATTGATTGAGGTAAACAAAACCCATATTCAACCCAACAGCATTTTTATAAAAACACCTTCCATCAATAAAAATAAAGCACAAGTTGTGGTAGATGCTGCAATTAATGGAGAAATTAGAAAGTTGAAATATGAAGTGAAACTATTCTCTCCAGAAGGAAAAGAGTTGACCAATAATTGTGAAAAACTAGAAAATACAAATCCATCATATCAGTTTGAAATAGAGAATCCACAATTATGGAGTCCAGAAAGTCCAACGCTATACAAAGCAGTAACTCAAATTTTAGACGGTAAAAAAGTAATTGACGAGATTGAAACCACTTTTGGTTTTAAAACTGTAAAATGGGAAACCAAAACAGGTTTCTGGCTAAATGGTGAAAACGTAAAATTAAAGGGAGTTTGCGAACATTGGGAAGGAGGACCAGTTGGAGGAGCTTGGACAAAACCTTTATTGCGCTGGAAATTACAGAGTTTAAAAGATATGGGTATCAATGTCATCCGTCCTTCGCATAACCCAACACCTCCCATGTTTTACGATATCTGTGATGAGATTGGGTTGTTGGTTATGGATGAAATTTTTGATGGCTGGCATAAAAAAGCTCCACAAGATTATGGAAAACAAGCCTTTGATGAATGGTGGCAACGTGATGTAACCGAATGGATTACAAGAGACCGTAACCACCCAAGTATTTTCGTTTGGAGTTTAGGAAATGAAACGCACAGCCCTATTGGTCCTGAGTTGGTTGAATTTGGTAAAAAATTAGATCCAACACGCTTATTTACCTCTGGAGCAGGAAACCCAGAAGATATGGATATTACAGGTGTAAATGGTGGTTCTGAAACCAAATCATTTATAGAAAGTAAAACATTTGATAAACCGTTTATTTCTACAGAAGCACCACATACATGGCAAACACGAGGGTATTACCGAACACAAACCTGGTGGCGCGATAATGAATTACCTGGGACTTATGAGTTACCAAATCTAACAGAAAAAGAAATCTTTTTCTATGAAGGCATAAATCCAAAAAATTGGAGAAACAGAAAACAAAGTTTCAATTCGTCTTATGATAATGCCACCGTAAGAGTATCAGCTAGAAAATATTGGGAAGTTATGCGCGATAATCCATGGCATAGTGGTCATTTCCGTTGGACAGGTTTTGATTATTACGGTGAAGCAGGTTTAGTACACGGTGGTTTACCTTTTAATTTGTTTATGGGAGGCGCTTTGGATGTAGCAGGATTTAAAAAAGATTTGTTTTATTTCTATCAGAGTCAATGGACTAAAGAACCAATGATACATATGTTGCCAAGTTGGACACATCCAAGAATGAAAAAAGGAACGGTTATTCCGGTTTGGGTATATTCTAATGCCGATGAGGTGGAATTATTCTTAAATGGAAAATCTCTAGGAAAAGATAAACCAGGAACGGTTTGGAACGAGATGCAGTGCGAATGGCTAGTGCCTTATGCGGAAGGGAAATTAGAAGCTGTTGCATATATAAATGGAAAAGAAGTGAAAAGAACATCTTTTTCGACCAGCAAACAAGCTTCAAAATTAAAAACAAGCATAGAAAAATTAAATACTGAAGACAGTTTTACCACAAGTTACATTATCACATCAGAAAGTTTAGATGAAAATGACAATTTGTACCCTTACGGAGAAAATAAAGTCTATTATAATATTCAAGGCGATGTAAAAAAGATTTCTATGGAAAACGGAAACCCAATAGACCCAACAAGCAGAACCAAATCAGACTTTAGAGCTTTGTTTTTCGGAAAAACAAGATTGTTTTTAAGAGAACAGCCTAATGCAAAAACGGCATCCATTATTACAGGATCTATTTTAGGTGATAAAGCACTATATACTTCAAATAAAATAACCATTGAAGCCAAACAGTTTGCTGTTTTAGGAAAATTAAAAACATCTGATTTAGAAATTTTATATACCATAAATGGAGAAAATCCAGAAACTAACGGAAAAGTATACAAAGATGCTTTCGAAATTCAAGATAAAACAACTGTAAAATCCATTGTAAAACAAGATGGAAAAATTGTATTAAAAATGGAAGAAACTTTTGGTAAAAACCAAGGTTTATTTTGGGGAGATGAACATTCTAAAGACATGTGGATTGGTAGAGGTGTAAATATTTCTGCTGAAGAAGGTATTTTAAAAGGAAGTGCTGTAGCAAGTAGAGAAGCCAGACGATTTAAAGGTTCTGGATTTGTAGATTTTAAAGGTAAAGAAGGATCCGTGGAATTTTATCAAGAAAATGACGGAGAAGAAGGCGATTACAGTATGCGTTTTAGGTATATGCATAATAATGAGGGAGCATTACATCCTATGAAATTATATTTAAATGATGAATATGTAAGAACTTTAGAATTTAAACCAACAGGGGGATGGGAAAAGGAATGGAAGTTTGTTCCGGCAATTTTAAGACTTAAAGCAGGTGCAAATAGTATCCGACTAGAAACATCTGGAGAAAGTGGCCCTTATATTGATGAGCTGTTTATTGACTAAGGGAAATGATGACATGTTTTAGAAGGCTTTTTTTTTTAATTTTAACTCTAATAATTAGTAGTAGTTGTAGCGATACAAGCACCAATAATAGTGCTAAAGGCTCCTATCCAGAGAGTCTTGTGCAACTTCAAGAAAATGTTTTAAAGTATTATGTCAATCTTAAAGCAGCTGATAGAGTAATAGAAGATTTATTGCCAAATTTAGAAGAAGATGGTTCTTGGTCAAACATAGATTACACCAATAAAATAAGAGGTGGTTGGCCTGTAAAAAACCATTTAAAGTATGTGCAAACTTTAGCAATCAATTATAAAAACGAGACTTCTAAATATTATTTGGATAAGAATCTTTCAAAAAAAATTCATAAAAGTTTAAATTTTTGGTTAGATAACGATTTTCTAAGCACAAATTGGCACGACCAACATATTGGCGTTCCAGAGTTGCTGTTGCCAATACTTTTTTTAATGGAAGAAGAACTAAGTCAACAGCAGTTAGACAAGTCTTCGATTCTACTTCATAGGGCTAAAATAAAAATGTCTGGTCAGAATAAAGTTTGGTTATCTACCAACGTCATGTTACGCTCATTGTTATTACGAAAACCAGATTCGGTTGCTATAGCCAGTAAAGCCATTCAAAATGAATTACAAATAGCCAAAGGTGTTGGTGTTAAATTAGATTGGTCGTATCATGAGCATGGTGCGCAAATGCAATTTGGTAATTACGGTTTGTCTTATCTAGAGGATATGATAAAATGCTATACGTTTGTGAGCAATACACCATTTAAATTTGAAGCCAACAAAATTGAATTTTTAAGAAACATTATTCTTAAAGGACAGCAATGGGTCATTTGGAATGATACTTACGATGTTAGCGCTTCTGGAAGACAGCTTTTTGAGAATGAACAAACAAAAAAAGCAAACCGTCTTAAAGCATGTATTCAAAGTATGAAGATGCTAGACAAGGACAATGCGAAAGTTTATAATGAGGCTCTTGATGCTAAAACCCTCGCAGGAAATAAACATTTTTGGAAATCCGATTTTCAAGTGCACCGCAGAAAAAACTTCTACTTTTCTGTTAAAATGAGTTCGGAGCGCGTTGTAGGTACAGAGTCCGTTAATAAAGAAAACGTTCAAGGCTATTATTTGGGAGATGGAGTCTCATTATTATCAACAACAGGAAAAGAATACGAAAATATCTTTCCATTTTGGGATTGGAAAAAATTACCAGGAACCACTATAATTCAGGATAAAGACCCATTGCCAATTATTAAGTTTAGTGGTTTTAAAACCAATAGTGTTTTTGTTGGAGGCGTTAGTAATGGTGAAAATGGTATTGCTGTAATGGATTATAATCGGGATGGTTTAAAGGCTAAAAAATCATGGTTTATGTTTGATGATAAAATTATTTGTTTAGGAAGTAGAATTTCTACAAATGCAAACCATCAAGTTGTAACATCAATAAATCAATCTTTCTTAAAAGGTAGCGTTGTAATCGGAAAAGATGGTGTTTTAGAAACTAGCGTCAGAAGAAAAAGAGGATTTACACCAGATTGGGTTTTGCACAATAATATTGGGTATTTATTTCCTAAAGGTGGTAACGCAAACCTATCTACCCAAATATTAGAAGGTAGTTGGAACAAAGTTGCAAAACGTTACAGACCAGTTATTCTCACAGAGCATATTTTTAAATTGTGGTTATCTCATGACGCACAACCTAAAAATGAATCTTATAGTTACATTTTAGTGCCAAATGCATCAGAAGAAAAAATGAAGAGCTTGCACAAAAGCAATCCTTTTAAAATTGTGAATACCAAAGTGCAACAGTCTGTTGTTTCGTCTGATGAAAAAAAGGCAGGTATTGTATTTTATAAAAAGGGAACAACTACAATTAAAGGAGGAATTTCTGTAGATGCACCTTGTGTGATACTATTAGAAGAAAAATCAGGTTATTTGGATTTTGCAATTAGCGATCCTTCTCAAAAGCTCACTAAAATTGGCGTATCTATTAAAGGAAACTATAGTATTGAAAATAGTAATTACAAGAATGGTAAAACTCATTTTGTAATTCATTTGCCTCAAGGAGAACAAGCAGGAAAAACAGTTCAATTGCAATTTAAAAGGAATTAAAAAAGTATGAAAAAGACAGTTGTATTTTATGTGCTAATGTTGTTCCTATTTGTTTTTACAGTAAGATGTCAAAACATTAAAAAGGAAGTAAAAACAACAAAAGAATTAGCAAAAGGATTTCAAAATCCGCCTGACGAATCAAAACCAAGAACTTGGTATCATGTAAATAGTGATAACATGTCTAAAGAAGGGTTTACTAAAGATTTAAAAGCCATAAAAGAAGTTGGTATTGGAGGTGTTTTGGTGTTTAATGTTTCTATGGGTTTGCCAGAAGGTGATGTGAAATACAATTCGCAAGAACATAGAGATATTTTAACGCACGCAGCCAAAGAATGTGAGAAATTAGGATTGAGTTTTGGAGTACATAACTGCGATGGATGGACGTCTAGTGGTGGCCCTTGGGTTACTCCAGAAAACGCCATGAAAGTTGTGGTACATAGTGAGCAGATTGTAAAGGGAGGTCAAATAAATACCAAACTTGTACAACCACCTTCAAGACACAATTTCTATAAAGATATTGCTGTGGTTGCTTATCCTTCATTAAAAACAGAATTAATAGATGCAGAAGTGCAGCCTATAATTACTTCTTCAGATAAGGCGTTTAATGCAAAATTGGCTACTGATAAACAAACCAATACGCACGCAGATTTAAAGCAAAAAGAATGGATTCAGTTCGATTATGGTAAACCACATACCATACGTTCGTTGTCTATTTTTATCAATAAAAGAAAAGGAAGATTTAGTTTGTTAAAATCAGACGATGGTATACATTTCAGTTTAGTTCGTAAACCCAATGAAGAACGTATTGGAAAAGACGAATGTTATTTTAAAGAACAGTTTAAACCTGTTACTGCACGCTATTTTAGATTGGTTACAGACTTAGATACTGGCATTTATGAAATGAAACTTTCAGCGAATTATAGCTTAGGAAACGAACTAGAATTTACTTCCTACAGAAGACGCAAACGTCCTACTGGAAATCCTGATAAGGAAACGTTTATTCATAAAAAAGACATTATCGTACTAACTGATAAAATGGACGATAATGGTGTTTTAAAAACGAGTTTACCCGAAGGAAACTGGACCATTATGCGATTTGGTTTTACAGCTTCTGGAGCAACAAACGAGCCTGCATCTGATGCAGGAACAGGATTAGAGATTGATAAATTCAGTAAAAAAGCCTTAAAGATTCACTATGATGCATTTGTAGGTAAATTGGTAAAACAAGCCAAAATTGATGCTCCAAATGCTTTGCAGTATGTAGAAATTGATAGTTATGAAGTAGGGCCACAAAATTGGACAGACGACATGGAAATCATATTTAAAGAGAAATACAACTATGATTTTGTGCCCTTTTTGCCATTATTTGCAGGTAAATATGTAGAAGATGTAGCAACAGTAGAAGATGTGTTTTGGGATATGAAACGTTTGGTTAGCGATTTAATGGTAACCAATTATTTCGATTACTTCACAGAATTATGTCACGAAGATGGATTGTTGTCTTATATAGAACCTTACGGTTTTGTAGGGCCTTTTAATAGTTTAGATGCAGGTAGAAGTGCAGATATTCCTATGGGAGAATTTTGGTTGGGGAAACCAAACAATCATAAAAGAGCAGCCGTATCATCAGGACATATTTATGGGAAAAATGTCATTTCTGCGGAAGCTTTTACAAGTACAAAATTAAACTGGAGTTTTCATCCAGCGTTAGCTAAACAAAAAGGCGATTACGAGTGGACAAACGGTATTAACGAATACATGTTTCATCGTTTTGCACACCAATCCAATACCCATGTAGAACCAGGCATGTCTATGAGTTTTGTAGGTTCGCATATAGATAGAACGCAAACGTGGTGGGAAAATGCAGGGCCAGAGTGGTTCAATTATTTGGCAAGAGGTTCGTACATGTTACGTCAAGGAAATCCAGTGGTAGATTTGTTATTTTTTGTAGGAGATAGAGCTCCAAATCATGTAATACATCGCAAACAAATTAAGCCACAATTGCCTAAAGCTTATAAATACGATTGTGTAAATGCTGAAGTTATTGTAAACCGATTAACGGTAGAAAACGGCAAGTTGAAATTACCTAATGGGATTACGTACAATGCTTTGGTTTTGCCTAATACCGATGTAATGACTTTAGCAACTGTAAAGGGTATTTGGGAATTAAGTAAAAAAGGCGCAATTATTATCGGGAAAAAACCGAAACGTTTAGGAGGTTATCAAAAATCACAGGAAAATCAAGAAACGTTTAACGAATTAATCGAAGCGATTTGGTCTAGCAAAAAAACATATACTGCTTTTGAATGGGAAAACATTTTCAAAACAAATAACATCCAAAAAGACCTTATTGTTAAAGGTCAACCCGATTTTAACTATTACCATAGAAGAACCGAAAACGAAGATATTTATTTTATCTACAATCATAATTTAACGGAATCTGAAACTTTAGAGTGTAGTTTTTTAATTGATGGAAAAGTGCCAGAATTATGGAAAAGTACTAGAGGCGAAATTGTTGAATTGGCAGCTTATTCTCATAAAAATGGAAGAACAGATGTGTCCATTGATTTAAAACCACAAGAATCGGTGTTTGTCGTGTTTCAAAAGTCTTCAAAAAAAGCGACTAAAATTACTGCTATTGAAACAAATGCTTCAAAAAAACCTTTGTTTTCAGTAAATCAAAAAGGCCAAAAATTGAAAATGGAAGTTTTCGAAAACGGAAACTATTCAAGCTTAATTAACAATACTGAAAAATGGAATATAAACGTTACCGATATTCCTAATCCTGTTGCAATTGCTAACGCATGGACTATCGATTTTCGTGAACAAGATCATCACAAAGCACAAATAAAAACCAATACGTTATTTGATTGGACAACCCATAAAGACGAAGGTATTAAGCATTATTCAGGTACAGCTATTTATCAAACAACGTTCAATATTCAAAAAGGATTTTTACAAGAAGATAAGGTGTTTATGTTAAACCTTGGAGACGTTCATGTTATTGCAAAAGTAATGCTTAACGGAAAAGAGATTGGTGTAAGTTGGTTAGCACCTTACAGTCTCGACGTAACTTCAGCTTTAAAAGAAGGTGAAAATGAGTTGGTTGTTGAAGTAACCAACCAATGGACAAACCGTTTAATTGGTGATGAAAAATTACCCAACCAAGCAGGGTATGATATAAGACGAGGTAGTCCAGGTTTTGGGCCTTCAGATTTTAGAGGCGATATGATAAAAATGCCAGAGTGGTTTAGAAATAATGAGCCACTTCCAGAAGGGCCGAGAAAAACGTTTAGTGCGTATTCGTTTCAAAAAGCAACAGATAAATTATTGCCATCAGGATTGTTAGGGCCTGTAAGCATTACAACATCAAAATTAATTACAAAAAAATAAAACTTTAAATGATACTAAATAAATTTTGTATTAAAATACTATTCATTTGTTTTTGCGTTTTGGGATGTGTATCAAAAACTAAAAATGAAAATGCATCTACTGAAGAAAATGAAATGGTAGATTATTTTGCCGATAACGGTTTCGGTAATGCCGTCGCCATTGTGCAACATCCATCTGGAGTTTATCACAAAGGCATTACTTATGTTGCTTACCAAGGGACTAAAGAAGACCCTTATGTAGTGTCATACAATCATGAAACCAAAGAATGGAAAGGACCTTTTAAAGCTGGTGTTAGTGAAATGGGTAAAGATCCAAACCGTAAGAAGAAAATAGATAATCATGGTAAACCAGCATTACTTATTGATGATGCAGGATATATTCATGTTGCTTTTGGTGGTCATGGCGGGACACCCAAAGACGGTAAAAATCCTTTAGGTAATCATCATTATGGAAAAAACTTGCACGCCGTTTCTAAAAAACCTTTAGATATTTCGGCTTGGGAAACACTAGATAATATTTCGATATTTGGTACATATAGCCAGTTTATAAAAATGAATAATGGTGATGTTTATTTATTTTACCGCCATGGAGCGCATAGAAGCGATTGGGTATATCAAAAATCAACTGATAATGGTGTAACTTTTGAAGAACCTGTTTCATTTTTAAAACATAAACGTAGAACGGATTTGGAGGCAGAAGATTCTTGGTATCCATGGATTACTAAAGGTGACAATGATGAATTATTGGTGGTTTTTGATTACCATTTATGTAGTGACGTAACTAAGAAAACCAAAGGTTTAGGTCATATTGCTAAACGTTATAATGTGTATTTTATGGTATTCAATACCCGAAATAATAAATGGAAAAACGTGAAGGGAGAATCAATTGCAATACCAGTAACTAGAGAAGAAGCAGATGCAAAAGCATTAGTTGCCAATACACCAAATAATTGGACGTTTCAAGGTGTTGTAGATTTAGACCCTGATGGAAATCCGCATATTGGAATGACCATTGGTAAGGAAATCAAGGGGTCTAGACGAAGTGCACCAAAAACAATGCATCATTTTAAATGGAATGGAACGGAATGGATACATTCAATAAACGCTGGTTTACCTAAAGGTAACGGCGATTTTAACGTAAAATCGGCCAAAGAATTAAGTTTTTATTTAGAAAGTAAAACTCAGGAAGATGTTGGAGAAATTAGTAGATGGGATAGCTTTGATGGCGGAAAAACATTTAAAAAGAACACCGTTTTTTTAAGTAGAAAACATTCTGGATTTGTGATATCATCGCTTATAGATAATCCGCATCCAGATGCAAGAATTATTGTAGGAGAAAAAGAAGAAGGTTCAGATTTTAGGAAGATGTACCTTTTGGGTGATAATGGTCCAATAAAACGTTCAAAAAAAGAAACTCAAATTTTAAATAAAAAAAGATAATACACTTAAAATCAATTAAAAATGAAAATAATTAAACTACTACTCTTTAATCTTTTATTTGTAAGCTCTTTTTTATCTTGTGGGAATAAGACAAAAGAGAATACATCCAAAAATGAAAATTCAGCAGAAAATCAAACGCAACCTAATATTGTTTTCATTCTTTCCGACGACCAATCATGGACAGATTATAGTTTTATGGATGATGAAAATATAGAAACTCCAAGGATAGATCAGTTCGTAGAAGAAAGTTTAACGTTTACTAGAGGCTATGTTCCAACACCTTTGTGTTCGCCATCGTTAGCTTCAATTATTACTGGTTTATACCCAAAAGATCATGGAATTTTAGGTAATGATAAGGTTTATGATCGTGGAAATATCCGTGGAAAAGAAAGAGCAGAAGCCTATAAACCGGTTATTTCAGCTTTTGAAAAGCAAACTACACTTCCCGATATGCTTAAAGAAAAAGGCTATTTATCGTTTCAAACTGGAAAGTGGTGGCATGGTAACCACAAAATTGGAGGTTTTGATTATGGTATGACACATGGAGACCCAACGCGTGGTGGAAGGCATGGTGATTATGGTTTAGAAATTGGAAGACAAGGTTTAGATACGATTAATAGCTATGTAGATTTAGCATTAAAAGAAAAGAAACCGTTCTTTTTATGGTATGCACCATTTTTACCACATAGGCCACATAACCCACCACAGCGTTTGTTTGAGAAATATCAAAAGAAAACAGACTCAGAGCATTTAGCAAAGTATTGGGCGATGTGTGAGTGGTTTGATGAAACTTGTGGACAATTATTCGATTTAATTGAGGATAAAGGCTTGACAGAGAATACACTGTTTGTATATGTATGTGATAATGGTTGGGCGCAGGATCCCACAAAAAGTGGGTATTTAAAACACTCTAAGCGTGCACCTTATGACATGGGAATTAGAACACCAATCATGTATAAATGGGCAGGAAAAATAAAGCCTAATATGGATACTAAAACTATAACAAGCAGTATAGATATGGTGCCAACCGTATTAGATGTTTTAGGCATTGAAAAACCAGAAAATTTACCGGGAGTAAGTGTTTTGGATGAAAAAGCATTAAATGAGCGTAAAGGAATTTTTGGAGAAGTGTATGCGCATGATTTTGATACCATAGAAAATAGTATGTTTTACAATATGGCTATTTTTCCTCCTTATAAAATAATTGTTCCAGATCCGGTTAGAAAGGCAAAGGAGAAAATTCAATTATTTAATATTGATGAAGACCCTTTCGAAAAAAATAATTTAGCCGAAAGTCATCCTGAGATAGTTAAAGATTTACAAGGAAAAATTGCAGCGTTTAGGGCTGAATAAAATCTAAGTAGTATAACATAATAAAAGACTAATTTTTAGATAGTAAGGAAATAATGAAGCGCTAAGATGAAACGAAGAGAGTTCATTCAATTATCAACAATAACTAGTGTTGGATTGTCATTGTCAGCAACTAATTTTTTTAGTTCCTGTGCATCAGGTGTAAAACAATTTCATTCTTCTGAATATAGAACATTGGTTTTTGATTTGTTGAAAGATTGGTGTGATGGTATGATTAAAGCGCAAATCATAAAACCTTCGGATCCAAAAGTTCATGGACTCATGGATTGTCCTGCTTGCGATACTGTTCACGCAAGAGTAATGGATGCTGTGTATCCGTTTTTTTATATGGCTAAAGCTACAAGAGATAAAAAGTATCTAGAAGCTGGTATTTTGGCATTTGAATGGGGTAAAAACGTAACCAGAGATGATGGGGCATGGACAAACGATTTAAATCCAAAATCATGGGATGGTACCACCGTTTTTGGAGCTATCGCTTTGGCCGAAACTTTAAAATATCATGCCGATTTATTAGATGAAAGCACTCTTGGACGATGGTATAAACGTTTAGAGTCAGCAACCGAATTTGTTTATAATCGATTTTATAAAGTAGATGCGTCAAATATCAATTATGGAGCAACTACTATTTATGCATTGAATTTAATTGGAAAATTACTTAATAATTCAAAATATATAAATAGAAGTAAAGAATTGGTTGCCCAAGTTAAAAGCCATTTTACAGAACCCAATGCGCTTTTATTTGGTGAGATACAAGGTAAGGATAAGAAAAAATTGAGTCCAAAAGGCTTACCAGGAATCGATTTAGGGTATAATATTGAAGAATCCTTAAATAATTTGGTACTATATGCTTTAGAAGAAAAGGATGAGGATTTATTTAGTATACTTAAAAAGTCTTTAGACTCGCATTTACAGTTTATTCTACCTGATGGTGGTATTGATAATAGTTTTGGTAACAGAATGTTTAAGTGGACGTATTGGGGCAGCAGAACTAGTGATGGTATGCAACCAGCATTTAGTTTTATGGCTACCCATAATCCTGCATTGGGTTCAGCAACTTTTAAAAATACAGAACTTTTAAGACAATGTACTCATAACGGATTATTGCATGGAGGCCCACATTACGTATCTTATGGTATTCAGCCTTGTGTGCATCATACATTTGCACATGCCAAACCATTGGCAACTTTATTAGATCATTGGGATGATTTACCGGAAATAGACAAATCAGCACCATTGCCTAGAACTATTGCTGATGGAGAAACTTATTTTGAAGAACTTGATGTTTCTCTATTTGGAAAGGGAGATTGGAGAGGGACAGTCTCGGCTTATGACTCTATTTATAGTCAAAAAAATGATGTTAGGCAGGCTACAGGAGCATCTCTTGGGTTACTGTATCATAACAAAGTTGGTTTGCTCTGTACAGCAAGTACTGCAATTTATAAAATGTTAGAAGCGTATAATCAGCAACCTCAACCAGGAAAAGATTTTGCGTTAACACCAAGAATAGAAACCTTTAAGGATACAATTTGGTATAGTAATTTGTTTGATTTAGAGGCAACATATTCTTCAAAAGAAGATGTCAATACAATTGAATATAATGCCAATGTTCAGTTAAAAAACAAAGCAAAAGAAACGGTATTAGAAACAGCTTCAGATTTTGAATTAAACTATACATGTTCAGCCGAAAAGCTAGAAATTACTGTTGCAACCAAACAAATCATAAAAGACGAAACGGCTTTTGTATTACCTATTGTTTCTCCAACAGGAGAAAAAGTAAATCAAATTTCAGCAAATGAAGTCACGATAGAAAAACCAAACGGAACCGTAAAAATAACGTCTAACTGTAGTATTAAAATAAAAGATATGCTAAAAAGTAGAATTTTTAACATGGTACCTGGCGTAGAAGCTGTTCCTTTAATTGCCAAATTCAAAACCGATAATACGCCATTAAAAATAACTATAGAAATAGTATAAATATCAAAAATATAACAATGAGAAAAATAGTCTATTTAATAGTTGTCTTTAGTTTACTTATCAGTTCTTGTAAAGGTAAATTAAAACAAGAACAAGAAAATTCAATTGAAAACACTAAACCAAATGTATTGTTTATAGCTGTAGATGACTTAAACAACATGATAGGACCTATTGATAATTTTTCAAATATTAAAACACCAAACTTTGATAGGTTGGCAAAAATGGGAGTTACTTTTACAAATGCCCATGTGCAAGCGCCACTTTGTGGACCTTCAAGAGCTTCTTTAATGACGGGTTTAAGACCGTCAACCACTGGTATTTATGGAATGACGCCAGACAATAAAATAAGAAGAGCAGGTAACCCAGCTACAAAAGACATTACGTTTTTGCCTGAATATTTTGAGCAAAATGGGTATCATACCATGGGTATCGGAAAATTGTTTCATATCCATGCACCAGACAGTGTGTTTAACGAATCTGGTGGACGTGTAAAAGGTTTTGGGCCTTATCCTAAAAAACGATTTGTTTGGGATGGTTTTGGAAAAGGTATTAGAGGAACGCATGGAAGAACGAGTACTGATTGGGGAGCTTTTCCAGAAAGTGATACCTTAATGCCAGATCATCAATCTGTAAATTGGGTTACAGAAAGATTGCAAAGAAATTATGATAAACCGTTTTTTATGGGACTTGGTTTTTTACGTGTGCATGTGCCGTTGTATGTGCCTCAAAAATGGTTCGATTTGTATCCTTTAGATAAGATTGAAATGCCTCCATACAAATCTGACGATTTAAACGATATTCCAAATGTTGGGTTACAAATTAATGATTTACCTATGATGCCATCAACAGAATGGGCAAAGGAAAGTGGAGAGTGGAAAAAGATTGTACAAGCCTATTTGGCATGCATTAGTTATGTAGATTACGAATTGGGTCGTGTTTTAGATGCTCTAGAAAGTAGTAAATATGCAGATAATACAATTATTGTTTTGTGGTCCGATCATGGCTATCGTTTAGGAGAAAAAGGCACTTTTGCAAAACACGCATTATGGGAAACGGCAACAAAAGCGCCATTAATGTTCGCTGGACCCAATTTGCCACAAGGAAAGAAAATTAATGCTCCTGTAGAAATGTTATCTATTTATCCAACCTTATTAGAATTGAGTGGTTTACCAGCTTATAAAAGAAATGAAGGAAAAAGTTTAGTTGATATGATGCAAAAAGATGAAGGGATGAAAGATGCTTATGGCTTAACAACTTTTGCAATGAATAATCATGCTATAAAAAAAGACGGATACAGGTATATACGCTATGAAGATGGTACAGAAGAATTTTACGATCACAGTACTGATCCTAATGAATGGACTAATGAAGCCAATAATCCTAAGTTCAAAAATAAAATTGAAACGCTAAAAACGTTGTTACCAAAAACGAATGTCAAGTGGGATTCAGAATCCAACTATACCTTTCAGCCCTATTTTGTTGAGCAGAAAAAACGTGTAAATGGTTTGCCTGAAAAAGCTACAGAAGTGATTGGGGCAGATAGATAATATTAATAACCAATAATAACAGTATAAAATGAAGTATTATAAAATCAAATCAATTATTGTTTTAACTTTTACTGTTTTTTTGTTTGCTTGTGGCACAAAACCAAAAGCAGATTTAGTACCTTCAAAAAGAGAGAAACCAAACATTTTGTTTATTGCGGTAGATGATTTACGTCCGGAACTCAATTTTTATGGTGCCAGTCATATAAAATCTCCAAATCTAGATAAGTTAGCGTCACAAAGTTTGATTTTTAATAAGGCGTACTGCAACATTCCTGTTTGTGGAGCTTCTAGAGCCAGTTTAATGACAGGGGCGAGACCTACAAGAAAACGATTTATCAATGCGCATATTAAAAAAGATGAAGATTATCCTGAGGCTATATCGCTTCCTATGTTACTAAGGAAGAACGGATACAAAACCATATCTAATGGAAAAATATATCACTACAAAAATGATGACTCTAAAGCTTGGGATGAAATTTGGCAGGCTGATAGATTATGGAGTTATGCGCTTACTGAAAGTCAAGACATTAGAAAAAACACAAAGAGAGGTTTGCCATTTGAAGCTGCGGAAGTTCATGATTCGGTTTATAGAGATGGGAAATTAGCTTTGAAGGTGATTCAAGATTTGAATAAGCTTAAGCAATCAAATCAGCCGTTTTTCTTAACCATGGGATTAGCAAAACCACATTTACCATTTACCGCACCAAAAAAATATTGGGATTTATATAATAGAGATGAGATTGAACTTCCCGAGAGTTATGTGCAACCAAAAACAACTCCAAAACAAGCATTTCATAATTATGGAGAATTGCGTCAATATGAAAACATACCAAAACGTGGTGACTTACCAGAAGCTTTGGCTAAAGAATTGATTCATGGATATTACGCCTGTGTAAGCTATATAGATGCGCAAATAGGTTTAGTTTTAGAGGAGTTAAAACGTTTAGAATTAGAGGATGATACGATTGTCATTTTGTGGGGAGACCATGGCTGGAATTTAGGCGACCATAAACTATGGTGTAAACACGTGACCTTTGAAACTGCTTTACGCACACCATTAATGATAAAAGTGCCAGGAAAAACAAAAGGACAAAAAACAGATGCTATTACAGAGTATATTGATATTTACCCAAGCTTAGCAGAATTGGTGGGATTAGAAAGTCCAAATACAGTGGATGGAAAAAGCTTTGTACCTATATTAAATGGACAGAAAAGTAAAAAAGACTGGGCAGTCAGTAAATTTAAAGACGCAGTTACTCTAATAAAAGGCGATTTGTTTTACACAGAATGGACGGATGATAAAGGTATTGCCTATGCACGTATGCTATTCGATCATAAAACAGATCCTTTGGAACTAGATAATCTTGCAGAAAAACCAGAATATCAAGATAAGGTTAAAAATCTTTCTATGGAATTAAGAGAAAAATGGGGAGAAGATTTTTTGAAATAATTAATTAAGATTTCAAGTTTTGAACCTTAAAATAAACTTAAACTGATGAAAAAAACAATTCTAACTTTCTTGATCGTCTTTTGTGGACTTCTGCTAAGTGCTCAAAACACAGCTGATGTCAATTCTAAATTACTTAAAGAATTGTGGTCGGCAAAGTGGATAACACATCCTGATATAGCAGGTGATGAAACGGGGGTGTATTTGTTTAAAAAAGTCTTGCCTTTTAAAACGGTACCTCAAGATTATGTGATAAATATTTCAGCAGACAATCGTTATGTATTGTACATTAATGGAAAAGTGGTCACTCGTGGTCCAGCTCGTGGCGATTTAAACCGTTGGCTATTTGATACGGTAGATATTGCACCCTATCTTAAAGCTGGTGAAAACCATATAGCCACAAAAGTATGGAATATGGCACAGCTTAAACCAGTCGCTCAAATGTCGCTTGAAACAGGTTTAATCATTCAAGGAAACACAGAACAAGAACAGGAAATCAATACAAATAACACTTGGAGTGTAGTTATTGATGAGGCCTATTCATTTTATAAAATTAAGGATCTTAGACGCTTCTATGCTAGCGGACCAGGAGAAAAATTTAATGGCGATTTACATCCATGGCTATGGAAAACATCAGATAATTCAATAGCTTGGAAAAAAGTTAAAGAAGGTAATAATGGGACGCCGATGAATTATTATAATATTACAGGAAAAACAGATAAGCGCCTGTTGTGTCCGCGTTCCATTCCAATGATGGAAGCCAAAATGCAGAATTTCGCTGAGGTACGCAGAATGGAAGGCGTAAAAAATGCCAAGGATTTGATAACTGGCAACAAACCTGTTAAAATTCCTGCAAATAGTACAGCTGTTGTTTTATTAGATCAAGGGCATTTAACCAATGCATATCCGCAACTAAAATATAGCAAAGGCGCTAATAGTCATATTAAAATCACCTATGCTGAGAGCCTTTTTATACCAAAAGATGGTAAGCCTACTTTTGATAAAGGCAATCGTAACGACGTTGAAGGTAAAGTCATGTGGGGGAATTATGATACCATTGAAGTAGATGGCGGTGATGATAGACTTTTTGAACCGCTTTGGTGGCGCAGTTTCCGTTATGTAGAATTAGAAATTACAACAGGTGAAGAGCCTTTACTACTTGAAGGGTTTAATAGTGAGTTTACGGGATATCCATTCAAGCTAAAGTCTAGTTTTGAGAGTGAAGATGCTCGTATGAGCGATATTTTTGATGTGGCTTGGAGAACGCAACGTTTATGTGCAGGAGAACTGTTTTTTGATTGCCCGTACTACGAACAACTACAATATACGGGTGATACGCGCATACAAGGACTCAACACTGCCTATGCTTCTGGTGACACGCGATTGTGGAAAGATGCTATTCAAGATTATTATGATTCTCGATTGCCTTTCGGATTAACCCAGTCGCGCTATCCAAGTAGTACACAGCAAATAATTGCACCTTTTTCATTGGTTTGGATTACCATGGTAAATGACTATATGATGCATTGTGAAGATGATCAATTTATAGAGAAGATGGTTCCAGCCATCCTTGATATTCTTAATTGGTACGATGCACGCGTAGCGGATAATGGCATGCTTGGTAAATTGGAAAGTTGGCTTTTTGTAGATTGGGTAGATGAGTGGAAAACGGGATACCCACCATCAACTAAAGAGAAACAATACTCTGCTGTTATTGGGATGCAATATGTTTATACCATTCAAAAAGCGATGGAAATATTTGAAGCTTATGGCATGTCTGGACTCAGAGATAAATGGGCTCAAAAAGCAGAAGTTACTCAAAAATCCATACTAGAACATTGTTGGGATGAGGATAAACAATTGTTAGCCGATACCCCAGAGAAAACCACTTTTAGTCAACATGCTAATGTCTTAGCGATATTAAGTAACGCTTTTGATGGAACTCAAGAAAAGGATTTAATGCAACGTGTTTTTAATAATAAGGATATGGCGCAAACTTCATTTTACTTTGATTTTTACAAGATAGCAGCCTTGAAAAAGGTAGGTTTAGGCGATATGTATATATCAACCTTAGATACTTTAAGTGACTTAATTGATAAAGGACTTACTACATTTCCCGAGAAAGCGGATCCAACACGTTCTGATTGTCATGCTTGGAGTGCATCACCATTATATTATTATTTGTCTCTAGTATGCGGCATAGAGCCAGATGCTCCAGAGTTCAATTCAGTTAAAATAGAGCCTCATATGGGAGATTTAGAATGGGTTAAAGGTTCTATGCCTCATAGATTTGGTGAGATTAAAGTAAACCTAAAGAAAACCAAAAAGAAGGGGATTATAGGAAGTGTTTTTCTTCCAGAGGGACTTACAGGAACCTACATTCAAAATGGAAAAGAGATAATTTTGAAAAGCGGGGAAAATCAAATTAATAATTAAGTTTAATAACATTTTAGTAATTAAATTAATATGAGAATATTTTCTAAGGTTGCACTAATTCTATTTTTACTACTAGCTTTACAAGTTGTTTCGCAATCAAAAAAAGACTCAAACCAAAAACCAAACATAGTATTAATTTTTGCTGACGATTTGGGTTGGACAGATGTAAGTACTGGTAATACTAATGAAGGCAGAGGTTCTAAAATATACGAAACTCCAGAAATTGATAAATTGGCATCTCAAGGGATGTCATTTACACACGCTTATACTAATCAAAACTGTGCGCCGTCAAGAGCGTCGTTGATTAGCGGTCAATATCCAACAGGTGCAGATAATCAAGTGTATAATGTAAGCTCTTTAAGCAGGCAAGATAAAAGAACAAAAGGATTCCCAGATCTTCCTATAAAACCTTTTCAACAAAAAAAAGTAATTGCTGAGGATGGCATTAACATCTTTGACGTCCTTAAAACTCAAGGTTATAAAACGGCTTTTGTAGGTAAAAGTCATGGTACACCGCATCCTTTAGTGGGTGATTTTGGTATTGATTTGCCAGCCGATATTCACCATATTATCGCAGCACCTGTAGATGGGAAGCGTACAAAATCGTATTATATGGCCTTGCAATCCGATCGTAAAGGTTGGACTTTCAAGTCCAAATACGTCGATAAATATGCAACACCTTATAATCAAAATTATATCAATACCATTCTAAAGCCGTTTATCACAAGAAGTGAAGTATCACTTATAGACGGTACACCAAAACACCTCACCGATGCTATTGGCGATTTTTCAGTAGATTATATTAAAGACCATGCAAATGGCGATAAACCCTTCTTTTTATATGTGCCTTTTCATGCAGTACATTCTAAAGTTGTAGGTCGAAAAGATTTAACCGAAAAATATAGAAAGCGCGGTTTAAATGAGCGTTTGGCAGAATATGCGTCTATGATTGAGTTGTTGGATCAAAATATAGGCAAGATTAACCGTGCAATAAAAGACCCGAATGGCGATGGCGATGTCTCGGATGACATTACCAACAATACAATTTTTATCGTTTATTCAGATAATGGCGGTTTAAAAGACAATAAACCACTAACAGGAAAAAAAGGAACGTTAACAGAAGGCGGTATTAGAGTACCTTTAATTTTTCGATACCCAGGCGTTATCAAAGCAAACACGATAACAAATCAATCGGTACACTGTATTGATTTTTTACCCACACTAGCAGAATTAACAGGAGTAAACCTTTCAACATTAAAAAAATCCGATGGTAGTATACCACAATACGACGGGGTTTCTTTTGCCAAAATTCTTAAAGACGAAAAACAATGGTTGTCTAGAGAAAATTTATTTTGGCACTTACCAGGTTATATGGATGAACGATTTTCACCTTCAACACTTATTCAAACTCGAGTTGGAACGGATTATTACAAGTTATTTTATTTTTATGAAACACAAACGTTTACTATGTATCATTTAAATAGTGATATTTCCGAAAAAAATAATCTTTTAAAAAAACCAACAAAAAAGCAATTAAAAATAGCTTTACAAATGAATGCAGATATGTTGGCATGGTTAAAAACTAACAAAGCACCAACAGGAACCTGGGTGAAAAATGGAGAAAATGTCTCTTACCCATTAAAAAGAGATGTTAAAAAATATAAAAATTAAGAATAAAAAGAAATGAATAAAAAATATCTAGCAATAATTTTATTAGGTTTTTTAGTTTTTACATCGTGTGTTGGTAATAAGCATGCTGATTCAAAACAAATGGATTTGGCTCAAATTGAAAGCGAAACACAGCCCACAACGAAACCAAATCTAATTTTTTATTTAGCCGATGATCAAGATGTTTACGATTATGGTTGTTACGGCAATGACAAAGTGAATACAGCAGCAGTAGACCGTCTAGCAAAAGAAGGTTTGCTTTTTAACAATGCTTTTACAGCTCAAGCCATTTGTGCACCTAGTAGATCGCAACTTTTTACAGGAAATTATCCTGTTAAAAATGGTTGTTTTGCCAACCATACAGCTACAAGACCCAATATTGAAAGTGTTACTTCTAGAATGAAAAAATTAGGTTATGAGGTGGTTTTAGCTGGAAAAAGTCACGTAAAACCTGCAACTGTATATCAATGGGATAAAGAATGGGAACCTGTTCCTAAAAAAGATGTGCCAAGAGATTACATTCCTTTAGACAGTATTGAAAATTATATGAAAACTGCAAAAAAGCCTTTTTGTATGTTCATCACCTCAAAATATCCGCACGGAAAATATTTTGATGTTAAAAACCCAGTTGTTAACGACCTAAAGTTTTATCCTTTTAATGAAGATAAAAAGAATAATAAAGCATACATAAAAAGTAGATCAGGTTATTACAGAAGTATTGAAGAAGATAATACACAGATTGAAAAAGTATTGGAATTTGTTGATGCTCATTTAGATGAAAATACTTTGTTTATTTATAGTGCAGATCATGGAGTTTCAGGAAAGTTTACGGTAAAGGATATTGGTTTAAAAGTGCCTTTTGTAGTGCGTTGGCCTAAAGTGATTAAACCAGGAACAACATCAAATCAGTTGATACATTATACAGATGTGTTACCAACATTTATGAATATTGCAGGAGGTGAGTCTGCAGAAGATATGGATGGGAATAGTTTCTTACCAATATTACAAGGTAATAATGTAGAAGTAAACCAATATGTGTACGGTGTAAGAACAAATCAAAATATTTTGAATTCTGAAGTGTTTCCTTCAAGAATGATCAGAGATAAGCGTTATAAATACATCCGAAATTTTAATTCGTTGGAAGTGGTGGATCAAAATTTAACAGGGAAACCACATGTAGATTATTTCATCAAAAGAGGTGCGAATAAATATAAAAGCGAACCTTTTGAAGAGTTATATGATTTGTTGAATGACCCTTTTGAGGAACATAATTTAGCTCAAAATCCAGAATTACAATCTGTGAAAGAAAAATTGAAACAAGATTTATTTAGTTGGATGAAGTCTCAAGGAGATATTTTGGATGAAACTCCGGGTAATATGCCGATCATAACTCCTAAAGGAAAAAAAGGATTTAAGCTGGACCAAGACACTCCAACTCGAAAGATAGCAGATTCTCTAAAGAATACTTTAACTAAAGACGATTATACAGTCATAAAACACTGGTAGAAAATGAATATAAATAAGAAATCACTTTTAAGTTTTTTAATACTTATCCTTCTTTTTATATCCTGTAAAAAAGAAAAAAAAGAAGAGATAGTAGTTGAGGAAAAAAAGCCAATGAACATTCTGTTTATAGCTGTAGATGATTTACGGCCCGAACTTAATTTTTATGGCGCTCACCATATTCAGTCACCCAATCTCGATAAATTAGCTAAGGAAAGTTTAGTGTTTAATCGTGCTTATTGTAACATACCAGTTTGTGGTGCTTCAAGAGCTAGTTTGTTAACAGGAATAAGACCAACTAGACATAGATTTTTAAATTATTCTACAAGAGCAGATGTTGATGCTGCTCATGTAACATCCTTACCAAAACTTCTCAAAGAAAATGGTTACACGACAATTTCAAACGGTAAAATTTACCATAAAAATAATGATGATAGTTTAGCTTGGGATAATAGATGGTTTCCCAAAGGTAATATTCGAAATTACAAATTAGAAAAAAATATAATAGAAAATGGCAGCGCCAATTTAGCTATGGGTGGTGCCAGTTCACATGAAATGGCTGAGGTAGATGATTCCGCTTACTTTGATGGAGAAATTGCTCAAAAGGGAATAGAGGATTTAAAAATGCTGAAAAACAAAAATCAACCTTTCTTTTTAGCTTTAGGTTTTATGAAGCCACATTTACCATTTAATGCGCCAAAAAAATATTGGGATTTGTATAATAGAAATGATATTGAACTTCCAGAAAGTTATGTGAGACCAAAATCGACACCCAAGCAAGCATTTCATAACTACGGAGAATTACGTAACTATGGTAATATCCCAAAGAAAGGCGATTTACCAAAAGATTTAGCAAAAGAACTTATTCATGGTTATTATGCTTGTGTAAGTTATGTTGATGCACAAATTGGTTTGGTTTTAGATGAATTAAAACGTTTGGAATTAGAAGATGATACTATCGTAATTTTATGGGGAGATCATGGGTGGAATTTAGGTGACCATAAATTATGGTCGAAGCATGTTACTTTTGAAACGGCATTAAGAACGCCAATGATTATTAAAGTGCCTGGAAAAACAAAAGGACAAAAAACAGATGCTATTGTTGAGTATATAGATATTTATCCTAGTTTAACAGAACTTGTTGGTATTGTAACACCAAATAAAGTTGAAGGTCAAAGTTTTGTGCCGATTTTAGAAGGGTATAAGCCAGAAAAAGATTGGGCAGTAAGTAAATTTAAAGACGCTGTAACTTTAATTAAAGGTGATTTGTTTTATACAGAATGGACTAAAGATGATGGTATTGCTTACGCTCGAATGTTATTTGATCATAAAACAGATCCTTTAGAATTAGATAATTTAGCAGAGAAACCTGAGTACCAAGAAACTGTAAATCAACTAGCTAAAGATTTAAGAATAAAATGGGGTAAAGATTTCCTAAAATAAAAACGATAACAATGCATCGATTATGTCTTCTTATATTGGTTTGTTACATAACTTCATGTGCTCAAAGCAATAAGTCTGACTTTGATAATATTAAACACCAAGACGATTGGGATTTAGTTTTAGAAGACAGTTGTACAGAAAATTGGACAAATCAATGGACTTTAGATGGTTTAATTGCTAAGGTTAAGACTTCTGAAGAAGGGATGCATTTTATAGCTGGGTCAGAATATAAAAATGATGCACATCATGCCGTGCTTTGGACAAAAGAATCATTTTCTGGAGATATCAAGATTGAATATGATTATACTAGAACTGATAGTGCAACCAAATGTGTAAATATTTTATATATTCAAGCTACGGGAGATGAAGAAAGCGTTTATGAAAAAGATATTTCTAATTGGAAAAATCTTCGTGAAGTTCCTTCTATGAGAGCATATTTCGAAAATATGAATTTGTTTCATATTAGTTATTCAGCATTTGGTAATAGTGACAATTCCTTTCATTATGTTCGTGCAAGAAGATACCCGAAACCGGATGATAAACCTTTTAAAGTAACACAAATAGAACCATCTTATGATAGGCAAGGGTTTTTTAAAACAGGACAAACGTATCATATTACTGCCATAAAAACTAAGAATGATTTGTTTTTTAAGATGGAAAGTGAAGATGGTGTTGAGTTGTTCCATTGGGATATTTCAAATGTCAGTCCAATAAAAGAAGGCAGGGTAGGTTTACGCCAAATGTATACCCGTTCTTCTTTATACAAGAATTTTAAAATTTATACGAAATGAAAATAAAGAATCTCTTATTGTTTTTAATTCTACTTACTGTTACTCAAATATATAGTCAAGACAGAAAGCGTCCTTTCATTTTGGTGAAATCTAGTGAGCGAAACCAAATCCTTGAAAAAATAAATACCCAAGAATGGGCCAACGAAATCTATATAGATTTAAAGCTCAAGGCAAATTTACAAGTTAAACAATTTTACAAGAATCCAAAATCTTATATCAAACAATTACCCTTCAATTGGGATGAAAATAAGAATAATACCTTCCCACCTTTTTTTAAAACAACACATATGAGGAATGGTGTTCAAGAAAATCTGGATAATGCCACAGATGAAGAATGGAGACCTGCCGAACTTTTAATTACACATTTACAAGTTGCACTAGATTGTGGTACTATGTACTACCTAACCCAAGACGAGAAATATGCTCATGTTGCAAGTACCATTTTATATTCATTTTTAAAATCTGTACAAAAATCCGAAGTTTCTGATTGGCATGGTAGAGGCGGTTGGTTGTTTCCGTATGATGGTTTTCGTGAAGTACGTGTAATAGGCTATAGACTGCCATTAATTTATGATTTCATTCATCCTTATTTAAAAAAAGAGGGTAAGGCTTTTGATATCATTAAAAACAAAAAAGTGAATTTTCCTTTTGAAGAAGCTCAAAAGGTATTTAAAACCTATGGAAATATTACGGTAAATTATGGGCAAACAGGTTCTAACCATTGTGCATTAGAAGCGCCTAGTTTAGTGTTTAATGCCTTAGCTATGGATGATGAAAATGAGCGAGAAAAGTGGTTGTCCTATTTTTTAACAGAAAGCACAGATAATCAAGATGCGTTAAATATTATGGTTAAAAATTATAAAAATGAAGGTGATATCTGGCCAGAAACCTCTCAATATTTAAACCATACAACATCAATTTTAGCACGATTAATGTTAGTTGTTAATAAATACAATCCATCATTAAAATTAGGAGAAAAGTACCCTAATGTTCTACATGCCTTACCTCGGTTAGACTATTTCATATATCCTAATAACGAAATTGTGCGCTGGGGCGATGGACATAGGTCTGCTCATGCACCTTATGAAGCTTATGATAATGCGTATGCGTTGGCAAAAGCAGATGGGTTAACGGCAATTCAAAATAAATTTGCACCACTTATTAATAAGGCAATTAACAATGGTAAATATAAACGACAAGGAACTGAGGCTTTATTTTGGTATGATGATAGTTTTGATAACGAATCTACAACTGTTGACTTATCAAGGACTGATAGAGTGTATCACGCCGGCATAGTTTTACAACGTAATTTAAGTAGTACAGATAATCCAAAAGATGGTTTAATGTGTTTTGTTGGTGGTGCACACATGGTACATGGACATGCGGGTGGTATGGATATGGAGTTATACGGTGAAGGACAAGTTCTAGGTGTAGATAATGGCAGAAAACGCTATGGTGTAGACCTTCATGAAAACTATTCAAGAATTTTCGCAGCACACAATACGGTAATCGTAAACGGGAGTTCGCAAGGAGAAGGCGGATGGGTTAATTTAGGTATGAATAGTGTACAACTTATTGCTATGGAACCTCAGGTTGGTAAAGAAGGTGTGTCGCCATACCATTCCTTCAGTCAAACAAGTTTTGAAGATGATAGAGGTGATAAAGCTGAAGCAAATCAAGAGCGCACATTAGCATTAATTAGAACATCGCCAACTACAGGATATTATGTAGATGTATTTCGTTCAAAATCTAAACTTCCAAACGAGTATCATGATTATCTATATCATAATATTGGAGACAAACTGGTTTTTGAAAATTCTGATATGGATTTCAAAAAAACACCTGAAAGGTACATGGAAAATGCAAATGATACATGGAAGCGTAATAAACTATACAGAAATCCAGGGTGGCATTTTTTCAAAGATGTAAAAACTTCAAAAATTTACGATAAAGACGTTAAAGCTACATTTTATACCAAAAGATTACCTCAAGACGATGTTTTTATGCAGTTACATATTCCAAGTTTTCAAAATAGAGAATATACCAAAGTAAAAGCACCCACAACTTTTGAAGCACCAAAACCTTATGATAATTTGCCAACACCAACATTAGTAATACGTAATAAAGGTGAAGCATGGAAAAATCCTTTTGTGTTAGTATATGAACCATATAATGAAAAAGAAAAACCAAGTATTCAGTCAGTTACAAAAATTCTGCAGAATGGTGTTTATAAAGGCTTAAAAATAGTTAGTAAGACTCCAGAAACTAAAATGATTCAATATATCTTAACACAATCTAAAGGACAAGTATTTAAAAGCGAAGCTCTAAATATAACCTTCTCTGGTACTTTTGCAGTAATTACTTTAGATGAAGAAGAGAAGTTAAGCAGTATATATATTGGGGAAGGAGAAAAGTTACAGTTTAAAGAAATATTGGTAACAACAAATACTGAAAACTCTTTTTACAAAGACTTTAAAAACTGATTTATTAAAGGGAATCTCTCTCAATAAAATTAAAAGGTACTTTTATTTTTCCTTTTGATTTGTTCAATATCATTTGCGCAGCAGTTTCTCCCATAACTTTAAAATCAGTAGACATTACAGTAATTCCTAACAATTCTTTTAAAGGAGTATCATTATAAGATATTATGCCGATTTCTTCACCTAATTCAAATTCATCTTCTCTTACCTGCTTTACAAGGTTTACTAAATCGGCTTCTTCAATGGTAATAAACAAATCGCCTTTTTTTAAAATCATGTCATCATAAACCTTTTCTAGAATTTCAAAATCTAATTTAAACTCAACACAAAATTTTCTAAAACCATGTAAAATCCTTCTAGGGTATGGGTATACTGCTTTTTCAGGATATATCAACATGATTTTTTCGTATTTTTTTATTTTATCTAAACCTTCTTTAAGAGCAAAATAGATATCGTTTTCAAAATCTTGATAAATTTCTACTGTATGATTACCAAAAACAGGTTTACTATTATCCAAAAGAATAAGCTTTTCTTGAGGTATATTATTTATGGCATTAAGTACTTTATCACTAAAACTCTGATGTTTTAAGTCATCTGTTTTAAAATGTGGCATAACAATATAATAATCATAAGCTGATTTGTTTTTGTCTAATAAATTTAAAAACAAAGTTTCATCACAATGGTATATATGTAAATCAGTATGAGAATTAGCTCCAATTGCGTTTATAAAATGATTATAGGTCCTCAATTTATATGAACTCAATTTATTTATAAGAAATAATATATTAACCTTAGATATTAGTTGTGTTCTAGAAATGTAAAAGCCTTTTCCTCTAATAGATTTAATAATGTTTCGTTCTTTAAGGATACTGTATGCTTTTTCAACGGTATCTCTAGATAAATAAAACTCTTCACTAAACATGTTTATGGAAGGAATTTTTTGATCTATGGTTAAATTTCCTGAAGAAATATTATGAATAATAGAATCTATAATTTGTTGGTATTTGGGAACCCTAGAATTTTCGTCAATCTTAATATGTTTGATTAGATCCATTTTAATTTTTTTGAAAAGTATAACTTTTTCTTTTAAAAAGTGAAATAATACAATAAATCTAATAAAACACTTTTAAAACACAATACGGCTTAGTGTTTTTCTTAAAAAAATAAAATTTATAGAGATTCTCTGTCTATAAAATAGAATGGTACTTTAAACTTCCCCTTTTGATTATTTAAAATCATTTCAGATGTTTTCTTTCCCATTATTTTAAAATCTGTAGATATAACTGTTATACCAAGAAGTGCTTTTAGTGGAGTGTCATTATAAGAAATAATGCCTAAATCTTCTCCTAAAACTAACTCTTTCTCTATTATTTGTTCCATTAAGCTTATCAAATCGTCTTCTTCAATGGTAATAAATAAATCTCCTTTTAGAAGTACCATATCATTATAAACCTTATCCAATATTTCAAAGTCTAAGTTGTGCTTAGAACAAAATTTAATAAACCCTTTTTTAATGCGTTTAGGGTATGGGTAAATTGTTTTTTTAGGGTATATAAGAATTATTTTTTTGTACTTAGAAATTTTACTAATTCCTTCGTTTAGCGCACCAAAAATATCTTTTTCATAATCTTCATAAACTGTAATAATATTATTCCTTATTGGAATTTTCATATTATCCATAATGATAAGCTTGTTTTTTGGTATTTTATTTAAAGCTTGAGTTACTGCAGTAGTAGTGCTGGTGTGTTGGTTGTCTTTATTTTTAAAATGCGGCATAATAGCATAATAATCGTAAGCCTTTTTATGTTTATTTAAGATGTTTAAAAACAAAGATTCATCGCAATGATAAATATTAAGATCTATGTATGCGTTAGTTCCAATACTATTTATAAAGGCATGGTAGATTTCCATTTTATACCAGCTCAATTTATTTATAAGGAATAAAATATTTAATTTCTTAATAAGTTTAGTTCGCGAAATATAAAAACCTTTACCTCTTATAGAAATTATAATGTTACGTTCTTTAAGAATTTTATATGCTTTTTCAACCGTATCTCTGGATAGATTAACTTCTTCACTTAGGCGATTAATTGATGGAATTTTTTGATCTATTTTAAAATTTCCAATTGAAATATTATCAATAATAGAGTTGACAATTTGTTGGTATTTTGGGATTCTTGAATCTTCATCTATTTTTAAAAATTTATGTATTTCCATCAATTGAATTTTTTAAATGAGAAGAAGTCTTTTTATTGAATTATTTATTGCTAGTATATTTTTTCATAAAGGACTCTGCTTTTTCTACCATTTTAGTGCTTCCGCAAAAAATAGGAGATCTTTCATGTAGTTCTTTAGGTTTAATATCCATAATTCTTATATGTCCATCAGTTGCTTTACCTCCAGCCTGTTCTGTTAAAAAAGCCATAGGATTACATTCGTACAGTAATCGTAATTTTCCATTGGGTGCTTTAGAGCTTGTTGGGTAAATATAAATACCTCCTTTAACCATGTTTCTATGAAAATCTGAAACCATAGACCCTATATATCTATAGGTATAAGGCCTGTTATCTTTTTCTTCTTGACCATATTTTATGTAATCCTTAACACCTTGCGGAAAATGTGCATAATTACCTTGATTAATGGAGAAGATGTTTCCTTCTTCTGGAAACTTCATGTCTGGATGGGAGAGATAAAAGCTACCTATGGCTGGGTTAAGCGTAAAACCATTAACACCATGTCCAGTGGTGTAAACTAACATAGTTGATGTGCCATAAACAATATATCCCGCAGCTACTTGCTTATTGCCTTCTTGTAAAAAATCTTCTTTTCTTACAGGCATACCTGGTGGTGTTATTCTTCTGTAAACTGAGAAAATGGTACCTACAGATACATTCACGTCAACATTAGAAGAGCCATCTAGTGGGTCAATAAGTAATACATATTTATTGTCGTGGGCATTGTATTTCCCTTGTATGGTTATAAAATCGTCTTCTTCTTCACTTGTAATACCACAAACAATTTCTCTGTTAATTAAAGCAGACTTAAATATCTCATTGGCATAAACATCAAGTTTTTGTTGATCTTCGCCTTGAATATTAGTTTCGCCAACTGCTCCAAGAATATCAACTAATCCAGCTTTATTTACCTCATGATTAACAATTTTTGCAGCTAATTTAATTGAGGTAAGTAATCGCGAAAGTTCTCCTGAAGAATATTTAAAATCATGCTGATTATTAATGATAAACTCACCTAAGGTACTGTAATTTTTATCCCCCATAAAAATAGTATACTGTTATTAAGATTTTAAACTCGAGTAATCATTAAATTCTCATTGCTTAATATCAAAACTAACTTTTCAAAATGGGTAAAGTATCCTGCGTTATCCTGTAATTGTTTTTTTAAGTTAGATTATTATTTAATGTTGTTGGGGAATTGCTTATTCATTTTTAATATCTTAATACTTTTAAAATCATTAATAATTTAATGGTGCTACGATTTTATAAAGTGTAAAATTGACAATAATTAAATTATTAAATAAGCATAACACATCCTGTTATTTTACTTCTTGTAAACTATGAAACTATGTTTCTTATAGTAAATATTTATCCTTGCGGTACAGTACAGGATACAAAAGTTTATTTTGAAATATATTTTTGGTGTATTATTATTTATCTTAACAATTAACATGGAAGAAATTACTAAAAGTTTTAAATACGTTGATTATTTGTGGGACGAAGCAAAAGCGGCTTCATTTGGTGACAACCAAGTAGATTTGTTTTTGTACCGTTCTAATATTTTAGGAGCAGATTTAAGAATCACTAATTATGGTGGTGGAAATACAAGTTGCAGAACCATTGAAAAGGACCCACTTACTAACGAAGATGTAGAGGTGATGTGGATTAAAGGATCAGGTGGAGATATAGGTACTTTAAATAGAAGTGGTATTGCAGGTATTTATACCAAGAGACTAAGAGACTTAAAAAATGTTTACGGAGGTTTAGAGGATGAAGATAGAATGGTGGGCTTATTTAATCACTGTATTTATGATTTAGATAGTAAAGCTCCATCTATTGATACACCGCTTCATGGTTTATTACCATTTGCCCACATAGATCATTTACATCCAGACGCTTTAATTGCAGTAGCAGCTGCAAAAGATAGTCAGCAAGTAACCAAAGAGATTTGGGGAGATACAATGGGTTGGGTGCCTTGGCAACGACCAGGTTTTGATTTAGGACTACAAATAGAAAAATGTTTAGCAGACAACCCAGGTATTCGTGGAATTGTATTAGGAAGCCATGGTTTATTTACATGGGGAGATACCTCGTATGAATGTTATATGAATAGTTTAGAAGTTATTGAAATGGCTTCTGAATTTATTGCTAAGAAAATAAAAGAAAAAGGAAGTGTTTTTGGAGGGCAAAAAATACAAAGCTTACCAAAAGAAGAGCGTTTAGAAAAAGCAGCTCAAATCATGCCTTTATTAAGAGGTTTATGTTCTTCAGAAAATAGAATGATAGGTCATTTTTCTGACACTGATGTGGTAATGGAGTATATAAACAGTAATGATTTAGAACGATTGGCTCCTATGGGAACCTCTTGTCCAGATCACTTCTTGAGAACAAAAATTCAGCCTTTAGTTTTAACTTTAGATAAAAATGAAGATTTATCAGATGCTGATGCTATACTCAAAAAGTTAGAGCCAGCTTTTGAAGCATACAGGCAAGAATATGCAGATTACTATAATACTTGTAAAAAAGCTAATAGTCCTGCAATGCGTGATGCAAACCCAGTAATTATTATTTATCCGGGTGTTGGTATGTTCAGTTTTGCAAAAAACAAACAAACAACTCGTGTAGCAAATGAGTTTTACATCAATGCTATTAACGTAATGCGAGGCGCAGAAGCTATTACAGAGTACACATCTTTACCAAGACAAGAAGCTTTCGATATTGAGTACTGGTTATTAGAAGAAGCAAAGTTACAACGTATGCCAAAAGAGCAGCCGTTATCTCGTAAAGTAGCTTTAATTACCGGTGCTGGAGGTGGAATAGGTAAAGCCATAGCAGATAAATTAGCTGCAGAAGGAGCTAATGTAGTTTTAACAGATATAAATGAAGAAAGCTTAAAAGAAGCTCATGCAACATATAAAAGAGATGTTTCAACTTATGCGGTTTGTGATGTAACTAATACTGACTCTATAGCAAATGCTTACAAAAAAGCATGTATTGAATTTGGAGGAGTAGATATTATAGTTCACAGTGCAGGATTAGCTATTTCTAAGCCTCTATTGGAAACAACAGATAAAGATTGGAATATTTTACAAGGTATTTTAGTTAAAGGTCAGTTTGACTTAGCGAAGCAATTCTCTGCTATAACACGTAAGCAGGGTCTTGGTGGTGATTATATTGCTATAGCAAGTAAAAATGGTTTAGTGGCAGGACCTAATAATGTAGCTTATGGTACTGCAAAAGCAGCGCAGCAACATATGGTACGATTATTAGCGGCTGAATTAGCAAAAGATAAAGTAAGAGTAAATACCGTAAACCCTGATGGCGTAATTGTAGGAAGCAAGATATGGGAAGGTGCTTGGGCAGAAGGAAGAGCAAAAGCAAATGGTATTACTGTAGAAGAATTGCCAGCATTTTATGCTAAAAGAAATCTATTAAATGAAATCATCACACCAGATGATATTGCGAATGGCGTATTCTCTCTAGTAGGAATACTAGACAAGTCTACGGGAAACATTATTAATGTTGATGGTGGAATGGCAAATGCATTTGTTAGATAAATATATAAGAAATTAGTTAGTTGTTTAGTTTTTAAAAACTTCCATAAATTCTAAATTGAAGTTATGGAGGTTTTTTTATAAGAAGTTAAAGTCATGAAAATACAAAAAGATCAAATTTTAGATTACAACAAAAAAGGATTAGAAAATCACAACGAGAGTTTTGATTTTTTAGCAAATAAATTGACAAAAAACGGACATAATATTGACGATATTGTTTCAAAATTAGTGTCATTTCAAGTTGCAATACCAAGTTGGGCGTTAGGAGCTGGTGGTACTCGCTTTGGACGTTTTTCTTTTTATGGAGAACCTTCTAATCTAGAACAAAAAATAGACGATATTGGTGTTTTACACAATTTAACTCAAACAGCTGGAGCGGTATCATTACATATTCCTTGGGATATTCCTTCGGATTATGCAGCTGTAAAAGAACAAGCAGATGCTTTAAATATAAAATTTGATGCTGTAAACTCTAACACATTTCAAGACCAAAAAGATGCTTCTGAAAGTTATAAATACGGTTCGTTGAGTAATACGAGTCAGGCAGTAAGAGAACAGGCCATACAACATAATCTAGATGTAATTGAAATAGGAAACAAACTAGGTTCAAAAGCGTTAACTGTTTGGTTGGCAGATGGGTCTTGTTTTCCTGGACAGAATAATTTTCAAACAGCTTTTCAAAATACACAAGACAGCTTAATAGATATTTACAAAGGTTTGCCAGACGATTGGAAGATGTTGGTAGAATACAAACCTTACGAGCCAAACTTTTATAGTACAGTTATCCAAGATTGGGGTGCTTCTTTAATGTTAGCAAATGGTTGTGGAGATAAAGCTTATACACTTGTAGATTTAGGACATCACTTACCAAATTCAAACATCGAACAAATTGTATCGATTTTACAACTAAAAGGAAAATTAGGTGGTTTTCACTTTAATGATAGCAAATATGGTGATGACGATTTAACTGTTGGTAGTATAAAACCTTATGCATTATTCTTAATCTTTAACGAATTAGTATATGGTATGCAAAATAATCCGCAGAATCCAGATTTAGCTTGGATGATAGATGCCAGTCATAATGTTAAAGATCCATTAGAAGATTTAATACAATCATTAGAGGCAATACAAGAAGCATATGCTAAGGCTATGCTAATTGATCAAGCTGCACTTAAAGCTGCACAAATAGATAATGATGTTGTAAAATGTCAAGAAATTTTACAAGGTGCTTACAGAACAGATGTAAGGCCATTACTTGAAAAAGCACGCTTAAATGCTGGCGGTGTATTAAACCCAATTAATGCTTATAGAGCATTAGATGTTAGAGGAAATCTTATTAAAGAGAGAGGTAAGAATACTGTTGCTACAGGACTTTAATTTTTAAAGTATGAAAAAGGTAACTGCAGTTTTTGATATTGGTAAAACCAATAAAAAGTTTTATTTATTCGATAAGAATTTTAAAGAAGTTCATAAGGAGTATATTTCTTTTGACGAAATAGAGGATGAAGATGGGCATCCAACTGAAAACCTTCCAGCATTGAAAGAATGGCTTAAAACCGTATTTAATCAAATACTAAAAACGAATAAGTACGAGGTTAAAGCGATAAATTTTTCAACCTATGGAGCCAGTTTTGTTCATATAGATAAATACGGTAATCCATTAACGCCACTTTATAACTATACTAAACCATTACCTGAAAGTATTGTAAATGAGTTTTTTGAAACATATGGTCCAAGAGAAGAGTTTTTAAAAAATACAGGATGTGCCGATTTAAGTATGCTAAATTCTGGTTTACAACTGTATTGGTTGAAAAAACAAAAGCCTGAAGTTTTCAAAAAAATTCAATACTCCTTACACTTACCACAATACCTTAGTTATATTTTTACAGGTATTCCTTTAAGTGAATACACAAGTATAGGTTGTCATACTGCACTATGGGATTACGGAAAGAAAGACTACCATAGTTGGGTTTATAATGAAGGTATCAATAAAATTTTACCTACTATAGTTTCAACCGAAACAAGTATTAATATGAATTATAATGGAAACCGAATTAAAATAGGCGTAGGTATTCATGATAGTTCTGCTGCATTGCTTCCGTATGTAAGAAGCCTTAAGAAAAAATTTGTTTTAGTGTCAACTGGAACATGGAGTATCGTATTCAATCCATTTACTGAAAAACCTATTTCAGATGATGTTAATGATAAAGATGCTATTAATTACATGCGTATTAATGGAAAGCCAGTAAAAGCTACCCGCATGTTTTTAGGTAATGAATATAAAGTTCAGGTTGCCAAACTTGATAAACAATTTGGTGTTGAAGAAGATTACCATCGTACCGTTAAGTTTGATTATGATACATATTTTGAAATCATTAAAGACTTCAAACATTGTTATAAATGGGAGAGTATAATAGATGAGGATATGCCTGAAAAAACGCAAATATCTTATCATAAGTACGAACACGCTTACCATCAATTAATGGCAGAGCTTGTTCTCATACAAATCAAATGTATCAAAGAGGCATTAGGAGATGATCATATTGCTAGAATATATGTAGATGGTGGCTTTAGCAATAATGATATTTATATTAAGTTATTATCTCATTATTTCAGAGATAAAAAAATTAGTACTACTGATGCATCACTTGGTTCTGCATTAGGAGCAGCAATTTCTATATCAGACAATAAATTAAATTCAAAATTCTTAAAAGAGAATTATGCTCTAAAAAAGCATGTCCCGTTCATAGTTAGTGGATAATAATTTCAATTAGTAAATAACAGTTTAATAAAACACATTTCTTTTCAATTCCAAATCATTCAAAATGTCAAAAAATATAGAACTAGTTCACCCACGAAATCAAATTACAGAAATTATAAGTAGAGTTTATAAAAGAGGAATGACAACCACTTCAGGAGGTAATATTTCTATTATAGATGATGAAGGGAATATTTGGGTGACACCTTCAGCAATAGATAAAGGCTCTTTAAGAGCATCAGATATTATTTGTGTAAAAAAAGACGGTACTATTATTGGTAAGCATAAACCGTCCTCAGAGTTTCCATTTCATAAAGCTATTTATGAAGCAAGGCCAGATATTAAATCTGTAATCCATGCGCATCCACCAGCTTTGGTGTCATTTAGTATTGTTCGTCAAATTCCAAATACAAATATCATTTCGCAAGCAAAACACATTTGTGGTCCCATAGGATACGCAAAATATAGATTACCTGGTAGTGAAGATTTAGGTGAAGTAATTGCAGATGAATTTAAAAAAGGATACAAAGCTGTTATCATGGAAAATCACGGAACTGTTTTAGGTGGAAGTGATTTAACAGATGCTTATGAACGTTTTGAAGCTTTAGAGTTCTGTGCAAGTACAATACTGTATGGATCTCAAATAGGTGCTCCTAAATACTTAACAGATGAACAGATTGATGAATTTGAATCTCAGGCTACAGGAGTTCTTCCAGAAATGCAAAGTACAAGTTACACCTCTGAAGAAGTAGAAAAACGATTAGAAATATGTAAAATAGTTCAACGCTCTTGTGAACAAGGTCTAATGATAAGTTCTTATGGAACAGTGTCTATGCGTTGGAAAGACAACGACTTTTTAATAACTCCAACTGGAGCTAATAGATGGGATTTAGATTTAGAAGATATCGTTCAAATAAAGGACGGTAAGCGAGAAGCTGGAAAAACACCGAGTAGAGCAACTTGGATTCATCAAGAAATTTACAATAAAAATCCTGATGTGAATTCAATTATAATGACGCAATCACCTTATTTAATGGCTTTTGGTGTAACAGGTACTCATTTAAATGTAAGAACAATTCCTGAAAGCTGGATTTTCTTGCAAGACATAAACTTTTTGAAATATGGAGATCATTTCAGAAAAAATAATAACTCGGAAATGGTTGAAGATTGTGCAACTGCATTAATTATAGAGAATGATTCGGTGATTGTGACTGGAGACAAATTATTACAAACATTTGATTATCTTGAAGTTGCAGAATTTAGTGCTAAATCTATTGTTCTAGGCCATTCTTTGGGAGAAATGGTGCCAATAAATGATGAACAGGTTGAGGATTTAAGAAAAAAGTTTTTATCATAAAACAATAAATAGTCATGGAAATAAAAATTGACACCAGATACCCGTCTATTGATGATTTAAGATCTAGGGCGAAAGAAAAAATACCAAAGTTTGCTTTTGAGTATTTAGACGGAGGGTGTAATGAAGATGTAAATTTATATCGTAATACATCAGAGCTTAGAGAGGTTCAATTAAAACCAAACTATTTAAGACAGCATCACGGATCGTCTCAAAAAACTAATCTATTTGGGATTGAATATGATGCGCCATTTGGTATTGCGCCAGTAGGGCTTCAAGGGTTAATGTGGCCAAATTCACCAGAAATTTTAGCTAAAGCTGCTTTTGAACACAATATTCCATTTATTCTTAGCACGGTTACAACTACAAGTATTGAACGCGCTGCAGAATTAACAGAAGGTAAAGCATGGTTTCAATTGTATCATCCTACAGAAGATAGCTTGCGAGATGATATTATTAAAAGAGCAGAATCTGCTGAATGTCCAGTTTTAGTTATCCTTTGTGATGTGCCTAGTTTTGGATTTAGGCCTCGCGATATAAGAAACGGTTTGGCTATGCCACCCAAGATGAACTTAAGTAATATATTGCAAGCTTTTGGTAGACCGCATTGGAGTTTACAGACTCTAAAACATGGTATACCTAACTTTGCAAACTTACTGCCTTATATGCCTAAAAACTTAGATTTAAAACAGTTAGGTAAATTCATGGACCAAACTTTCTCAGGAAGGTTGAATGAGGAAAAAATTAAACCTATCCGAGATATGTGGAAAGGTAAACTTGTTTTAAAAGGTGTAGCTTCAGAATATGATGCGGAACAGGCAATCAGACTGGGATTAGACGGTATAATAGTTTCAAATCATGGTGGACGCCAACTAGATGCAGGGCAATCTACAATTAAGCCATTAGCGACTATCGCTGAAAAATATGGAGACCAAATAGAGGTTATGATGGATAGTGGTATTCGTTCAGGACCAGATGTTGCTAGAGCCATGGCTAGTGGTGCTAAGTTTACCTTTATGGGACGCTCATTTATGTATGGTGTTTCAGCTTTAGGGAAAAAAGGAGGGAACCATACTATATCATTGTTAAAAACAGAATTACAACAAGTTATGGAACAATTGTGTTGTGAGAAAACAACAGATTTTCCTAATCATTTAATAAAATAGTACTTATAAATTGTATGTAAAAATGAATTATTAACCAAATTCTTTTAATGCATAATTAATCCAACTAAAACTTATGAAACATTATAAACAATACATTAATGGACAATTTGTAGACTCAAAAGCTACATCTGTTATTGAAATATTAAATCCATGTACTGAAGAAGTAATTAGCACTATTTCTTCAGGAACTGTAGATGATGCCAATAATGCCTTAGAGGCTGCCCAAGCTGCACAACCAGCATGGGAAGCACTTCCGGCTATTCAAAGAGCTAGTTTTTTACATAAGATGGCTGACGTTATTAGAGAAAACAGAGTTTTTTTAGCAGAAACACTTTCTAAAGAACAAGCTAAAGTTATTGGTTTAGCACAAGTTGAAATAGATGTAACTGCAGATTACTTTGATTATAATGCAGGTTGGGCCCGCAGAATAGAAGGAGAGATAATTCAAAGTGATAGAGAAAAAGAACATATTTATCTTCACAAAGTTCCTATTGGAGTAGCTGTGGGTATCTGTCCTTGGAACTTTCCATTTTTTGTAATGGCTCGTAAAGTAGCAGCATCCTTAATAACGGGTAATACCTGTGTTATTAAGCCAAGTTCTGAGGCTCCTAATACTGTAATGGAGTTTGCAGACTTTATTCAAAAGATAAATTTACCAGCAGGTGTTTTAAATTTTGTTTGTGGATCAGGTAGAACGGTAGGTAATGCGCTTTCAAAAAGCCCTATTACGGGTATTATTAGTTTAACAGGAAGTGTTGGTGCTGGTCAAAAAATTATAGCTGCAGCGGCTGAAAATATTACAAAAGTATCATTAGAGTTAGGAGGAAAAGCTCCAGCCATTGTTTGTGCTGATGCTAATATGGAATTAGCATTAAATTCTATAGTATCATCAAAAGTGATTTTTAGCGGACAAGTTTGTAATTGTGCTGAGCGCGTTTATGTTGAAGATAGTATTTATGATGAGTTTGTTGATAAACTTACTAAAAAAATGAGTCAAGTTACTGTTGAAGATGCTCTAACAGGAACAAATGCAGATATGAGTAGTTTGGTTTCTAAGTCGCAGATTGACAAGATTTCTGAAATGGTTGAATTTGCCAAAAAAGAAGGAGCAGAAGTATTAGTTGGCGGTAAGCGACCAGATAAATTTGATAGAGGTTATTTTTATGAGCCAACTGTTTTAACAAATTGTAGTCAGGATAGTCAAATTATTCAAGAGGAAGTTTTTGGACCTGTTTTGCCTGTCATGAAATTTAATACTTTAGATGAAGCCATTGCAATGTCTAATGACTCAGAATTTGGATTAACATCTTCAATATTTTCAGAAAACTTTAATAACATTATGAGAGCTACAAATGGTCTGCATTTTGGAGAGACTTATGTAAATAGAGAACATTTTGAGGCAATTCAAGGTTTTCATGCTGGTTGGAAAAAATCAGGAGTAGGTGGTGCAGATGGTAAATATGGTATGGAAGAATATTTACATACTCGAGTTGTATATGCTAAATATTATTAAAATATTTTCAAAAAAAAATTAAAAAACTCAGCTGTTTAGGCTGAGTTTTTTATTTCTAATATTTAAGAACGTTAAACTATTTTCGAGAATATTTTTTTAGTATATTTTGTCTTTATTCAATGTAATAATCTTTAACAAAACTGACCCAGTTTTTATGTGGTATTTTGTTTTTAGATTTGAATTAATGTCATAAATCAATAATATATTTTCAATATTAGAACTGCTTAAAAGCTTTATTTTTAAACAGTTTTTATTTAAAGAAAAACCTCATAGTACAGGATGGAATACTTCATGAATAAATTTACTTTGGTGCAAATAAGATTAATATAAAATTATAAAAATGACTAAAATTTTAAATTTGACTGTAATTGTTTTTACAATCATTTGTTTTACAAGCTGTTCACAAACAAAAAAAGACGACACACCTTGGCAGTTATTAATAAAAGGCGACACTTTAGATGGCTGGAATATTAAGGGCGGAAATGCTACATATGTTGTTGAGGATGGTGTGGTAACTGGTACAACAGTAAAGAATACCCCTAATACTTTTTTAACAACAAATACCTATTATGATGATTTTATATTGGAGTTAGATTTCTTGGTAGATCCTAGTATGAACTCAGGTATTCAAATAAGATCAAATAGTTTTCCTTATTATAGAGATGGTATTGTACATGGTTATCAGATTGAAATTGATCCATCAAAGCGCGCTTGGAGTGCAGGTATTTATGATGAGAAAAGAAGAAAATGGTTAAATCCTTTAACTGATAATCCTGAAGCTCAAAAAGCATTCAAACAAAACGAATGGAATCATTACAGAGTTGAGGCTATTGGAGACACAATTAAAACTTGGATAAATAATGTACCAGCAGCTTATTTGATAGATGATAAAACAGCATCAGGTTTTATTGGATTACAAGTACATAGTATTCACGGTGATAAGAAAGAAGGAACTACTATCTCATGGAAAAATGTAAAAATTCTAACTGAAAATTTAGATAAATATTCACAAAAATCACCATTAAAACCAATTATAACAAAAAATCAATTAACTATAGATGAGAAGAAACAAGGTTGGAAAATGCTTTGGGACGGTGAGACTACAAATGGATGGCGTGGAGCAAAATTAGATGCTTTTCCAGAACAAGGATGGGAAATTAAAGATGGTGAATTAATTGTATTATCATCAGGCGGAGCAGAATCTGCAGCAGGTGGCGATATAGTTACAGAAGAATTGTATGGGGATTTTGAATTACAAGTAGATTTTAAATTAACTGCTGGAGCTAATAGTGGTATTAAATATTATGTAGATACTAATCTTAATAAAGGACCCGGTTCTTCTATTGGTTTAGAGTATCAAATTTTAGATGATGCGTTGCACCCAGATGCAAAACTTGGGAGTCACGAAGGTAGTAGAACAGTTTGCTCATTATATGATTTAATTCAAGCGAATCCAGAAAAACCTATGAATGCTATTGGAGAATGGAATAGCGCTTACATTATTTCAAAAAATAAACATGTTGAACATTGGCTTAATGGCATGAAAGTCTTAGAATACGAACGCGGTAGCGAAGCATTCTTAAAACTAGTTTCAGAAAGTAAATATGACAAATGGCCAGGTTTTGGTTTATTAGAAAAAGGGCAAATCTTACTGCAAGATCATGGAGATAGAGTTGCTTTTAAAAATATTAAAATTAAATCACTTTAAATATTATGACATCAAGAAGAAACTTTATAAAGAAAACAACATTAGCAGGAGCTGCAGTAACTATAGGGAATTCTGCTATGGCCATGTCAGCTAAAAGTTATAATAATATTATTGGGTCTAACGAACGCTTAAATGTTGCTATAGCAGGATTAGGACGAAGAATGGGGGCTTTTAAACAACCAATTGCACTAAAAGAAAGCAACGTGAAATTATTGTATCTATGTGATGTTATGGAAAGTCAGCGTTTAAAGGGACTAGAAGCTTTTAGAGAGCACATAAATTACAAACCAAAATTAGAAAACGATATACGAAAAGTGTTGGATGATAAAAATGTTGATGTTTTAATAAATGCAACACCAGACCATTGGCATACACCAGGTTCTATTATGGCAATGAAAGCAGGGAAACATGTTTACGTAGAGAAGCCATGTAGTCATAATATGTATGAAAATGAGCAACTTGTTAAAGCTTCAAAGCATTTTAATAAAGTGGTTCAAATGGGAAATCAGCAACGTTCATCAGGACATACTATAGAAATTATTAACGAAATCCATAACGGAGTAATTGGAAAACCATACAAAGCAGTAGCTTTTTATAATAACAGACGTGGAAGAGTACCTTTACAGAAAAGCGCAGCCATACCAGAAGGTTTAGATTGGGATTTATGGCAAGGTCCAGCACCAAGAAGAGATTATACATCAGAAACTTGGAATTATAACTGGCATTGGTACGGTTGGAGTTATGGAACTGCTGAAGCAGGAAATAATGGAACACATGAGTTGGATGTTGCAAGATGGGCATTAAAGGTAGATTTTCCACAGAGTGTTTATGTAGAAGCAGAGAAGCGTCATTTTTCAGATGATGGATGGGAAATGTATGATGATATGGAGGCTACCTTTAAATTCGAAGACAATAAGGTTATTAAATGGGACGGAAAGTCAAGAAATAGTTACAGTACTTATGGATCAGGACGCGGAACTGTTATTTATGGAACAGAAGGTTCTGTATTTGTAAACAGGAATAAATATATTTTATATGACCGCAAAGGTATGTTAGTTAAAGAATTTGACTCAGCATCTAAAGAAGCCGGAACAGCACTAGGTGGTGGTGGAGACACCTCAACTAAACATGTTCAAAATATGTTTGATACTATTCGTGGGAAGGCTAAATTAACTGCGCCAATTGATGATGCTAGTAAAAGTATGGCTATGGTGCATTATGCAAACATATCTTATAGAGTGAACAAAGGTTTTGATATTGATGACAAAACAGGTAAAATGTTCGATAGAGATGCTATGAAACTGTGGTCTCGTACATATGAGTCTGGCTGGGATCCAGTATTTTAAAAACAATGGATAGACGTAAATTTTTAATAAAAGGAGGTGCAGCAACTGCGGCTTTAATAACCAGTACATCAGTACTTGCCAATATTGGCAATCCATATAATTCAAAAAAAATTAATATTGGAATAATTGGTACCGGCCAACGAGGAGCTGGGTTAATTCCATTTATAAATGAAATAGAAAATTTAAATGTTTATGCATGTTGTGATACGATTCCTTTTCGCTTAGAAAAAGGGTTAGCAAGAACAAATGGTTCTGCAATAGGTTACAATAATTATAAAGATTTATTAAATGATAAAGATGTAGACGCTGTTTTAGTTGCTACACCATTTAACGCACATTCTCAAATAGCTATTGATGCTGTTGATGCTGGCAAACACGTGTATTGTGAGAAAACACTAGCTAAAGGATATGATGGTATTAGAAATTTGGTTGCCAAAGTAAAAACTTCTGAAGTAATATTTCAAACAGGTCATCAATACCACAGTTCAAGGTTATACACACATGTTGTAAAACTTATAAAAGAAGGTAAAGTTGGAAATATTTCTGCTTTTGAATGCCAATGGAATAGGCATGGAAATTGGAGACGACCAGTACCTGATCCAAGTTTAGAAAAAGCTATAAACTGGAGAATGTATAAAGAGTTTTCAGGAGGTCTTGTAGCAGAATTATGCTCACATCAAATAGATTTTGTTAATACCATTTTAGAAGAAAATCCTCTACAAGTGATGGGTACTGGAGGTGTTGATTATTGGAAAGACGGACGCGAAACTTATGACAATATTCATTTAATATACAACTATCCAAATGGTGTTGAAGCTAAATTCACTTGTTTAACGACTAATGCTAAAGAAGGTTATCAAATTAAGGTAATCGGAGATAAAGGTACCATGATAATCACTACAAACTCAGCTAAGTTTTATCCAGAAGGGATTAAAAATAGAAAAGTAAAAGCAAAAAAACAGCAAGATGTAGATGGGGTTTCTGGAGCAACATGGCAAAAAGATGATGAAGGTTATGGTGAGCCAATTCAGATAAAACACGACAACCCAAGCAAGCAAGCGCTTTTAGATTTCAGAGACAGTATTTTAGATTCAAAGGAGCCTGTTTCTAATGTAGTTACAGGTGCTAAAGCAGCTGTTTGTGTTCAAATGGGATTAGATGCTATGTATAATAATAAAATTATTGAATGGGATTCTAAATTTGAAGTTGAATAATGAATTCGCAAAGAATATTATTTATTTTTAACTTGTTTCTATTATCATGTTTGTCATTTTCACAAGTCATTGAATCAAAAGGAGTATGGCAAACCTTAGAAACAATAAATAGCCCTGTAGCACGTCATGAAAATAGCTTTGTTCGTGTTAAAAATAAGTTTTATTTACTCGGTGGTCGCGGTATAAAACCAATTTCAATTTATAATGTAAAGACGAATACTTGGAGTCAAGGAGCAAAACCACCTGTAGAGATTCATCATTTTCAAGCTGTTACCTATAAAGGAAATATTTACATATTTGGAGCTATGACTGGTAAGTACCCATACGAAACGCCATTACCCAATATTCTAATTTATAATCCTAAAAAAGATATTTGGGTTGAAGGCGCTGAAATCCCAAAAGAAAGACGTCGTGGTTCTGCGGGTGTCGTTATTCAAAAAAACAATGCATATATAGTTAGTGGTATTGTAGATGGACATAATAGTACACATGTACCTTGGGTAGATGTTTATGATTTTAAAACCAAAATATGGAAAATTTTAAAAGATGCCCCCAGACCAAGAGATCATTTTCATGCTGCAATTAACGATGGTAAAATTTATGCTGTTGGTGGTAGAAATTCTTCTTACGCTACGAAGCAAACATTTCAATTAACCATTCCAGAAGTAGACGTTTATGATATTGATACAAATAATTGGACGACTTTAGGTAAGGAAAATAATATTAACGTTCAACGTGCTGGAGCATCTTGTGTATTCTTAGGAGATGATTTGGTATTAATAGGAGGAGAAAGTATATCTCAAAAAGAGGCACATCAAGATGTTGATGCATATAATATAAAAACAAAAACTTGGAGAAAGCTTAATAATTTAAAAAGAGGCAGACATGGTTCTCAGGCCATAGTTTATAAAAAAGAGATTTATATAGTTGCAGGAAGTGGTAATAGAGGTGGTAAACCCGAGTTATATTCTATGGAAAAATTCACAAAAAATAAATAATTACGATTTGCAAAAATTTATTAGACATAGTGTTTGTTTCTTACAAAATTATACCGCTTAACATATTCTATTTTTAATATAAAAAAGCAGTAAATTAATTTAGAGAAACAATTTTATATTATATTTGCAAACCAGAACAGAACAGAACGGTTTAATGAGTATAAATCTAACCATTAATAGTAATAGTGAAGTACCAAAATATCAGCAATTGGTAAACGCTATAAATAACGAACTTGCAAATAACAAGTTAAAAAGTGGTGATGCATTACCTTCTGTTAATTATATATGTAATACTTATCAATTATCCAGAGATACTGTATTTAAATCTTATTCTATTCTCAAGGAACAAGGCGTTATAGAGTCAGTTCCCAATAAAGGGTATTACATTGCAAATGATACGCGAAAAGTACTATTGGTGTTAGATACTTTTAAAGCTTATAAAGAAGTAGTTTATCATTCTTTTGTAAATAATTTACCCGATAATATTATTACAGATGTTCAATTTCATCATTATAATATTGACAACTTCAAAACTATTTTGAATAACAGTAAGGGGAAGTATTATAAGTATATTGTTATGACGTTTAATCATGATGATGTCCCTTCGGTGCTTTCAGATATTGACAACGAGAAGTTGTTGCTTATAGATTGGAGCATACACTCTAATGAAGATAGTAATTATGTGTTTCAAGATTTTGGTAAAGCTTTTTTTGAAGCCTTAAAGCCAGCTAATAGTATTTTTAAAAAATATAAGAAACTAATTTTTCTTTATCCAACATTTACGTTTCACCCAGAGGAAACTATTGATTATTTTAAAAAATATTGCAAATTATTTCAATTTGACTATGAGATAATATCAAACCCAAAATTATTTGAGGTAAAAAAGAATGTAGCATATATCTCAACTAGCGATAGAATGTTAGGGCAATTTTTAGAACAATGTAAAACAAATAATTTAGAACCTGGTGTAGATGTAGGCTTTCTATCCTATAACGAAACACCAACTAAAAAATTTATTTATAAAGGCATTTCGGTTATTTCAACAGATTTTAAAGCATTAGGAACCAAAGCAGCAGAATTTGTAACTCAAGATAAACCGATGCAACATTATGTACCAACAAAATTAATAATTAGAGACTCATTATAAAATGAATTATTACTTAGGATTAGACATAGGAAGTTCATCTATTAAAGCCGCTTTAGTAGAAGTAGAATCAGGTAAAAGTTTAGGTGTAGTGCAAGAACCAAAAGAAGAAATGGGAATGTACGCCGCAAAAAACGGATGGGCAGAACAAAGTCCAAACGATTGGTGGAAACACATTTGCAACGCTATTACACAATTAAAAAAGAAGTATAACGTAAGCAAAACCCAAATTAAAGGTATAGGTATTTCTTATCAAATGCATGGGCTTGTCGTAATAGACAAAGAAGGTAACCCTCTTCGTAAAAGTATTATTTGGTGTGATAGTAGAGCAGTTGAAACAGGTAATACAGCTTTTAATGAGATTGGAAACGATACCTGTGCTACAAACCTTTTAAATTCTCCTGCAAACTTTACTGCTTCAAAATTAAAATGGGTAAAAGATAACGAACCAGACATTTATAATAAGATTTATAAATTCATGCTCCCAGGAGATTATGTAGCATATAAATTTTCCAATACAATAAATACGACTATTTCAGGATTGTCAGAAGGTATCTTTTGGAATTTCAAAGAAGACAATGTAGCTGATTTTTTATTAGAACATTATGGTATAGATAAAGCCTTAGTTCCAGATATTGTTGAAACATTTGGAGTACAATCTACAGTTGATGAGAAAGGAGAAGCAGAAAGTGGTATTGCCGCTGGAACGCCTATTTTTTACAGAGCAGGAGATCAACCAAACAACGCTTTGTCATTAAACGTTTTCAATCCCGGCGAAGTAGCAGCAACAGGAGGGACTTCAGGTGTGGTTTATGCAGTAACTGATAGTTTATCTGCCAAAGAAAGTTCAAGGGTAAATAACTTTGCCCATGTCAATTATCAAAAAGGTGCAGATCCAAGAATTGGTAAGTTACTATGCGTAAATGGCGCAGGTATTCAGTACCGCTGGTTACTTAATAATTTAGCAGTAAGCTCTTATGAAGAGATGAATACGTTGGCATCAGAAATTCCAGTAGGATCGGATGGCGTTTGTTTAATTCCTTTCGGAAATGGCGCAGAACGTATGCTAAATAACAAAGAAATAGGTACGCGTATCGTCAACATGAATTTAAACAATCATCACAAAGGGCATATGTGTAGAGCAGCCCTAGAAGGGATTGCGTTTTCATTTGTATACGGTATGGAAATCATGACATCAGACGGTATAAAACCAAGCGTAATTCGTGCTGGAAACGATAATCTATTCCGCTCAGAAATTTTCGCAAATACAGTAGCCACTTTAATTGAGCAGGAAATAGAAATTTACAATACAACTGGTGCTATAGGAGCAGCCCGAGCAGCAAATTTACACAATGGTGATTTTGAAGCCTTCGGAAAGGCTATTATGGATAACGACCATGTTATGACGTTTATGCCATTTAAAGACAAGAAACCTTATCTAGAAGCTTATAATAATTGGAAAAATGAATTAGAACTTATAATAAATAAAAAATAGTTGGGCGTTACCCAAGGGTCGGGCTTTACGTTGCAAGTCCTCGCTCGTACCTCGCTGTGGGCTTTCCACTGTAATCCCTAACGCAATATAGAACAAGAATTAAGCAAAGACATAAATATAAAAACACAAATAAATATTTTAATTATGGCAAATACAGAGTATTTTAAAGGAATAGACAAAATTAAATTTGAGGGGAAAGATTCAGATAACCCATTAGCATTTAAATACTACAATCCGGATCAAGTTGTAGCAGGAAAATCAATGAAAGATTGGTTTAAATTCTCAATAGCTTATTGGCATACGTTCTGTGGTCAAGGTTCAGATCCATTTGGTCCAGGAACACAAAACTTCGCATGGGACCAATCATCAGATCCTATTCAAGCAGCAAAGGACAAAGCAGATGCCGCTTTTGAATTTATAGGTAAAATGGGCTTTGATTATTTCTGTTTTCACGATTTCGATTTAATCCAAGAAGGAGCAACCTTTGCAGAATCAGAACAAAGATTAGCAACCATTACAGATTATATCAAAGACAAACAAGCCGCTAGTGGTGTTAAATTATTATGGGGAACAGCAAACTGTTTTTCAAACCCACGCTACATGAATGGTGCTTCCACAAATCCAGATTTCGATGTAGTAGCCAGAGCAGGAGGGCAGATTAAATTAGCACTAGATGCAACCATAAAATTAGGTGGTGAAAACTACGTATTCTGGGGTGGTAGAGAAGGTTATATGTCTTTGTTAAATACAGATATGGGACGTGAGCTAGACCACATGGGGCAGTTTTTAGGTATGGCAAGAGACTATGCACGTAGTCAAGGTTTTAAAGGGAATTTCTTTATTGAGCCAAAACCTATGGAACCATCAAAACACCAGTACGATTTTGATACAGCAACAGCTATCGGGTTCTTAAAGGAATACGGATTAGATAAAGATTTCAAAATAAATATAGAAGTAAATCACGCTACTTTAGCACAACATACATTCCAACACGAAATTGAAACAGCTGCAAAAGCAGGTATGTTGGGAAGTTTAGATGCTAACAGAGGTGATTATCAAAATGGATGGGATACAGACCAGTTCCCTAATAACATTCAAGAAACCACAGAGGCTATGTTGGTTTTCCTTAAAGCAGGAGGCTTACAAGGTGGTGGTGTTAATTTTGATGCTAAAATCAGAAGAAACTCTACAGATTTAGACGATGTATTTCACGCACACATTGGTGGTGCAGATACTTTTGCTCGTGCTTTATTAATTGCAGATAAAATCATAACTTCATCGCCTTATGAAAAATTAAGAAAAGAGCGTTACAGTTCTTTCGATTCAGGTAAAGGAAAAGATTTTGAAAATGGTAAATTAAGTTTACTAGATTTATACAAAATCGCGCAAGAAAACGGCGAACTACAATTGAAAAGTGGTAAACAAGAGTTGTTTGAGAATATTATTAATCAATACATATAATAACCAAAAGATGTTTCAGGTTTTAAAACCTGAAACATCTTTAAATATTAATTAACTAAATATAAATTATGGGAACATCAAAAAATTCAGGGTATTTAATAAAACTAACCCTTGTAGCAACACTAGGAGGGCTCTTATTTGGGTATGATACTGGAGTAATTTCAGGAACCGTAGGTTCTTTAGATAGCTTTTTTGTAGAACCTAAAGGTTTATCAGAAGCAGCAGCAAATGCATTTAAGGGATTTCTGGTGGCAAGTGCTTTAATTGGTTGTATTATTGGTGGTATTTTTGGCGGACTTGTAAGTAAAAAGTTGGGTAGAAAAAAAGGATTAATTCTCGCTGCGATATTATTTTTAATCTCTGCTTTGGGATCTGCAATGCCTGAAATGGGTCTTGCACCAATTGGAGAATTAGATCATACGTTTTCCACAATTTTTATATGTTATAGAATTATAGGTGGTATCGGTGTTGGTTTAGCATCTATGTTATCTCCTCTTTATATTGCAGAAATTGCACCTGCAGATAGTAGAGGTAAACTGGTGTCTTTTAATCAGCTGGCAATTGTTGGTGGTTTTATGGTTGTTTATTTTGTAAACTATTTTATTTCTAGAGGCGGTGGATCAGATGCATGGTTAAATGAAGTAGGTTGGAGATGGATGTTTGCTTCAGAAGTTATTCCTGCAGGATTGTTTTTAGGCTTATTGTTTTTCGTACCAGATACACCACGTTCGTTAATGCTTAAAAATAAACCAGAAGAAGCATTAGATGTTCTTAAAAAAGTAAATGGAGAGGAAGAAGGAAACAGAATTTTAGCTGAAATTAAAAGATCAGTTACAGAAACTCAAAGTTCTGGAAAATTATTATCATATGGCTGGGGTATTATACTTATTGGTATTGCACTCTCTGTATTTCAACAATTTGTGGGCATAAATGTGGTATTATATTATGCGCCAGAGATATTTAAATCTATTGATCCTAATACAGATGGCGCTTTACTATTAACCATTATTGTGGGTATTGTAAACTTTTTATTCACAATTATAGCAGTTAAAACAGTTGATAAGCGTGGTAGAAAACCGTTAATGCTTATCGGTGCATTAGGTATGGCAGTAGCTATGCTAGCTTTAGGATTTGTGTTTTTCTCAGGAGCAACAGGATATTTAGCTTTAGGATGTATGATGCTTTATGTTGCAAGTTTTGCATTAAGTTGGGGACCTGTAGTTTGGGTTTTACTTTCAGAAATATTCCCTAATAAAATTAGAGGAAAAGCTATGGCAGTTGCAGTTGCAGCTCAATGGATTTCTAATTATTTAGTATCGTTAACGTTCCCAATGATGAATGATAATACAGCTTTAACCGAACAATTTAATCATGGTTTTGCATATTGGGTTTACGGTATTATGTCTTTATTGGCTATGTGGTTTGTTTGGAAATTTGTGCCTGAAACAAAAGGTAAAACTTTAGAAGAGATGGAGAGCCTTTGGAAGAAATAAATCAAAAATGATTTCTTTGAGGTAAAAAAGATAGAATCCCGTTTTTACGGGATTTTATCTTTTTAAGATATTAATAATCTTCTCTTTAATTTTTGTTGCTTAACTTACAGAGTAGTTACGTCTTTTTAAAATCGCTTTAAAAACAATATTATTTTACTTTCTTTTGAAGTTTTGTAGTATCAGTTAGCTTGTTTATAATAATTTTAGGATTCCCATAAAGATTAATACTACTAGAGCCTGTGGCGTCAATAGTAATATTGTCTAAAACTTCCAGATGAGCATCACTATTAATTTCGCAAACTACTTCACAAGAATTGATTGTAAAGTTTTTTCCTCCAAAAAGTGTATTATTGTCTAATTCTAATTTTGCTGTTTCACTTGTACCTTCAATATTTACAGAGGCACGTTGGTATAATATTGCAGTGATATCCGTGGTATTAACAAGAGCTTCTAGTTTACTATTTCCACTTAGACTAAGGTTACAATTCTCTGAGGTTAAGTTTAGTTTTATTTTAGATTTATCATCACTATTTAAATCAAAATTATCTGATTTTATAGTTAATCCAGCTTTTGATGAGCCTCTGGTTTTTAATGTTGCATTCTCTAAATCCATAGTGGCTAAAGATAATATTTCAGCATTATCAGAGGTTTCAATATGTTTTAAAGCATTATTATAAGTAACTTTAATACTCAATCTCTTTTTTGAAGTTATTCTGATGGTTTTATTGAAAGTTAGCACGCTATCAATAACCTGAAACTCTATAAATTCGTGTAGATTTTCATCGGTTTCAATTTCTACGTAAGGATTTTTATCATATATAATTTCAACTTCAAAGTCTTCATCTAGGGCTATGGTGTGATAGGGTTCAATGCTAGTTTGAAGTTTAGTAACGTTTCTATTACCCTTTATTTTTTCTGAAGTTTGTGCTTTGCAAAAGGAAAATGATAATAAGCTAAAAAAAACAAATGTTAAGATTTTTTTCATTGTTTAATGGATTAATTTCAAATATTATTAGATATGACACGAGAGATACACTATAGTCACTAACAAATGTAAAGCAAAAACCATCCCGAACGTAGTTTACGTTTGAAATGGTTTGAAAAATAGTTGGTTATAGTTTGCTTGGTTGTTGTCTATCGTTTTCTAATACTTCCAGAAACACCACCGTTTTTTTCAACGGTTTCTGGGTCTCCGTAATATTTTATATCGCCACCGCTTGTTGCTTTTGCTGTAAGTTTTTTTGAAGTATTTACGGTAATATCTGCTCCGCTAGTAGCTTTTACTTTACTAGAAACCGCATTTAAATTACCAGCTTTAATATCGCTACCACTTGTAGCTTCTGCAATTAATTCATTTGTTGTTCCAGATAATTTTAAATCGCTGCCACTTGTAGATTTACAATCTAGAATTGTTGTATTTACTTCTAATTTCATATCACTACCACTGGTTGTTTTTAATTTTAAGTTATCGGAAGTTATGGTATTTGTTGAGTAAACATCGCTACCACTTGTAGACGTAATGCTAGAAATATCTTTAAAGCTTACCATGACTTTTTTTGATTTACTTCTTCCGATATTTTCTTTTGTATGAATTTTTAAAACTCCTTCATCAACTTCTACTATTATAAGTTCTTGTAAATTCTCATCGGCTTCTACGCTAATACTTTCATTATCACTTTGAGTTAAATAAACATTTAAACCTTCGGATGCTTTAATGGCAGTAAATGAATCGTTGATAGTTCGTTCTTCTGTAGTAACATTCCCATTTCCTTTTACACCAGGGTTATAACTAATGTCGAAATTGCAGGAAAATAGACTTAAGCTTAAAAGCGTAGCTACAATAATTTTAGTAAGTGTTGTCATAATTGTTTGTTTTTTGATTGATTTTATTTTTCAAATATCTAGCAAAACGATTTTAATAAGTATTTTAAATATCTGAATTGTTATTTTATAATGATGAATTGTTAGTTTTTAGATTGAATATCAATACCGCTAGAATCTATTTTTACTTTAATATCATCAGTTTTTGCTTTCAACGTTTTTTTGCTGATTTTTAAGCTATTATCTTCTGATTTTATTTCAACACCATTATCATCAATTTTTAAACCAGGAGTATTAACTGTTACATCAAATTCATCTTCTTCTTCTAATGGGCAGTCTAAACATTCTGTGTCATCTTCTAATACCTTTAAATAGTGGTTTGTATCATTTCTAGAAACAATGTTTCCAGTATATTTTCTGTAATACAGATAAGATTCAGTATTGTTATTTAAGTTTAAAATAGTGTTTTCTGGTAAATATAATATTACATCAACTTCTTGATCGCTAAACTTATTTTCAGGGTCTGTTGTTAAATAAGAATCTAAGAATAACGTATTATTTTTAAGTTCATAGTTGTAATTTATATTTTTAGAACGCTCTATAGCTTTGTCGTAGTTTCTGCCATCTGCACTTTTATCTATGGCTATAGTTGCAACTGAATCTGTAGTCGATTTTATAATAATATCAATATCTGATGAGTAAAGAATTTTGTTACCTTGATCATCATGTGCTAATTTAAAACCATTATGTCTATAAAAGTTTGATCTATAATTATCGTTATTTACCATTTTTATATTTAAGGTGTCATTTGCGATAATAGGTAACTCTGTTTTTTCAATATAGTTTTCATTATATGCATGTTCACTTGCTTCTCTAACGCCAATTATAATTAATCCAATAATAGACATTAACCAGAGACCAAGTAATGTGAATTTAGCAACATTACCAATAGATTTTAAGTTATTAATTAGAATTTTTAATCCTAAATAGAACAGAAAAAAGAAAGGTATGCCTACTAAGAAAAAGGTTAATAAAGAAGCTAACCAAATAGGTGTATTTCCAGAATTAACAATTTCAGCCGTGTCTAGCCAAGGGATATGTATAATATCTGCAACGCCTATAGAAAATAGCCCTACAATAAGCCCTATTAAAGTAGATGCGCCTATTATAAGCAATAAAACACCAATGAATTTTGCAAAAACTTTAAAGAAGAACATGAAAATTTCTCCAATGGTATCAAAAAATGTTTTTGATGATGATTTTATTTTATTTCCTTGCTTTTGGAAGTCTACTTTTTTTGCAGCATCCGTTACATTTTTAGCAGCGCCAGAAACAGAATCACCAACATTTTTTGCTACATCTGTTACAGTATCTGAAACGTTTTCAAATCCGTCTTTAATTTTTTTTTCAATGTTACTAATGTTAACAGGTTCGCCTGTCATCATTATTTTTTCAGCAGTAGTGTTTGCCTCTGGTACTAATATCCACAGTAATATATATAGTAATATTCCTGTACCTGCTCCAAAAACTAGCAATATCCAAGCCAAACGAATCCATATGGTGTCTATTCCAAAATAGTGAGCTAAACCAGATGATACGCCACCTATATAAGAATTATCAGTGTCTCTAAATAGCTTTCTAGATGGTGATGATTTTCTTTTGTAAGTATGTTGTGGTTCGTCTTCAAATATTTCGTCATCTACTAAGTAATCTTCAGGTTGACCCATAATTGAGATTACTTCGTCTACTTCTTTAAGTCGTATAACTTGTTTGTCGTTTTGTACGCGCTCACTAAAAAGTTCTGATATTCGAGCTTCTATATCTGCGATAATTTCAGAACGACCTTGAGAGTCTGTAAATGAACGTTTTATAGCCTCAAGATAGCGTTGCAATTTTAAGTACGCATCTTCATCTATATGAAAAAATATACCTGCTAAATTTATGTTGACTGTTTTATTCATTTTTTTGTTGTTTTTTGGCTTGTTACTATTGTTACTGCATTGTGTAATTCACTCCAAGTAGTGTTTAGTTCTTTTAAAAACAGTTTACCAGTTTCTGTTAAACCGTAATATTTTCTTGGTGGTCCAGATGTAGATTCTTCCCATCTGTAATTTAAAAGTCCAGCATTTTTTAGTCTTGTTAATAGTGGGTATATAGTGCCCTCTACTACAAGCAATCTTGCGTCTTTTAATGTGCCTAAAATTTCTGCAACGTATGCATCATCGTCTTTTAAGACTGATAGTATGCAGAATTCTAACACACCTTTACGCATTTGTGCTTTTGTGTTTTCTATCTTCATATTCTAAAGCGTTTTAATATTATGAAACTGTTCATTTTTTGATTGATTATGATTGATTATTTTGATGAAATTATTTTAAAAAATTAATGGTTAATGGGTATTTGTAGTATTCGCCATCACGTGCTTTTAAACTAGCTACAACTATTAAAGCAAGTTCTGCAATAAAACCTATTACTGCTAAAAAACCTAAACCGCCACCTATGTATAATAGTGGTGATGGTTTACCTAGTTTCATATGAAAATCACTAGACCAATTAAAGTCTATAAAATCAACTCCACTAAATAAATTAAATATGAAAAAGGGTATGGTTATACTACCAATAATAATAGCATAAAGCAAAATGCTAATTTGAAAGTTAATAGCTTGTTTTCCGTGGCTATCTACAAACTCAGATTTATCTTTGTTCGCTACCCAAAGTATTATAGGACCAATAAAGTTTCCAAACGGAATTATAAACCTACTAAAGGTTGATAAATGAATAAATGTGGCAATGTTTTTTTGATGACTATCTAACATAATTATTTTGATTGATTAAAACATATAATAGTTTCTTATGCAAATATATGTCTAAAAAAAGGTATTATGTTACGCATAGTACTAAAAATTAACAAAATTTTAACATTTATTAATAGCTTATAATTTCATAACTTAGTGAAAAATTAAAATATATATAATGACGTTAACACCAAGAAAATTAAATACTTACACCATGTTTAAGCTACCAGCAGCTTACATGTGTGGTGTAAGAACAAAGCATATAGATAATGAAAAATGCATTGTAGGTGTTAAATTTAAATGGATAAACCAAAACCCTTTTAAATCTATGTTTTGGGCAGTACAAGGTATGGCAGCAGAGTTTTCAACTGGTGCTTTAATGATAAGTAAAATTCAAGAATCCGGTAAACGAATATCAATGTTAGTAACATCCAACAAAGCTACATTTACCAAAAAAGCTACAGGGAAAATTAGATTTACTTGTAATGATGGAAAGGCTATTGATGAAATTATTGAAAAAGCTATTGCAACAGGGGAAGGACAAACCCTTTGGATGCAGTCTGTTGGTGTTAATGAAGAAGGTGTAGTTGTTTCAACTTTTGATTTTGAATGGAGCGTTAAGGTTAAAAGTTAAAAATCTTGTAACATTATTAAAAGGAAATCAACATATAAACAAATCAATAAAAAACAATAAAAATGACAGCACACGAAATTGACTTTCGCATCTACGGCGAAGAAATGCAATACGTAGAAATTGAATTAGACCCACAAGAAGGAGTTATCGCTGAAGCAGGTAGTTTTATGATGATGGACGATGGCATAAAAATGGAAACCATTTTTGGAGACGGTTCTCAAAAAGATTCTGGCTTTTTTGGTAAAATTTTAGGAGCCGGAAAAAGAATACTTACCGGTGAAAGCTTGTTTATGACGGCTTTTTACAACGATTTGGTTGGAAAAAGGAATGTGTCATTTGCATCTCCATATCCAGGTAAAATTATTCCTATTGATTTAACAGAATTTGGCGGTAAATTTATCTGTCAAAAAGATGCTTTTTTATGTGCGGCCAAAGGTGTGAGTGTTGGTATTGAGTTTTCAAAAAAATTAGGTCGCGGGCTTTTTGGGGGAGAAGGTTTTATTATGCAAAAATTAGAAGGTGATGGTATGGCATTTGTTCATGCAGGTGGTACTATGGCTAGAAAAGAGTTACTCGCAGGAGAATCTTTAAGAGTAGATACAGGTTGTATAGTTGGTTTTGATCAAACAGTAGATTATGATATCGAATTTGTAGGTGGTATTAAAAATACCGTATTTGGAGGAGAGGGTCTGTTTTTTGCCAAATTACAAGGTCCAGGTACAGTTTATGTTCAATCTTTACCTTTTAGTAGATTGGCAGGAAGAGTGCTAGCTTCAGCTCCCAGAGGAGGCGGTAAAGATAAAGGGGAAGGCAGTATTCTTGGTGGTTTAGGAGATTTACTTGATGGTGATAACAGATTTTAAATGTTAATTTTGCTTTAAAATGTTTTCTGCATTTAATTTTTCACTAACTTTATAAATATAAAAAAAGAGCTTATTCCAAATTCTACTATTAATATAATTACAAACCCTAACCTTAAAAAGATGGCAAGAGCGATGTTGGATTACACCAAAACTATACTTAATAAAGTAAGTTTTGACACTACGTTGTTTTGCAAAGAAGTGCAAAAAGCAATTGAAAGATTATTGCCTTATGAGATTGAAGAGCTTAAAATTTTTATTCATTCTCTTGTACAGCAAAACCCGGAATTAAATCAATGTTTAATTTATTTAAAACCATAAAAAAAAGCGACCCAAGGGTCGCTTTTTTTGAATATACTATTTAGGCAAAGGGCTTATAATTTTTACATTTTGAAATGCAATTGCACCTCTTATAATTCCTGAAATGACATCTTGCAAAGCTTCAATAATTTGCATTTTTAACTCACTTTTGTGGTAAATAATACTTACTTCTCTTGCAGGAGATGGTTCATTAAAATAATGTAAATTTTCTTTTTCTTTATCATTAATATCTAATGTATGTAAATATGGTAAAAGCGTCATACCCAACCCTTCGTTAGATAGTTTAATTAGGGTCTCAATACTACCACTTTCTAATTGGAATTTGTCGTCAACATGATTTTTAAATACTTTACATAGGTTAATTACACCGTCTCTAAAACAATGCCCATCTTCCAGTAAAAGCATATCATCAATATCTAAATCAGATACATTTATTTTTTTATTTACATGTAGCCTGTGGCCTTTAGGAATATAACTTACAAAAGGTTCAAAATATAAAACACGCTCTTTAATGCTTTCGTCTTCAAGAGGTGTGGCGGCAATAGCAGCATCTAAATGTCCCTCTTTAATTTTGGTTATGATATCTTCAGTAGTTAATTCCTCAATTTTAAGCTTAACTTTTGGATGTTTTTTTATGAAATTTTTTAAAAACATTGGGAGTAAAGTGGGCATGATTGTAGGGATGATACCTAACTTGAATTCGCCACCAATAAATCCTTTTTGTTGGTCTACAATATCTTGTATTCTGTAAGATTCATTAACTATATTTCTGGCTTGAGTAACTATCTTTTTACCTACCTCAGTAAGTTCAATAGGTTTTTTGCTTCTGTCAAAAATTTGAATATCTAATTGATCTTCAAGTTTTTGAATTTGCATACTTAATGTAGGCTGAGTTACAAAACATTTTTCTGCTGCCTTAGTGAAATTTTGATTTTCAGCAACAGCTAAAACGTAATATAATTGAGTGATTGTCATGTTTGTTGAATTTGACTATAAAAGTATAAAAACTATCAATAAAATTGATAGTTGTAACTGTTAATTATAAGGTTAATTTAGTGAAACCCAGAAATAGAAGAGCAACCAGTTTTGGTTGCTCTTCTCAATATATATTTTATGGTTATTTATTAAAGTATAATTTTCATTTCTAAATCTTCATCATCAACATCAAATTTAGCCATTGAAAATTGTGGTGGACCAAAACTCATAGAGTTATTCGAAGCTCCAAAAGATTCCTTAGGCATTCCGTTAGGTTCAAAATCCATTTGGTTGTTGTCGTTTGCATCATGCAGTACTAAAATAGCGTAAGTTCCTTCTTCAACATTTTCAAATGTTACAGATACTTTACCGTCTACAATTTTGCTTTTTTTGTCTACAATTCCGTTGCCTTTCATAAAAGTATTTTCTGTATGAAGCGATATTAATACATGTCCGGAATTACTTTGTAATTTATCTATATTTACTGTAATAGATTTGCCTTTTTCTGCTTCTTGTGCGTTAGTAAAAGTTACTGTTAATAATAGAGCGATAATTAATGATAATGTTTTCATGATGTATGGTTTTATTTGTTTTACAAGTCAAATATCTAATAGTATTAAGACCTACAGTAATTCTTTTTACCGAACTGTAGTTTTTAAATGATGAATTGTTTGAAACGCTTTTTTAATTAGAAAAAAGAGATAAAAAGACTATAACAACCCTCTTGCTTTAATTTCTAGATATTTATTAATCGTATCTATTGTAAGGTTTTCTGGAGTAGTAAGAATTGAGTAGATACCATACTTTTTAAGCTCATTAACAATAAGGCGCTTTTCAAATGCAAACTTTTCGGCAATAACTTTATCATAAGCTTGTTGAACAGTTTCAGCTTTTTCGGTAATTAAACTATTAAGCTCAGTATTCTTAAAGAAAATAACAACCAATAAATGACTTTTAGCTATACCTTTTAAATAGGGCATTTGCCGGTGTAAACCGTCAAGGGTTTCAAAATTTGTATAAAGTAAAATTAGACTACGTTGTGTCACATTTCGTTTAATGTTGCCGTATAATCTCCCAAAATCACTTTCAAAAAAATCAGTATTCACATTATATAGTGCCTCTAAAATTAAATTCATTTGTGAGGTACGACGTTCTGCAACTACTCGATTTTCTACTTTTTTTGAAAAAGAAAAAATACCAGCCTTATCTTGTTTTTTTAGCGCTACATTTGAAATTACTAGTGAAGCATTTATAGCGTAATCAAGCAATGTTAAGCCATCAAATGGCATTTTCATAACTCGACCTTTGTCAATAACAGAATATACGGGTTGCGATTTTTCATCCTGAAATTGATTAACCATTAATTGACTCCTTTTAGCCGTTGCTTTCCAATTAATGGTTCTTAAATCATCGCCTAAAACATAGTCTTTTATTTGTTCGAACTCCATAGTATGCCCCAAGCGACGAACTTTTTTAATTCCATACTGATTTAAATTATTACTTATAGCCAATAAATTGTATTTACGTAATTGGATAAAGCTTGGGTAAGTAGGAATCATAGCTTTGTCGTCAAAGCTAAAACGCCTCGCAATTAAGCCAAAAACAGATGTAATATAAATATTAAGCTTTCCAAAATGATATTCGCCACGGTCTGTTGGGCGCAATTTATATTGTAATTCTGTTTTGCTAGAAGCACTTAGTTTTCTATCTATTTTAAAATGTCGTGCTTGGAATTGTTCAGGAATTTCATCAATTATTCTAGCGTTAACAGGGAACGTGTAAAAATTTTCTATAGTTAGTTGAATAGGGTTTTGATCACCATTGGAGAATTTTTCAGGTAAGTTTCTAGAACCTTTTAAACCTCTTTTTGTTGAAAAGAGAATTAAAGTGTCTAAAAAAGTAAGAGCCAATAAACATAATAATAAAAGTTTTACAATGTTAAACCATTTGGGTAATACAAAACTAATTATAAATAAAACCATGATTGCAATGCAAGCATAAAAGAAGCGGTTTTGTATATAAAATGGTTTTAAACGTTTCACTATTTTAGTTAAAAGTTAAAAGTTAAAAGTTAAAAGTTAAAAGTTATCTCGGTATCTCAACAGCCTCAATTATTTGCTTTATAATTTGTTTTGTGGTAACGCCTTCCATTTCGCGTTCTGGTGTAACAATAACACGATGTTGTAAAACAGGAATTGCAGCTTGTTTAATATCTTCAGGTGTTACAAAATCTCGTCCATTCATTGCTGCAAAAGCTTTACTTGCTTTTAAAATGGCAATTGAAGCTCTAGGTGAAGCACCCAAATATAAAAACGGATTACTTCTAGTATTTACAATAATATCTGCAATGTATTTTACTAAATGTGATTCTATAATTATTTGATTTACTAAACCTTGAAATTTAGAAATTTGTTCTTTGCTTAAATGCGCAGTGATTTTATCAGTTTTTTTATCACCTTGTAAATTTTGTTCACGGTTTATTATCTCTATTTCTTCTTCTAAATTAGGGTAGTCTATATCTATTTTAAAAAGGAATCTATCTAATTGCGCTTCAGGTAAACGGTACGTACCTTCTTGTTCAACTGGGTTTTGTGTAGCTAAAACTATAAAAGGTAAATCCATTGGGAATTTATTTCCATCAATGGTTATTTGGCGTTCTTCCATAACTTCAAACAAAGCAGCTTGTGTTTTTGCAGGTGCCCTGTTTATTTCATCAATTAAAATCATATTTGAGAAAATAGGACCTTTTTTAAATTCAAATTCTGATGATTTCATATCAAAAACAGAGGTTCCTAAAATATCACTTGGCATTAAGTCTGGTGTGAATTGAATTCTACTAAAACCTATATCTAAAGACTTTGCAAGTAATTTTGCTGAAATTGTTTTTGCAACTCCAGGTACACCTTCAATTAGCGAATGCCCATTGGCTAAAATAGATGCAATAAGCATATCTATCATGCCTTTTTGTCCAACAATAACTTTACTAATTTCATTTTTAATGAGTGCAATACCATCTTGTAGTTCACTTAAGTCTATCCTGTTTTTGAAATCTAGATTTTCTTGAGTCTCAGTATCGTCTCCAGCAAGTGTTTTTTCAAAATCTTGCTGTTCTTCATTATTGTTAATATTGTCGTTGTTTTGCTCTTTGTTTTTATCCTCCATAATTATTTGGTATAAAAAGCTTCAATGGCTTTGTTTAATCTTAATAAATCGGCTTCTTCACAATTGCGTTTTGCTTTTAATTGTAAAATTAAATTAATTAATCGTTTTATATCTTCTTGTTTTTTATTGGATTTTAAACTTAAGTTTTTTATGAATTTATCATCTAAAAGTTGTGTATCTATGTAAAAAGTTCGTCTTAAATATTCCAAGAAATAGGTTATTTTTTTCTCAATAATGGTATTATGGTCTTTAGTTTCATAATACAAATTACCAATGGTTTTTGTAAATACTACCGTTGTGTTTTCGTTGGGTTTTATTATTTTTACAATACGTTGTTTGCGTTTTGCATTAAAAATAATGAAGCAAAATAAGGTTAGTAAAGCTAAATACCAAGCCCAGCGTAAAGCAGGTGTTTTAAGTATAAAACGTAATGGCGAACGTCCTAATTCTTCACCAATTTTATTTTTTGAATCATAGTGAATAGTGTCGTTTTTTAAATAAGATAATACAGTTTCAGAGTATTTTTTATTGTTGTTTTTAAGTAAATTATAATTTGTAAAAACAACTGGTTGAAGGTGTAAAAAGAAATTACCATCTCCATATTTTACTTTAACAAAATTAATACGCGGAATGGAATCGAATTTTTGATATCCTAAAACAGTGGTATTTAATGAGTCTAACTCATCAAAATAATAGTTTCCTAAACCTTTTTCAATGGTTATTGAATCATTCTTAAACTTACGGTTGGCAAAACTAAAATCTGCTTTACCGCTAAAACTATAATCGTTTTTTATATGGATACCTAAAGAGTCTTGTATGTTTCTTGTAGGGTAATTGGTAGCCATAAACACATCATTACCATAAGAGACAAAATCTAATAATTCTTGTGCCGATACATCATCTAAACCAGAATAATCACTAATTGTTATGTATGTGCCAGATGTGTCGTAAATACTGTCTTCCCAATTGTATAGCGCATCAAAGTATTCATAGGGGGTAGTTCGAATATTTTTCACTTCACTTTCAGGAAATAGTTTTTTAAACTGATCATATAGAATATAGGTACCATAAGGGATTTTATCCGTTTCGTTATACGTTTGCGACCAATTTATAGGTTTTGGTCTAGAAAACTCAATAGCAGCAACTCCAATGAAAATAAGGATTAATAAAACGATGTATATTTTTACGGTTTTGCTCAAGCTTTTATGTCTTTTAAAAAGTTAATAAAAGCACTTTTTGCTTTATTGAATTGCTTATCATCTACATCAAACTCACCGTACCATATATAATTATATAAGTAGGAGGTATAGTTAAATTTTTCTTTTACATCGGTTTGCGTTATTTCGTTTTGGTAATCACTATTTGTTTTTTCAACATCATAATCGATAATTTCAGCATTTGCTAAATTTTTTAGAATCCATAAATAATAATATCTAACAGCAAGTCTATAGTTATTTTCTTTTTCAGCAGAATTTATAAGCGCCTTAAAATCTGTAGCTTGAATATTTGCTTCAATATCGGTAACTGGAATTATACTTTTATCTGATGATTTCCCAAAAACCCAAGTTCCCTCATCATTTATAACAGCCTTAAAAATGAAATAAATGACTAATAGGAATATAATGACTCCAGCAATTTTTATTGCAATATCTGTTAGGTTTGAGGCTTGTCCTTTATTTTTTAAATTAAAAAGGTCCATAAACCAGTCGTTTATCCATTGTTTAAAACGAGCCCACCAACCAGAACTTTCAACAGTTCTCTCATATATATAGTCTTCACCGGTGTAAGTATCTTTTAAATTGTCGAAATGGCGTTTTTCAATTGAAGATGTGTCAATTTGTAAACTGTCTTTTTCAACTAAAACAACTTCAAAATTATTTGGGTTTACAGATGCTGAAGATTCAGAAATAAATAGAAATCCGATGCACAAAAAAATGATATGTAACCAAGTGCTTTTATTCACCCGATCCTATTTGGTCTATAATACTTTTGGTATTTATATTTTCATTTTTCTCTTTCAAACTATAGAAAACGATACCTTGATTGAGCTGAACAATATTTCCTAAAATTGCTCCCAATAAAAAAGATAGAAAGAAAACGAATAGCATAACAATCATCATGGTATTTCCTATATCTTCTTGATTTGGATTTTCAATGTTGGTAAAAATACTAGCCATACCAAACATATAAGGAATTATAGTTATAATATTTTGTATTACGTAGCTCATTAAATAAAATAGCCCAACACTACCAACTGCAGCCCAAAATTTGGAGGTTAATAATTTCCAAGAATAACCAAAACTGGACCAAATGTCTTTTTTGTTTTCTAGGTATTCCATTAAGGTCATGCTATAAAACAACATAAATGCGCCAAGTAATAATGGTATTAGTAGAATACCAACAATGGTAATCATGAGCACGAAACCACAAATTGCAAAAACGAAAAGTAAAGGAATTGCGATGATAATACTGCAAATAACAAAAATTAAAAGTTTGCCAATATTTGTCTTATAGGTATTTATAATGTCTTTTGTTGTAAAATTATTGCTTCCCTTTTCTGTATAGAGTTTTAAATAAATAGCAGGAAAAGCGTAAGAAACAACACCTGCAATTAAAGCAATAATTATAAAAATGAATAAGATAATTACAAATACGCCAAGGTTTTGATCAATATATTCATCTATAACAGTACCACCATTGTTACCATTTAAAATACCTCCAAAAATAATTTCTGTATAAAATTTTGAAAAAAAATACCCAACAATTGCAAGTAGTAGTAAAAAGATACCGTTTATAATGAAATACGCTGCAAAAAAATGTTTTCCGTTTAGTTTTAAAAACAAAAAGGTGTCTTGAAAAAATTCGCTAAAACCTCTAGATTTATATAATTCCATGTAATTTTTTAAGTTTTTTATTAAGTATAAATGGGTATACTAAATAGTAAAATGATATAATGCTTAGTGTAATTAAAATAATACCTACCGACAACCAATTAGGCATTGTATTAGAATAACGAGTTACGAAACCCTCCAAAAATCCAGCAGCAATTGTAAACGGAAAAGTGCTAATTAAAATTTTAACACCACTTTTCATACCTATTTTAAAAGAGTTCATTCTAGAAAATGTTTTAGGAAATAAAATACTCGCCCCTAAAATTAAACCAGCTGCACCTTCTATTACAATAGCGAAAATTTCCATGGCACCATGTATCCAAATACCTCGAACACTTTCCCAAAGCACATCATGTTTTTGAAACATAAATTGAAAAGCACCTAGCATAATACCGTTTACTAATAAAACGTATCCTGTGCCTAAGCCTCCAAAAACACCAAAAATGAACGATTTAATGCCCACGTATAAATTGTTTAACGTAATACCTATAAAACTTCCCCAATTACTTCCACTTTTGTAAACCGCAACAGGGTCGCCTTTTTCAATATTTTCCAGAGTCATATTAACATAATGGTTTCCTAAAATAAGGCGAACAAAAGAGTCATCATAAGCAGCAGATAATACACCAATACCAACAAAACTTAAAAAAAGTACAAAAGCATAAAGTACATATCGACGATATTCATAAACTATTAAAGGAACTTCTATCTTCCAGAAATGCACAAAACGATTAGTGTCTTCGCGCTTAGTTTTATAAATTTTTTGAAAAGCTTTGGCGGCTAGGTTGTTTAAATAAAGAATTGTTTTACTTTTGGGATAATAGGTTTGCGCATAAGAGAGGTCGTTTACCAAATGAATATAAAGTGATGCTAGTTCATCAGGATTTTTTAAAGTTTTCCCAAAAATAGCCTTTTCAAAATCTAGCCATTTTTCTTTGTTTTGTTTAATAAAAGCAACTTCTCTCATTTGTAATCAAATTAAAACAATTCATGGTAGAGTTACAAATAAATACTACTCAAAATGTAAATATTAATTTTACAGCGGCTAGTGTTGGCGAACGTATTTTAGCTTACGCTATAGATTGGATTATTAAAATAGCATATGGTATAGTAGTTTATCAATTACTATTCAATCTTTTCGAGATTGATGATATGATACGCGATATGGATACGTGGTCGCAAATAGCCATCATTCTTATGTTTTATTTGCCAGTAATATTATATAGTTTGATTTTTGAAACATTGCTGGATGGTCAAACTCCAGGGAAACGTATTTTGAAAATTAAAGTGGTTAAAATTGATGGTTACCAAGCATCATTAGCAGATTTTTTAATTAGATGGTTTTTTAGAATTGTTGATATAAATATGATGACGGGAGTTGTAGCTTTAATAGCTATAATAACTAGTAATAAAAATCAAAGACTTGGAGATATGACTGCAGGAACATCGGTTATAGCGCTCAAAAATAAAGTGAATATTAGCCATACAATTCTAGAGAATTTAAAGCAAGATTACAAACCAACGTATCCAAATGTTATTAAGTTGTCTGATAATGATGCAAGAATTATAAAAGATACTTTTACTACTGCTAGAGCATCAAAGGATTATCAAACATTAATAAAACTAAGAAAAAAGTTAATTGAAGTTGTTGAAATAAAAGAAATGAAACAGAAAACAGATATCGAATTTATTGATGTTATCTTAAAAGACTACAATTATTATACACAAAACATGTAATGTTTTATACAATTGATATTTTAGGAACAATTGCTTTTGCTATTTCTGGTGTTTTAGTTGCCATTAGTAAAAAAATGGATTTGTTTGGAGTTCTAATTATAGCATTTGTTACAGCAGTTGGAGGCGGTACTTTAAGAGACTTACTTATAGGCAATACACCTGTAAGTTGGATGAAAGATATAACCTTTACTTATGTAATTTTAGGATCTGCAGTATTTGCCATACTTTTTAAAAGTAAGATTAACTATTTAAGAACATCTTTGTTTTTATTTGATACTATTGGTTTATATACGTTAGTTGGTATTGAAAAAGGAATTAATGCAGATTTACACCCCATAATTTGCATTGCTTTAGGTACTATAACTGCCAGTTTTGGCGGTGTAATAAGAGATATTTTGTGTAATGAAATTCCTGTTATTTTCAGGAAAGAGATATATGCAACGGCATGTATTTTAGGAGGTGTTACCTATTTTTTATTAAGTGAATTACCCATTAAAGATGATTTTGTATTTATAATCGCTGGTGTTGTAGTAATTATAATTCGTTTGTTAGCAGTTAAATTTAAAATAGCATTACCAACGATTTATTCAAATACAAAAGAGGTCAATTAAATTACTCAATAATTTCTACATTTTTGATGTAAATATTTCTCAGAGGCCAGTCGGCATCATCTGTTTTTACACTAGCAATTTTATCAACTACATCCATTCCCTTAATTACTTTACCAAAAATAGTATAATCGCCATCTAAAAAATGAGAACCTCCCTCTTGTTGTACTATGAAAAACTCATATGGCGATGCGAGTTTATATGGGTTGTCAATTTCGCTACTCGGCATAGACACAGCTCCTCTGTGATGTTTAAAACCACGTTTTGTGTCTGGGGGTAATAAGTATTTACCTATTTTAGATCGTTTTCTTGCTGTTTTCCTATCGTCACTATTGCCAGCTTGTACCATAAAATTATCGATTACTCTATAGAATTGAGTGTTGTTAAAATATTTTTGTTTGGTTAAAAAGATAAAATTAGCCCTATGGTATCGGGTTTCTTCAAAAAGTAAAATATCAATAGAACCAAAATCTGTAGTTATTCGCACTTTGTTCTCTTTATGCTTTTTGTCATAATCCTGAAAAAAAAACATGGCATTCTTAGAGTCAAGTTTTTTAAATTCAGGTTCATTTGAGACTAGAGACTCTTTTTTAATTTCCTTTTCTTCAGATTTTGTAATGGTATTTTCTGGCTTTATTTTTTTCTTAGATTGTTTATCTTCACAATTTAGAAACAACAAGAAAACGCTTAAAAGCAATACAATACGCATATTTATGAATTTTGATGAATTTTTAAAATCGCTATCAAAAATAAAAAATATACCGCTTCCAGCCGAAACATCTCAGTTTAAAATGGCCCCACCATTTAGAAAAGAGCTTTTAGAAGAGACGAAAAATAATATTAAAACCGCAAAACAGGCAGGGGTGCTGGCTTTGTTTTATCCAAATTCTAATAACATAACAACATTAGTTTTAATTCTAAGAAAAGTTTATAAAGGTTTTCATTCTGCTCAAGTTGCTTTTCCAGGAGGAAAATTAGAGACGAGCGACAAATCATTAAAGGATGCCGCCGTTAGAGAAACTTATGAAGAAGTAGGATTGCCAATAGAATCAATAGAAATAGTAAAAGAATTATCTCAAGTTTATATACCACCAAGTAATTTTTATGTACAACCGTATTTAGGTATTACAAGAACTTTACCAAAGTTTGTTAAACAAGATAGCGAGGTTGAGGCTATTATAGAAGTGCCTTTGCCTCATTTTTTAGATGAAAATATAGTAGTAAATAAAACAGTAAAAACATCTTATAGTATTGAAGTTGAAGTACCTGCGTTTAAATTAAACGGACATGTAGTTTGGGGTGCTACAGCTATGATGCTTAGTGAAATTAAAGACTTGTTAAAACAACTCTAGTAGTTTGCTAGATTTATTACATTTGTAATCTAACCAATTTTGACGCGTGATTTATGGGATTGTTCAAAAAGAATCCATTCGGACATATACTTATTGTAAAAAAATGGCTCATTAGAATTTTGGGTGCCATGACTCATAGGAGATTTCGTGGGTTTAATGAATTGCAGATAGAAGGCTCAGAAATAATAAAAAATCTTCCCGATACCAATGTGCTTTTCATATCAAACCATCAAACCTATTTCGCAGATGTTGTATCTATGTTTCATGTTTTTAATGCTAGTTTAAGTGGGAGAGAGGATTCTATAAAAAATGTAGGTTATCTCTGGAACCCTAAACTTAATATTTATTATGTGGCAGCCAAAGAAACTATGAAGGCAGGTTTATTGCCAAAAATATTAGCCTATGTAGGCTCTATTAGTATAGAGCGTACATGGCGTTCTGAAGGACAAGATGTAAATCGCCAAGTTAGAATGAGTGATATTTCTAACATAGGAAAAGCATTAGACGATGGTTGGGTAATTACTTTTCCACAAGGTACTACAACACCTTTTAAACCTATTAGAAAAGGAACTGCGCATATAATTAAACGATATAAGCCAATTGTAATTCCTATTGTAATAGATGGTTTTAGGCGCTCTTTTGATAAAAAGGGCTTGCGTATAAAGAAGAAAAATATTCTTCAATCTATGGAGATTAAACCGCCATTAGAGATTGATTATGATAATGAAACCACAGAAGAAATCGTAAAAAAAATAGAATATGCTATAGAACAGCATCCTTCATTTTTAAAAGTTATTCCTCAAAAAGAACTTGAAGAACAAGAGGCACTCAATAAACTTCGAAAATGGTAATTAATAGTTAATAACTCCTAACAACTCCCTTTTTAAACATTTACTAAAATTTCTATTTTGCGTTACTATTTTTAAGAAACGTAAATGAAAGTTTGTATTGCCGAAAAACCAAGCGTTGCACGCGAAATAGCTTCTGTATTAGGAGCTACTACAAAACGCGAAGGCTATTTTGAAGGTAATGGTTATGCAGTAACTTATACATTTGGTCATTTATGTACCTTAAAAGAGCCTGTTGATTACAAGCCTTATTGGAAAAGTTGGGATTTAAATAACTTACCCATGTTGCCAGAAAAATTTGAAGTTAAAGTATCTTCAAATTCTGGAATTAAAAAACAATTCAATATCGTAAAAAGTCTATTTGATAAGGCAGATGTTATTATAAATTGCGGGGATGCTGGTCAAGAAGGGGAACTTATTCAGCGATGGGTAATTAACGAAGCTAATTACAAAGGTGAAGTACAACGATTATGGATTTCTTCTTTAACTACAGAGGCTATAAAAGAAGGTTTTAAAAACTTAAAACCCTCAAAGGATTACGACAATCTTTACTATGCTGGTTTTTCTAGATCTATTGGAGACTGGTTGTTAGGTATTAATGCAACAAGACTTTATACTGTAAAACACGGTGGTTATAAGCAAGTATTGTCTGTTGGTCGTGTGCAAACGCCAACATTAGCTATGGTAGTCAATCGTTTTAAGGATATTGAAAATTTTAAACCACAACCGTATTGGGAATTGCAAACACTTTACAGAGATGTTTTGTTTAGTTATGAAGAAGGAAGATTTCTTAAAAAGGAAGATGGAGAGGCTTTGGCTAATAAAGTAAAGGAAAGCGATTTTGAAATTGAATCAATTACAAAAAAGAAAGGTAAAGAGTATGCACCAAAGCTTTTTGATTTAACAGGCTTACAAGTGTATTGTAATACGAAATTTGGTTTTTCGGCAGATGAAACGTTGAAAATAGTTCAGGCATTATATGAACGTAAAGTGGTTACCTATCCTAGAGTTGATACCACGTTTTTGCCAAATGATGTTTATCCCAAAATTTCAGGTATTCTTAAACAGCTGACTAATTATTCCAATTTAACAGAGCCGCTCTTGGGTAAAAAGATTAAGAAAACTACCAGAGTTTTCAATGATAAAAAAGTAACCGATCATCATGCCATTATTCCAACAGGTATGCAAACCAATTTGCAATATAATCAGCAACAGGTTTACGATATTATTGTCAATCGTTTCATTGCTGTTTTTTATGATGATTGCATAGTGTCTAATACAACCGTTTTAGGAAACGCCGCAAAAGTAATTTTTAAAACCACAGGAAAAGAAATTCTAGAAAAAGGCTGGCGTATTGTTTTTGAAAATCCAGAAAAAGAGCAAAAAGTAAGTGGTATTTTACCGGCCTTTGAGAAAGGTGAAAAAGGACTGCATGAACCTTCATTTTTAGAAAAGGAAACGAAACCCCCCAATCAGTTCACTGAAGCTTCTTTATTGCGTGCCATGGAAACTGCTGGAAAACAAGTTGATGATGAAGAATTGCGAGATTTGATGAAAGAAAACGGAATTGGGCGTCCGTCTACAAGAGCTAATATTATAGAAACTCTTTTCAGACGTAAATATATAAAACGAAATAAAAAACAAGTATTACCAACAGTAACAGGTATTCAGCTTATTGATACAATTCAAAATGATTTATTAAAATCTGCCGAGTTAACAGGTTCTTGGGAAAAGCAATTAAAAGATATTGAAAGAGGAGAATATAGCGCAGGTGCTTTTATAAAAAACATGAAACGTATGGTTGATGCATTGGTTTACGAGGTTAGGAGTGAAACCAAACGTGCCAATATATCGCATACTGCTACTCTAAAAAAACGAACGGCTAAGATGGAAGCTAAAAAGAATTTGGGGATTTCTATTGAGAGTTGCCCAAAATGCAAGCAAGGGCATATTATTAAAGGAAAATCGGCTTATGGTTGCAGTCAATATAAAGCAGGTTGTAGTTTTGTAATGCCCTTTAGCTTTTCTGGAAAAAAAATATCTGAAAAGCAATTTATTAGACTACTAAAAAAAGGATCTACGGTTAATTTGAAAGGTTTTAAAACTGATTCTGGTCAACTTGAAGGTTTGCTTCGATTTGATAATAATTTTAAGTTGAAATTAGAACCGAAAAAAGTGGCTACTCAAATTAAATCTAATTCAAATGAATTGCCATGTCCTAAATGTGAAAGTGGAACAGTTATAAAAGGGAAAACAGCCTATGGTTGTAGTAATTATAAATCGGGTTGCGACTTTAAAGTAACATTTGATACTGTTAGATTTAAAATAAACGGAAAACAGCCAACAAAAGAGCTTGTACATAGTATTTTGAATGGAAGTATATAAAACTGGTCATAGACATTTTATAATTTTTAAACCTTATGGGTATTTGAGTCAGTTTGCAAGTAATGACTCGAAGCAACAATCAAAAAAATTCCTAGGAAGCTTATATGATTTCCCAAAGGGTATTATGGCTATTGGTCGTTTAGATGAAGCCTCTGAAGGGTTGTTGTTGCTAACTACTAATGGGAAGATTAGTGCTCATGTAAACAGCCAAAAAATTGAAAAAGAATACTATGCTCAAGTTGATGGTATTATTTCAGAAGTGGCTATTAATCAATTAAAAGCGGGTTTAGAAATTACAGTAGATGGCAATAAATATAAAACGAAGCCCTGTAAGGCTTTTAAATTAGACAGCCTACCTTGTTTACCAAAACGCTCTAAAAAGATTAGGGACGATAGGCATGGGCCCACGTCTTGGGTTTCAATTACTTTAAAAGAAGGTAAATTTAGACAGGTTAGAAAAATGACCTCTGCAGTTGGTTTCCCAACATTACGATTGGTTCGTGTAAGGATAGGTGAAATAAAAATAAAAAATATGCAAGCTGCTGATGCTATTGAAGTTGATAAAATATTTTAAATTTCAAGCTTCTTTAATTCAGTATAATTTTTATTAAGTCGTTTCAATAGAAAGCCATAAATAAGCTTGTAAAATAACCAAATAACTAAGATAAAAATAGCTGCAAAAACAATCATTATTGCATAAATAAACGCTAACTGTTTGCTGCTGAAATTAGCTATATCTACAGATATATTTGGGTCGTTATGTAATGCATAATAAAAACCGATTACTATAGATAATCCTCCCATTATTAAATTATAGAGTACATAATATTTAATAACTTTTCTGGTTTTTAAAATACTCTCCATTAACCTTTTTGCGCTATCGGTAACAGATATGGATTTATATGATCTGTAGAGTAAGTAAATGAATAAAAGTATAACGGCATAACTAAATACGGTAAGTGCAGGTAAAATATGCTCGTTAGTATATATGGTTTCAAGTTTTTGTCTGTAAGATTCAGAGTAAAGATAAGGAAGAGAGTTAATCAGAATCCAAAAAACAAGTTCGGCAATACTTATATAGAATAAAGTTTTTACTATAGAAGATGACTTCTTTTGTAACATCGGGTATATGTCCTTTACCGATAGTTTTTTGTGTTCAGAACTGGTGTTATTCCAGTCCTTTTTTAAAATATCTAATTCATCCATAACTTTACGGATTTAATATGGTTCTAAGTTTAGTTTTAATCCTATTCATTTTAACTCTAGCATTTACTTCACTTATTCCCAAAGTTTCACTAATTTCTTTATAATCTTTGTCTTCTAAATACAAGAAAACAAGTGCTTTTTCAATGTCATTTAATTGATGTACCGCTTTGTATAAAACTTTTAATTGTTGCTCTTGGGTGTCATCATAATCTTCAGCTTTTATTTTAAATTCTACACCTTCAAACTTTTGGGTAGAAATAGTTCTTTTGGATTTTCTGTAAAGTGTGATTGCGGTATTTAAAGCAACTCTATACATCCAAGTACTAAACTTTGCATCTCCCCTGAATTTTGGGTAGGCTTTCCAAAGTTGAATTGTAATTTCTTGAAATAAATCATTATGAGCATCATAATTATTGGTGTACAAACGGCAAACTTTGTGCACAATATTTTGATGCTTTTCAAGTAACTCTACAAAACTGTTTTCTAGTTCTTTGTTCAAGGCGATGGTTTAGTTATAATGTAAGTAGCTCAAAAATTTAAAACGTTACAAATATGAAAAAAATATATTTTTAATATTACTATAGCAATTCTTTTATAATAGTCTTAAAGATCTATAATAGACCTTTTAGTTGCTTTTTTAGAGTAATTATAATTTATTAAATAAAAAGTTTAAGTAATTTGTTTAATATATTGGATTATAGTTAAATAATAGTGATGTATAGATAAAATCTATTAAGCTTTTTAAAGACTAAAAAAGGAATTTATTCTTGTTTTTGAGCAATACAATATATGAAAAATATATTATGATATTTAATTTTAAAAAAGAGTAAAATTTACGTTTTCTCATTAAGTTTATTTTTATGCCAGTTGCAAAATAGAGCATAGTAATATGTTATTATTTAGCAATGTATTTTCAGTTCATCATCCATATTTTACAGTTCGGTTATTTAGAATTTTCATTTTGATTATGCTATCGCAAATTTGCTTCATCAACAAAAAATGAACAGTAGAATAATTTAAATTATGAAAAATCTAATCATCATTATTATCGCACTAATTTGTACTAATTTAAATAGTCAAACCATAATCAATGGTAACGTTTTAAATTCTAAGAAAGAACCAATAATAGGGGCTAATATTTATTTGGAAGGAACTTATGATGGAACTACTTCTGATGAAAAAGGAAACTTCTCTTTTACAACTTCAGAAACAGGAAGTCTAGCGCTGGTTGTGTCTTATTTGTCTTATGAAACATTTACAATGTTAGGAGATGTATCTTATATGAAAGATTTAACCATTAAACTAAAAGATGATGTTAACGCTCTTGATGCTGTTGTACTTTCCGCTGGAACTTTTAATGCTGGAGATAATAGCAAAGTAAATGTTTTAAATCCCTTAGATGTAGTTACTACAGCAAGTGCTTTAGGAGATTTTGTAGGGGCTTTACAAACCTTACCAGGAACTACTACAGTTGCTGAAGATGGACGTTTATTTGTTCGAGGAGGTGATGCTAACGAAACTCAGATATTTATAGACGGTATTCGTGTATTTACACCTTATTCACCAACAACTAATAATGCGCCTACTCGTGGGCGTTATTCTCCGTTCCTGTTTGATGGTATTACTTTTTCTACTGGAGGGTATTCGGCGGAATATGGGCAAGCCTTATCAAGTGTTTTATTGTTAAATACAATTGATGAACCAGATCAAGAAAAAACAGATATCGGTATTATGAGTCTTGGTGCTACCCTAGGAAATACTCAAAAATGGGAGAAGAGTTCAATAAGTGTAAATGCATCATATGTTAATTTAGCACCTTATAATGCTATTTTTCCGAATAGAAATAATTTTATTAAACCTTTTGAAACGGCTTCAGGTGAAGCCGTTTATAGAAGAAAAACAGATTCTGGATTATTTAAGCTTTATGGAGCTTTTGATACGAGTAGTTTTGAGTTGACTCAAGAGGATATTAATCTTCCTGAAAGTCAGTACATCAAATTAAAGAATAATAACTTTTATTTAAATGGCTCCTACAGCGGTGTTTTAAGTGATACTTGGAGTATGCAAACAGGATTTAGTTTCACGAATGCCAATAATAAAATATACTTAGGCGATAGAGATATAAAAGATTCTGAGAAATCTATACACTCAAAAGTAAAGTTTAAAAACCGTATAAGCAATCGCTTTAAATTATACTTCGGTGCAGAATATTTTAAAACTGATTTTGAAGAGCAGTATAATGATGAGTTTGTTGATAATGTCAGATATGGTTTTAACAACAATATTGCTGCAGCATTTGCCGAAGCTGATATATTCATCTCTAAGAACTTAGCGTTTAAAACGGGTTTGAGAGGAGAATATAGTGAGTTATTTGACAGTTTTACTCTAGCGCCTAGAGCAACTATGGCTTATAAAATTTCAAGTAAAAGCCAGCTATCATTGGCTTATGGTGATTTTTATCAAAACCCATCGAGTAATGTTTTGAAGTTTAATCAAGATTTTGAACCTGCAAATGCAAAACACTATATTTTGAATTATCAATACAATGCCGATAGAAAAATTTTTAGAGCAGAGGCTTATTATAAAGATTACAGTGGCTTAGAGAAGTTCGATGGTGCATTCGCGAGTTTTGATAGTAATTTTAGTAATAATGGCTCTGGTTTTGCAAAGGGTATAGACTTTTTCTGGAGAGATAGTAAAAGTATCAAAAATGTAGATTATTGGTTGAGCTATTCAATTTTAGATACCAAGCGTGATTATAGAAACTTCATTGAAAGTGCACAACCCAACTTTGCAAATACGCACAACTTTTCAGCAGTTGCTAAATACTGGATAGACGATTGGAAAAGTCAAGTAGGGTTTAGTTATGCTTATGCTTCAGGTAGAACCTTTACCAATCCAAACAAGTCAGGTTTTTTAAATGAAAAAACTAAAGCATTTAATAGTTTAAGTTTGAATTGGGCATATTTAATCAGTCCCCAAAAAATATTATATGCATCGGTTAATAACGCTCTAGGTTTTAAGAATATTAATGGGTATCAATATGCTAATACGCCAGATATAAATGGTAATTTTAACCGACGTGCGTTACGTCCTGCTTTGGATCAGTTCTTTTTCGTTGGTTTCTTTTGGACTATTAGTGAGGATAAAAAGAGTAATCAGTTAGATAATTTATAAGTTTTTTTTAATCTATTTTTTAGCGTCTCTTTTTAAACTTGTATTAAGTATTCCCATTGCAAAATATAGAACTGGAGAAATCAATATTTCTTGTATTGTATGTGCAAAACTTTTTAAGTTCCTACTGATTTCAAAAATAAACCAATCAAATAACCCCATAGAGGTAATAATAATTAAGCCAGAAATATGAACTAGATGCCAAATTGTTGACATCCAAGAATCTTTTAGCTTGCCTAAATGAAAAGTACCTATAAAATAAACAACAATAGTGACAGCAAACCTAATTAAATGAAAAGTTAACTTGGGAAGTAGCATCCAACTTTGATCTTCGGTAATAAAAAAAAGGTAATACCAAGAATAGATGATTATTATAAAAATAAGCCCTGAAATAAAGCGAATTTTATCCGACTTGTACAGCTTCATTTTTTAAAGAAATTTTACGAGAATATTTAATCCACATTATAAATGTTACTCCATAAACAACTGCTTTAAACAGATAATGATGAGCAAAATCAAAGTAGGCATGAAAATATTCCCTCAAGTAAATAAGCCCACTACATCTCAATATATTGATAAGATCAATTATTATTATGCCAATTAAAATATATTTTACTTTTCGCCAAAAACTTGACGGCATGCAGATAATAAAGCCAATGTATAAAATCATCAGTTCAAGACCATTACAAACATCTGCTACGAACAAAACTAATCTATCATTATGATATATCTCAGAAGATATACCATCACCAATTTCGATTCTATTGGTAGTAAAACCAGACATGCCAGAATTATTTAAGACAAAGGTGGACGCTTTTGCTACGTGGGTTGTTAACGGGTAATCTAGAATACCTGAATTGTAAAGAAAAACACCATAAACAATTTTCCAAATTATGAAAAATAATAAGGCTTTTCCTAAGAAAAGCCTTATTGGTAATGGTATGTCGTTTTTTAAAGTATTAAGCTTTGTCATTTTTATTTGAGCGTAACTTTCTAACTCCAAAAGCAGCAGCACCTAAAACTAAAATACCTAAGCCTCCATCTAATGGCACTTTGTCGCCGCTTGTTGGTTCGCTTTTAGGTGTACGTTTGCATCTGCAAAACCATCTCCAACATCTTCTACATTTTCTCCACCTCCATGTCAAAGCTGTAGTAGAACTAGCTACAGAAGTAGATAGATTTAAAGTAGTAGTTGTTGCATTTAATGCAGTAGTTGTAGCATTTGCGTTGCTAGAAAAAGTAAAGGCTAATACAATAAGAATTGTACTTAGTAAGCTTAAACCTTTTTTTCTGATAATTTCCATTTCTTGTTAATTTAATTGTGTGATTAATAGCTAGAACAAAAATATGGTAAATTTAAAAAGGAGTTTTGTTTTTTTGTTTTTTTCGATGTAATTCTTTTTTTAGCTATAAAATACTTTTTTGATTAAGGTCATCGATTTTAATGGTAAATAATCGATTTTTACTCATAGTTTTTTTATTGAGAATTTGATAAAAAATTAAGCTAATTATTTTCAATATCGTAAATATGATGTTCTAGAGCTTTTACAGAAATTTGAATTTCAATAATTAAGAAGGCTAACGATAATATTAACAAGAGTAGTGCTAAACCAAAAATCCAAACCGCTATGGCATTTTGTTGAATGTATATTAAGAACATGGTTAAAACACATAGTAATAAACTGCTTATTCCAGCAATTTGCATAGAGCGAGTAAGATAAAGGCGTTGCTTTATGTTTTTTATCTGTTTTATTAATCGCTCATCATTTTTTTGAAGATACTTGTCATGTAAATTTCTTATAACTGCCGCATAAGCTAAAAATCTGTTGGTATAAGCTAGCATAATTAATGAAATTGCTGAAAATAAAAGCGCAGGTGTTGTTAAAGTGAGTTGTTCCATAAATAAAAATTTATAACAAAGTTATTCATTTATTGAAGAATAAATGAAAGCAATTTGGTGCTTGCATTTTGTAATTTTATATTTAAGCCATGAGAGAAGATTTTCTTCATTATATATGGAAACATAAAAAGTTTCTAATGCTTAATCTAAAAACTGAATCAGGTGAAAGCTTGAGTGTGGTTTCTTTAGGAGAGCATAATTTAAATTCCGGACCAGATTTTTTTAATTCTCAATTATTAATTGGTAATCAACTTTGGGCTGGTAATGTTGAAATTCATGTAAAATCATCGGATTGGTTTTTACACAATCATGAAAATGATAAAGCTTATGATAACGTTATTTTACATGTTGTTTGGGAGCATGATACAGAGGTTTTTAGGAAAGACAATACTGTTATACCTATATTACAACTAAAAAGTTATATTTCAGAATCCGTTTTTAATAAATATAAGCAGTTGTTTAATAGCAAAGATAGATGGATTAATTGTGAAAATGATTTTGCTTCTATAGATGGTTTTCTTTTAAACAATTGGTTAGAGCGTCTGTATTTTGAAAGATTAGAGGAGAAATCTAATTTGATAGAGCAACTTTTGGAAACATCAAAAAACGATTGGGAAGCTGTGCTGTTTAAAATGTTATCAAAAACTTTTGGGTTAAAGGTAAATGGAGATGCTTTTTTAAGTTTAGCACAATCATTAGATTTTTCTGTAGTAAGAAAAACACAATCAACTCAAAAAACTCTTGAGGCGCTTTTGTTTGGTCAAACAGGGTTGTTAAATGATGATATTCAAAATTCTTATTTTTTAAATTTAAAAAAAGACTATCAATTTTTAAAACAGAAATTCAATTTAGAAAACGCACAAGTTTTACAATTACAGTTTTTTAGATTACGTCCAAATAATTTTCCAACTATCAGGTTATCTCAGTTATCTAATTTATACCACAAACACCAAAATCTATTTTCAAAACTAATAGAAAGTAAGAGTTTAAATGAGTTTTATGAGTTATTTAAAGTTGAAACATCCGAATTTTGGGAAAATCACTATACATTTCAAAAAGAATCGAAAAAGTCAAAGAAAGTGTTATCCAAATCTTTTATAGATTTACTATTAATAAATACTATTATTCCTGTTAAATTTAGTTACGCAATACATCAGGGTAAATCTATTAATGATGATATATTAGAACTTATCGCAAAAATAAAATCTGAGAAGAATAGTATTATAGATTCATTTAATAATTTGAAACCAATATCAAAATCGGCTTTACAATCTCAATCACTAATTCAACTAAAAAATCATTATTGCGATAAAAATAAATGTTTACAATGTGTTGTTGGAAACACACTTTTAGGCAAATAAACTTTCAAAGATTTAAACTTAATATTAAATTGCAGCATGAACAGTATTTATAAACCATTATTGTTTTTTCAAAAGCACGGATATTACGTTTGTCAGCGTATCGCAGAACGCTTTGGAATTCGAGCAAAAGTAGTACGCACATCATTTATGTATTTAACTTTTGTCACCTTAGGTTTTGGTTTTGCCTTGTATTTGTTTTTAGCCTTTTGGATGCGTATAAAAGATTTAATTTACACAAAACGTTCGTCAGTATTTGATTTGTAATGCATATGAGTAATCCGCTTATTCGCTTTTTTAGAACCAAGATTTACACCGCCATTTTTTTATTGGTTATTATTCTATTAATTGGTGTAGCTGGTTACAAAATGATATCAGGCTATTCTTGGGTTGATGCGCTATATATGACTGTTATAACCATGACTACAGTTGGTTTTGGGGAGGTAGTTCCGCTTAACGACCAATCAAAAATTTTCACAATATTCTTAATATTAGCAAGTATTGTTATTGTAGGTTATGCTTTATCTATAATCACAGAATACATTTTAAGTAAAAATGATGTTGAAGAATTAAAACAAAAAAAGATGCAAAAAAAGATTGATAGTTTTAAAAACCACGTTGTTATTTGTGGTTATGGTCGTAACGGCAAACAAGCTGTTAGAAAATTATTAGCACATAAAAAATCTTTTGTAGTTATTGAAAAGGATAAGGAAATGGAAGAGCGACTTCAATTAGACGAGGTGCCTTATGTAATAGGAAACGCGAATGAAGACGAAATTCTCTTGCAAGCAGGTATAGAGCGAGCTTCAAATTTCATATCAGCATTACCTAATGATGCTGATAACTTATTTGTAGTACTATCAACAAGACAAATTAATAAAGACATTAATATAATAAGTCGCGCATCAAATGAATCTTCGTATAAAAAATTAAAATTTGCTGGAGCCAATAATGTTATTTTACCAGACAAAATAGGAGGAGACCATATGGCTTCTTTGGTTGTAGTTCCTGGTTTAATGGAGTTTATAGATAATTTATCAATTGTTGGAAAGTCTAATATTAATATTGAAGAAATTGATGTTGAAAAACTATATAATACAAGGCGAATAAAAACTATTAGAGATTTAGATTTAAGAAAAAAAACGGGTTGTACAGTCATAGGTTATAAAGATGAAAATGGAGAGTATATTGTAAATCCTGAGGCTGAATTAGAATTAGCTCCAAATTCTAGGATTATAGTTTTAGGCAGACCAGAACAAATTGAAGAATTAAATTCTGAATACGATATCGATTAGAATTTCTTCTATTTTAACGTTCGTTGTTTTAAAAAACGAATAATTTTTAGCATCTTGCTATCTTTTCAATGTAAATTTTAATAAAAACTAACTAATTTAAAACTTATGAAGAAATTTCTTCTTTCAATTTTCACATTAATTTTACCAGTAATTACATTTGCTCAAGAAGCAGCAGAAAAAGGTTTAGACCAAAGGATAGATGAAGGTTTTAAACCGGTTTCAGACTTTTTTACTGACGTTATATTTTTTAATGTTTGGAAAGATCCAGATATTCCATTTGTATTACTTCTTTTAGTTGGTAGTGCTGCTTTTTTTACCATTTATTTTGGTTTTCCTAATATTAGATTTTTTGGTAAAGCAATTAATACCGTAAGAGGAAAGTATGATGAAATAGAAGGTGGGCATGCAGCTTCTGATACACCAATGACTATTGATGGAGATATTAGAGATACAATTAGAGACGAAAGTCAAGAAGGTGAAGTTTCTCACTTTCAAGCTTTAGCAACAGCAGTATCAGGTACTGTTGGTAATGGAAATATAGCTGGTGTAGCTTTAGCGATTGCTTTAGGTGGTCCGGGAGCAACGTTTTGGATGATTGTTTGTGGTTTATTAGGGATGTCTACAAAATTTGTAGAATGTACACTCGGTGTTCAATACAGAGATGTTGGTGAAGACGGAACTGTTTACGGAGGCCCAATGTACTATATAACTAAAGGTTTAAAAGAAAGAGGGTTTGGGATTCTAGGTAAAATAGCTGCTATTTTATTTGCTATTTTCTGTATTGGAGGTTCTTTTGGCGGTGGTAACGCTGCTCAATCAAATCAAGCAACTGTTGTACTAAAAGAACTTTTAGGTTTAGACAGTTCAAGTGCAGGAGCAATAATAGGTGTGGTTTTAGCTATTTTAGTTGGAATTATAATAATCGGTGGAATTAAAAGAATTGCATCAGTTACCGAAAAAGTAGTGCCATTCATGGCAGTATTATATATTGTAGCGTGTTTGTATATTATTTTAAGTAATTTCTCATTAGTAGATGATGCTTTTGGTTTAATTTTTAGTGAAGCGTTTAATCCGCGTGCTATAGGTGTTGGAGGTGTTATTGGTGTTTTACTAGTTGGTTTTCAGCGTGCAGCATTTTCGAATGAAGCTGGTGCAGGTTCAGCATCTATTGCACATTCGGCTGTAAAAACAAAATATTCTGCTTCTGAAGGTTTAGTGGCTTTATTAGAACCATTTATTGATACTGTTATTATTTGTACAATGACAGCTTTGGTAATTATTATTTTCAATACAGGAGGTGTATTTGAATATGGTGGTGATGGTACAGGTGGTGTATTAATTGATGGGATGCGTTATGAAGGTGCAGGTATAACAGCTCAAGCATTTGCAGAATATATTCCTTATTCAAATATTTTCTTAACTATTGCTGTGGTATTGTTTGCTGTATCAACCATGATATCATGGTCTTATTATGGGTTGCAATCTTGGAAATTCTTATTTGGTAGAGGTAAAACTGCCGATTTAGTCTATAAGCTATTATTCTTATTATTTGTTGTAATTGGAGCTGCGGCTAGTATGAATTCTATTTGGGCATTTTCAGATGCTATGATTTTTGCAATGGTATTCCCGAATATGGTGGGATTATATTTCTTATTCCCAGTTGTTAAAAAACAACTTAAAAGATATTTGGATGCTATAAAAGAAGCTAAAGCTTAAAATCAAGTCTAAATAATATGAAATCTCATTTCACTTTTTCAAAAAATCAGCGAAATGGGATTTTTTTATTGGTACTGGTTATCATAATTCTTCAATCTTTATATTTTTTTATAGACTTTGGTCCAAAAACTTTAGAAGTTAATCAAGACGTTCTATCAACGTTTCAAAAAGAAGTTGATTCGCTCAGATTAGCAAAATTGGAAGAAATAAAACCAAAAATATTTCCGTTTAATCCAAACTATATTACTGATTACAAAGGTGCATCTCTTGGAATGAGTAACGAGGAAATTGACAGATTACTCGCTTTTAGAAAGGAGAATAAGTGGATTAACTCTGCAAAAGAGTTTCAAAAGATTACAAAAGTTTCAGACTCATTGCTAGATGCAATATCTCCTTATTTTAAATTTCCTGAATGGGTAACAAATCCTAAGCAGTCAAGCTTTAACTCAAATTACTCAAACTATAATTATGATAAGGTAAAAACATTTTTACAAAAAAAGGATTTAAATACTGTAACCGCAAAACAATTGCAGCGAGTAAATGGCGTAGGAGCTGTTTTGTCAGAACGCATTATAAAGTGTAGAGATAAATTTAAAGGAGGTTTTATTGCTGATGTTCAGCTTGAAGACGTTTATGGTTTAGCCCCCGAAGTAATTGAAAGGATAAAAAATGATTTTACAGTAAAAACACCAAGAAAAATAAAGAAAATAAACTTGAATAAGGCTTCAGTTGATGATTTGGTCACAATTCAGCACATAGACTACGATGTTGCTTATAATATAGTTGAAGAAAGGCATTTAAGGGAAGGCTTTAAATCCATTAACGAATTAACTAAAGTTAAAGACTTTCCTTTAAATAAAATAAAGATAATTGAATTATATTTGCATCTTGAAAAAGAAAATTAAATGAATAGCATGTACTTCACCGAAGAGCATAACCTTTTTAGAAAAAGCCTTCAACATTTTTTAAAGAAAGAAGTAGTTCCACACATTAACAAATGGGAAAAATCAGGAACCATTGAGCGTTTTATCTGGAAAGAATTCGGAGAAATGGGATTCTTTGGTATAAATTATCCAGAAGCTTATGGTGGCATGAAGCTGGATTTATTTTACACAGTTATTTTTCTAGAAGAACTTCAAAAGATAAATTCAGGCGGTTTTGCAGCAGCAATATGGGCGCATGCATATTTAGCCATGACACACTTAAATGCAGAAGGGGACGAAGCTATCAAACAAAAATATTTAGTACCAAGTATTGCAGGAGATAAAATAGGTTGTTTAGCTATTACAGAACCATTTGGTGGAAGTGATGTGGCAGGCATGCGTACCACAGCAGTTAAAGATGGTGATCATTACATCATAAACGGATCAAAGACCTTCATAACAAATGGTGTTACTAGCGATTATTTAGTGGTAGCTGCAAAAACAACTCCAGAACTTGGTAATAAAGGCATAAGTATATTTGTTTTAGATAGAGATATGGAAGGTGTATCAGCAACCAAACTAGATAAGTTAGGATGGCGAGCATCAGATACTGGAGAAATAGCGTTTGATAATGTAAAAGTACCTGCAGAAAATCTTTTGGGTAAAGAAAATGAAGGCTTTTCATATATAATGCAGCACTTTTCTTTAGAGCGTTTAATAATGGGCGTTAATGCTCATGCGCGTGCAGAATTTGCATTAGATTATGCGCTTCAGTATATGAGCGAGCGTCAAGCATTTGGTAAAACTATCGATAAATTTCAAGCTTTAAGACATAGTATTTCAGATTTATATACTGAAATGGAGTTTTGTAAAACCTTTAACTATGCCGTAACTGCTAGATTAGACAAAGGAGAGTATGTTGTAAAGGAAGCAACCATGTCTAAATTAAAATCTACAAAAGTGGCCGATGATGTTATATATCAATGCCTTCAATTCTTAGGTGGCTATGGTTATATGGAAGAATATCCGATGGCTCGATTACTCCGTGATAGCAGATTAGGGCCTATTGGCGGTGGAACTTCAGAAATACTTCGTGAAATTTTGGCAAAAATCATCATCGATAAAAAAGAGTATAAGCCAGTTACTTAAATTACTTTGTTTTATGCTTGTAATATTTGGGCGTTACCACAAGGGTCGGGCTTTCCACTATATCTTTTGCTTTTTGTCATTCCTGCGAAGGCAGGAATCCATTAGCCGAATTACAGTATCTACAATAAGTCTTTTCTGTTTTGTATAAAGCAAAAGGATGCCGTTTCAATCCCTAACGCGGGCATATTTACTAAATTTAGTTTATGTCAAAAAAAGGGGGAGGTTCGTTTAATGCAAAAATAAAGTTCCGTTTCAATGAACTTTATTAGTTGTTAAACGAAGGTAGATGAATTTTTCTACAAAATCAAGTTAAAAAAACAACTTTATAAATTGCAAACTATAAAAGACTTTTTATATTTGCACCCTGAAAATTCTAAAAGAGAGGAGGTTAAGATACTATGTTAATAATTCCAGTTAAAGAAGGAGAAAATATAGATAGAGCGTTAAAGCGTTACAAACGTAAGTTTGTTAGAACAACAGTTAAAAATCAGTTGCAAGAGCGAAAGCAATACACTAAACCTTCTGTTGAGCGTAGAGCACAAATTCAAAAAGCTCAATATGTTCAGAGCTTAAGAGATTTAGAAGAGGTGTAAAAAAAATCAGCTTTTAAATATCATACAATCCCACTTTTTTTACAGTGGGATTTTTTTTATTTAGTAATTTATTTAATGTCATTTTAAAGTTGCTGTATTAACTTTTAACTTTTAACTTTAAGCTTTTAACTATTATTAGGTATGTCTTTAAAATCATTTTCAGATTATTTATTGCTAGAAAAGAATTACTCGTTATTAACGGTAAATGCTTATGCTAGTGATTTAGATGATTTTTCAAAATTTATTAAAACTGAGTACGATTCAAATTCAGTTACTGAAGTTAATTATTCTCAAATTAGAAGTTGGATTGTTTATTTGGTTGAAAAAAAAATATCCAATAGAAGTATAAATAGAAAAGTTTCAGCACTTAATACATATTATAAATTTCTTTTAAAAATAGGCGATATAGAAATTAATCCGTTGGCAAAGCATAAAGCATTAAAAACCAGCAAAAAAATTCAAGTACCTTTTTCAGAAAAGGAAATTACCATGGTTTTGGATGATTTTAATTTTGATAACGACTTTGAGGGTATTCGCGATAAGCTTATTATAGAGTTGTTTTATTCAACAGGAATAAGACGTATAGAATTAGTTGAATTAAAACTAACAAGCTTAGACTTGCATAATAAAACGTTAAAGGTGTTAGGTAAAAGAAATAAAGAACGCATAGTACCGTTATTAGAGACAGTATTAATAACCTTAAAAAAATACCTAAATAAAAGAGATGAGTTAGAGTTAATTATAGATAAAGATCATTTATTCTTAACCAAGAAAGGCGTTAAAATATATGAAACACTTGTTTACAGAATAATAAATGATTATTTTAGTGTGGCATCTTCAAAAGTAAAAAAGAGTCCTCATATATTAAGGCACTCTTTTGCTACTCATTTACTCAACCAAGGTGCAGATTTAAATACTGTTAAAGAGCTTTTAGGTCATTCTAGTTTAGCAGCAACACAGGTCTATACTCACAATAGTATAGCAGAATTAAAAAAGGTGCATATAAAAGCACACCCAAGAAGTAAAGAATAATATTGTCTAACCAAAAACGATAAGTATGAAAGTAAACACACAATCAGTTAATTTCAATGCTGATAAAAAGCTAATTGATTTTATTCAAAAACGCATGGACAAGTTAGATATGTTTTATGATAAAGTAATAAAATCTGATGTTTATTTGAAAGTAGAAAACACAAGCGACAAAGAAAATAAAATATTTGAAGCTAGAGTTAGTGTGCCGGGTGATAGTTTAATAGTAAAGAAGCAATGTAAATCGTTTGAAGAAGGTGCAGATATGGCTGTTTCCTCGTTAGAACGCCAGCTTAAAAAAAGGAAAGAAAAATTAAGAGCATATTTATAATAAAATTTCTCAAAAAATGTTTTGAATAAAGTAAAAAATCTATACATTTGCAGTCCGTTAGAAATAGCGGGCTTTTTTTATGTGGAATTTTTGTAAAAAAACACAAGAAAGCCGATGTAGCTCAGCTGGCTAGAGCAGCTGATTTGTAATCAGCAGGTCGTGGGTTCGAGTCCCTCCATCGGCTCAAGTTCTTTAAAAAATTGAAATAAGTTAATTGGGGAGATACTCAAGCGGCCAACGAGGGCAGACTGTAAATCTGCTGACTACGTCTTCGCAGGTTCGAATCCTGCTCTCCCCACAACTTTTTCTAATTTTTTGTTTAAGTATTGAAAACCAAACAAGCGAAAGCTTGTTAAAATTGCGAGAGTAGCTCAGTTGGTAGAGCGTCAGCCTTCCAAGCTGAATGTCGCCGGTTCGAACCCGGTCTCTCGCTCTAAAATTCCTGCGAAGGCAGGAATCTCTTCTTTCAATTTATGCAATCATGAATGATTGTTTGAGAGAAAAGGAAATAAAAACTTTACGCCGGTGTAGCTCAGGGGTAGAGCGTTTCCTTGGTAAGGAAGAGGTCACGAGTTCAAATCTCGTCATTGGCTCTATGTTAGAGTAAAAAAAAATAGAATACACTAATATTATTATATAACTAAGATTAAAATTATTTAAAAACATGGCAAAGGCAACTTTCGATCGTTCAAAACCCCACTTAAATATTGGTACAATTGGACACGTAGATCACGGTAAAACAACTTTAACTGCTGCTATTACTAAAGTATTAGCTGATGCAGGTTTATCAGAAGCAAAAGACTTCGATCAAATTGATAACGCTCCAGAAGAAAAAGAGAGAGGTATCACAATTAATACATCTCACGTAGAATATCAAACAGCTAACCGTCACTATGCTCACGTTGACTGTCCAGGTCACGCCGATTATGTAAAGAACATGGTAACTGGTGCTGCACAGATGGATGGTGCTATTTTAGTGGTTGCGGCAACTGATGGTCCTATGCCACAAACTCGTGAGCACATCCTTTTAGGACGTCAGGTAGGAATTCCTCGTATCGTTGTATTCATGAATAAAGTGGATATGGTTGATGACGAAGAATTACTTGAGTTAGTAGATATGGAAATCAGAGATTTATTGTCTTTCTATGAGTACGATGGAGATAATGGTCCTGTAATTGCTGGTTCAGCTTTAGGTGCACTTAATGGTGAGCAAAAATGGGTTGATACGGTAATGGAATTAATGGCAGCTTGTGATGAGTGGATTGAAGAGCCTGTTCGTGATATGGATAAGCCTTTCTTAATGCCTATTGAAGATGTATTCTCTATTACTGGTCGTGGTACTGTAGCAACTGGTAGAATTGAAACTGGTGTTGCTAATACTGGAGATCCTGTAGAGATTATTGGTATGGGTGCTGAGAAATTGACATCTACTATTACTGGTATTGAAATGTTCCGTCAAATATTAGATAGAGGTGAAGCTGGTGATAACGCTGGTATCTTATTAAGAGGTATTGAGAAATCTCAAATCTCTAGAGGTATGGTTATTACTAAACCAGGTTCGGTTACTCCACACGCTAAATTTAAAGCTGAGGTTTATATCCTTAAGAAAGAAGAAGGTGGACGTCATACTCCATTCCATAATAACTACCGTCCACAGTTTTACGTTCGTACAACTGACGTAACTGGAAACATTGCGCTTCCTGATGGAGTTGAAATGGTAATGCCTGGAGATAACTTAACAATTACTGTTGAGTTAATAAACACTATTGCAATGAACGTAGGTTTACGTTTCGCTATCCGTGAAGGTGGTAGAACAGTAGGTGCAGGTCAGGTAACTGAGATATTAGACTAATAAAGTTTAAATAAATATAGAGTTAAGGTATTTCGTTTTTCGGAATACCTTGACTTATATTTACGGGTTTAGCTCAGTTGGTAGAGCACTGGTCTCCAAAACCAGGTGTCGGGAGTTCGAGTCTCTCAACCCGTGCAATACAAAATTGAGTATCATTTCAATTTAGATTAAAAAAGAAATAACATGGCTGGAATTGTAAATTATATTAAAGAATCATTCGGAGAACTAAAAAACAATGTGTCTTGGCCTACATGGGCAGAAGCACAAAGTTTAACGGTTTTAGTTGCTGTTTTCTCTATAATATTTTCACTTGCTATTTGGGGTGTAGATACAGTTTTTAGTAAAGTTATAACGTATTACTTTGATTTAATTAAATAAGAATTTATCTATGTCTGAAGTAAGCGAAAAAAAGTGGTACGTTGTTCGTGCAGTAAGTGGTCAAGAAAACAAAATTAAAACCTATATCGAGAATGAAATTGCTCGTTTAGGAATGCAAGATTATGTTGATCAGGTACTAGTACCAACGGAAAAAGTAATTCAAATCCGTAATGGAAAAAAAATCCAGAAAGAGAAAACATTTTTTCCTGGATATATTATGATTCAAGCTAATTTAACGGGTGAAGTACCTCATATCATAAAAGGTATAACCAACGTTATAGGCTTTTTAGGTGAAACTAAAGGAGGAGATCCAGTACCTTTAAGACAATCTGAAGTAAACAGAATGTTAGGTAAAGTTGATGAATTAGCAGTAGAAGAGAGTGCAAATGTTGCCATTCCTTTTACTAAAGGAGAAACGGTTAAGGTTATAGATGGTCCTTTCAATGGATTTGATGGAACTATCGAAAAGATAAATGAAGAAAAGCGTAAGCTTGAAGTAATGGTTAAAATTTTTGGAAGAAAAACACCATTAGAGTTAAGTTATATGCAAGTTGAAAAAGTTTAATAGTGTTACATTACGATAGATGAATTTTTCGCTTCCAAAAGAAAGGTTTATCAAAATTAAATTAATTATTAAAAATGGCAAAAGAATTAGGTAAAGTAGTTAAGTTACAAGTTCGGGGAGGTGCTGCGAATCCATCGCCACCGGTTGGACCCGCTTTAGGAGCTGCAGGTGTTAACATCATGGAGTTCTGTAAGCAATTCAATGCCAGAACCCAAGATAAGCCCGGTAAAGTATTACCAGTGGTTATATCTGTTTACAAAGACAAATCATTTGATTTTGTAATAAAAACTCCGCCAGCAGCAGTTCAATTATTAGAATCTGCAAAGGTGAAGAAAGGGTCTGGAGAGCCAAACCGAAAAAAAGTAGCTAAAGTATCTTGGGATCAGGTTAAAACCATCGCAGAAGACAAAATGGTAGATTTAAATGCATTTACAATTGAATCTGCAATGAAAATGGTTGCTGGTACAGCAAGATCGATGGGAATAACTGTAACAGGAAAATTTCCTTCTTAATCTATAAAAGACATTAGAAAATGGCAAGATTAACAAAAAAGCAAAAAGAAGCTTTAGCGAAAATTGAAAAAGGTAAAATTTATTCTGTTGATGAAGCATCGGCATTAATAAAAGAGATTACCAATACTAAGTTTGACGCATCAGTTGATTTAGCAGTACGTTTAGGAGTAGATCCTCGTAAAGCTAATCAAATGGTAAGAGGTGTGGTTTCTTTACCACACGGAACTGGTAAGGATATGAAAGTATTAGCATTAGTAACACCAGATAAAGAAGCGGAAGCTAAAGAAGCTGGAGCTGATTACGTAGGTTTAGACGAGTACCTTGATAAAATTAAAGGTGGTTGGACTGACGTTGACGTTATTGTTACTATGCCAAGTGTTATGGGTAAATTAGGTCCTTTAGGACGTGTATTAGGTCCTCGTGGTTTAATGCCTAACCCAAAAACAGGTACAGTAACAATGGATGTTGCAAAAGCAGTAAGTGAAGTAAAAGCTGGTAAAATTGACTTTAAAGTTGATAAAACTGGTATTGTTCACGCGGCTATAGGAAAAGCATCTTTTAGTGCTGATAAAATTGCGGGTAACGCAAATGAATTATTAACAACATTAATGAAACTAAAACCGACAACCGCTAAGGGTGTTTATGTAAAAAGCATATTTATGTCTTCTACAATGAGCCCAAGTTTGGCGATTGATCCTAAAATTGGTTAATTAAGTTAAAACTTTAAATTATGACTAGAGAAGAAAAATCACAAGTAATTGAGGACTTAACTGCAGAATTAGCTAATAATGCAAATATCTATTTAACAGATATTTCAGGATTAAATGCAGGTTCTACTTCAGATTTGCGTCGTGCAGCTTTTAAAGCAAACGTGCAAATGGCAGTTGTTAAAAACACATTACTTGAAAAAGCTATGGAAGCTTCAGATAAAGAATTTGGAGACCTTGCATCAGTTTTAAAAGGAAATACATCAGTGATGTATTCTGAAACCGGTAATGCACCAGCTAAGTTAATTAAAAACTTCCGTAAAAAATCTGAAAAGCCTTTATTAAAAGGAGCTTTTATTGAGGAAGCAGTTTATATTGGCGATGAGCAATTAGACATGTTAGTAGATATCAAATCTAAAGAAGAATTGATTGGAGAGATTGTTACTTTATTACAATCACCTGCTAAAAATGTTATTTCTGCACTTAAATCAGGTGGAGGAACAATAGCTGGAATTATTAAAACGCTATCTGAAAAAGAAGGATAGTCTTAAATAGTACGCACTTTATTACAAATATATTATTACAAAATTATTAAAACGATAGAAAAATGGCAGATTTAAAAGATTTCGCAGAACAATTAGTTAACCTTACTGTAAAAGAAGTAAATGAGTTAGCAACTATATTAAAAGATGAGTATGGTATCGAGCCTGCTGCTGCTGCTGCAGTTGCTGTTGCTGGTCCTGCTGGAGGTGGAGAAGCTGAAGAAGCTCAAACTGAATTTGATGTAATCTTAAAAGCGGCAGGTGGTTCTAAACTAGCTGTAGTAAAATTAGTTAAGGAATTAACTGGTTTAGGTTTAAAAGAAGCTAAAGGTTTAGTTGATGAAGCACCAAGTGCTATTAAAGAAGGTATCGCTAAAGATGAAGCTGAAGCTTTAAAAGCATCTTTAGAAGAGGCTGGAGCTGAGGTTGAGCTTAAGTAAGCTTTACAACTCAAGAATACAAAGGTTTAGGTCTGGAGAGTAGTCTCTAAGACCTAGACCATTTTGCGTATATAATCATATGCACAAATAAAATCTCAAAACAGCACTTAATATAAATTAATATTAGTGTTGTTTATCTAGTGTTTCAAGGCACTATCAATATTTTTTTAATCAAAATTTCGTCCATTGATGTTAACAACACAAGCTGAAAGATTAAATTTCTCGTCTATTGTAAACAAGACAGAATATCCAGATTTCTTGGATATTCAGATAAAATCCTTCCAGGATTTTTTCCAGTTAGAAACAAAATCAGAAGAAAGAGGTGATGAAGGTCTTTATAATACCTTCATGGAAAACTTTCCAATTACAGATTCACGTAATCAATTCGTTTTAGAATTTTTAGATTACTTTGTTGATCCACCAAGATATGCTATTGAAGAGTGTATTGAAAGAGGGTTAACTTATAGCGTTCCACTGAAGGCTAGGTTAAAGTTGTATTGTACAGACCCTGAACATGAGGATTTCGAAACCATTGTTCAAGATGTGTATTTAGGAACTATACCTTACATGACGCCCTCTGGTACATTTTGTATTAACGGTGCAGAACGTGTTGTAGTATCTCAATTACACCGTTCACCTGGGGTTTTCTTTGGACAATCTTTCCATGCAAATGGTACAAAATTATATTCAGCAAGGGTTATACCTTTTAAAGGATCTTGGATTGAGTTTGCTACAGATATCAATCAAGTGATGTATGCTTACATTGATAGGAAGAAAAAGTTACCTGTAACAACGCTTTTCCGTGCTATCGGTTTTGAGCGTGATAAAGATATTTTAGAGATTTTTGATTTAGCAGAAGAGGTTAAAGTATCAAAATCTGGATTGAAGAAATACTTAGGAAGAAAATTAGCTGCTCGTGTGCTTAATACATGGCATGAGGATTTTGTTGATGAAGACACTGGTGAGGTTGTATCTATAGAGCGTAATGAAATTGTGCTTGATCGAGATACAGTTCTTGATAAAGAAAATATAGAAGAAATTCTTGAAGCAGAAGTAAAAACAATTTTACTTCACAAAGAAACTTCAGAGCAAGGTGATTATGCTATTATTCATAACACGCTTCAAAAAGATCCAACAAACTCTGAAAAAGAAGCTGTTGAACATATCTATAGACAATTACGTAATGCTGAGCCGCCAGATGAGGAAACAGCACGTGGTATTATAGATAAATTATTCTTTAGTGACCAACGTTACTCTTTAGGAGAAGTTGGGCGTTATAGAATGAACAAGAAATTACAGTTAGATATTGGTATGGATAAGCAAGTGCTTACCAAAGAAGATATCATTACTATCATAAAATATTTAATCGAGCTTATCAACTCTAAAGCAGAGATTGATGATATTGATCACCTATCAAACCGTCGTGTACGTACTGTTGGCGAACAATTATCTTCTCAGTTTGGTGTTGGTTTAGCACGTATGGCACGTACTATTCGTGAACGTATGAACGTTCGTGATAACGAGGTGTTTACGCCAATAGATTTAATTAATGCGAAGACATTATCGTCAGTAATTAATTCATTCTTTGGAACAAACCAGTTATCTCAGTTTATGGATCAAACAAATCCATTAGCGGAGATTACACATAAGCGTCGTTTATCAGCTCTTGGACCAGGAGGTTTATCAAGAGAAAGAGCCGGGTTTGAGGTTCGTGATGTTCACTATACACACTACGGTCGTTTATGTCCAATTGAAACACCAGAGGGACCAAATATTGGTTTAATATCTTCACTTTCAGTATTTGCAAAAGTGAATTCTATGGGATTCATTGAAACACCATATAGAAAAGTAACTGATGGTGTTGTTGACATTAAAAACGCACCTACATACTTAAGTGCTGAAGAAGAAGAAGAAAAATTAATCGCTCAAGCAACTGTAGAAGTTGATGACAATGGTAAGATTCTTCATGACAAGGTAATTGCAAGAATGGAAGGTGATTTCCCAGTAATAGATCCGAACGCATTACATTACACGGATGTTGCACCAAATCAAATTTCATCTATATCAGCATCTTTGATTCCATTCTTAGAGCATGATGATGCGAATAGAGCCTTGATGGGATCTAACATGATGCGTCAAGCGGTTCCATTACTAAGAGTAGATGCTCCTATTGTTGGTACAGGTTTAGAGCGTCAAGTAGCATCAGATTCAAGAGTATTAATTAATGCTGAAGGAACTGGAGAAGTACTTTACGTTGATGCAAATGAAATTAAAATAAGATATGATCGTACAGAAGATGAAGCTAAAGTAAGTTTTGATTCTGATATTAAAACATATCAATTAGTTAAATTCAGAAAAACAAACCAAGGAACTTCTATTAACCTTAAACCAATCGTAGTTAAAGGTGATAAAGTAACAAAAGGTCAAGTTTTATGTGAGGGATATGCGACTCAAAAAGGAGAGCTAGCCTTAGGTAGAAATATGAAAGTAGCCTTTATGCCTTGGAAAGGGTATAACTTTGAGGATGCGATTGTAATCTCAGAAAAGGTAGTTCGTGAAGATATATTCACATCAATTCATATTGATGAATATTCTTTGGATGTTAGAGATACTAAATTAGGTAATGAGGAATTAACTAATGATATTCCAAACGTTTCAGAAGAGGCTACTAAAGATTTAGATGAATACGGAATGATTCGTGTTGGAGCTGAAGTAAAGCCTGGTGATATCTTAATTGGTAAAATCACACCAAAAGGTGAATCTGATCCAACTCCTGAAGAAAAATTATTACGTGCCATTTTTGGTGATAAAGCAGGAGATGTTAAAGATGCATCTTTAAAAGCTTCACCTTCATTACATGGTGTTGTAATTGAAAAGAAATTATTTGCAAGAGCTGTAAAAGATAAGCGTAAAAGAGCTCAAGATAAAGATGATATTCTAGCTTTAGAAGCTCAGTATGACAGAAAATTTGATGAGCTACAAGAAGTATTAGTTGAAAAACTTTTTGCTATTGTAAATGGTAAAACAGCTCAAGGTATTTTTAATGATTTAGGTGAAGAAGTTTTACCAAAGGGTAAAAAATTCACGCTTAAAATGTTAAATGCTGTTGATGATTACGCGCATTTAGTTTCTGGAAAATGGACAACTGATGATTACACAAATCAACTAGTTTCAGAATTAATCCACAACTACAAGATAAAAGAAAATGACTTGCAAGGTTCGTTACGTCGTGAGAAATTTACAATCTCTGTAGGTGATGAGTTACCAGCAGGTATTATCAAACTAGCAAAAGTTTATATTGCTAAGAAACGTAAACTTAAAGTTGGTGATAAAATGGCGGGTCGTCACGGTAACAAAGGTATTGTTGCTCGTATTGTTCGTCAAGAAGATATGCCATTCTTAGAAGATGGAACTCCTGTAGATATTGTTCTTAATCCACTTGGTGTACCATCTCGTATGAACATCGGGCAGATTTATGAAACTGTATTAGGATGGGCAGGTCAAAAACTAGGTCGTAAATACGCGACTCCAATTTTTGATGGTGCTACAATAGATCAAATTAACGGATTTACAGATGAAGCTGGAATTCCAAGATATGGACATACTTATTTATACGATGGTGGAACAGGTGAGCGTTTCGATCAACCAGCAACTGTTGGTGTGATTTACATGCTGAAACTAGGACACATGGTTGACGATAAAATGCATGCACGTTCTATTGGACCTTACTCATTAATTACACAACAACCATTAGGTGGTAAAGCACAATTTGGTGGTCAGCGTTTTGGTGAGATGGAAGTTTGGGCACTTGAAGCATATGGTGCATCAAGTACCTTACGTGAGATCTTAACTGTAAAATCTGATGATGTTATTGGTAGAGCTAAAACTTACGAAAGTATAGTTAAGGGTGAGCCAATGCCAGATCCAGGTTTACCAGAATCTTTCAATGTATTAATGCATGAATTGAAAGGTTTAGGTTTAGACATCAGATTAGAGGAGTAGTTAATTAATTAAATTCATTTCAACCATTTATTATGGCAAGAAAACAAGATAAAAATACAGTTAAGAGATTTAATAAAATCTCCATTGGTTTAGCATCACCAGAATCTATTTTAGCAGAGTCTAGAGGTGAAGTTTTAAAACCAGAAACTATCAATTATCGAACTCACAAACCTGAACGTGATGGTTTGTTCTGTGAGCGTATTTTTGGTCCTGTAAAGGATTATGAGTGTGCTTGTGGTAAGTATAAAAGAATTCGCTACAAAGGAATCGTTTGCGACCGTTGTGGGGTAGAAGTAACCGAAAAGAAAGTACGTCGTGATAGAGTAGGACATATTAATTTAGTTGTTCCTGTAGCTCATATATGGTACTTCCGTTCGTTACCAAACAAAATAGGTTATTTATTAGGATTGCCTTCTAAGAAATTAGATATGATTATTTACTACGAACGTTATGTAGTAATCCAACCAGGTAATGCAAAAAATGAAGAAGGAGAGCCATTACAAAAAATGGATTTCCTTACTGAGGAGGAATATTTAAATATTCTAGAATCACTTCCACAAGAAAACCAATATTTAGATGATTCTGACCCAGAAAAGTTTTTAGCTAAAATGGGTGCTGAATGTTTGATAGAGTTATTAGCTAGAATTGACTTAGAAACGTTATCATACGAACTTCGTCATAAAGCAAATACTGAAACATCTAAACAACGTAAAACAGAAGCTTTAAAGCGTTTACAAGTTGTTGAAGCATTAAAAGAATCTAATAACAACAGAGAAAATCGTCCTGAATGGATGATTATGAAAGTTGTGCCAATTATTCCACCAGAATTACGTCCGTTAGTGCCGTTAGATGGTGGTCGTTTTGCAACTTCAGATTTAAATGATTTATACCGTCGTGTAATTATTCGTAACAACCGTCTTAAACGATTAGTCGAGATAAAAGCACCGGAAGTAATTTTACGTAATGAGAAGCGTATGTTGCAAGAATCTGTAGATTCATTATTTGATAACACACGTAAATCATCTGCGGTTAAAACAGATTCTAATAGACCATTAAAATCATTATCAGATTCACTTAAAGGTAAGCAAGGACGTTTCCGTCAAAACTTACTAGGTAAGCGTGTTGATTATTCTGCACGTTCTGTAATTGTTGTTGGACCAGAATTAAAATTATTTGAATGTGGATTGCCTAAAAATATGGCAGCTGAATTATACAAGCCTTTCGTTATTAGAAAATTAATTGAAAGAGGAATTGTAAAGACAGTAAAATCTGCTAAGAAAATTATAGATAAAAGAGAACCAGTGGTTTGGGATATCTTGGAAAATGTTCTTAAAGGACATCCAGTATTGCTAAACCGTGCGCCTACTTTACACCGTCTAGGCATCCAAGCTTTCCAACCGAAATTAATCGAAGGAAAAGCAATCCAGTTACACCCATTAGTGTGTACTGCATTTAATGCGGATTTTGATGGTGACCAGATGGCGGTGCATTTACCATTAGGACCAGAAGCTATTTTAGAGTGTCAATTATTAATGTTGGCTTCTCATAATATCTTAAATCCAGCCAACGGTTCACCGGTAACTGTACCTTCACAGGATATGGTTCTTGGTCTTTATTATATGACTAAGTTGCGTAAATCTACTCCAGAATTACCTATAAAAGGAGAAGGATTAACGTTTTATTCACCAGAAGAAGTAGAAATTGCTTTTAATGAGAAGCGAGTTGACCTAAATGCTGGTATCAAAGTTAGAACTATTGATATTAATGAAGATGGTAAACTTGACAGAATGATTGTAGAAACTACTGTTGGTAGAGTGTTGTTTAATCAGCACGTACCACAAGCAGCAGGTTATATCAATCAGGTGTTAACTAAGAAATCTCTAAGAGATATTATTGGTGATATTCTTAAAGTAACTTCTGTTCCTGAAACTGCAGATTTCCTTGATGCTATTAGAACATTAGGATTTAAATTTGCATTCCAAGGTGGATTATCGTTTAGTTTAGGAGATATTATTATACCACCTGAAAAGCAAGGTATGATTGATAAAGCTAATGGTTTAGTTGACGGTATTACTGGTAACTATAACATGGGGCTTATTACAAATAACGAACGTTATAATCAAGTAATTGATATCTGGACGTCCACAAATGCTGAATTGACTGAATTGTCAATGAAACGTATACGTGAGGATCAGCAAGGATTCAACTCTGTGTTTATGATGCTTGACTCTGGAGCTCGTGGATCTAAAGAACAGATTCGTCAGCTTACTGGTATGCGTGGATTAATGGCGAAACCTAAAAAATCTAATGCAGGAGGTGGCGAGATTATTGAAAACCCGATTCTTTCTAACTTTAAAGAAGGTCTTTCAATTTTAGAATACTTTATTTCTACACACGGTGCACGTAAAGGTCTTGCAGATACCGCTTTAAAAACAGCTGATGCGGGTTACTTAACACGTCGTTTAGTTGATGTTTCTCAAGATGTTATAATTAACTCTGAAGATTGTGGAACATTACGAGGTGTAGAAGTTGAGCCATTAAAGAAGAATGATGAAGTAGTAGAAACTTTAGAAGAAAGAATTGTTGGTCGTGTATCATTAAATGATGTATACAATCCATTAACTGATGAGTTGTTAGTTTCAGCAGGTCAATTAATTGATGATGTTATTGCAAAATCAATCGGAGCTTCTCCAATTGAATCTGTAGAAGTAAGATCAGCATTAAGTTGTGAAGCTTTACAAGGGATTTGTGCTAAATGTTACGGACGTAACTTAGCAACTGGTAAAATGGTTCAAAGAGGTGAAGCTGTTGGTGTAGTTGCTGCACAATCTATTGGAGAACCTGGTACACAGTTAACACTTCGTACATTCCACGTAGGTGGTATTGCGGGGAACATTTCTGAAGAAAATAAGCTTGTAGTTAAGTTTGATGGTGTTGCTGAAATTGAAGATCTTAAAACAGTTAAAGGTCAAGATAGTGAAGGTAACGATGTAGATATTGTTATTTCTAGAACATCTGAACTTAAACTTACAGACAAGAAAACAGGAATTGTTTTAAGTACAAATAACATCCCTTACGGTTCTACTATTTTTGTTAAAAATGGAGATGCCCTTAAGAAAGATGATGTAGTTTGTCAATGGGATCCATATAATGGTGTAATTATTTCAGAATTTGCCGGTAAGGTTAAGTATGAAAATATTGAGCAAGGAGTTACTTATCAAGTTGAAATTGACGAGCAAACCGGTTTCCAAGAAAAAGTAATTTCTGAATCTAGAAATAAGAAATTAATTCCAACACTTCATATTGAAGATGCAAAAGGTGAAATTATACGTTCTTACAACTTACCAGTTGGAGCGCATTTAATGATTGATGATAACGAGAAAATTATTGTTGGTAAAATCTTAGTTAAGATTCCTCGTAAATCTGCAAAAGCAGGTGATATTACTGGTGGTCTTCCTCGTGTAACTGAGTTATTCGAAGCGCGTAACCCATCAAATCCAGCAGTAGTTAGTGCTATTGATGGTGTGGTGTCTTTTGGTAAAATTAAAAGAGGTAACCGCGAGATTATCGTAGAATCTAAATTAGGTGATGTTAAGAAATACCTAGTAAAATTATCTAATCAAATTCTTGTACAAGAAAATGATTATGTAAAAGCTGGTATGCCATTATCTGATGGATCTATAACGCCAAACGATATTTTAAATATCAAAGGCCCTTCTGCAGTTCAACAGTATTTAGTAAATGAAGTACAAGAAGTATACCGTTTACAAGGTGTGAAAATTAATGATAAGCACTTCGAAGTTGTAGTAAGACAAATGATGCGTAAAGTTAGAATCATTGATTCTGGTGATACTATTTTCTTAGAAGATCAGCTAGCACATAAAGCAGATTTCATTAAAGAAAATGATGAAATTTTCGGAATGAAAGTTATTGAAGATGCTGGTGATTCAGCTAATCTTAAAGCGGGACAAATTATTTCGCCTCGTGAATTAAGAGATGAAAATTCAATTCTTAGAAGAGAAGACAAGAATCTTGTTGCGGCTAGAGATGCTAAACCAGCAACTGCAACGCCAATACTTCAAGGTATTACAAGAGCTTCGCTTCAAACTAAGTCATTTATTTCGGCTGCTTCCTTCCAAGAAACTACTAAAGTACTTAATGAAGCCGCTGTAGCAGGTAAAGTTGATACTTTAGAAGGATTAAAAGAAAATGTAATTGTTGGACACAGAATTCCAGCAGGAACAGGTATGAGAAGTTATACTGATATCATAGTTGGTTCTAAAGAAGAATTTGACGAGATGATGCAAGTAAAACAAGAATTAAATTATAATTAAAATTATTGTTCCTGCGGAGGCAGGAATCTATAAAACAAAAAGCCTTCATATGTACATTATATGAAGGCTTTTAATATTTAAAGTAAATTATTATGGCAAACGAAAATGATAAACCGAAGCAAGGACAAATTAATATAGAGTTAGATGAAAAAGTAGCTGAGGGTATATATTCTAACTTAGCTATTATTAATCATTCGGTATCAGAATTTGTAGTAGACTTTGTTAGTATAATGCCTGGTATTCCTAAAAGTAAGGTTAAATCTAGAATTATATTAACTCCGCAGCACGCTAAACGATTACTAAAAGCACTAGGCGACAATGTATCAAGGTTTGAGAATGCTCATGGAGAAATTAAGGATTATGAACAACCTCCAATACCACTAAATTTTGGTCCAACTGGGCAAGCATAAAAGATAAAAAAGTCTATGAATATTTTTCATGGGCTTTTTTTAATTTATGCAACTTCTCTTTTATTAATTCGAAATTTTAAAGCTCCTGAAGGGCATTTCTTTATTTGCTTTTTGATATCCTTTATATTAGCACCATCTAAATCTATCCAAGGAATTACAGAATTTCTAAAAACGCTTGAAAGCTCCTTACAACATACTTCTGATTGCTTGCATATACAAGGGTCGTAGGCTATAGTAATGTCTTTATTACTAAATTCTTGAGCATTTATTTTCATAAGTTAAATCAATTTGGGGTTAGATTCAGTTATCAAATAAAAAAGAGGGAAGTATTTTTGAAAATCAAATATATCGATAAAAATACTAAAAAACACGTCAAAATGCATTTTTTTAATAAAAATCTATGTATTATTTAAATTCTGAGACTAAATGAAATTTTAAATTTGGATATTTTTGTTGACTCATTTGGAGCGAAAATGGAGAATCAGCTAAAAAAACCAATTGGTTTCTTTTGTCCTTTGCCAAAAATCGTTGTTTAACTCTAATGAACTCTTTAAATTCTTCACTTTTTTCATCTTCAGCCTCAATCCAACACGCTTTATGTACATTTAAATTTTCATAAGTACATTTTGCTCCGTATTCATGTTCAAGCCTATATTGTATAACTTCATATTGTAAAGCACCCACAGTACCAATAACTTTTCTGCCATTAAGTTCTAAGGTGAATAATTGTGCAACACCTTCATCCATTAATTGGTCGATACCTTTATAGAGTTGCTTAGATTTTAATGGGTCTGCATTATTAATATACCTAAAGTGTTCTGGTGAAAAACTAGGCACACCTTTATAATTTAAAATTTCACCTTCTGTTAAGGTATCACCTATTTTAAAAGTACCAGTGTCTTGCAATCCTACAATATCACCTGGATAAGAGATATCTACAATTTCTTTCTTTTCAGCAAAAAAGGCATTTGGACTTGAGAATTTTACTTTCTTTCCGTGCCTTACATGTAAATAAGGTGTATTTCTTTTAAATTCACCTGATACAATTTTAACAAATGCCAAACGGTTTCTATGGTTCGGGTCCATATTAGCATGTATTTTAAAAACAAAACCACTAAATTTGTTTTCATCAGGCTTTACTAAACGTTCTTCACTTTGTTTGGCTCTTGGCTTTGGAGCTATCTCTATAAAACAATCTAACAACTCCCTTACTCCAAAGTTATTTAAAGCTGAACCAAAAAATACAGGTTGCAAGTTTCCTTGTAAATAGTTATCCTTATCAAAAGATGGATAGATACCTTCAACAAGTTCTATTTCTTCTCTTAAAGTTGAAGCTGCTTTTTCTCCAACTAATTTATCTAATTCTGGAGAAGTTAAATCTGAAATCTCAATGGTCTCTTCAATGTCTTTTCTACTATCTCCACTAAAAAGATTTAAGTTTTTCTCCCAAATATTGTAAATACCTTTAAACTCATAACCCATTCCTATTGGAAAACTTAAAGGAGTAACTTTTAAACCTAACTTTTGTTCAACTTCATCTAATAAATCGAAAGCATCTTTACCTTCTCTATCCATCTTATTTATGAACACAATCATTGGTATATTTCGCATTCTACAAACTTCAACTAGTTTTTCAGTTTGTTCCTCTACACCTTTTGCTACATCTATAACCACGATAACACTATCCACAGCAGTAAGTGTTCTAAAAGTATCTTCTGCAAAATCTTTATGCCCAGGAGTATCAAGTATGTTAATTTTTATGCCGTCATATTCAAAAGCTAAAACAGAAGTTGCAACAGAAATTCCACGCTGACGTTCAATTTCCATAAAATCACTTGTAGCTCCTTTTTTTATCTTGTTACTTTTTACAGCACCTGCTTCTTGAATGGCTCCACCAAAAAGTAATAACTTTTCCGTTAAAGTTGTTTTACCTGCATCTGGGTGAGATATAATGCCAAAGGTTCGCCTGCGTTCAATTTCTTTTAAAAAACTCATAAATATTTGTGCAAATGGGATGCAAATATAATATTTATAACCTCAATAGGTATAGAAGATTAAGCTACTTTTTAAAATTATTAATAGAATAATGTTTTTTAAAAATTTACTTGGTATTTTTGTTAAACTATGAAAGAAGAAAAAGTAATCCTTGTTAACGAAAAGGATGAGCAAATTGGTTTAATGCCAAAAATGGAGGCTCACGAAAAAGCCATATTGCATAGAGCATTTTCAGTTTTTATTTTCAACAATAAAAATGAGTTAATGTTACAACAAAGAGCTTTAAATAAGTATCATTCCCCAGGACTATGGACAAATACATGTTGCAGCCATCAACGAGATGGAGAAACTAATATTCAAGCAGGAAAAAGACGCTTGATGGAAGAAATGGGTTTTGTTGTAGATTTAAAAGAATCTGTTTCATTCATCTATAAAGCACCTTTTGATAATGGTTTAACGGAACATGAGTACGATCATGTGTTATTGGGATATTATGACCAAAAGCCAATAATAAATTTGGAAGAAGTAGCTGATTGGAAATGGATGCCTCTTGAAGATGTAAAAGTTGATATTTCTTTACATCCTGAATTATATACCGAATGGTTTAAGGTTATTTTTGATAAGTTTTACGAACACATAAACATTAAGCCATGAAAGTAACAGTCAGTAGAAAAGCACATTTTAATGCAGCACACAGACTGTATAGAAAAGATTGGGATTTTGATAAAAATGATGAAATTTTCGGGAAATGTAATAATCCTAATTTTCATGGACACAATTATGAGCTTATTGTAAGCGTAACTGGTGAAATTGACAAAGAAACGGGTTATGTAATAGATATGAAAGTTCTAAAAGACATTATAAAAAGCGAGGTGGAAGATGCTTTTGATCATAAAAACTTAAATGTTGAAGTACCAGAATTTAAAGACTTAAATCCAACTGCTGAAAATATTGCAGTCGTAATATATAATAAAATGAAAGTTAAATTAAGCCCTGAATTAATATTAGAAATTACGCTTTACGAAACACCTAGAAATTTCGTCTCATATTCAGGGGAATAAAACAATACATATGTTATACCCATTAAAATTTAACCCAATATTGAAAGATAAAATTTGGGGAGGGCAAAAATTGAAAAGTCTTTTAAACAAAGAAAACAATTTACCAAATGTTGGTGAAAGTTGGGAAGTTAGTGATGTTGAAGGCGATACATCAATAGTCTCTAATGGTAGTTTAAAAGGAAAATCTTTAAAAGAATTATTAGAAACATATCAAGCAGATTTAATAGGGGAAAAGAACTATGAAGCATTTGGGAATAAATTTCCATTACTTATTAAGTTTATTGATGCTAAAGAAGATTTATCAATTCAATTACACCCAAATGATGAGTTGGCTGCAAAACGTCATAATTCTTTTGGAAAAACCGAAATGTGGTATGTTATGCAGGCCGATGATGACTCAAACCTTATTGTTGGTTTTAATCAAGATATGACTTCAGAAAAATACTTAGAACACCTAGAGAGTAAAACGCTTACTAAAATTTTAAATTTTGATAAAGTAAAAACTGGCGACACGTATTTTATTGAAGTAGGACGTGTACATGCCATTGGAGCTGGGGTTATGTTAGCAGAAATTCAACAAACTAGTGATATTACATATCGTGTTTACGATTGGGATAGAGTAGATGATGAGGGTAATGAAAGAGAACTACATAACGATTTGGCTATAGATGCTTTCGATTTTAATATGCCAGATAATTTTAGAGTTAACTATTCTAAAACAATAAATGAATCCAATGAAATGGTAAGTTGTCCATATTTTACAACAAGCTATTTAGAGGTTAGTAAAACCATTTGTAAAACAAACGCTCATGATTCATTTTTAATATATTTATGTGTTGATGGTGAAGCAGAAATAGTTGTAAATGGTAAATCGGAATATTTGAAAAAAGGACAAACTGTATTACTGCCAGCTGCAATTAAAAATTACCAAATTACTTCAAAAAAAGCTACTCTATTAGAAGTTTATGTTTAGTTTTGTATTGAAATTTAAATAAGATATTATGGCAAATGTTAGAGACCTTAAAAAGGATATTAATTATGTTTTAGGAGATATTATTGAAGCTGTTTACGTATGGGAATATGAGAATACAGATAAAGATACCAAAAAAAGCGAGGCAATAATTGATGAAGCTATTGAAACCTTTGACGAATTAATCGCCAAGGTAAACGCTAAAGATGTTGAGAATGCTAAAGCACATTTTAAGTCTATAAACCAGGAGTTGGAAAATAAAGGGAAGGCTTTAATTGAAAAAATTAATAAACTAGGTTAATATAATTATTGGTCAACGCGCCGATGTAGCTCAGCTGGCTAGAGCAGCTGATTTGTAATCAGCAGGTCGTGGGTTCGAGTCCCTCCATCGGCTCTTTTATAAAAAGCAAAAGTTCCTTCATAATGAGAAGGAACTTTTGCTTTTTAGTTACTAGTGTTAATAGATACTACTTTTCTGAAGCTTTTATATCATCAATAAAAGATTGTAATTTTTTTCCATATTTTGAAGCCTTTACTTCAGTTGATAAAGAATTATTTATGGTATCTAAAAAATTAATTTTGGCGTCATAAATCTCTGTTAAAGCTAAATAAGGTGCTATTTCACTGTCTTTATTATTTAATGCAAAATTTACAGTGTATAAATATTTTCTTTTTAAGGAGTTGTCGTATTCCTTTTGAATAGCATTTAATTTTGCTGTGTCTCCTTCTTTTTGAGCTTCAAAATTCTCTTTAATTAAATCTAAATTTCTATTGTTTAACCTAGAAATTATAGATTGATACTCTTCTAATAGTTGTTGTTGTTTAGAGCCTTTAATTTTGGCATCGAAAGCAAAGTTTTTTAATGTTGTATTTATTTCAGTGATACCATTATCTGCAAAAAAAACAATGTTATCATTTTCTGCACTTTGTTTGTCTAAAAAAAGAAAGAAAACTTCAGGAGAATCTAAATCACTTCGTAATTCAAATTCTGAATTTCCATTTATATTCAAAGAATCAACTGTTATTAGAGTTGAATCGTTCGTTTTTTTCAAGTAAACAGTTCCTTTTTTTAGCCCTTTTATATTAACCTTTACAAGTAAATCAGGTTGTTTTTCGCTACAAGAAAATATAAAAAGAAGAACAAGTAAAAGAGATAGTTTTTTCATTTATGGATTTTAATTTAAGAATGGCAAATATCTTAAAATTATTTATTAAAACTAACCAGCTGCTGCAATTTTCATTAACTCTGCACAAAGCATAGCACCATAGGTACCAACTACATACCCAAAAACAGCTAGAAGAACTCCAACAGTGGCTAACGATGGGTGAAAAGCAGCAGCAACTACCGGAGCAGAAGCTGCACCGCCAATATTTGCTTTACTACCAACAGCCAAGAAAAAATAAGGTGCCTTTATAATTTTTGCAATTAAAATTAGGAGTACTACATGTATAAACATCCAGACTAGACCAACAAAAATTAAACCTGGATTTTCTGTAATTCTAGTAAGATCCATTTTCATACCTATAGTTGCAACTAAAATGTAAATAAAAACACTTCCAATCTTACTAGCACCTGCACCTTCGTACTGCTTGAGTTTCGTGAAAGAAAGAAGTATTCCAACAACGGTTGCAATGGTTATCATCCAGAAAAACTGTGAACCAAAAGAGGACATTGCAGATGTTTTATCACTTATAATTTCAAAATTAGATTTTAGATATTCAGAAATATTATTAGCTCCAAAATGAGATAGTCCAACAACTGTAAATGCAATGCCCAATATTATCATGAAATCACTAAGTGACGGATTTCTGGAAATTTTAGATGCATGTGACGAAACACGTTTTTTTAAAGCTTCAATAGCTGTATTGTCAGCTTTAAGCCATTTATCAATCTTATCAGATTTGCCAATCCCTAATAGTAAAATAGCCATCCAGATATTAGCAACAACAATATCTACGATTACCATACCTGCATAGTTATCTGTATTATAACCATATATCTCCAGCATTGCCGCTTGGTTAGCTCCTCCACCAATCCAACTACCTGCTAAAGTTGCTAAACCTCTCCAAACAGCATCCGGACCTGCACCTCCAACAGTTTCAGGAGATATAATGGATATTAATAAAATAGCCAGAGGACCACCAATTATAACGCCAACGGTTCCTGTTAAAAACATAATTAGTGCTTTTGGACCAAGATTATAAATTCCCTTCAGGTCTATACTAAGTGTCATTAATACTAGCGCTGCAGGAAGTAAAAACCTACTAGCAATGTAGTACAGTTGCGAACTATGCTCAATAACTTCACCAGATGCACTAATAGTTGTCCATTCTGGTGCTATTATTCCTAAAGTTGTTAAAGCACCAGGAAGCATGTAGGCTAGAAGTAATGCTGGAATATATTTGTAAAATTTTTTCCATATTGAGTTTGAACTAGAGGATGTGTAAAACACAAAACCTAGCATTAACATTAATAGTCCAAATACAATGGTATCATTAGTGAATAAAGGTTGCATAGTCTGAATGTAAATTATTATTTATGCAAATTAGTGAAATATATATTATATGGTAAAAAGTTGAGTTTTACAGTTTGGCACGGTGTTTGAATTATTAAAAGTAATTACATTCAAATACTAAAAAGTTTATTGAGTGGTTACTTTAAACTTAAGAAGTGTAATTCATATTTTGGTTGGTTAGTTAGAAAAAAAGCACTCTTTTTTAGAGTGCTTTTTTTATTTTACAAGTATCTCTAAAGTGTATTTAATCGATAATATAGTGTTTTTTATCTTTAAATGTTAAAATTAAGTGTATTTCATCGATTAATAGTGTATTTAATCGTTTTATATTATTTAATAATTATATATTTGGAGTGTACTAAATAACACACTTTTTAGTTCAATGGATTAATTAATTAATATTTGCATTATGTTGTTGATATGGAGACCCCAAATCTAACGTCATAATATAAAAAAGCAAATTGAAAGGAAGCCGAGTTTGAGGGAACTCGGCTTTTTTATTTTATAATTCTAAAAGTTAAATTAATTCTTTCTCCTATTTGTTTTTTTGTTTTTGGAATTTGATGAAGCCAGTTTTCTTGAGTTGCTCCTTTCATTAATAATAAGCTTCCTGGATCTAAAACCAACTTTTTCTTGAGTTCCTTATTGTATCTGTGTTTAAAATGAAAAACTCTTTTTTCACCAAATGAAATTGACGCTATAATTGGGTTTATACCAAGTTCCTTCTCATCGTCTGCATGCCAACCATTACTATCATTGCCATCTCTATATAAGTTTGCTAAACAACTTGTAAATTTTATATCAAGCTTGGTTTCTATATTTGTTTTTATTTTTAGTAAATCTCCACTAAAATGATGAGGTTTCATAGTAATGTTACTGTACTTATAATTTTTGCTATTATCAGCATAAAAAGCGGTAAGCCTTGGTTGTAAATATGTTTTCCCGAAAACTGTTATATTGTCTTGTTGCCAATTAATGGATTGCAGTAGGTTTTCAAAAAAGATGTCAGCTTGATTTTTATTAAAGAAATTAGGGTAATAAACAACATTACCATCTTTCATTTCTAAATTTATAGGATTACTAAAAAGCATATTCTTTTATTTTCTAAATTAGCATAAATCAAAATAAAAATGAAGTTAAAGGTTATAATTTTCGCAAGTCTTTTTTGTGTAAATGTTTTTGCTCAATTACCAAATGGGTTTGTATATGTTAAAGATGTTATACCTGATTTAGATATTGAGTTAAGATACTTTGGTGATTATAACTTTGTTGGAAAACCTATTGATGGTTATGAAGTAAATAAACTTATTTTAACTCAAGAAGCAGCAGATGCATTAAAGCATGTTCATGAAGAATTACAAAATAATAACTTGTGTATAAAAGTATACGATGGTTACCGACCGCAAAGTGCCGTTAATCATTTTATAAAATGGGCTAAAAATTTAAATGATACAATAAACAAACACGTTTTTTATCCAAATACGGAAAAGAAAAATTTATTTAAAGAAGAATATATTGCGTCACGCTCGGGGCATAGTAGAGGCAGTACTTTAGATTTAACTATTATTGATGGTAATACTGGAATTCCTTTAGATATGGGAAGTCCATATGATTTTTTTGGAATAGAGTCTTGGGTAAATTATGAAGATATTTCTGAGTCTCAGAAAGTAAACAGACAACTTTTACAGAGGGTTATGGCTAAACATGGTTTTAGAAATTACCCAAAAGAATGGTGGCATTTTACACTTAGAGGAGAACCTTTTCCTAGTACTTATTTTGATTTTCCCATTCAATAAAAAAACCCGTTTTCTATAAGAAAACAGGTTTTTAAAGTTTTTTGATTGATTGAAAATTGATTTATTCTTTATCCAAATCTTTACTTTTATTAAACCCTATATATAGCCCTAAGCCAGCCATTAGGAAAATAGTACCAGGATAAACAGAATCCCCTAAAGTAGTATAATTGTCTAAAATAGAGGCTATAAAAACGCCTACACCAATACTCATTAATAATAAAGCTAAATTTAAAAGGATAACTTTCCAAATTGGGCTAGAGCTTCGGCCTCTCATAAAAATACTTGCGTCTGCTCCTTTTTCTATAAGGGCTAAACGCTCTTTATTTCGAGTAGATAAATAAAGATAAACTACTCCAAAAATTGCTAAAAATAAACTGATTGGGATTAATATTTCTTCCATAATTGTTGTTTTTTAATTGATTATTTAATTCATTAATTTTAATTGTTCTTAGCTTATGACGATAATCTTTTGATTTTGGTTACACTTTTTTCTAAAAATATTTTTTTTAGTTTTTATGTAACCTAAATTCAGTTTAGATCGTCTTACCTTAAAAATGACTACTAACGATCAACATTATATCAATTTAATAATTGATGGCGATACTAATGCATTTACTGTCTTAGTAAACCGTTACAAGGATTTGGTGTATACCTTAACCTTAAGAATGATGAAAAATAGAGAGGAAGCAGAGGAGGTGGCACAAGATACTTTTATTAAAGCTTATAAATCTCTAGGCAAGTTTAAAGGAGATTCTAAATTTTCAACATGGATTTATAAAATAGCTTACCATACAAGTTTAGATCGATTAAAAAAGAATAGAAAGCATTTTAATGATGTGCCTATAGATGAATTTACAGAACATCAAATAAAAACTATTGATAATGCACTTTTTAAATTAGAGAAAGAAGAGCAAAGTAAAGCAATACAAAATTGTATAGCTTTGTTGCCAAGTGAAGATAGCTTTTTGTTAACTTTATATTATTTTGATGATATGACTTTAGATGAAATTGCAAAAACAGTTAATCTAAAAACAAATAATATAAAGGTTAAAATACATAGAAGTAGAAAAAAGCTAGCCACTGTTTTAAAGAGGCATCTAGAGCCTGAAATAATTGAACAATATGAAAGATAAGGTAGATAAATATTTAGAGGAAATAACTAATAAAGTTATTAAAGAAGCTGCAGTTGAAAGCCCTTCATTTAATTTTACTAACTCTGTAATGGCTGAGGTAAATATGCTTAACCAAAGTAAATCAATTGTTTATAAGCCCCTTATTTCTAAGTATACTTGGGGTGTTATTTTTGCAGTATTTATAGCTTTGTTAGTCTATATTGTATTCTTTAGTAGCCAAACTGAAGTGTCTCCTCGTTCTAATTGGTTCAATGCTATTGACTTTAGTGTAATATCAAATAATAAAGCCTCGAATGCTATTTCAAACTTTTCAATACCTAAAGTTTTTGCTTACGCTATAATATTATTTGGAGGTATGCTATGTATACAAGTTCCGTTATTAAAATACCATTTTAATAAGCGTTTAGAAATATAATTAGTCCTTGTAAAACCAAAAGGGAATTTTTGAAATATTCCATCGTATAGTATCACCTTTACTTATTCTTAAGCGGTTTACCTTTAAAAGGTGCTTGCCTTCATCTAGCATATTTGTGCTAATATATGTTTCAAAACCTAACTCATTTTTATGGTTTTTAGATAAAACAAATTTAGGCTGATATTTTGTAGAATCTATAATCACATAGTATATAGAGTTAAATGTTTCTATATATTCTCTTTGAATACTTTCAGCTCTATTACCAAAGTTAAATTGATTATTTCCTCCAATGGTAATGTTAGTTTCTAATCCTCTTTTATCTTCTTTAGGCTTTAAACTAGGGTTAAAACTAAAAACAATATCTTCAATATTATCAGAAAAAACTAAAAACACTTTTATGTATGGATCTGTAATTACTTTTGATTGAATCATGGAATTTCTCATAAAGCCATTGCTTTTAATTAAGTAATCCTCATAGTTTTCGTTGTTAGCTATTACTTCATTTGAATAAGTATCAGTACTTAAATAATTAGACGGATTATATTTTAAGGATGTAGTTATTAAAATAAGTACATATAATGGTACTAAAATTAAACTTAAGCGTCTTCCAAACTTATTATCAAGAAAATTATAAACTATAGGTCTGTATAAAAAAGACAATGTTATAAAACTAAATACCCAATAGATTGGGAAATATATTTTAGAAATCCATTTTTTCTTCTTTAAAAAACCAAGAGTTAAAAAATCTATAAAAGTTATAAGCATACCAAGAACGATAAAAATAACTAGAGGAATGCCAACTCCATTCGATAACCAATTTGGCAAATTATCGTTATCAATTATAAAGTTACCAATAAAAGCAATAGTTAATATTGTAAATGTTATTGCGAGCACATAAAAAATTAGTAAAAATGAAATAGCGAAAATAATGCTACAGTAATTCTCTAATGTTGCAATGTATTTATCAAAAGATCCTACTTTTTTTTCTAAATATTTGGTGAATTTTTTGCTGTAATTTAAACTTTCATAATCTATATCTCCAGACACATAGCGTAAACCTAGTGCGCCAATCCATAAGCCACGAAGCATAACGTGCAATAGTAAATTAAATATTAAAATAGCACAAGAAATAAGGGCTACAAGCGAAATGATAAATTTATAGATTTGTTCACTATTTTCAGATTCTTGAACACTTAATTGAATATTTGGATAAGCGGTAATTAATCCGAAAATTGCAAAACCAGAAATAATAAGTTCTAATTGCCAGCTCTCTTCTTGTAGTTTTTTTAGTAACTTTTTAAAAGCAGGATTTGTGTAATCATTACTCATAAATAGAATATTTTCTCTAAGATAATGACTTTTAGAATATTTTAGCCCAATTTAATAATTACTATCTGGTCAGTTTTAATATGTGGGCTTTGTGTTGAGGAAATTTTGAAATTAAAGCATTTCTTTCAGCAAGTTCGAAATCATCAAAATCAAATCCAGGTGAAACAGTACAGCCAACCAAGCTAAAAGCATCTTGGTTTATTACTTCTGCAGCAAACCAACATTTTGCCGGAACAATGTATTGAAGTGTTTCTTCTTTCTCTAAATCATTGCCAATAATAACATTTTTGTAATCACCTTTTTTAGAAATTACATGAAGTTTAATGGGGGAACCTTTATAAAAATGCCAAATCTCATCTTGGTTTATTCTATGAAACGCAGAGAAATTGTTTGACGTTAACAGAAAATAAATGGATGTTGAGTAATTACGTTTTCCAGAAAAATCTGAATTTAAACTGTCATTATTTATTAGTCCTTCACTTCTGTAAACTTCTTTGAAATAACCACCTTCAGGATGAGGTAATAGTTGTAATTTATTTATTATTTGTTCAATTTCAGACATTAACTAATGTTTAATACCAACGCTTTTTTTTCTTTTTTGAAGCTACGCTTTTTCTACCTTTTTTATGTTTACTACCAGTTTTTTTCGACTTATGAATAATCGGTTTCGCTTTTGGGTCAAGCGGATAGGGGTGATCTTCAATAATATCCAATTGCAATTGAATAAGTTGCTGGATACTTTTTATGTAATTCTTTTCATCAGAAGAACAAAGTGAATAGGCTATTCCAGTATTTCCAGCTCTTGCTGTTCTGCCAATTCTATGTACGTAGGTTTCTGGAATATTTGGTAAATCAAAATTAATTACGGCGTCTAAATTATTTATATCTATACCGCGTGCTGCAACATCGGTAGCAATTAAAATATTAACATCTCCTCTCTTAAATTTATTTAGAGCATCTTGTCTACCAGTCTGACTTTTATCACCGTGAATACTATCAACTCTGTAACCATTTTTTAAGAGTGTTTTTTCAAGTTTGTCTACACCAAATTTAGTGCGTCTAAAAATGATAATATTTCCTTTAATAGTGTTTCTAAGTAGATGTAAACACAATTCAATTTTATTTCGTTTGGGCACGTAATAAAGCAATTGAGCAACATTTTTTGAAGTAGAAGAATTTTGGGCTACTTCAACACGCTCAGGTGTATTTAAAACAGAATTAGCTAATTGTTCTACTTTATGAGGAATGGTTGCTGAAAAAAGCAGTATTTGCTTTTCTCTGGTACATAAACGCTCAATCTTTCTTACATCATCAATAAAACCCATGTCTAGCATTAAATCGGCTTCATCTAAAACTAGGGTTTCAACATAATCCAAATTGATTATATCTTGCTTATGTAAATCTAATAGACGTCCAGGAGTTGCAATTAAAATATCAACCCCTTTTCTTAAAATATCTTTTTGTGGTTCGATTGAGGTGCCACCGTAAACAACAGTGGTTCTTAAGTTAGTATATGTGTTGTAGGTTTTAAAATTATCTTCAATTTGAATTGCTAACTCTCGAGTTGGACTTATAATTAATGCTTTTACAGTTTTTCCTTTTTTTGGGGCGTCTTGTTGATCTAAAAGCGATTGTAAAATAGGAAGTGCAAAAGCAGCTGTTTTTCCTGTTCCTGTTTGTGCAGATACAATCACATCTTTTTTGCTTAAAACTAGCGGGATTGTTTTTTCTTGAACCAGAGTAGGGTTATCGTATCCAGCTTCTGCAATAGCACGTAAAATGGGTTTACTTATTTTTAAATCTTTAAAAGACATCTACAACATATTTATGGCAAAGATATGATAAACCGGCACAAACTTATTTTAAATAAGCTTTAAGCTTTTCTCGTTTTTGTTTTGGTAGTGCATTATTATCTAAAATTAATTTTATGTGTCCTTGGTTCTTTTCTTTGCTATATAATAAATTGAAAAATTGCCAAATACTTAAAGTATTTTTAGTTTTATTAACTAATTCAAAGGTGTCGCCAGCTTTAACATAGCCTTCTTCTAATATCCGAGTGTAAGTACCCGGAAAGCCGTGGTTAATAAATTGTTTTAAAACTTCTTGAGAGCCAAATTTAACACCTAATTTAAAACAAGGTTCTCTAGGCTGAGTTACTTGAATTTGAGCAGAACCAATTTTGTAAATATCACCAATATGAAGCTCTTTTTCATTTAAACCGGAAACGGTTATGTTTTCACCAAACATACCCCAATTCCAATCGAGTTCTGGATACAAGTTTTTCCAATAATTATAATGGTCTTCAGAAAACAAATAACATGCTTTAAACTCTCCTCCATGGTATTTCCTATCTGATACTTCATCATTTTCAACTATATCTTTTCCTAAAAATATGGGTTTGTTTGTCGGTGTTTTATGAATCCCAGTTATTACTTCTTTATCATTCCAAATAATGGTTGTTGGTTTAGCTGTGTTGGTTGCACTTATTTGCATAGTGTATTTACAGTATTGTTTGTTTTAAAATATAATTCATTAAAACTTATGTAAGATATTGAAATTTTAACTGTTTTCATTTGTAAGTCAATAGCAAATTTGTTGGTCATCATTTGCGGTTGGTAAACATTGAAAAGTGCTTTTTTATTCACACAAAATTAACATAATAATCAAGTTTTATAAACTAAATTTGTTTGGAAAACACTAATTATTATTTAAATTACTTAAAAAAAAATTAAATGAAATTTATTTTAAAGCTTACAATTTTTACTTTTTGCTGTATTAATTTTAATGGATTTGCTCAAACTGCAGCTTATAGTAGTCCGATACCAACAGACGAATCCATTAAAAAAGGAGTTTTACCAAATGGCTTAACGTATTATATTAAAAGTACAGATGTAGTAAAAGATGCGGCTAGCTATTATATTATTCAAAACGTTGGTTCTGTTTTAGAGAATGATGACCAGCAAGGATTAGCTCATTTTTTAGAACATATGGCATTTAACGGAACGCAAAATTTCCCTGGTAAAGGAATTCTTAACACCCTTCAAAAACATGGAGCTGTTTTTGGAAAGGATATAAACGCCTACACGTCGTTTGATGAAACAGTCTATAATTTAACCAATATCCCAACTAAAGATGGTCTTGTAGATACTTGTTTGACTGTACTAAACGATTGGTCTAATTATTTACTTTTAACAGATGAAGAAATTGATGCGGAACGTGGTGTAATAAAAGAAGAATGGCGTACTAGACAAAATGGACAAATGCGATTATTTCAAACTTCGTTACCAATTACATTTAACCATTCTAAATATGCTGATAGATTACCAATAGGTTTAATGTCAGTTGTAGAAGGTTTTGAATACAAAGCATTACGCGATTTTTACCATGATTGGTACAGAACAGACTTGCAAGCGATAGCAGTTATTGGTGATGTAGATTTGAATGAGATTGAGCAAAAAATTATTAGTAAGTTTTCTAAAATCCCAGCAGTTGATAATCCTAGAGAGCGTTTTATTATTGATATACCCGATAATAAAGAAATGTTATATAGCTTAGGAATGGATCCAGAAGTTTCAACCGCCAACATTAGTTTTGGTATTCGTCATAAAAAATCTTTAGAAACAGAAACAGTTGCCGATTTAAAACGCTCATTACTAGAGTCTATGGCAACTTCTATGTTATCTGCTAGAATTAGAGAATTGGCTCAGAAACCAGATGCTAATTTTTTAGGTGCCTTTGGAGGTTACAGAGGAATGGCTAGAACTTCAAATGCATTTAGTGTAGGTATAGCACCAAAACCGAATAAACAAAAGGAAGCATTTGCTCAAGTACTAAATGAGGTAGTAAGGGCAGTGAAGTTTGGTTACTTACAATCTGAAATAGATAGAACTATTGCACAGCTTAAAACATCTTATGAAAATCAAATTGCAAAAAAGAATGACATCAGTCACAGGCAAATAGTAAGATCAATTCAAAATAATTACTTAGAAAACAAAACTATTTCTGATATTGAAAAGGAGTATGAAATAGCTAAAAATCTCTTCAACGATATTACAAAAGAAGATATTCATGAAACTATTAAAAGATTATACGCTCAAGAAAACAGATATTTAAATGTAACTGGAGTTGAAGGGCAAGATAATTTGACTGAAGAACAAGCAAAACAAATTATTTTAGCTGTTGAAAATAATCCAAATCTTGAACCGTATTCGGAAGCATTAAAAGGGAAAACACTAGTATCTGGTGTTAAAATTACTAACGGTAAAATTTCAAGTACAGAAACTAATGATGATTTAGGTTCTACAACTTTTACGCTAAGTAATGGTGTTAAGGTTCATTATAAATTTGTTGACAAAGAGAAAGATAAAGTAGCCTTATCTGCTTATAGTTATGGAGGTACTTCTTTATTAAGTGATGAAGACTTACCATCAGCAAGTTTAATGGGTAACTTAGTGCAAATGTCAGGATTAGGAGATTTTACATCAACAGATTTAAGAAAAATTTTAGCTGGAAAAACAGCAAATGTTAGAATTAGACTAGGAGAAATTGATGAAAACCTAAGTGGGTCTTCTAACACAAAAGATGTGGAAACTATGTTACAAATGGTATATATGTATTTTGTTAAGCCACGCTTTGATGAAGAATCCTATAAAGTATTACAAAGCAACATTAGTAACTATATTACAAGAAGGGGTAAAGATATAGGAGAAAAAATGAGAGATAGTCTTACCGTTGCTTTATATGGAAAAGACAATCCTAAAGAACGTTTGTTTACGCAAGCTTATGCTGATGATATCTCATTTGATAAAATTAAATCTATTTATCAAGATCGTTTTGCGGATGCTTCCGACTTCGAATTTATTTTAGTAGGCGATGTTAAAGAAGAGGAACTAAAACCACTTTTAGAAAAATACATAGCTAGTATTCCAACAAAAAATACTACTGAAGCCTATAAAGACAATGGTGCTACTTGGTTATCGGGTAAAATAGATGAAGATATTTATCTAAGCATGGAAGACCCAAAAGCACGTATTAATATTGCTTATAAGAAAGAAATGCCTTATTCAATTAAAAATGCGCTTTATACGGACGCTTTAGGCGATATATTGCAATTACGCATTACAGAAACTGTAAGAGAATCTGAAGGTGGCGCTTATAGCCCAAGAGCATTTGCTAGATTTTCTAGAGAGCCAAAATCTCAGGCTTATGTTTCAGTAAGTTTTGATTGTAACCCAGATTTAGCTGAAAAGTTAGTAGGTATTGTGCAAGCAGAATTACAAAAAATGGCAGATGGCGAAATTATGGATGAAAATTTAGAAAAAACCAGAACTAACTTTTTAAAAGAACGTCAGCAATCAAAAGATAAAAATTCTTACGATATGCAATTACTTAGAAATTTTTATAAGTATAATTACAACATGAATGATCCAAAAAACTTTGAAGATATTGTAACTAACATGTCAAAAAGTGATATTCAAAATATAGCAAAACAAGTTATAGGTGATGGGCAATCGTATGAAATTGTATTTAAGCCAAAAAATAATGACTAAATTTTGAAAATACTGCTGTAAATGGGAATTATGTTTACAGTATGGTTATAATAGCTTTATAAATAGGTGCCTATTAATACTTTAATAGGCACTTTTTTTGCTTTTTATTTTGATAAAAAGAGATTATTATTTCTTTTAGTTTTTAATAGCTAATTACATAGTTATAGTTTACAAATACTTGCTTTTAAACAAAAAACCACATTGTGAAAACAATGTGGTTTTTTATAAATTAAAGTCATTATTTTAATTTACCTCTATAAGGTTAATATCAAAAATAAGCACAGCTCCACCAGGTATGTTACCTCGTCCTCTATTGCCATATCCTAAACGTGATGGAATTAACAAAATACCGCTACCACCTTCTTTAAAATAGGTAATACCTTCTGTCCATCCCTGTATTACTTGTTGTAAACCAAACGAAATGCCTTCAGCACTACTTTGGTCAAATACATCACCATTTGTAAAATAGCCTTTATAAGCTACGGTTACATTATCAGATGAAGTTGGTTGCACACCAGTACCCGGATTATCTATTACATAGTATAAACCTGAGCTACTTTTTTGGGCATTTAAGTTATTATCTGCGATGAATTGAGTGATTTCATCTTCATTTGCCTGAGTGAAATCTTCAGAATCATTATCAGAACAAGCAAAAAAGAAGATAAGACTAAAAGCGAGAATTATTTTTTTCATAGTAAATTTATTTCTGGCAAATATAACTACACTTGTTATTTTTACATAAAAGATTAATGTTAAAATTAAATTGGTAAAAGTTTATTATTAAGTAACAATTATTTAGCTTTAATACAACATAAAAAAAAGCGCTAATAAATAAATATTAGCGCTTTTTTCATGAACAAAATTTGTGCTGTAATTATTAAACTTTAGCAGATTTAACAGTTTTAATAATACGTCCAGCAATTTTATAAGGGTCACCGTTTGAAGCTGGTCTTCTATCTTCTAACCAGCCTTTCCAGCCTTTTTCAACAGTAATAATTGGAATACGAATTGAAGCTCCTCTATCTGAAACTCCATAAGAGAAATCAGTAATAGCAGCAGTTTCATGATCTCCTGTTAAACGTTGGTCATTAAACTCACCGTAAACTTCGATGTGCTCTTTTACAACTGGACGGAAAGCTTCACAAATTGCTTCGTAAGTTTCTTTAGAACCACAAGTTCTTAACGTTGTATTAGAGAAGTTTGCGTGCATACCAGAACCATTCCAATCCATATCTTTTCCTAATGGTTTTGGGTGGTACTCAATGTAGTAACCATATTTCTCAGTTAAACGATCTAGTAAGTATCTAGCTACCCATATTTCGTCACCAGCTTTTTTAGCGCCTTTTGCAAACAATTGAAATTCCCATTGTCCCGAAGCAACCTCTTGGTTAATACCTTCAAAGTTTAAACCTGCATCAATACATAAATCCGCATGCTCTTCAACTAAATCTCTACCATGTGTATTTCTACCACCAACAGAACAGTAATACATACCTTGTGGTGCAGGATAACCACCAACAGGGAAGCCTAATGGTAATTGTGTTTTAGTATCCATAATAAAATACTCTTGCTCGAAACCAAACCAGAAATCATTATCATCATCATCAATAGTAGCTCTTCCGTTAGATGTGTGAGGCGTTCCATCTGCGTTTAAAACTTCAGTCATTACTAAGTATCCATTGATTCTATCTGGATCTGGATAAATAGCTACAGGTTTTAATAAACAATCTGAAGATCCACCTTCTGCTTGTCTAGTTGAAGATCCGTCAAAAGACCACATTCCTAGTTCTTCTATTGTACCTTTGAAGTTTTCATGCTCTTCTACCTTTGTTTTACTTCTCAAATTTTGAGTTGGGTAATACCCATCTAACCAAAGGTATTCTAATTTAATTTTTGCCATAATGAATATTTTATGAATAAGATATTAATTGTTAATCACACAAATATAAATTATTATAAAGAGACTGTAAATTTTAAGGGGTGTTTTAGTAATTTGTCGAGTTATTTTTATTTATACCCCATTTTTTTGAGGTTTATTTTAAAAAAAGACTATTATTTTGATAGATTACTGAAAAATTGTTAACAATATTTTTTTTTAATGTAGGTAAATTTATTCAAGCTAATTACTTTTGTTTCATCAACATAATCAAACCTAAAAATGTCAAAATTAAGATTTCATGCTATAAAAGAATCCTTGGCCTATAAGTCTATACATGTAGAAGAAAAAGGACGACGATCTAATGTTTTTGGTGAGAATGTATTTAATGAAAATACAATGCGTCAGTACTTAACTAATGATGCTTTTAAAGGTGTAATAAATGCGATAAACCACGGTAAAAAAATTGATAGAAGCATAGCAGATCAGGTGGCTTCATCCATGAAAGACTGGGCGCTTTCAAAAGGTGTAACGCACTATACGCATTGGTTTCAGCCACTAACAGGAGTTACAGCAGAAAAGCATGATGCCTTTTTTGAAACAACAGATGATGGTATGGCTATTGAAAAGTTTGGCGGCAATCAATTAGTACAACAAGAACCTGACGCATCAAGCTTTCCAAGCGGAGGTATAAGAAATACTTTTGAGGCGCGAGGCTATACGGCATGGGACCCAACATCTCCAGCATTTATATATGGTACAACACTTTGTATACCAACAATATTTGTGGCTTATACCGGAGAAGCTTTAGATTATAAAACACCATTACTAAGAGCTTTACATGCGGTAGATGATGCAGCAACTGCTGTGTGTAAATATTTTGATAAAAATGTGAAAAAGGTAACGTCGTCTTTAGGATGGGAGCAAGAATATTTTTTAGTAGATAAGTTGCTAGCAGCGAGTCGTCCAGATTTAATGTTAACAGGAAGAACGCTATTAGGCCATTCACCAGCAAAAGGACAACAGTTAGACGACCACTACTTTGGTTCTATACCTAATAGAGCATTAAACTTTATGCGCGAGTTAGAAAACGAGTGCATGCTTTTAGGAATACCTGTAAAAACAAGACATAACGAAGTAGCGCCAAATCAGTTTGAGGTAGCACCTATTTATGAAGAAGCAAATTTAGCCGTAGACCACAATTCATTACTTATGGATGTTATGGGGCGAGTAGCATCAAAACATAATTTTAAGGTGTTGTTGCACGAAAAACCATTTGCAGGAATTAATGGTTCTGGTAAACATAACAACTGGTCATTATCAACCGATACTGGTATTAATTTATTACAACCAGGAAAAACACCAATGAGTAATTTACAGTTTTTAACCTTTTTTATAAATACAATAAAGGCTGTACACGAAAACGAAGCCTTGCTTAGAGCTGCAATTGCTTCGGCTAGTAACGACCATAGGCTGGGAGCAAACGAGGCACCACCAGCTATTATTTCAGTATTTATAGGAAAGCAATTAACCAAAGTTTTAGAGGAGTTAGAAGGTGTTACAAAAGGTAAATTATCACCTCAAGAAAAAACAGAACTTAAATTAAATGTTGTTGGAAAAATACCTGATGTTTTATTGGACAATACCGACAGAAACAGAACATCACCCTTTGCATTTACAGGCAATAAATTTGAGTTTAGAGCGGTAGGCTCTACTGCAAATTGCGGAAAACCAATGACCATTTTAAATACCATTGTTGCTAAACAATTAAAAGATTTTAAGGTTGAGGTAGATGCTTTGGTTAATAAAAAAGATTTAAAGAAAGACGAAGCAGTTTTTAATGTATTAAGGGAATATATAAAATCATCAAGAGCAATTTTGTTTGAAGGAAATGGCTATGGAGAGGCATGGGAAAAAGAAGCTAAAAAAAGAGGCTTAAGTAATAACAAAACAACCCCAGAAGCTTTAAAAGCCAAAATTTCTAAAAAAACAATTACCCTTTTTGAAGAAATGAAGGTTATGAGTAAAATAGAAACTGAAGCGCGTTATGAAATTGATATGGAAGCTTACAGTTTACATATTCAAATAGAAGGTCGTGTTTTGGGCGATATAGCCAGAAATCATATTGTTCCAACAGCAGTTAAATATCAAAACATTTTAATTGAGAATGTAAGAGGATTAAAAGGTATTTTCGATAAAAAATTTGAAAGTGTAGCCAAAGAGCAAATTAATTTGATAGAGGATATATCTAAACATATAGAAGGTATAAACTCCAACGTTACAAAAATGATAGACGAGCGCAGAAATGCAAACGCCATAATAGATATTGAAAAGAAAGCACTAGCGTATTGTAATAAAGTTAAGCCTATATTTAACGACATTCGTTACCATTGCGACAAGCTAGAATTGTTAGTAGATGATGAAATTTGGCCATTAACCAAGTATCGAGAAATGTTGTTTACACGATAGTTTTTTGTTTGGGCGTTACCTCGAAAAGAGGTCGGGCTTTACGCTATATCTTTTTAAAAAACTAAGGTAATTATCAAGTTACATGGTAATATTTAAAACTATATTATAATTATTTTTTTTGGTTTTTGTCTTTTTAAAAAGGATGCCACTACAATCCCTAACGCGTTTATTTGCCAGCATAGTTTAAAACTGAAAAGGAAGTTTTTTTTTGGGTTTGTCTAACTATTTCGCAGATATGAAATCGTTTTAAAGTTTTACATCCGAAGTTAGGCGAAAGTAGTTAAAAACCCGTTAATAAAACCCGTTTCATATTTAAATTAAAGACTCTTAATTTTTAAAATATTCCTTTTCTTTGCATCACAATACAACATTATGAGTCAAGAAGTTTCAAAACGATATGCACAACGTGGTGTTTCAGCATCAAAAGAAGATGTACACAACGCCATAAAAAATATTGATAAAGGTTTGTTTCCAAAAGCATTCTGCAAAATAGTACCAGATTATTTAACAAATGACGATAATTATTGTTTGATTATGCATGCTGATGGTGCAGGAACAAAATCGTCTTTGGCATATATGTATTGGAAAGAAACAGGCGATGTTTCTGTATGGAAAGGTATTGCGCAAGATGCCTTAATTATGAATATTGACGATTTATTATGTGTTGGTGCTACTGATAATATTATGTTATCCTCAACCATTGGAAGAAATAAAAGTTTAATTCCAGGTGAGGTTTTATCAGCAATTATAAATGGAACAGAAGAGCTGCTTGAAGATTTAAAATCTTTTGGTGTAACCATTCATTCTACTGGTGGTGAAACTGCTGATGTTGGCGATTTAGTAAGAACCATAATTGTTGATTCTACCGTTACAGCTAGAATGAAACGAAGCGATGTAATAGATAATGCTAATATTAAAGCAGGTGATGTTATTGTGGGTTTAGAAAGTTTCGGGCAAGCATCTTATGAAAAACAATACAACGGTGGTATGGGTAGTAACGGTTTAACGTCTGCCAGACACGATGTGTTTAGTAAATATTTAGCTAAAAAATATCCTGAGAGTTTTGATGCCGCTGTGCCAGAAGAGTTGGTGTATTCTGGAGGCGTTCAATTAACTGATGCAGTTGAAAATTCTCCAATTGATGCTGGTAAATTAGTTTTGTCCCCAACACGTACTTATGCGCCTATTATAAAAGAAATTTTATCAAAATATAATAGTAACGATATCCATGGTATGGTTCACTGTTCTGGTGGTGCGCAAACAAAAATTCTTCATTTTGTTGATGAGTTTCATATTATAAAAGATAATATGTTTTCAATTCCACCACTTTTTAAACTGATACAAGAGCAAAGCAAAACAGATTGGAAGGAAATGTATCAAGTTTTTAATTGCGGGCACCGTATGGAACTTTATGTGCAACCAGAAATAGCTGAAGATATTATTGCAATCTCAAAATCATTTCAGGTAGATGCTAAAGTTATTGGAAGAGTTGAGGCTTCAAAAACTAAAAAGCTTACGATAAAATCAGAATTTGGAGAGTTTACTTATTAAAATCTCATCAAATTAGTTAAAACGGAATAATTTTTGATAAGATTCATGATTTAAAATAATCTAATCACTAACCATGAAAAAAATATTTTTATCCCTCACTTTTTTATGCTTACAATTAATTAGTGCCCAACCCGATTCTCTTTTTTTGAAAGCAAAAAAGAAAGCCTATGACGGTCCGCAATGGGTTCAAAAAAATAAAGCAACAGTAGATTTAAGTCAAGTATCTTTCACAAACTGGAATTCCGGTGGTACAAATTCTATATCTGGTCTTGTTGGTTTTCAATCTTCTGCCAATTACAAGGATAAGTATTTTAATTGGCGAAATAATGCGTCAATTCGTTATGGTATCAATAAACAAGAAGCTAGAGAAACTCGAAAAACAGATGATTTATTCGAATTAAACTCAGATATTGGTTATAATCCTAGTAAAACATCAAATTGGTTTTATTCTGCCAAGTTTAATTTCAGAACCCAGTTAACAAATGGTTTTAAATATCCGAATACAGACAACCCAATATCTAGATTTATGGCGCCTGGGTATTTGTTTTTTGGAGGTGGTATGGAATATGGAAAAAAAATAGAGCGTTTGGCATTTTATTTTTCGCCAATAACGTTGAAAGCAACCTTTGTTTTCGATGAAGAATTGGCAAATGCAGGTTCTTTTGGTGTAGAGCCAGCTGTTTTAGATGATGAAGGTAATGTAATTACGCCGGGTGAGCGTATTAGAAATGAGGTAGGTATTCTCATGACAAACAGCTACGAAATGGAAGTAGCTGAAAACGTTAACATGAAACATCGTGTTAGTTTATATTCAGATTATATAAATAATTTTGGTAATGTAGATTTAGATTGGAGAATAGATTTCGATTTTAAAGTTAATAGTTTTATTCGAGCTACTTTGGGTTCTCATATTCGTTATGATGACGATGTGAAAACACAAAAACCATCAGAGGTTGAAGGTGAGTTTGATGAGGCTGGAGCTAAAATGCAATGGAAGCAATTTTTAGGTGTTGGTTTTGCTGTAGATTTTTAAAATCATATTCTTGCTAATAGAAATAATTTGTTAACTTTTTTATGTTGATAAATTTTTAAAATACTGATTACTAGTATTTTGGTTAATTTTACTTGTAAACTTTATGATAGATGTCATGTTTTAAGTTTAATTTTTTTTGTTTATTTATGTCGTTATTAAATAATCCAAAAAAAAACTTAAAATCAACACTATTCATGAATACCGAAGTAACCCCAAGACCCTCAAAAACTTACACACAGGAAGAAGCTTTTGAAGCTTCACTAGCTTATTTTAATAATGATGATTTAGCAGCAAGAGTTTGGTTAAATAAATATGCTCTTAAAGATTCGGAAGGCCATATTTACGAACTTACACCTGATGATATGCATAAGCGTATTGCTAAAGAAATTGCTCGTATAGAATCTAAATATGCAAATCCATTTTCAGAAGAAGAGATTTTTGGTTTCATTAAAAACTTCAAATATATTGTTCCACAGGGTAGTCCAATGGCAGGTATTGGAAATCCGTTTCAAATAGGTTCGCTGTCAAATTGCTTTGTTATTGGTAATTCTGGAGATTCAGACTCTTACGGTGGTATTATGAAAATAGACCAAGAGCAAGTTCAGCTTATGAAGCGCAGAGGTGGTGTAGGTCATGATTTATCACATATTCGCCCAAAAGGGTCGGCAGTAAAAAATTCTGCACTAACTTCTACAGGACTTGTGCCATTTATGGAGCGTTATTCTAATTCTACCAGAGAGGTCGCACAGGACGGAAGACGTGGTGCTTTAATGTTATCTGTTTCTATTAATCATCCAGATTCTGAGGATTTTATTAATGCAAAATTAGAGCAAGGCAAAGTTACTGGTGCCAATGTTTCAGTGAGAATTGATGATAATTTTATGAAGGCTGTGAAGCATAAAACAGAGTACACTCAAAAGTATCCTATTTTTAGCCCAAACCCGAAAGTTTCAAAATCTATTGATGCGAATTCACTTTGGAAAAAAATAGTACATAACGCATGGAAATCAGCCGAACCTGGAATTTTATTTTGGGATACTATTATTAACGATTCTGTTCCTGATTGTTACGCTGATTTAGGTTACAAAACTGTTTCAACAAACCCGTGTGGCGAAATCCCTTTGTGTCCTTATGATTCTTGCAGACTTTTGGCAATTAATTTGTTTTCCTATGTAGAAAATCCGTTTACAAAAAAGGCGAAATTTGATTTTAAATTATTCAAGAAACATGTTCAAGTAGCGCAGCGCATCATGGACGATATTATTGATTTAGAACTTGAAAAAATTGATAAAATTCTAAATAAAATTGAAGCAGACCCTGAATTAGATGAAGTAAAATCTACTGAGAGAAACTTATGGCTTAACATAAAAAAGAAAGCTGAAGAAGGTCGAAGAACTGGTGTTGGAATAACAGCCGAAGGAGACATGCTTGCGGGATTAGGAATTCAATATGGTAGTGAAGCAGGTAATGCTTTTTCTTTGGAAGTACATAAAACAATAGCTATTGAAGCGTATCGTGCTTCTGTACATTTGGCTAAAGAGCGTGGAGCGTTTTCAATTTTTGATGCAGAGCGAGAAAAGAACAACCCATTTATTCAACGCTTAAAAGAAGTAGACAGTAAATTATATTACGAAATGCTTGAATATGGTAGACGTAACATAGCACTTTTAACTATTGCGCCAACAGGAACTACAAGTTTAATGACACAAACCACATCGGGTATCGAACCTGTTTTTATGCCTGTTTATAAAAGAAGACGAAAAGTAAATCCTAACGATAAATCTGCTCGTGTTGATTTTGTTGACGAAGTAGGAGATTCATGGGAAGAATATGTTGTATTTCATCATAAATTTAAACAATGGATGGAAGTTAATAACATTGATACTGCTAGAAATTTTTCTCAAGAAGAAATAAATGATTTAATTAAACAATCACCTTATTATAAAGCAACATCTAACGACGTAGATTGGTTAAGTAAAGTGAGCATGCAAGGCGCTATTCAAAAATGGGTAGATCATTCCATTAGTGTAACTATAAATTTACCAAATGATGTGTCTGAAGAATTAGTTGGTGAACTTTATTTAAAAGCATGGGAGGTAGGATGCAAAGGAGTTACGGTATATAGGGATGGTTCGCGTTCAGGCGTCTTAATTTCAAACGAAGAAAAAAAGGAAGACACCGCAGATGATAAATTAACCACATTTCCAAAAAAACGACCTCAAATTTTAGAAGCAGATGTTGTACGTTTTCAAAATAGCAAGGAGAAATGGATTGCTTTTATTGGTTTGATAGAAGGGAAACCTTATGAGATTTTTACTGGTTTAGCAGATGACGAAGACGGGATTTTAATTCCGCGTTGGGTTAATTCTGGCTTAATAATTAAAAACAGAAATCTGGATGGTGCCTCGCGATACGATTTTCAATATAAAAATACGAGAGGTTACAAAACAACCATTGAAGGTTTATCACATAAATTTAATCCTGAATTTTGGAATTATGCAAAGCTAATTTCTAGTACACTTCGCCATGGTATGCCAATTGACAAAATTGTAGATTTAATAAATAGTTTACAGTTAGATAGTGAATCTATTAACACTTGGAAAAACGGAGTTGGTAGAGCTTTAAAGCGCTATGTAGAAGATGGCACTAAAGCTAAAGGACAAGCCTGTGATAATTGTAAATCTGAAAATTTAATTTATCAAGAAGGGTGCTTAACTTGTAAAGACTGCGGATCTTCAAAGTGTGGATAACCAAAAAAGTAAGTTGTTAAAAAAGAGAGCTTAAAAGCTCTCTTTTTTATTTTAATCTAAACCACCAACACTTAAATACTTATAGTCTTCAAGTTCTTTTAAGTTGTTAATGAGTTTGGTGCTTCCGTTCTTTATTAAACATATAGCATCAGATATGTCTATAATATGCCGATACATATGGTCTGTAATTATTATGGTTTTGTGTTTCTTTTCTTCAGAAATTAAAGCTTTTATTTTCTCAATATGTAAAGGTGTTATATGAGAAAAGGGTTCGTCTAGAAATATAATTTTCTTATTACTCATTAAAACAAGATACGTTTCAATAATACGTCGTTCACCACCAGATAATTTATTGATTTTTAAATTTTTATAAATGGAAAAGTCATCAAAAACTGTAATGAAATCATCCCAAGACACCTTGAAAAGATTAAAAGCAGATTTTAGTTTTAATCCGTTCGGAATAAAATTATACTGCGGTAAATAAGAAGCTAAATTTGTTAGGTATAAAGGTTTTAAAATGGGTTTACCATCAATTCTAATAAGTTTGTATTTAGGTTTTAAATTTCCAAAAGCTATGTTTAATAGGCAACTTTTTCCGCAGCCATTACTTCCAAGAATCCCTGTAACTTCTCCAGTTTCAGCTTTTAGGTAAATACCGTTTAAAATTCGTTTCTCTTTAAAGTAAAGTTCAACGTTATCTATTTCAAAAATCATACAAACTCTTTAAGAACTAAAAGAAAAGGAATGCTTAAAAATAGGTCAATAATATATAAAAATGAAAATAATTTAAATGTGGAAATCCCTAAGTTTTTATAGAAAATGAGTTTTCTTTTAGCTGTTGTTTCGCTTAAAATATACCACAAAAAAATAGTTAAAAATACCTTAGCAAAACATATTGGAAAAAGTGTGAACCCAATAACAGATAGAAATATATTCACACCAAACGACCATAAAATGAATGGTCTGTAAAAAAAGAATATGGATGATAATTGTTGCATGTTATTGTAAATAACGAAGTAAATGAATAAATATTTTCAAAATCGAATTATTACAATGTCTTAAAGCTATTGCAAATTCATAAATTATCGTATTTTTGGTTTCCAACAAAAAAGGCAGATGTTAGAGAAATTACAGATTGTAAAACAGCGTTTTGATGAGGTTAGTGATTTAATAATTCAACCCGATATTATTACAGATCAAAAACGATATGTTGCACTAAATAGAGAATATAAAGACTTGCGAATTCTTATGGATAAGCGGGAATTATATATAGAACTTACTAATAATTTAAAAGAAGCTGAAGAAATAATTTCTGATGGAAGTGATCCTGAAATGGTTGAAATGGCCAAAATGCAATATGATGAGGCTAAGGAAGGAATACCAAAGCTTGAAGAAGAAATAAAGGTTTTATTAATTCCTAAAGACCCAGAGGATTCTAAAAATGCTGTTGTAGAATTAAGAGCCGGAACAGGAGGTGATGAAGCTAGTATTTTTGCTGGAGATTTATTTAGAATGTACACGAAATATTGCGAAGGAAGAGGATGGCGAGTAGATACGGTAGATTTTAGTGAAGGGACTAATGGTGGTTTTAAAGAAATTCAGTTTGAAGTTTCTGGTGAAGAAGTTTACGGAACTTTAAAATTTGAAGCTGGTGTACACCGTGTACAACGTGTACCACAAACTGAAACTCAAGGTCGTGTGCATACCAGTGCAGCAACGGTTATGGTGTTTCCTGAAGCTGAAGAATTTGATGTAGAAATAAACCCGAAAGATGTTAGAATAGATTTTTTCTGTTCATCTGGACCAGGAGGTCAATCAGTAAATACAACATATTCTGCGGTTAGATTAACTCACGAACCAACAGGTTTGGTGGCTCAATGTCAAGATCAGAAGTCTCAACATAAAAACAAGGAAAAAGCTTTTAAGGTACTACGCTCGCGTCTTTATGATTTGGAATTAGCCAAAAAAATGGAAGAGGATGCTGCGCTTAGAGGCACCATGGTTACTTCAGGAGATAGAAGTGCTAAAATTAGAACTTATAATTATCCGCAAGGGCGTGTAACCGACCACAGAATTGGATTAACACTTTATGACTTAAGTAATATTGTAAATGGTGATATTCAAAAAATAATTGATGAACTACAATTAGCTGAAAATACGGAGAAGTTAAAAGCTAGTGATGATGTTATTTAAAATACTCTAAATGACAACAAACCAACTTGTAACCGAAATTAGAAAAAAGAATTCCTTTCTATGTATTGGATTGGATGTCGATTTAAATAAAATTCCAAAACATCTTTTAAAAGAGGACGATCCTATTTTTGCTTTTAACAAAGCAATTATTGATGCTACTAATCATCTTTGTGTTGCTTACAAACCTAATACAGCGTTTTATGAGGCTTATGGTATAAAAGGTTGGCAGGCTCTTGAAAAAACAATTAATTATTTAAACGAAAATCATCCAGAAATATATACAATCGCTGATGCTAAACGTGGAGATATTGGTAATACGAGTACCATGTATGCCAAAGCATTTTTTGAAGACTTAGCTTTTGACTCTGTTACAGTAGCGCCATACATGGGAAAAGATTCAGTGGAGCCTTTTTTAGCGTTTAAAAACAAACATACCATTCTTTTGGCACTAACATCAAACCAAGGCGCGTTCGATTTTCAAACTAAAGAAATTGAAGGAAAAGAAGTTTATAAACAGGTTTTAGAAACTTCAAAATCTTGGAAAAATTCTGAAAAATTAATGTATGTAGTGGGCGCAACAAAGGCTGAATATCTAGCAGATATTAGAACTATTATTCCTGATAGTTTTTTACTAGTTCCGGGTGTCGGTGCGCAAGGTGGTAGCTTACAAGACGTTTGTAAATTTGGTATGAATAGTCAAATAGGTTTGCTAATTAATTCCTCTAGAGGTATTATCTATGCATCTTCAAATGAAGATTTTGCACAAGCAGCAGCTTCAAAAGCTGAAGAGTTACAAAAAGAAATGCAAACTATTTTAACTAAATAGAGGCAGTTTTAAAACCATCAGGTAAATCAATTTTGCTAACATCATCAACAAAGTTTGCAATTTTGCTTTCTAACTCTTTTAAACTAATCAATTTACTTACGTTGGGCTTTATTTTTCCAACTTTACAGAAATGTGGACTCATATAACATTCTTTTTATACCTAAATTACGCGTAAGTCCTTAATTTAGATGTTATTGGAATGTTAAAGAATTGATAAAATTTTTAATCCTGCAAAGCAAAAACTTTTCTTAATAAATCTGTAGTTCTAGAACCTATTTTTGTTCTTATTTCCTTTTCTTCAACAGCTATCATCGTGTAAACACCTTTTAAAGCTTCTCCTGTAACATAATCTGTTAAGTCTGGATTTACATTATTTGTAAATGGTAATCCGTTGTATTTGTTAATTAGGTTATTCCAAATTTGGTCTGCACCAACTTTACTAAACGAATTTTTAATAACAGGGTTAAATTTATTATATAAAGCAGTATTGGTTTTACTTGTTAAATACTGGGTTGCAGCATCATCATTACCAAGTAAAATATTTTTTGCATCGGCAAACGTTATGCCTTTAACAGCGTCAACAAAAATAGGTGTGGCTTCTTTTACAGCATCTTCAGCAGCTCTATTTAGTACTTTTAAACCTTCATCTGCAAGACTACTAAGTCCAATATCTCTCAGTGCTTTGTCTACTTTTCGTAACTCTTCTGGTAATAAAATTTTAACTAATTCATTTTTAAAAAAACCATCGGTTTGGGTTAGTTTAGTTACTTGTTTATCGATACCAAAATCTAATGCTTGTCGTAACCCTGATGCGATTTCAGTATTACCAATAGGACCACTTTGCGGTAATTGATTAACAACTTGTTGTAGTTCTGCACAAGCTGTTAGGTTAATAACAAGAAAAAAGATTAAAAGTTTACGTATCATAATAAATTGGGTTTTATATCTTAGGCAAAGATATATATTACTTATGAAACCTTTTAGAATAAACAGTTTAGTTCTTTTTTTGATTTTCTTTAGTTGCCATGATAAACAAACAAAGAATAAGGTAGACAGTAATTTGCCATTTAAATCCAGACAATTTATTACGGTTTTAGGTATTGCTCAAGATGCTGGATATCCTCAAATAAATTGCAAAAACGATTGTTGTAAAGCCTTTTATGACGGAAACGAGAGCAAAAAACTAGTTTCCTGTTTAGGTTTAATAGATTTAGATAACGAGGAAAAATATATTTTTGATGCCACGCCTGATTTTACTGAACAAACACAAATATTAAAATCTAAGTATTTAGATAATAATCAGATAATTAATGGTGTTTTTTTAACTCACGCTCATATTGGGCATTACACAGGTTTAATGTATTTAGGTTTTGAAGCTTTAGGAAGCAATGAAATTCCGGTTTATGCTATGCCAAGAATGAAGGATTATCTTGAGAATAATGGACCATGGAGCCAATTGACGAGTTTTAAAAATATTGATATTAAGCCTTTGCAGAATGATTCAATTATGCATGTAAATAAAGATTTAAAAGTGACACCTTTATTAGTGCCGCACAGAGATGAGTTTTCTGAAACTGTAGGTTATAAAATTGAAGGCAAAAGCAAATCGGCACTTTTTATTCCAGATATAGACAAATGGGAAAAGTGGGAGCGAAGCATTATTGATGAGGTTAAAAAAGTAGATTATGCATTTTTAGATGCTTCCTTTTTTAGAAATGGCGAGCTTGATAGAGATATGAGTAAAATTCCGCATCCTTTTACTACTGAGACTACCAGTTTATTTGAGAATGAAAGTGTAGCTACAAAAAATAAAATTTATTTTATTCATTTCAATCATTCAAATCCTACTATAAGAGATAACCATCCATTAAGAGATAGTATACAGAACCTAGGATTTAATTTTGCTAAAGAGGGTGCAGTTTTCGATTTGTATTAATATTAAATAAGTTTTTTATTAAAATACTATTTTAGCACAATAATTGTTATGTATTAGCATAAGCACTTTAACTCATGGTTTTTAAAAGAAATTTGATTCTATTTTTACTTGTGCCAATATTTTCTTTTGGACAAATACACCTTTCAGAAATTATTCAAGATTCAAAAATAGTTGATGATACCAAAAGTAAACTATTTTTCATAGATTTTTGGGCGACTTGGTGTGGGCCGTGTATTACTGTTTCAAAGTATTTAAACTCGTTACAGGCTCAATATCCTAATGACTTCTATATTATATCGTTGAGTCAAGAGAGTCCTGATGTTGTTAAGCGATTCATGACAAAACACCAAACCGGTTTGGCTGTATCTATGGATTATGAAGGAGAAACATTTGCCAAATATGGTGTTGTTAGTTTGCCTTATGGTGTGTTAATAAACGCCAAAGGTGATAAAATTTGGGAAGGACACCCAGCAGAATTAAAAGGGCATCATATTAAAGAGTTTTTGATAAAAAATAATGAAGAGGCTTATTTAAAAAACATGTTTAAATATGAAGCTTATAAAAAAGTCAGTCGTACATCTAATAGAGAAAAGTTGCCTAAAAAGGATTTTCAGTATTCTAAGTTAACTAATATTTATATTGATGAACTAAAAATTGAAAAGAGAGCAGGCTTTCTTGAACTTAAAGGTACACTCAAACAAATTTTAGCTTATGTTAATTCTGTAAACACAAACCAAATAGAACTATCTTCAAAACTCAATGAGATTTACAAAATGACTTTTAAGTATGATTATTATGCCCATAATAAAATGAAAAGAGCAATTTATAAGGCATTTAAACTTAAAGAATCTTTTAATTACATTAAAGGAGAAGTAATTACATTTAATATTGAGAAAGCTAAACTGTGGGACAATAAACAAATAGACTGGGGAAATGATACTCCAAATTTTTTAGTTGGAGATTCTGATATTAAGGCAGATAATGTGTCGTTTAACGATATTAAATATAAATTATCCTCATTACTTAAAACACCTATTGTAATTGAAAATGATGCTGAAATTTTAGATAAAAATTCAAGTAATGATTGGTATTTACATTATAAATACTTTGATTTAATGGTCGCTAATTTTCTTGATAATTATGGTATTAAAGTTGAAAAGAAATCAATGGTTTATCCAAAATATACCATAATAAAAAAGACGCCTTAAAAAGGCGCCTTTCAATAAAGCAATTATAATTAATTCTTAGGTGCTATTAATTATTAATTACTCTAAATTCTGTTCTTCTGTTTTTCTGATGTTGAGATTCAGAACACTCAACGCCATTAGCACAACGGTTTACCAATCTAGATTCCCCATATCCTTTAGCCGATAATCTGCTTCTAGAAATTCCTTTAGATACTAAATAGTTAACTACTGAGTTTGCGCGTTGTTGAGATAAAGACATGTTGAAATCATCATTACCTCTAGAATCTGTATGAGACATTAATTCAATATTAACAGGCTTGTTTTTTAATAACGGTAGTAAAGTTTCATCAATTATTTTCTTTGAAGCTGGTGTAATACGTGCACTACCTAATTCGTAAAATATTGGTAAAACATTAGCATTTAATAAACCACAATCAACTTCTTCCCAAGTTGTAATACCACCTTTTTTAGCTAAAACAGTTCTTGTTACTGTTTGAGATTTGGCAGGAATAGTAACAGTTCTTGTTGAAGCAGGAGTGGCTAAAACTTGACGTGTTATTGTTGTGTATTGCGCTGGAATTTCAATTTCATCCATTCTAGCAGGTGTTTTTATAACACGTTTTTTGTAAGTTGTTCCTACTTCTGGAACAGGTACATTGTTAACAGTTGCATCTTTTGCTAAAGTTGTAAAACTTACATCTCTAAACTGAGCAGGATATCCAACAAAGCATGCTACCATACAATCTTCTTTATTAGGAGAGTCACATGCTGTTTCTTTGTATTCCCATCCAGATGTTTCTGGATAAACCTCAAAAGTTCTGGAGTTTGATCCAAAAGTAGCAGGGCTAATTTTTAAATCATTTCTACTTTCCTTTTTTATATATGATACCTCTACCGTTTCGTAAACAGCAGGTACATATACTAATTTTTTAGAAGCTTCTTTAACTAATACTCGCTCCTCAACAGTTTTATATGTTGCAGGAATTACTTCTAACTTTGAATAAGCTGGATATACTTCAATGGTTTCTTGTACGTCTTTAAATTCATCTTTTGTAATACATTTTACGTAACATTTGCCAGGTTCTGGATTAGATGGCAAATTCTGAGCTTGTAATGCTCCAGAACTAAAAATGACAATTAGACATAAAAATAGATTTGTTTTCATAATACTTTAAAATTTAGTTAATGGATTATAATTTTTATTCTCTGTTGTGACACAGATAAAAATAGCGAGTCACATTAACACTTGTTAATTTTAAAAAAAAATGAGTTTTAATCAGATATTACAAGAAGAATTATTAGGAGAAAATAACCGTTTTGTTGTTGTAAACCATGACTTTTCTATTAGCATGAAGTTTTACAGCATTTGCAAGTACAATTTTTTCAAGATCTCTACCTTTTGCAATTAAATCTTTTATAGAGTATGTGTGCGTTACATGAGCAACATCTTGTTCTATAATAGGCCCCGCATCTAATTCTTCGGTTACATAATGGCTAGTCGCGCCAATAATTTTTACACCGCGTTTAAATGCTGAATGATAAGGTTTTGCACCAACAAAAGCAGGTAAAAAAGAGTGATGGATATTAATAATTTTATTAGGATATTTACTTATTAATTTACTGGACACAATTTGCATATATCTTGCCAAAACTATAAAATCTATGTTGTGTTTTTCAAGTAGTTCTAATTGTTTGTCTTCAGCCTCACTTTTAGTTTCCTTAGTAACAGGTATATGATAAAAAGGTATGTTAAAATTATCAGCAATCGTTTTTAAATCAACATGATTACTTACTATAAATGGTATTTCTAGATTTAATTCTCCCGAATTGTATCTACCCAACAAATCGTATAAACAATGGTCATATTTAGAAATAAATAATGCCATTCTGGGCTTTGTTTCAGAAGAATAAATACGCCATTTCATTTCAATTTTTCCAGCTATTTCCTTCTTAAAACTAGACTTGAATTTATCAGTAGAAAAGCTACTAGAAATAAACTCGCTTTCTAATCTCATGAAAAAGATATCCTGTTCGGTGTCTACATGCTGATCCAAATAAATAATATTTCCACCATTTATTGCTACAAAATTTGTTACTGTAGCAATAATATTTGATTGGTCTTTACAATTAATTAGAAGCGTAATCTTGTTCATGTAATTTACTTTAATTCGGCTTAAAATTAGTTTAAAAAAAATTGATGTGTTAAGCTTGATTTTAATTTTAGATAATCATGTGTAAATCGAATATTTTTTTGAATATTTCGTAAATTGCGTATCTAATTTTGATATTTTTTTATTGATGAAACAAATTTTGCCATACAAACCCAAGCATAAGGTTAGAATAGTAACGGCTGCATCATTATTTGATGGACATGATGCGTCTATTAACATTATGCGAAGAATTATTCAAGCAACGGGTGTAGAGGTTATTCATTTAGGGCATGATAGAAGTGTGGAAGAAGTTGTAAACACAGCCATTCAAGAAGATGTAAATGCAATTTGTTTAACATCATATCAAGGTGGGCATAACGAGTATTTTAAGTATATGTTTGATTTGCTAAAAGAACGAGGAGCAGAGCATATAAAAATATTTGGTGGAGGCGGAGGTGTTATTTTACCTTCTGAAATTAAAGAACTTATGGATTATGGAATTTCACGTATTTATTCTCCAGATGATGGACGTGAAATGGGATTACAAGGTATGATTAATGATTTAGTTGAAAAATCAGATTTTGCCATAGGAGATTCATTAGATGTTAATATAAACAGCTTGCCTAATAAAAACTCAAAAGATATTGCACGAGTTATTTCATCAGCTGAAAATTTTAGAGAAATAGCAAATCCTATTCTAAATAAAATACATGAAAAAAATAAGGCTTCAAAAACACCTGTTTTAGGAATTACTGGAACTGGAGGTGCAGGAAAATCAAGTTTAGTTGATGAGTTAGTTCGAAGATTCTTATTAGATTTTCCAGAAAAAACGATTGGAATTATTTCTGTAGACCCATCCAAACGAAAAACAGGAGGTGCGCTTTTAGGAGATAGAATTAGAATGAACGCCATAAATAATTCTAGAGTTTACATGCGCAGTTTGGCTACAAGACAATCCAACTTAGCGTTGTCGAAACATGTAAATGAAGCCATTGAAGTTTTAAAAGCGGCGGAGTTTGATTTAATTGTTTTAGAGACTTCTGGAATTGGACAGTCTGATACCGAAATTATCGAGCATAGCGATGTGTCTTTGTATGTTATGACTCCAGAATTTGGAGCAGCAACCCAACTTGAAAAGATTGATATGCTTGATTTTGCAGATTTGGTTGCTATTAACAAGTTTGATAAACGTGGATCGTTAGATGCCTTACGCGATGTGAAAAAACAGTACATGCGTAATAATAATTTATGGGATATTCCTCAAGACCAATTACCTGTTTTTGGAACAATTGCATCACAGTTTAACGACCCAGGAATGAATACGCTTTACAAGGCGATAATGGATAAATTAGAAGAAAAAACAAATGCAGATTTAAAATCTAATTTCCATATTTCAACTGAAATGAGCGAAAAGATTTTTATCATTCCACCAAATAGAACACGTTATTTATCTGAAATTTCAGAAAATAACAGACATTATGATAAACGATGTAATGATCAAGTTGAGGTTGCGCAAAAGCTTTATGGTATTTTTAAAACTATCATATCTGTTTCAAATGTTACATCGAGTAAAATTGAGAAGTCTTTTGTAGGGAAATTAGGTTTAAATGAAGATGAAGTTTTAAATCAAATTAATGATGAAAGCAGTAAAGAATTTCTAGGATTGTTGTTAAAAGAATTCGATCGTGTAAAACTAAATTTAGACCCACATAACTGGGAAACAATTATAGGTTGGGACGATAAATTAAACCAATATAAAAATCCAATTTATACTTTTAAAGTAAGAGATAAAGAGATAAAAATTGAAACTCATACAGAATCGTTATCCCACACTCAAATTCCAAAAGTAGCATTACCAAAGTATCAAGCATGGGGAGATATTTTAAAATGGTGTTTAAAGGAAAACGTTCCAGGCGAATTTCCATTTGCTTCAGGTTTGTATCCTTTTAAAAGAACTGGTGAAGATCCTGCAAGAATGTTTGCAGGAGAAGGTGGTCCAGAGCGAACCAACAAAAGATTTCATTATGTAAGCGCCGGTTTACCAGCAAAGCGTTTGTCAACTGCTTTTGATAGCGTAACACTCTATGGTAACGACCCAGATTACCGACCAGATATTTATGGGAAAATAGGTAATGCAGGTGTTTCAATTTGTTGTTTAGATGATGCTAAAAAACTCTATTCAGGTTTTAATTTAGCAGATGTAATGACTTCTGTGAGTCTGACTATAAATGGACCTGCACCAATGCTTCTTGGTTTTTTTATGAATGCAGCAATTGACCAACAATGCGAGATTTATATAAAAGAAAATGGTTTAGAAAAAGAGATTGAAGCTAAAATTTTAAAACTTTATAAAGATAAAGAACGGCCTAAATACAATGCTGAATTACCTCAAGGTAATGATGGTTTGGGCTTAATGCTTTTGGGAGTAACAGGCGACCAAGTTTTACCTAAAGACGTTTATCAAAATATTAAAACAAAAACAATTGCTCAAGTTAGGGGTACTGTTCAAGCAGATATTTTAAAAGAAGACCAAGCGCAAAATACATGTATCTTTTCTACAGAATTTGCTTTACGTTTAATGGGTGATGTGCAAGAATATTTTATTCATAACAACGTTCGTAATTTTTATTCAGTATCAATTTCTGGGTACCATATTGCTGAAGCCGGTGCTAATCCAATCACGCAGTTGGCGTTAACGTTATCAAATGGTTTTACTTACGTAGAATATTATTTAAGTAGAGGTATGGATATTAACAAATTTGGTCCAAACTTATCGTTTTTCTTTTCCAATGGAATCGATCCTGAATATGCTGTTATTGGCCGTGTTGCTAGAAAAATATGGGCAAAAGCTATGAAGCTTAAATATGGTGCTAATTCTCGAGCACAAATGCTTAAATACCATATTCAAACGTCGGGTCGTAGTTTACACGCTCAGGAAATTGATTTTAACGATATTCGTACAACTTTACAAGCACTTTACGCCATTTATGATAATTGTAACTCATTGCACACCAATGCTTACGACGAGGCCATAACTACACCAACCGAAGAATCTGTTCGTCGTGCAATGGCAATTCAGCTAATCATAAACAAAGAATTAGGTTTAGCTAAAAATGAAAACCCAATTCAAGGGTCTTTTATTATTGAAGAATTAACAGATTTGGTTGAAGAAGCTGTTTTAATTGAATTTGATAGAATTACAGAACGCGGTGGTGTTTTAGGAGCTATGGAAACCATGTATCAGCGTTCCAAAATACAAGAAGAAAGTTTATATTATGAAACACTTAAACATAATGGTGATTTCTCCATAATAGGTGTAAATACATTTTTAAGTAGCAAAGGTTCTCCAACAGTTTTGCCTGCTGAGGTTATAAGAGCGACTGAGGAAGAAAAAGAATTTCAAATAAAAACACTTCAAAATCTACATAAAGCTAGTGATACAGATTCGGTTTTAAAAAGCTTGCAAGAAACAGCTATAAATAATGAAAATATTTTTGAAGCTTTAATGGAAGTTTGTAAAGTATGCTCATTAGGTCAAATAACTAAAGCATTATTTGAAGTAGGAGGGCAGTACCGTAGAAATATGTAACGCAACCATTTTTAATATTCAGTATCTATTAAGAAACTTGTAAATTGATACATAAAATGAAGAAGGCTTGTGTATTTCTTTTAGCTTTATTTTTGATAAACTGTACTTCAGATGATGGTAACACAAATGGAGATAATGTTTTAATTGGCAAATGGAAATTGATAGAGCAGTTGGTAGATCCAGGTGATGGAAGTGGCACTTTTCAAACAGTTACAAGTGATAGAGTAATTGAGTTTTTTAATGACGGAACAGTAAAAGTTAATGGCGAGTTATGTTTTATGAGTACAGAAACCGGAGATGAATCTATGGGGACGTTCAAAAAAACAAGTAGTAATAATACAGATATACAAAACGATGGTTGTATAACACCAGATAATTGCGATTTTAGCGAAACTAAAATTTATTTTGATTTACCATCAAGTGGTAACCTAATACTTTGGTATTTGTGTATTGAAGGTTGTGGACAAAAATTTAAAAAAATATAATTAATATAGATTACAGATTATAAGGTAAGCATCCAGCTGCTCTGTAATTTTTTAAACTTTTTTAATTCACTTCGTAGAATAGGTAAAAAATCTTTACCATTACTATTAGATTTTTCTAGTCTGTATGAATTTTTATAGAGTTTATTGGTAAGCCTTTTAAGCGATGCTAAATGTTTATACTTTCTTTCAGAATAGCGTTCTAGTTCTGCATTAACAATTTCTGGTACTAATGATACAGATTGTTGAACAATATCACCAGAGAAGTAAATGTTATTATCTTCAGAACCATCTGATTTTAAGTTAGATATATCATGGCTTATGTAAGTAGAAATGTTTTGCGACAAGGCAAATATCTCTAGGGCTTTTTGGTAAACCGGTAATTCCGATAGGTTTGGTGGGGTATTCTGTAACATGATCTAATTCTATAAGCAATTTTATCAAAATTACTCACTAGAAACGAGATTCATCTTTAGGTTTTAAAGTAAAAATGTATATTTGCTTTAGATTTTAATTATTTTAAGTTAATTTTCATTAAAATGATATTAGATTCGATTAACAGTAAAATATTAAAGTTTTTGCAGCAAAATGCAAGACTATCTAATGCCGAAATAGGCAGACAAGTTGGTATAAGTTCTCCAGCTGTTTCAGAACGCATTAAAAAAATGGAAGACCTTGGTATTATAGAAGGTTATAAAACCATTGTGTCTCCTTTTGAAATTGGATATCAGTTAAAGGCAATCATTACATTGCGGGCTTTTATGGGGAAACTAAAACCATTTTTAGAAAAAGTTAAAACATTTGAAGAGGTTATTAATTGCTACCGAATTACAGGTGATGAAAACATTGTATTAGAAGTTGTTTTAAAAAATCATAAACATCTTGAAACTTTTATAGACCAGTTAATTACCTATGGAGAATCTAAAACCCAAATTGTTTTATCTAATGTTGTTAAACAGAAGGAAGTGATTCCAATAAAGTAAAGTGTTATTTTTTTATTATTAGGTGCGGAACATCATTCAGATTCCAATCTATAACTAAACCTTTTGCCAAATCTTCAGCAATTTTTTTTCCGTATAAATATTCACATAAATACAATGCTGCTTCAAAACTTTTTGCACCTCCTGCAGATGTTATGTATTTACCATCATGAACAAATAAAACATTTTCCCTAATATCTAATTCAGGAAATGTAGTTTTCATTTTATCAATATCGCTCGGAAAAGTTGTTGAAACCACACCATTTAATAATTCAGCTTTTGCTAAAACAAAAGCCCCATCACAATGTGACGTAATAAAAAGCGCGTCTTTATCAACTTTTTGTACAAAATTAATCATGGTCTCATCCTCTAAATCAGTGTCTAAATGATGTTCTGCACTGGGAATAACAAGGATGTCTATTTTTGGAGTTTTATCTTTTAAATAATTAAAATCTGGCAAAATACGCATGCCCTCAAAAGTAGTTATTGCCTCATCAGTATTTGCAACCGTAAAAACATTCATCGCTTTAATACTATCTCTAAAAATAGTGTGTTGAAAAATATCAAAAGGCGCTGTTAATTCTGTGTTATAAACACCATCCATAATTAAAAAACCAACATTATATCTATTTGAATCTAACTTTGGGAATTGTTTTTGTGTTTTTAGGTTTTTGTTTTCTTCTTTTTTTACCGGATTACAGTTAAATAATATACTTAAAACCAAAGTGAATAATAAATATTTCATAACTTAAACTAATGCGTTTTCAATATGCTCAGCAATCCTTTTAGCATGAATTCTACTATTTTCTATAAACCATTTGTGTGTTTCCATGCCTCCACAAATTACACCAGCAAGATAAACACCTTTAACATTACTTTCCATAGTTTCAGGATTGTATTGAGGTAATTTTTTATCGTCCATTGAAAGTGTGATACCCAATTGATTTAGTAAATCGAAATTTGGTTTGTAACCAGTAAGTGCAATTACAAAATTATTAGAAATCGTTTTTATGCCATCTGGAGATTTAAAAGTTATTTCGGTTTCTGTTATTTCTGTAATTTCAGAATTAAAATAGGCTTTTATACTGCCCTCTTCAATACGATTAATTACATCTGGTCTTACCCAATATTTAACGCGTTTACCAATTTGTTCTCCGCGAATAATCATCGTTACATTGCCACCTTTTCTATAAATTTCTAGTGCGGCATCAACGGATGAATTACTTGCTCCAACAACAGCAATTTCTTGCATGCTATATGGGTGGGCTTCTTTATAATAATGAGTTACTTTGGGTAAATTCTCTCCAGGTACGTATAATAGGTTTGGAATGTCGTAAAAACCAGTTGCTAAAACTATTTTTTTTGTGTTGTAAGTTGATTTATTAGTTTCAACAAGAAAAAAATCATTGGTCTTTTTTAAAATCTCAGCGGTCTCAAACAAATTTATGTTGATTTGGTTTGAGGTTGCAACACGCCTGTAGTACTCTAAGGCTTCATCTCGACTAGGTTTTGGGTTATTACTGATAAATGGAATATCATCAATTTCTAATTTTTCAGAAGTTGAAAAAAATGTCATATTTTTTGGGTAATTAAAAAGGGAGTTGGTAAGTGCTCCCTTTTCAATAATTAGATAATTCCAATTACGTTTTTTACATTCCAATGCGCAAGCTATTCCAATTGGTCCGCCTCCAATAATTATTACGTCTATCATTTTTTTAATCTAACTACGCTTTATATTTAAGTGTGCTTTTAAAATAAGTAATAAAATTACACAAAAACCGCCTATAAGTGTTATTGTATACCAAGTATTATCAAAACCCCAATCATCAACCATTTGTAAACCAGCCTTGTGTCCAAAAATATGAGCCATTGAGAAAGCGATGGAATACAATGCCATATATTCACCTTGATTTCCCTTTTTAGCACGTTCCATAGCAAAGGCATTTGAAAACGGAAAGGCTATCATTTCTCCAATAGTCATTAAAAACATACCTATAATTAAAATACCAGACCAGGTAGTAATATTTAAAACAATAAAACTAGCTGTAGTAAGTATTGCTCCAAAAAGCATAAGTTCTGTTTTAGAAAATCTACTGTTTTCTAACCATTTTATAAGAGGCATTTCTAATAGGAAAATAATAAAACCATTTGCACCCAGAAGTAATCCTATTTCAAACTCAGTCAAAATATGCGCTTCTCTATAATACAAAGGCATTGTAGAGAAATATTGCAAAAATATAACGCCGAATAAAAACATAGCTACTAAAAATATAGTAAACGCCTTGTCTTTGTAAGCAGAGTCTGGATTAGTAACAACAATATCATCTAAAATTTTAGATTTCTTAGGGTTTAAAACCATGAATAAAACTACAGTTGCTAATATACATGTAATGCCATCAACCCAAAATAAATAGCCATAACCCATTGTTGCAATAATTAATCCACCAATAGCAGGACCTGCAGAAAAACCAAGATTTATAGCTAAACGAATAAGTGTTACGCTTCGAGTTTTATTTTCTGGTTTGCTATAAGCACTTAACGCTACAAACATTGCAGGACGAAACATATCAGCAACTAGCATTACTAAAAATATACCTAAGCAAATTGTATAAAAAGTATTCAAAAATTGTAGAGCTATAAACAGCACGCCAGTACTTAACAAGCTTCTTACCATAACCTTATAATAACCAATGGTATCAGTTAATTTTCCACCAAGCCATGAGCCAGCAACAGACCCTAAACCAAAACACATCATTATAGTACCAACATTACTTGGGGTAAATTGTAAATCTTCGGTAAGATATAATGATAAAAAAGGAATAACCATGGTTCCTGCTCTATTAATAAGTGTAATTAAAGCTAGCCACCAAACTTCTTTTGATAATCCTTTGAATGTGTTTAGGTAATTGTTGAATAAAGTTTTCATGAGTTCTAGTTGTTCAGTTTTCTACATACTTGATAATTAATTTGATTTTTTTTCAAAAAAAAAGTCCGACTGCGAAGTCGGACTTTTTAATATTGTAATATTTTATATTATATCACCACAATAAATAAATAGCCCAACAACTTGTCTTTAAACAAGAGGTCCATTGCTTTCTATAAATAGTGACGTTATTACGCATTTTTGTTTATTTTGATTTGTCAAAGCTAGATAAAATAATCGTAAGTTGTATTTTTGAGATGAAATTTTTTTAAAATGAAGAAAATAATAATTGTATTAAGCCTATGTTTTATGGTGTTTTCATGCGGAAGCAGCTTTCAAAGTTTCTATAATAATCATAAGGCAGACTTGGGCGTAACATCCTTTCAAGTGCCTAATTTCATGAAAGCCGTTTTAAGTAATATTTCACCCCAGGTGAAACATGCTATTGGCAACATTTCAGATTTTAAATACATAAAGTTTGAAAACATAAATACATTTAAGCGCCAGAGTCTTATCACAGAAATGAATGCTGTAACTAAAAACGGTTTTACAGATGTTTTTAGAAAAAACGATGTAACCAATACCCGAATAATTTCAGTTGGCGAGGTTGGAGTAGTAGTTACAGATGTAATAATTTTTGCCAGCACAGAAACCGAAACCACAGCCTATTACCTCCAAGGAAATTTCGATCCAGAAAAAATTAAATCATTTGCTAATGAAGAAACGTTTGATGCCTTTTCAAACGATTTATTACAGATGTATCAAACCAATCTAAACCCATCTTTTAACCCAGTAAATAAATGAGAAAACTAACTAAAAAATTATTTGGGCGTTACCCACAAGGGGTCGGGCTTTCACTACTCAATCCCTCCTGCGTCGGGGATTTCAAACATACCGTTCAATCCCTAACGCGAGCAACTCAGCCAACAATAAGCAAAGGGCTCTTTTCAGTATTACTTATATTGGTTATGGTTTCTACAAGTTGTGCACAAAAAAAACGGCCAATACAAGGCGAAACCGAATTTCAAAAAGAAATTAATGCAGACTATAAAGATGCCAGCAAATCGCCTTTAAAAGAAAAAGATAGAAAAAACTTCGAAGGTTTAGATTTTTTTAAATTCGATTCTACTTATGTGGTAACAGCAAATTTTAAAAGAACACCAAATGAAAAATCTTTTAAAATGAAAACAACAACAAGCCGCCGACCAATTTATGTAAAGTATGGCGAGTTAACCTTCAATTTAAAAGGAGAATCCTTCAAATTAAACATATACCAAAACCAAGGTTTAATTGAAAAAGAAGGATACGAAGATTATCTGTTTCTACCTTTCCTAGACGAAACCAACGGATTAGAAAGTTATGGTGGTGGACGCTATGTGGATGCAAGAATTCCAAAAGGAAATACTATGATTATAGACTTTAATGAGGCTTATAATCCATATTGTGCTTATAATGATAAATATTCCTGCCCTATAGTACCTAGAAAAAACTACTTAAAAACCAGAATAGAAGCAGGTGTTAAGGCTTTTGATAAGCATTAATTTATTCTGCGTATACCTGTCCTCTATGAGGTTTTAAGGCATCTCGTATAGGTTTCATGTCACGCTCATCAACTACTAAAAAAGCCACAACGTGCATATCGTTTATCTTCTCTGTACCCGTTATTTTTATATCTAGTTTTTGAATAGAGATATAATCTTTTAAATGAATTTCATGATGTTCAGCTATCTTTAAAGCATCGGGACCACGAAAATCCCAAATAAGTTTTAGTTTCCTCATATTAGTATTCTGTCAAGCTATTTAAAGATAAAAAACATATAATTAAATAGGGTAATATTTTTACTTTTTAATCGTTTGTTAAAGCAACTTGCAATATAGGTTTATATTAGTATTTTTGTAGCCGTCTCATAATTTTTAATCCAATGAAATTAAAGTTTTTTTTAATAGTATTTATTTCTTTTTTTGTTTTCAACATTCAAGCACAAGCCAACCAAAAAGAAATTCTTTTCTCGGTTGATGATGAGCCTGTTTATACCTCAGAGTTTATAAGAGTTTATAATAAGAATTTAGACTTGGTACAAGATGAATCTCAGAAGGATATTGATGAATATTTAACGCTGTTTACCAATTATAAATTAAAATTAAAAGAAGCAAAGGCTTTAGGACTTCATGAAAAGGCCTCTTATAAAAGAGAGCTAAATAATTACAAAAAGCAACTCGCAAAAGGTTTTATGACAGATACTAAAGTAACTGATGCTTTAGTTGAAGAGGCTTATGATAGAATGTCGTACGATGTTAAAGCCAATCATATATTAATTAAAGTTTTAGAAAATGCTAACCCAGAAGATACACTATTAGCGTATAACGATATTTTAAAATTAAGAGAACGCGCTTTAAAAGAAGGGTTTGATGTAGTTAGAAAAGAAGTACACAACGGGCAAACTATATACGGAGAGGAGTTAGGTTATTTTTCAGGTTTTAAAATGGTTTATAAATTCGAGAATGTTGCCTTTAAAACACCTGTAGGAACAATTTCTCAACCTTTTAGAACACGATTTGGATACCACATAATTAACGTTCAAGATAAACGTAAATCTAGAGGAGAGCGAACAGTTGCTCATATTATGGTGATTAAAAAAGAGGGTGATTCGTTAGCAGAAAAACCTGAAAATAGAATTCAGGATATTTATAAAAAATTAAATCAGGGAGAAGATTTTGAGGCTTTGGCTAAACAATTTTCTGATGATAAAAGTTCTGCCTCAAAAGGCGGAAAGTTGTCACCGTTTTCTAGCGGACAAATAAGTGCACAAGAATTTGAAAATGTAGCATTTGGTTTAGAAAATATAGGTGATATTTCTAAGCCTTTTCAAACACAATATGGATGGCATATTATAAAATTATATGGTAAAAAGCCAATTCCTCCATTTGAAGAAATGAAAGCTGAATTACAAGAAAAAATAAAAAGAGACTCTAGATCAAAATTGATTGATGACGCGCTTACTAGTAAACTTAGAAATCAATACAATATCGAAATTGAGGATAAAGATTTAGATTATTTTGCTTCAATTTTAAATAAAGATTATTTAGAAGGAAAATGGAGCTTACCAGATAATTTTAAAAATGAAAATACTTTTTTTAAGATAGAGCAAACACCTTATTCATATAAGCAATTTGCAGATTACCTCTTAAAAACACAACGTAATAGTAAGTCGTCAAATTCTTTTAAAAATATAGTTTTAGAAAAGTTTGAAACATTTTTAAATACTAAATTATTAGAGTATAAGGAAGATAATTTAGAAAACGAAAGCGAAGATTTCTCATATATTCTAAGTGAATATAGAGAAGGACTGTTGTTGTTCGATTTAATGGAAAGTACCATTTGGAATGCTTCTAAAACCGATTCTACTGAAATTAAAAACTATTATGAAACTAATAAAGGTAATTATATAACTCCTAAAAGAATAGATGCGGTTGTAGCGTCGTCTAGCAAACAAAAAACATTAAAAAAAGTATCGAAATTGCTTGAAGAGAATATGCCATTAGATGAAATAAAACGTCTAGTAAATAGTAATGACGATGTTCAGGTTATTTTTACTAAAGATATGATGGATGCTAATCATCAAGCCATTCCAGATAATTTTAAATTTAAAAAAGGAATTTCTAAAATTTACAATCATAATAGTGCCTTTGTAGTTGTAAAAGTGAATGATGTTTTACCAAAAACTCAAAAGACATTTGAAGAGGCTAAAGGAGCAATTATTTCCGACTACCAAAATTATAAAGAGGAAAAATGGCTTAAAGAGCTACATGAAAAGTATAAAGTAGTAGTTAATGATGATGTTTTAGTTAAAGTTAAATCTCAAATCAAAAATAAATAAGTGCGTTACAAATCCCTCATTTTTTTATTGTTTTTAATAGCTGTGTCGTGTCAGTTTTTTAATAAAAAAGACAATCGCATTCCTGTGGCACGTGTTAACAATGCTTATTTGTATCAAGAAGATATTGAAGCACTTGTTTCAGAAGACATGTCTGATGAAGATAGCACACAGTTGGTTCAAAATTTTATTAATAGGTGGGCAACTCAGCAGCTTTTTCTTGACGGCGCCTTACTTAATTTAAGTGAAAATAAACAAGAGGCTTTTAATAAGCTGGTAAATCAATATAAGAATGATTTATATACTAAGGCATATATAGAAGCATTAGTAAAAAGAAGTATTGACACCTTGGTAAGTACTGAAGAAATTGAGGAATATTATACTTATAACAAAGAAGCATTTAAACTTAATGAGGAGTTATTGAAGTTTAGATACATTAATGTTGATGAAAATATAATCGACTTTAAAAATATTGAAGAAAGGTTTAAGCGTTTTAATAACGAGGATAAAAAAGTTTTAGATTCCATTTCAATTCAGTTTAGGTCATACTCTTTAAATGATTCTATTTGGATAAAATTAAATCAAGTTATTAATAAAATTCCAGCTGTAACTAATGAAAATAAAAATGAACTGTTAAAAAAATCTAATTTTGTACAACTCAAAGATTCATTAGGAGTATATTTGATGCAAATTAATGACGTTTTATTAAGAAATGAAACAGCACCGCTAGAATACGTTAAGCCAACAATAAATCAAATTGTTGTTAATAAACGAAAACTAGAACTTATCAGGAAATTAGAAAAAGACATTACTAAAGATGCTATTAAAAATAAAGAATTTGAAATTTACAATTAATTTTAAGCAGCCATTGCTTTTTGTTATAACAATGCTGGTTGTAAACGTATGTTCTGCCCAAGAAATAATTGAAGAAACTAAAGAAGTAAAAGCAGATAGTTTAAGCGAGCAGTTTATAAAAAAACTAGATTCTGTTAACACATTTAAAGCCAGAAAAGTTGATGGTGTTACAGCAGTTATCGGCGATTTTATTGTTTTAGAATCAGATGTAGATAAAACCTACTTACAATTAGAAGCCCAGGGTGTAAATGTAAAAGATATAGAAAGATGTGATTTATTTGGCAAACTTTTAGAAGACAAATTATATGCCCACCATGCTATACAAGACAGTATATTGGTTTCTGATGCTGAAATTCGTCAGAATGTAGATTACCAAATTCAACAGTTTTTACAACAAGTAAATGGCTCTATGGAAAGACTCCTCCGAATCTATAACAAAGAAGATGAGCAAAGTTTTAGAGAAGAAATGTTCGAAATTAATAAGAGCAATCAGCTTGCACAAAAAATGCAGGCAAATATTGTTGAAGAACTAGAGGTAACACCTGAAGAGGTAAGAACGTTTTTTGATAAAATACCAAAAGATGAACGACCAAGATTTGGAACAGAATTAAAGGTTGCTCAAATTGTTGCTGAACCAAAAGTTTCTGAAGAGGAAAAACAGAAAGTAATAGATAGATTAAAAAGTTTTAAAGCTGATGTTGAAGAAAATGGTGCAAGTTTTCGGTCTAAAGTAGTTCTTTATGGAGAAGATCCAGGTTTAAAACAATCAGGTTATAAATATACCCTCGATAGAAAGAAACCAAGAATGGTTAAAGAGTTTAGGCAAATTGCTTTTTCACTTCAGGAAGGGCAAATATCAGAGCCTTTTGAGACCGAATTTGGTTTCCATATTATCCATTTACAAAAAATTAGAGGTCAGCAATATGATGTAAGTCATGTGCTTTTAAAACCTAAAGTTTCTGTAGAAGCTGAAAAAGAAGCTGTTGAAAGATTAAGTAAAGTTAGAGAGCGCATAGTAAGCGGAGATATCTCTTTTGCAGATGCTGCCAGAGAAGCCAGTGATCAAAAAGAAACTCGAAATGATGGCGGACAATTAATTAATCCTCAAACACAAGATTATAATTTCGAGTTAACAAGAATGGATACAGAATTGTACGCTCAAATTCAGAATTTAAAAGATGGAGAGGTTAGTTTAATACAAACCGAGCAAGATAGAACTGGGAATAAAAAGTTTAAAATTTTAATGGTTACAGATAGAATTGAAGACCATGAGGCAGACTATGCAAGAGATTATTTAAAGATTAAGGAGTTGGCCTTAAACGAAAAAAGGATCAAAACTATAGAAAAGTGGCAAGAAGAGAAAATATTGGATACTTATATAAAAGTTAGTGGTGAATATAGAGATTGCGCGTTTTCTGGTAACTGGTTAAAAAAATAATTATATGTCTGATGTCGCTGCAATAGAACAGTTTGTAAAGCAATATAAAGATTTAAAAACGGAAATAGCCAAGGTTATAGTTGGTCAGGATGAGGTGGTAAACCAAATTTTAATTTCTATTTTTTCTGGAGGTCATTCATTACTTATTGGTGTTCCTGGATTAGCTAAAACATTAATGGTAAATACTATTGCACAAGCTTTAGGTTTAGATTTCAAAAGAATTCAATTCACTCCAGATTTAATGCCTAGTGATATTTTAGGAAGTGAAATTCTAGATGAAGATCGGCATTTTAAGTTTATAAAAGGGCCAATTTTTGCTAATATTATATTAGCAGATGAAATTAATAGAACACCACCTAAAACTCAGGCTGCACTTTTAGAGGCCATGCAAGAACGTGCTGTAACTGTTGCAGGTCACCATTATAAGCTAGAACTTCCTTATTTTGTTTTAGCCACTCAAAACCCTATTGAGCAAGAAGGAACTTATCCGTTACCAGAAGCTCAATTAGACCGTTTTATGTTTGCTATCAATTTAGATTATCCAACTTTTGAAGAAGAAGTTCAAGTTGTTAAATCTACTACTAACGATGTTCAGGCTAAAGTAAATGCTTTGTTTTCGGCTCAGCAAATTATAGACTTTCAACACCTTATTAGGCGTATACCAGTGGCAGATAATGTTATAGAATATGCTGTAGCAATGGTAGGTAAAACAAGACCCAATAGTGATGAAGCAAATGATTTAGTTAAAAATTATATAGATTGGGGAGCAGGACCAAGAGCTTCTCAAAATTTAATATTAGCAGCAAAAACTCATGCAGCTATTAATGGTAAGTTTTCTCCAGATTTTGAGGATGTACAAGCTGTTGCATATAGCATTTTAAGACATAGAATCATCAAAAACTACAAAGCAGAAGCTGAAGGTGTTTCAGAAAACCAAGTAATTAAAAGTCTTTTTTAAGAAAAGATAATTCTCTTCTTGATAAATCATCATTTTTATCGAAAAATCAATGATGAAAATACAATCATACTAATTAATAATATTAGTATAATAAATAAATATACCCCGCTATTGTATTGCACGGTTTATTTTTAAAACTTTGTATTTATTTAGTAACTTGCGTTACGTTTTAACAAATCAAAATAAAAACAAATTATATGGCATTTGACATCGATATGATTAAAGGTGTTTACACCAAAATGGCTGATCGTGTAGACAAAGCACGAGAGATAGTAGGGAAACCATTAACCCTTTCTGAAAAGATATTATATTCTCATCTTTGGGATGGAACACCTACTAAAGCTTTTACAAGAGGAAAGGACTATGTAGATTTTGCACCAGATAGAATTGCATGTCAAGATGCTACAGCGCAAATGGCATTATTACAATTTATGCAAGCTGGAAAAGATAAAGTAGCTGTTCCAACAACAGTACATTGCGATCACTTAATACAAGCCAAAGAAGGCGCTGCAACAGATTTAAAACATGCAAATAATGTAAGTAGTGAGGTTTTTAACTTCTTAGAATCTGTGTCCAATAAATATGGTATAGGTTTTTGGAAACCTGGAGCCGGTATTATTCATCAAGTAGTATTAGAAAATTATGCATTCCCAGGTGGGATGATGATTGGTACCGATTCGCATACAGTAAACGCTGGCGGGTTAGGTATGGTTGCTATTGGTGTAGGAGGAGCTGATGCTGTAGACGTTATGGCTGGTATGGCCTGGGAATTGAAGTTTCCAAAGTTAATAGGTGTAAGATTAACAGGTAAATTATCTGGATGGACAGCACCAAAAGATGTTATTTTAAAAGTAGCTGAAATTCTTACTGTAAAAGGTGGAACAGGTGCAATAGTTGAATATTTCGGACCTGGAGCAACATCAATGTCTTGTACAGGAAAAGGAACCATTTGTAATATGGGTGCTGAAATAGGTGCAACTACATCAACATTTGGATATGATGAATCTATGGAGCGTTATTTACGCGCCACAGATAGAGAAGATGTTGCTGATGCGGCTAACCAAGTTAAGGAACATTTAACTGCTGATGCTGAGGTTTATGCAAACCCAGAACAATATTTTGATCAAGTTATTGATATTAACTTATCTGAACTTGGGCCATTATTAAATGGACCATTTACTCCAGACTTATCTACTGAAGTTGGGTCAGATATGACTGAAAAGGCAACTTCAAACGATTGGCCCCTAAAAGTAGAATGGGGGTTGATAGGTTCTTGCACCAATTCATCGTATGAAGATTTATCAAGAGCATCATCTATCGCACAACAAGCTTTAGATAAAGGTTTAAAAATGAAAGCTGAATTAGGAATTAATCCAGGTTCAGAGCAAGTTCGATTCACAGCAGAACGTGACGGAATTCTTGGTATTTTTGAAAACCTAGATGCTAAAATATTCACAAATGCTTGTGGACCATGTATTGGGCAATGGGCAAGATATTCGGATCCAAAAAATGCACCTAAAAACAGTATTGTTCATTCTTTTAACAGAAACTTTGCTAAGCGTGCTGATGGAAATCCAAACACACATGCCTTTGTAGCATCACCGGAATTAACTGCTGCTATTGCGGTTGCAGGACGATTAGATTTCAATCCGTTAACGGATAAGTTAATTAATGAGAATGGAGAAGAAGTGATGTTTGAAGAACCAACAGGATGGGAATTACCTCCAAAAGGTTTTGCTGTTGATGATAACGGATATTTAGCACCAGAAGCAGATGGAAGCCATGTTCAAGTTTCTGTAAAAGATGATTCAGAGCGTTTACAATTATTAACACCGTTTACGCCTCTTGGTAGTTCAATTACAGGTGCTAAATTATTAATAAAAGCATTTGGTAAATGTACTACCGATCATATTTCTATGGCTGGTCCTTGGTTACGTTTTAGAGGTCATTTAGATAATATTGCAAACAACACATTAATTGGAGCTGTTAATGCCTTTAACCAAAAAACAAACTTTGTTAAAAATCAATTAACAGGAGATTATGGTGGTGTACCAGATGTACAACGCGAATATAAAAAGGCAGGAATCAAAACTATTGTTGTTGGAGACCACAACTACGGTGAAGGATCATCCAGAGAGCATGCTGCAATGCAACCACGTCATTTAGGAGTTGCTGCGGTAATTGTAAAGTCGTTTGCACGTATTCACGAAACAAACCTTAAAAAACAAGGGATGTTAGGTTTAACATTTGCGAATGAAAGCGATTATGATTTAATCCAAGAGAACGATACATTCAATTTCATAGATTTAAGTGAATTTGCTCCAGGTAAGCAGTTAACTCTAGAAGCTGTTCATGAAGATGGATCAAAAGACCTTATCAAATTGAATCATACTTACAATGATGCGCAAATTGCATGGTATAACGAAGGTTCTGCGCTTAATTTAATTAAGAAGCAAAACGCATAAAATACAAGCACTTATATTTAAAAATCCAGTCTGCAAAGGCTGGATTTTTTAGTTTTATAAAGTTATTTGAGTGTCTTGAATTTTATTTTTAGATATGTTGAGAAGTTTAGCGTTGTAATAAATGAGTAATCTTTCAGTTGCATATTGATACAGACAGACTATAAAAAACAGCTTATCTATTGAATAAGAAGTGAAAATAATGGCTAGTGTACTTATCAGCTTGCTTTGTTTTTAAACCGAAATTAGTTTTGTTTTTGAAGAGGATACAATTTAATGTCCATAATTATTTTAAAAAATAGTATAACCAAACAATATTGATACGGATGAAAATTGTGAACCCCATGCACCTAGACCATTTAAAAGATCATGCTTTGGTAAGTATCTTAATTCCATAGAATATCCTGCCCTATGTTTACACCCAATACCAATTGCAGCATTACCTCCTGAGGTAATATCTAGTTTCTCAACAGATTTCCCTTCTATTGAAGAAGTAATAGTTATTGAAGAATCAAAACTTTTTGTGTATGTACCTATTATGTTAGTAAAAATATTGATCTTCTTATTTGAAGAGATATAATATCTAACACCAAAATTGAGATCAAGAGCTTTTTGATTGGCTGCTACGAAAAATTCTTCATCTGACGTAAATATTGAATTAAATGTTTGTTCTGTTTTGAAATTTTTATAAGTAGGCTCTATAAGAAGTGACCATTTACTGTTGTTAAAACCTAAAATTAATTCAGCTTCAAGACCAAGTCTCAAAGAAGTTATTCCTTTATCAAAATCAAAGTTTCTCCTAGAGTTTCGATTTCCAATGCTTAGAGATGAGCTTCTTAAACCTGGACGTATCGTTAAATTAAATAAATCTCTTTTTTGTTTTTTTTGATAGTTAACAAATTCCGAATTTATACATTCATTATATTTTGAAAAAAACTTTATCAATTCAGATTGTCTGTAGTTTATTTTAGCTAACTGATCCATAGAAATATTCTCGCACTTTAGAGTATTCCATAATTGTCGTCTAAACTCATTGTTTTTAGCAACCATTCCTTCGTCAGTTAAATAATTTTTGAATATTAATTGCTTTACTTCTGTCAGGTCTTTATTAAAAAAGTAACGTACTAAGCCTTTATCTTCATATAAATATAAATTTGCCTTTCCTTCTATGAGTACTTTTAAAAATAATTGTTCTTTTTTGAAAATGGGGTTTTTATCATATCCCATTTCATTGATTACATTACTAGATCTATCTATATTAATATTATGCCTAACATACTTTGCTACGTTAATAATTACAAACTCCTTAACTAAATTGATAGTTTGGGTTTCTTGTTGTGAACTTTCAGAAAGTTTATATTTGAATTCAGTGGGGTTATTTAACCAATCAACGTTTTTTATGAGACAATTTATTTTTTCATTTGAGTTGTTAATGTAATACCCTTTTATAAATGAACTTTGCGTAAAGCTATTTAATCCTAAAATTAGAGCAAGAAATAAAGTTATTTTTTTAAACATTTTTTATTTAATTGACGATTTTTATTTTACTTATTATAATTGTGTATTCTTAGGCTGAGATAAACTTTAATTATAATTAGTTAAATATAAAATATTTCTTTCAGTAATTAAGATAATTTACTTACTATTAAATATTGTTTTTTACCTTCAATTAAGTTATACTAACTATTCAATTTGATCTTTGATTGTTTAATGTTTTGTAATGAAGTATTGTATTAATTTTTTTTTCAAATTATAATATCAAGCTAATCAGTTTTTAAAGGCGTATTCAACCAATAATCTGAAAGATTTTCAAACGGAGCTATGGGTTGATTTTTAAAAATAGGATCGTTTTTTAACATGAAGAAAGTGCCTGATGGTTTAGAAGAGTTTATTTTAAGTTCTTGAACAAAAAACTCTCTAAATTGATTATAACTTATAAATTCTCTTTGGTTTACTAAATTCCCATTAATATCTTTTAAATTTTTGACTTTTATATTTATATTGTTTTCAATTTTTTCATTTGAAGACTTCATTTCCCTAGAACTCAAAATCAATTTTTCATTTAAATACAAAACTACTTTATCTTTATTGACTTTTATATTATCAATTTTCAGTTTTTTATCTCTGTACCATAATTTATAATTACTTTTTTTAAACGCATTTTTTGGGGATAATATATTATTAAAAGTAATCTCAAAACTATTAAAAATGATTTCATAGGTATTAGAAATAGGATCAAAACTTTTTGTGTAATTAATCTCTGCACCAACTGTGGTAAATTTTGGATTCTGTAAAACTTCAAATGTGTTATTAAAAGAAATATAGTTTAAATACATTTTTTCTTTCTTTAATTGATATTCTAAAATAATTTCATAAAGCAGTTTTCCAAAACTCTGTTCTTGTGTATCTAGTTTCTTGTTAGGTTTTCTGTTGTCATAAACTGCGTATTGCATTTTATAAATTTTAAAGTCTCCTTTACTTATATAAATTTTACCATTCACTATAATATTATCTAAAGCTTTATAAATATCTATACAGTAAAGAGGAATGTTGTTAATTGATGTATCTGGTAATCGCTTAATTTGATGGTTTTTAACAAAATTAAAGTCTAGTCTATTTACAAAATCATAGGTGTTTATATTATAATTTCGTATTGCATCATGCGACCTTAGAATAGTAAATTCGTTTCCATTTTCATTACGTATATTAAAATTTGAGGAAATTTTTTTTTCACCTTTTATAAAATCATAAGGTTTACTGGCAATGGTGTCAATTGGAAAAATAGTATTCTTCTTATATTGATATATTCTTGTTTGGGTGTGATTAAAATCGTTTAGGGCAAAACCTGGATCGAACACTTCCATTATGGCTTCGTTTAGATTTAAATATTCTTTTTCTTTTATCTGATAATCTCTATAATACCCTACATAAGAAAATGGTGTAAAAGGATAGTTTTCTGGTATTTTCTCTAGAGCTAAATTGAAAATTTCCAATGCGCTTCTTCGTTTTATTTTCTTCTTTGAAGCAATTACAACCACTTCATTTAGTATTTCTGTTTTTTCAGCTAACGTTATTACATTAATTATATCCGTATCAAAGTCCGATAAGGAAACTTCTTTAGTAGTATACCCAATAGAAGAAATTACCAGCGTATCATTTAATGTTTTTAGTTTATAAGGAATTTTAAATCCTCCATCTATATTAGATATTAAACCTTTAGCTTTATTTTTAATTAATATAGTAGCAAAAGGTAATGGAGTTTTATTTTTTGAATTTATTAATTTACAATTAAACAATTTATTTTCTTGAGCATTTATTAAGTTGGAAAATAATACTAGGAATAATAAAAAAAATAAACTTGATTTTTTTGTAATTAAAAACATCTAATCTTACGTTGAATTTTTATCAACCTAATGTTAATTTAGACTGAGAAAAATTTTGTCTCAACAAACTTTTTTAGGTATTAAACGAAGTTATCTTTTTTTTCTCACAAAGACAAGCTGTAAACTAAATAACAACTGTCAATTTAAAAGAGATTTTTAATAGATTATTCTAATCTAAAAAAACCAAAACCGTATTTTTGAAAAAACTTCAAAATATGAACTCCAGACAAGATAAGTTAAAAGCTTTTGATAGATTATTAACCATTATGGACGAGTTACGCGAACAATGTCCATGGGATAAAAAACAAACTATGGAAACCTTACGCCACTTAACCATAGAAGAAACTTACGAACTTGGAGATGCTATTTTAGATAAAGATTTAGAAGAAGTAAAAAAAGAATTAGGAGATGTGTTATTACACATTGTTTTTTACGCTAAAATAGGTAGCGAGACCAAAGATTTTGATATTGCCGATGTGTGCAATAGTATTTGTGAAAAACTAATAAATAGGCACCCACACATTTACAGCGACGTAGAAGTAGAAAATGAAGACGATGTAAAGCGCAATTGGGAAAACCTAAAGTTAAAAGAAGGGAAAACTAGCGTTTTAGAAGGTGTTCCAAAAAGTTTACCAGCTTTAGTAAAAGCTAATAGAATTCAAGAAAAAGTGGCGGGAGTAGGTTTTGATTGGGAAGAACCCAATCAAGTTTGGGAAAAAGTAGAAGAGGAGCTAAACGAGTTTAAATTAGAAGTAACATCTGGAAACCAAGACAAAATGGAAAGCGAATTTGGAGATGTAATGTTCTCAATGGTTAACTATGCACGTTTTTTAAATATTAATCCAGAAAACGCTTTAGAACGAACCAATAAAAAGTTTTCCAAGCGCTTTCAATATTTAGAGAGTAAAGCAAAAAGCTTAAACAAACCTTTAAAGGATATGACTTTAGCTGAAATGGATGTATTTTGGGAAGAAGCAAAAGGCCTTTAATCTAATTACTTAAGTTTTTAAATATTACTTGTCTTTTTTAGTAAAACCCTTTAATCTTCTTAAGCTTTGCTTTCCAAACATCTAGATCTTGTTTGTGTTTTTTGATATTAGTATGAACTTCTTTTACTAATGGGTTGTCTTCATCGACGTTAGTAAAAAATTGTAAGTTATTTTCTAGCTGATTTATTTGTCCTTTTACCTCATCAATTTTCTTGCGAATATAGTTTCGTTCGTTATCTAAATTTTTGGTGTCGTCTGGGTTTACTAAGCTATCAAGTTTATTTTCATACTTAATCATTTCAGCTTCAGTTTTATCTACCTTTAAAGTGGTTAATAAACCATCAATAGTTTTTTGAAATTTTCCATCTATGTAGCGTTTATCGTTAGGAACACGACCTATAGATTGCCATTGTTTTATTTGTTCTTTTAGGATTTCTACACCTTTTTCCTTGTCCTTTGGAAGTTTTAAATCTTTTAAACTAGTTAAAAATCCATTCTTTTTGTTGTAAGCTTCAACTTGTTCTTGGCTTGCAGCGTTTCGTTTAGAATGTATTCTATCAAAATAATAATTACAAGCTGCTTTGAAACGTTTCCAAATTTTGTCACTATCTTTTCTTGGAACATGACCAATCTTTTTCCAATCACTTTGAATCTTTTTCATCAAAGGTGTAACGGTTTCAAAATCCTCACTTTCTTTGTTGTCTTCAGCAACTTTTATCAAATCAAGTTTAAGTTGTAGGTTTTTATATTGATCTTTTTTAAGCCCTTTGTAGAAAGCGTTTTTTTGTCTATTAAATGTTCTTACTGCATCTTTAAATTTAGCCCAAGTTGCTTCATTTACTTTAATAGGGACTTTACCGGCATTGAAAAACTGATCTCGTAATTCTTCAACTTCTTTAATTCTCTTTTGCCAACCACCGTGAGAATTAGTCTGCTGGGTATTAAGAGCATCAATTTTAGCTATGATTTCAAGTTTATTTTCAAGATTTTTCTCGTAAATCTTATCTATCTCTTTGTAATAAACTTGACGTTTATCATTTATTATTTTTGTAGCAGCTTTAAAACGTTCCCAAATCTCTTCTCGATGCTCTCTACCAACAGGTCCGAGCTCTTCTTTCCACATTTTGTGAAGTTCTTGTAACTCTCTAAAGGATCGCATGGCATCGTCATCTTTTGCTAATTCTTCTGCACGCTCAATAATTAATAACTTTTTTTCAAGATTGTGTTTAAAATCTAGATCGCGTAGGTCTCTATTTAAATGTAAAAAGTCATAAAACATTTCTACATGATGATGGTAGCTATTCCAGGCATTATTGTACTTGTCTCTTGGAATTGGTCCTGTATTTCTCCAACGTTCTTGTAATTCTTTAAAGTGCTTGTAGGTAGTATTTATGTTCTCTTCTAGATTAAGAAGCCCTTTTAATTCCTCTATAATTTCAAGTTTATCAGCTAAGTTTTGCTTTAAATTTTGTTCTAAACTCTTATAGTGATCGTTGAGTTTTTTTCTATACTCTCGATGTGCTTCTTTAAATCTTTTTTGAACAGGAGATGAATAATAAAAATCTATTTCGTTTCCACCATCGTTTAAAAACTCTTCTTTTTTCTCATCAATTAATGCTTGAAATTTAGTTTTAAATTCCCCATTAATACTATCTACATGTTTTTTTATTGCTTGTACTTTTTCCGTTTTTAAAAGCTTTTCCAATTCTATAGCCAATGCTTCTAAAGACATGGAGTCGTATTCTTTTACCTCAATGGTGTGTCGCTCTTTATTGCCTTCATCTTCAGCATCTTCAGCGTTAGATTCTTCTATTTCATTTATTACCTCATCATTCTCAGTTGCTGAAGCTTTCTCTTCAGTAATTTCTTCATCTTTAGTGTCTGTTTCATTTGGTAGCTTATCAACATCATCACTTTCTTTAAGATTACTTTCTTCTTTTGAATTTACAGTACTTTCAAAATCATCTACTTCAGCAGAAGTATTATTAGTAGATTCTGTATTATTTAATTCATTATTAGTATTGTTAATCTCTTCAGCTCCTTCTGCATTATTTTGCAGTTTATTAATATCAGACATTTTAAAATGTTTAGGGTTCGTTAAATTAGGTAGCATTAAAGATACTAACAAGTCTAGTATTTACAAAAGAGATGAAAGGCTTTTAATTTAATAAATGAAGATTTTAGTCTAATTTCCAGATAGACCAAGATTTTTCAGCTTGTAATTCAAGCATTCTGAAGCCATTTTTTGTTGTAGCTCCTTTTTCTTTGCCATATTTTAAAAAAGTGGTTTCTTCTGGATTATATATTAAATCGAATAAAATATGATGATTTGTAATACCACCGTAAGGAATATCTGGGCAATCATTAATATTAGGAAACGTGCCTAATGGCGTGCAATTTATTATCAATTTGTGTTGCTTAACGATACTCTCGGTCAAGGTTTCATATGTATAACTAACGCCGTCTGAGTTTTTTCTTGAAACGTAATGATAAGGAATATCAAGCTTTTTTAGACTATAAGCTACAGCTTTACTAGCTCCGCCTGTTCCTAAAATTAGAGCACTCATATGATAGGGTTTTAAAAGTGGTTCTAAAGATTTTGAAAACCCATAGTAATCTGTGTTATAACCAATAAGTTTACCTTTTTTAGTAACCTTTATTGTATTTACTGCGCCTATATTTTTTGCTATTTTTTTTACTTTATCTAGATAGGGCATTACTTCTTGTTTGTAAGGAATTGTTACGTTCAAACCTTTTAAATCTTCAGTGGTTTTAATTACTGAAGGAAATAAATTAATGGATTTAATATCAAAATTCTCATAGGAGATATTTTCGATATTTTCATCTTCAAACTTTTTTTTAAAATATGTTTTTGAAAATGAATAAGATATATCTTTTCCTAAAAGCCCTAGTTTCCTCAGTTTTTTCATTTTTGTTTTCTGGTTTTTTGTCCATAAACTTCAAGTGCCAAAACTATAGCAATTCCAACAATAATAAAAGCGATTGCGTAATAGGTTTCAGTATTTAATTCGGGGAAATACCGTTTATAATTTTGAATGATTTTTTCGCCTGTGGAGTCAAATAGGAATTCTCCGTTTTCATTTGTTATGTAAATAGTTTTTTTCCAAGGCCACACAACACCAAGTGAGCCAATAATAAAACCAATTATAGAAGCAAGTGTAATGCTTTTGTAATGCTTAAGAATATAACTTAAAAGATGAGAAAAAGTAACTAAACCTGTAACAGAACCTAATGTAAAAACGGCAAGAACTTTTAAATTTCTGGTACGCTCTGGGTTTTCATAAAAACTAAAATTGCCACCTAAAATTTCGTAAACCGTATCATATAATGCATTTACAGAATCGACTAGCAGTAAAACGTAATTGCCGAGTAAAATTAGTATGAAAGATCCAGAAAACCCAGGAAGTGTCATGCCTGAAACACTTATAATTCCACAAAAGAAAACAAACCATAAGTTATCATTTTCTTTAGCAGGATTTAAAAAACTAATGCCTACTCCTAAAACGATTCCTATAATTAAGGCTGTATAAGTCTTGTAATTCCAGTCTTTAAAGTCTTTATTTATGTAGTAAATAGATCCAATTATCATTCCAAAAAAAACACTCCAAACAAAAAGCTCGTAATGTATAATAAGATAATCTAAAATTTTAGAGACACTAAAATAACTTATTATCATGCCTAAAAATAAAAGGCTTAAAAAACGTCCATTTATATAGTTAAAGAAACTTTTAAAGCGACCGTTTATAAGCAACTTAAGCGCTTTACCATTTACCTTTTTAAGTGAGTAAATAAATTCTTCATAAAAACCAGCAACAAAAGCAACTACACCACCAGAAACTCCGGGAACCTTATTAGCAGCACCCATACCAAGCCCTTTGAGGGTGAGGAAAATTTTATCTGATAATGTTCTGGTTTGTTGCATTATTATTTTTTAGAGCCTAATCGTTCTAAAATAAAAATAGTTAAAAATCCTAAAATCATTAAAAATATTGACGTTGTTAACTGCGAGCTTGCGATGTAGCTATTTAATTCTGAGTAATGTATTGGAAGCACGCTTTCTTCTAAAACGGTTTTATATGATTCAAAATCATTCATTTGTTTTTGGTAAACCGATAGTGTCCCTAAATCTGTAATTGATGAAAAATTAACGATATCTCCTGTTTCATCATTCATTACAGAAACTGTTTTTTTCCAAGGCCATACTTTATTAAGTGATCCAAAAATAAAACCAGTTAATATGGCCAGGGTTATATTATGATAATGTTTAAAAAGCCATTTTAAAACATGACTAAAACTTAATAACCCTATTACAGCACCAGATGTGAATATTAAAATTTTTTTAATATCAAAATCATGAAGGGCGTCACTTAACGTTTTGTATGCACCAAGAATTATCAAAATAAATGACCCAGAAATACCTGGTAGTATCATGGCACAAATAGCTATGGCACCTGCAATGAAAAGATATAATGAATTGTCGTTACTTGCAAGAGCAGGAAGTGTAGTGATATAAAAGGCTATAACTGCGCCAACAATTAAAGCCAAAATTACAGCTAAATTCCATTTTGTAATTTGTTTACCAATAAAGTAAATACTAGCTATAATTAGTCCAAAAAAGAAAGACCAGATTAAAACTGGGTGGTGTTCTAATAAATATTTTGCTAGCCTCATAAAGGATATAAAACTAATTACTATACCTAGCATTAATGACAGAATAAAATTTCCATTTAACTCTTTCCAAAAGGATTTAATTCCTTTATTAAAAAGTGTTTTAAAAAGTGAGATGTTTACATTACTTATAGTAGAAATTAATTCCTCATAAATACCAGAAATAAAAGCGATGGTTCCTCCAGAAACTCCCGGAACAGCATCTGCCGCTCCCATTGCAATGCCTTTAAGAGATATAATTAAGTAGTCTTTAAAACGTCTTTGCATATTTTGATTTTTAAGCCGAAACCAAAGATATGTATTTTAATGAAACGTTTAATTAGAGATTTGTTTTAAGTATGTTTTTTACTAAAATTTTATTTAGCACTTCAGGAAATAATTCTTCAATAATAAAGGCGTATTCTTCATTATGTTTTAAACCGTTTTTTAAGTAAAATATACCTTTATCGTTTTCATTCACTACAAAGTATAAACCAGCTAACCTATATTCTAACTCAGCATTATCTGGGTAAAACTCAATAGCTTGTTCGTAGTTATAAATAGCAGCTTCTGGTTCACCTAGTTTTATTAATAAATCGCCTCTAGAGAGCCAAGTGTTTAATTCGTAATTTCCTAATTCTAGTGTTTTTTTAAAGCCACGCTCAGCTTCTTCGTAAAAATTTAAACGTTGGTTTATTTGTGAGTATAACTTCCAATAAATTACATTTTCAGTATCGATATTAATAGCTTTATTGATGTAATATAAAGCCTTTTGGTAGTTTTTTCTTTTGTTGTAATACTTTGTAATGGCAATCCAACCTTTATCTAAAAGCGGATCTTCATGAACGGTTCTGTCGTAATATTGAAGTGCTAACTCATGGTTTCCTAATTTTTCATAACAACTACCAATTCTTAGTAGGGCAAATGAGGTAGGGTCTTCAAGCTTTAATGTAATGGTATAATTTTCAATAGCTTCATCGTACCTCTTTAACTTTTCTAATATTTTGCCCCGTTCTAGATATGCGCCAATGAAAGTATCATCAGAAATAATAGCAAAATCAAAAGAAGTTAATGCTTTCTCATACTTTTTTAATATGAAATATTGTTTGCCTAATTGATGCCATGCTACTTCACAATACGGATTTTTGTCTAAAAAGATATTTAAATATTCAATTGCAGATTCATTCTGGTTTAAAAATTCGAAGCAATAAATAACATTATAAAGTGCAGAATAATCATCTAAATCTTCCTCTAAACATTTCATAAAGTATGTTTTAGCATCTTCAAATTGATCTAAAAACAAATATTCCATGCCTATTAAAGAATACAAATCAACTACATCATCGGTAAGTTCTAAAGCTTTTTTTAATACATCAACTGCTTTTTGATGTTCATCTTTTTTTGAAAAAATATTAGCTTTTTGAATGAAGAGTTCTTCGTTTTTTGGGTCTACGCTGTAAAGTTCGTTTAGTAATTCATCAGCTTCATCAAGTTTGTCTTCGAATACATAAACTTCAACTTTAAAAAGTCTTAAATTAATAGAGGTAGGATGTTGGTCTAAACCTAATTTTATGGCTTTTTTAGCTAACGCTATTTTACCTTGATTTAGATAGTGATGAATGATGTTTTCAAATTCTTCTGAATCAAAAAACAAAATATGATTTGTTTTTAACATCGATTCAAACTTAGTAAGCGGCAAATTGTTGTTGTCATTATGACGAAACTCCATAAGCACATTTGTAAGATTTCTACAAGTTTAAATTTAAGCTTCTAAACCTTTTTTTGTTGGTGATTTTGTAAATGTTTTCAACAAAGTAATGAACAGTTATTGAATTTACTGGTATTTTAAAGTGTTCTTCTTTGACTTTCAGAAAGTTGAAGAATAATATTTACTCATTTATTTCATCTAAAACGCTAATAATTATTTCACATCCTTTAATAATTTCCTCATTAGAGATGGTTAAAGGTGGTGTAATTCGAACTGCTTTAGGCTCAAAAAGTAACCAAAATAAGATTAAGCCGAGGTCTTGACATTTAAGAATTAATGAGTTTGTTATAGTTTCAGACGGTGTTATTAGGGCTAGCATTAAACCAATTCCTCTAACGTCTTTAATTAATGGATGTATTAAATGTTTTCTAAATAACTGTTCTTTTTTTAGGACTTCATACATTAAATTGCTTTCAGTTATTTCCTTTAATGTAGCAAGGGCAGAGGCTGCAATAACTGGGTGTCCTCCAAATGTAGTAATATGTCCAAGTTTAGGATTATCTTTTAATAAGTCCATTAATTTACTTGAAGCTGTAAAAGCTCCAATAGGCATGCCACCTCCTAAACCTTTTCCTGTAACTAATATATCTGGTGTACAATTGTAATTTTCGAAACCAAAAAGTTTTCCAGTTCTGCCAATTCCTGGTTGAATCTCATCTAAAATCAAGAGAGCCCCAAAGTCATCACATTGTTTTCGTACTAATTCTAAATAATTATTTTTAGGTTCAATAAAACCTGCACCACCTTGAATAGTTTCTAGAATTATACAAGCTGTCTTTTTTGTTATTTTTTTTAAATCAGATATGTTATTGAAATCTATGAATCTTACGTTGGGTATTAGTGGTCTGAATGCTTGCTTGCGTTCTTCAAACCCCATAACACTTAAAGACCCCATGGTATTTCCATGATATGCTTTGTTTGCTGCTATAATTTCGCTACGCCCTGTGGCGCGTCTGGCTAATTTAAGCGCACCTTCTATAGCTTCTGTTCCTGAGTTAGTTAAATATGTTTTTTCTAGTGGCTTTGGTAAATTTTGAGCAAGTAGTTTTGTAAGTTCTGTAGCTGGCTTTTGAATATATTCGCCATAAACCATTACATGTAAATACTTATCTAACTGTTCTTTAATTGCATTTATAACTTTTGGGTGGTTATGACCTAGCGGACATGCCGAAACACCGGCAACAAAGTCTAAATATTTTTTTTGATTTGTGTCATAAATATAAGATCCTTCTGCATGAGAAATTTCCATGGCTAAAGGGTGCGTTGTAGTTTGCGCTTGATATTTAAAAAAATCTGATGTCATTTTACTTCTCCGTGAGACTTTTTGAATCTAAAAGTTTCTTTTTGTCTTTTGCTTCCTGAGGTAAATTTCTTGAGGCTTTAGGTTTAGCGTTTTTATCTTTTTCAGCCTCATCGTCAGCTTTTTTTATTCGCTCTAATAAAGCGTTGTCAAAGAAATCTTCTTGAGGAATATAGTCGTCTAATCCTTTTATAATAGGTAAATTTAAAGGCGGATCACCTTTAAACAAATCTTCTACACTTTTAGGGCGTTCCTCGTCTCTCCAATCGAAACCTTTTAAAATAAGTTCGTTTTTAGGGGCTTTAGATTCCGGATAGGTTTTAGCATCAATTCTGTTGAACCTATTATATTCTTCAATATCACCATTATCAAATAACATAGAAATGCTTCCAGATTTAGCTTTGTCTATACCTGTAAGTTCTTGTTGGTCATTTCTAACATAAAAGATAGATTGCGCATTTTTATCAATATCTACTTTTCGTAATGAGTTTTCATCATTAAACCAACCTGTTAGTTTCATGCCTTTTATTTGGTTGTATCCGTTTTCGCTAATAGTATCCCTACTAATAATAAATGCATTGTTAAAAACGTAAAGAGAATCTAACTTTTCAGTTTCAGGGTTTGATATTAAGTGTATAGTATCACCCGTCATTTGGTTCTCTAAATTCCAAAGTATAGGTTTTCGTTTAGTAGAGAAGGCGTCACCTGGTGAAAAACGATCTACATTAATTAACTTGGTAAGCCCCGTTTTCTGATCTGTATGAATAGAATCTGCCTTAGCACTAATGTCAGATTTATATATTTTGGCATTGTAATACCCCTTTATAATTCTATGCTCGGGTTTTCCGGTAACCGTTAATCTGTCAGCGTGCATGTATATAGAATCGTTTTCTTGTAGCGTAATGGCAAGTGCTCTTTTTGTTATGAATAGCGAATCTTTTTCTTCACTTCTGTAAACTTCGGCATAATGACCTTTTACAATACTGTTGTTAATAGTGTCTGTAACTTTAATATTATTTGTTGCAGATGCGAAATTGGTATTGTTGTCAAAATATAAGCTATCTCCTTCTATAATACGTTCATCATAGTCGATTCTAGCATTTTTAAGTGCGTATCCTACTTTGCTCTCAGTATCGTAAAACCCTTTTTCGCAATAGGTTTTACTTTCCTCTGTTACTATAGTTGACGGACCAAATAAATAAGCATGACCGGTATCTGAATAAAAGTCAAAAAAGTTTGAATTTATAGTAGCTTCTTTATTGACCAAAACAACATCTTCTACAAATTGATACTTTTTAATATTCATGTAGTAACGTCCAATTTTACTTGTAATAGTTCCTGATGAATCTTTAACTACAGTACCGCCTGTTCTATAATAGGCTTCTTGTTTTTCTCTATCAAAATGAAGGGTATCTGATGTAATGGTTGAATTTGGGTCTTTTAAAACAACATCTCCACTTGCGAAAGCTAATTGTGTTTTTCCACTATATTCAATGTATTTTGAAGTCATATTTACAGTATCGCCTTGAATCATTTTAACGTTTCCGTAAGCTTCAATAAATTTGTCTTTGCTATAATGAATGGCTTTGTCGCACCATAAATTCATATTTTTATGAATAATGTGTACTTGCTCTGAATCATCTCGAGTTAAAACCTTAGCTCCAGGATAATTTTCTTCATCAAAAGTTAAAAACCCAGTATACTTAATTTCTATTTGTTTTTTTTCTTGCGCATTAACTTTTGCTAAAGAAAATAAACTGACTAAGATTATGAAAAATATAGATTGTAATCTATTCAAAATATAAAAGCATTTGTCACAAAAATAACGATAATATTAACGTTTAATTATTTGTTAGGTTTTTTTTTATGATTTTGTTTGAAACAAAAAACGCCCCAAAAAATTGGAGCGTTTTAAATATTTAAAATATAAGATTATACCAGTTGTTGTCTAAATATAGTTTGTTTTCTATCTGGCCCAACAGAAACGATAGTAATAGGAATTTCTAATTCTTTTTCTAAAAATTCTATATACTCATTCAGTTCTTTTGGCATTTGTGAACCTTCGGACATTTGAGTTAAATCTTCTTTCCAACCAGAAAGCTCAGTGTAAATTGGTTCTACATTTTCTGGTTCTATGTTATAAGGTAGATGTTCAATAACTTCACCTCTGTATTTGTAAGCTGTACATACTTTAAGCGTTTTAAAACCTGAAAGCACATCTCCTTTCATCATCATTAATTGTGTTACACCATTAACTTGACAAGCATATTTTAGTGCTACTAAATCTAGCCAACCACAACGTCTTGGTCTACCTGTTGTTGCTCCGAATTCGTTACCAACACGCCCCATGGTTTCTCCATCTTCGTCAAATAATTCGGTTGGAAAAGGACCCGAGCCTACGCGGGTGGTGTACGCTTTAAAAATACCAAAAACATCTCCAATTTGACCAGGCGACACGCCTAAGCCAGTACATGCACCTGCAGCGGTTGTGTTACTAGAGGTTACAAAAGGATAAGTACCAAAATCAATATCTAGTAAAGATCCCTGTGCACCTTCTGCTAAAATAGTTTTTCCAGATTTTTGTGCTTGATAAATATATTCTTCAGAGTCTATAAAGGTTAATGATTTTAAAACCTTAACGGCTTTAAAAAACTCTTCTTCTAATTCTTTTAAATCGTATTGAATGTCTACATCATAAAAAGCAATCATAGACTCATGCTTATCAGCAAGAGTTCTGTATTTTTCTTTCCAATCACTTAATTCTAAATCGCCTACACGAATACCATTCCTACCGGTTTTATCCATGTAAGTAGGTCCAATACCTTTTAGTGTAGATCCAATTTTAGCTTTTCCTTTAGAAGCTTCACTAGCAGCGTCAAGTAAACGGTGCGTTGGTAAAATAATATGTGCTTTTCTAGATATTAATAACGATTTTCTGTAGTCTACATCTTGTTCCTCTAACTTATCTAATTCACCTTTAAAAATAACAGGATCAATAACAACACCATTACCTACCAAATTTGTGGCATCATCATGAAAAATCCCAGATGGAATAGTGTGTAAAACATGTTTTCTTCCATTAAAAACAAGTGTGTGTCCTGCATTTGGACCACCTTGAAATCTTGCTATAATGTTGTAATTAGAGGTAAGTACATCAACAATTTTACCTTTGCCTTCGTCTCCCCATTGTAGTCCTAGTAGTAAATCTACTGCCATTGTAAAAAATTAGTTATTTGTGGTTGATTTTCTATTCCCGTAGAAATAGAGTGAGTGGTTATTTATTTCTATATCGAAAACTTCTTCGATAGTTTTTTTTATTGATTGAATTCTTGGATCGCAAAATTCAATAACTTCACCAGTGTCTGTTAAAATAACATGGTCGTGTTGTCTATCAAAATATGATTTTTCGTAATGTGCTTGATTTTGACCAAATTGGTGTTTCCTAACCAAGCCACATTCAAGTAATAATTCTATTGTATTGTAGAGCGTTGCACGAGAAACCCGATACTTTTTGTTTTTCATGTTAAGATATAGTGATTCTATATCGAAATGCTCATTATTATTGTAAATTTCTTGAAGTATGGCGTAACGTTCGGGAGTTTTTCTGTGCCCGTTAGTTTCTAAAAAGTTAGTAAAAACGCTTTTTACTATGTCTTGATTTTTTGTATCTGCCTTTGCATTCATAATTCCGTCGCAAATTTACACTTTTTTTACAGTCTGGTAACCTTATCGATACCATTAATTTTTTTAAGTCTGTTTAAAAGCTTTGTTAAAAGTGTTTTGTTTTTTACTACAACGTTAATTTTTCCAGAAAATAAGCCATCGTCACTATCAAAACTTATGCTTTTCATATTAACGTGCATGTTTTCTGAAATTATTTTAGTTATATCATTTACCAATCCTATATGGTCTATACCTGTTAATATAATTTGGGCGGAAAATTCTTGTTGGGTAGAATCTATCCACTTAGCAGCCATAATTCTATAGGCATAGTTAGATTGTAAACTCAAGGCATTAGGGCAATTTTTTTTATGTACTTTAATGCCTTCTGTAACTGTTAAGAATCCAAAAACACTATCGCCAGGAATAGGATTACAGCAGTTTGATAATTTATAGTCTAATTTTTCTTCTTCTTTACCAAAAACCAGAGAATCAAATTTTGCAGTAACTTCTTCTTTTTCTAAATCTTCTTTTTTAGGAGTTGATTTTCTTGTTATTTTATTTTTTATAAAGCTCATTATTGCGCCGCTTCTACTGGCAGAATAACTCTTTATCATAGCATTATCAATAGTACCTAGACCAACTCTGTAAAATAAATCTAAACTTGTTTTTAATTTAAAATAGGTAACTAATTCGTTAACAGTATCTTCATTTAAAGTGATTTTTAACTGTTTTAGTTTACGTCTTAAAATTTCTTTTCCTTCTTCTCCTATTCGTTTTTTGTCCTCTTTTAACGCCGATTTAATTTTACTTCTAGAACGTGCCGTTGTTGCATAATCTAACCAGTTAGGATTCGGTTTTGCATTTTCTGAAGTTAAAATATCTACTTGGTCTCCGCTTTTAAGTTCATGACTTAAGGGAACCAGTTTTCCATTTACTTTTGCACCTCTAGTTTTCATACCAACTTCTGTATGAATACTAAAGGCAAAATCTAGAGCAGTAGCACCTTTTGGTAGCGATTTTAATTCACCAGTAGGCGTAAACACAAATATTTCTTTAGAGTAAAGGTTGAGTTTAAATTGTTCAACAAAATCTACTGCATTGGTTTCAGGGTTTTCTAAAGCTTCTTGAAGTCTATTAATCCAGCCTTCTAAATTATCTTCTTTTTCGTTATTCTGTTTGTATTTATAATGCGCTGCGTAACCTTTTTCGGCAATTTCGTTCATACGTTCACTTCGTATTTGTACTTCAACCCATCGTCCTTTTGGCCCCATAACCGTAATATGAAGTGCTTCATAACCAGTACCTTTTGGAGAAGAAATCCAATCACGAAGTCTAATAGGGTTTGGTCTAAAATGGTCAGTAACTACAGAGTATATTTTCCAAGCAAGAAATTTTTCGTTTTCAGCATCACATTTATAAATAATACGTACAGCAAATTTATCGTAGACTTCATCAAAGGGAACACCTTGATTTAACATTTTTCTACGAATTGAGAAAATAGATTTTGGCCTTCCTTTTATGGTGTAATCGAGCTTTTCTTTATCTAAAGAGTTTTTTATAACTTCACTGAACTGAGCTATGTAAAGATCCTGTTCTTCTTTGCTTTCTTTTATTTTACTTAAAATATCATTGTAAACATCAGGTTCTGTATATTTCAATCCTAAGTCTTCTAGCTCTGTTTTAATATTGTAAAGTCCAATTCTGTGCGCTAAAGGAGCATAAATATAAAGTGTTTCGGATGCAATTTTTATCTGTTTATCTTCACGCATAGCATCCATGGTTTGCATGTTGTGAAGTCTATCAGCAATTTTAATAATGATAACACGAACATCATCATTAAGAGTGAGAAGCATCTTTCTGAAGTTTTCTGCCTGTAGCGAAACATCCATGTCTTGCTCTTTACTTAAAGACGATATTTTTGTAAGCCCATCAACAATGGTTGCAATGGTTTTACCAAACTTTTTCTCGATGTCTTCTATGTTATAATCAGGGCTGTCTTCAACCACGTCATGAAGCAATGCGGAAGCAATGGAAGTAGCATCTAAGCCAATTTCTTGAGCTACAATTTTTGCAACAGCTAGGGGATGGAATATGTAGGCCTCTCCAGATTTTCTTCGTTGGTCTTTATGTCCATCTAAAGCAACTTCAAAGGCACTACGTATAAGCTTTTTGTCATCTTTTGTTAATGTAGTGTAACTAACTTTTAATAACTCCTTGTAGGCTTTTGTTATGGCTGCATTTTCTATTTCTATGGCTTCTACTGTCATAAATTAAAAGTAGCATAAAGAAAGTAAACCACCAACCTTAATTTTGGTTTTTTAATGCAAAAATTTTAAAATTTTAAGTGTTTAAAAAAGTAATAAGTTTTGAGATTGCTTTACCTCGGTGTCCAATACTATTTTTTGTTGCTAAATCCATTTCAGCAAAAGTAATATTGTATTCTTTTGGTTTAAAAATTGGGTCGTATCCAAAACCTTTTTCACCATGTTTTTCAGTTGTAATTTCGCCTTTGCAAATACCGGTAAAGGTCTCTAATCTCCCATTGAGATGTAGTGCTATAACAGTTTTAAATTGAGCCGATCGGTCACTTTTATTTTTTAATTCTTTAAGTAATTTGTTCATATTATCATTAGAGTCTCGTTTTTCTCCAGAATACCTTGCAGAATAAACTCCAGGAGCTCCATTCAATGCGCTAACCTCTAAACCAGTATCATCAGCAAAGCAATCATAGCCATAGTGTTTTTTTATATATTGTGCTTTTTGTATCGCATTCCCTTCAATGGTTTCTTGTGTTTCTGGAATGTCTTCAAAACAATCAATATCTTTTAAGCTCAGTAATACTATTTGTTGAGGTATTAAGGCTTGAACTTCTTTAAGTTTGTTTTTATTATTTGTTGCAAATACTAGTTTATACATGTTTTGAAATTTGCTAGAAACTTTATTACGTTTTTTTTAGTTAGCTTTATGAGATACAAATAATATTAAATTTAACTAGATATGAAAAAAATATTTGTAATTGTAACATTATTAATGTTCTACACAGTAAGTTTTTACGGTCAAACTTTAAGGCAGACTGCTAATAAAACAAAATATGAAAACATATTTTATAAAACAACTAGTACAAATTACACCTCATTTAATGTTGAAAAAATAGTGTATATAACAAGCCATATTGGGTCAAAATCTGAACATAAATATCAGATTGCATTTTATGGCAGACTAAAAGGAGAAAAAAAACAATTAGTTTACAATGGAAAATCTACTGACGAGCTTCAGTATTTCAAAGAAGTTTTTGAAGGTAGATATAAAAGGGTAAATTTATTTGAAAGTAATTACAAAGTTGGAGGTAAAAATTATTTTAATACATCTATTGAAGTAGAATATTAAAACTTCTAAGGTTTTTTATGCCTCTATCAGCCAAATAATACCTACAATACAAAACAAAAATCATGAAAAAACTATTTTTACTTTTAATTACGATTTCACTTTTTTGCTGTAAAAACAATGAAACTAAAGTTGATTATTTAGGTGTTGTAAATTTAGAGGTAACTGGCAAAAAAACTGCCATATCTGAATTTGAAAAAGGGTTGTTACTACTTCATAGTTTTGAGTATCAAGATGCAAGAGAAGCTTTTTTAAAGGCTCAAGAAAAGGATCCAAATATGGCTATGGCGTATTGGGGAGAAGCTATGACGTATAATCATAGTTTATGGAGGAGCCAAGAATTTGATGATGGTTTTTCAGCCATCGAAAACGCAAAAATAATTCAGGAAAGAACTAGTTTAAATGCTATTGAAAAAGGCTTATTAAATGCTGCTGAAATATTATACAAACCAAAAACTTCAAAAAAAGAACGCGATAAAAATTACATGAACTATATGAAGCAGCTTTACAATAAGTATCCTAATAACCATGAAATAGCTGCATTTTATTCACTGTCCTTACTAGGTTCTGTTTCAGAAGGTAGAAATGATTCTATTTATGGTTTAGGAGCAAATATTGCAAATAAAATTTTAAAAGATAATGCTAAACACCCAGGAGCTTTACATTACTTGATTCACTCTTATGATGACCCAGATCATGCTTATTTAGCTTTAGATGTGGCAGACTCTTATGCTAAAGTTGCTCCAGATGCAAGTCATGCATTACACATGCCATCTCATATTTATGTGGCTTTGGGTATGTGGGATAAGGTTATAGCTTCAAATATCGATTCTTATGAGGCAAGTATTCATAGAATGGAAGCTAAAGAATTAGGTAATGATGCCCGTGGCTACCATGCATTTCATTGGTTAGAATATGGTTACCTTCAAAAAGGTGAAATTGAAGCTGCTGAAAAAATGGTATTTGATATGCAAAACTATTGTGAAGAAAATCCATCAGGCAGAGCTAGAGTTCATTTAATGTTTTTGAAAGGTACATTTTTAGCAGAAACAAATCTTTGGGAAAGCCCGATAGCAAATATCAAGGTTGATGTATCTAATTTAAATATTGGTGTTCGATCTCAAAACTACTTTATAGATGGTATGTTAGCTTACAAGAGTAATAATGAATCTTCATTAGATAATATTATTGATAAAATGACAACTGAGATAAATAAAGAAACTGTTTTAGTAGAAAATATAAAAAGCGGCTTTACAGTATGTTCATCTGCATCTAGGCAAACGCCAACACAATCCGACATTAGAAATGCTACGGTTATGAAAACCCAATTAATGGCATTAAGAGCTTGGATGAGTAACGATTTAGAAGAAGCTGAAAAACTATTCAAATCATCTGTTGCAATTAAAAATGAGGCAAGTTATAACTACGGGCCACCATTCATTCAAAAGCCAACAGAGGAATTGTATGCGGAATTTTTAATTGGTCAGAATAGACCTAAAGAAGCCATGGATTTATACGAGCAATCATTAAAAAAAGGAACAAAGCGATTAGCTGCACTAAAAGGAATGAAAAAGGCAGCCTCTCTATTGGGAGATAACAAACTTATAGAAGAAGTAGACATGCAACTAAGCCAAATTTGAAGTTATATGATTCAATTTAATTCACCTTTATCAGCGTTTTTGCATTGGGAAAAAGTAATACCCAACAGAGTTTTTTTAAAACAACCTATTGAGGGTAAAACTATAACTTACACTTTTGAAGAAGCAGGAATAGAGGCTAGAAAAATTGCTTCGGCTATAAAAGGATTTGAATTGCCTAATCATAGCCATATTGCATTATTGTCAAAAAATTGTGCACATTGGATATTATCAGATTTAGCTATCATGATGTCTGGTCACGTGTCAATTCCAATATATCCTACGCTTACAGCAGATGCTATCAAACAAATTTTAGAACACAGCGAGTCTAAATTAATCATCATTGGAAAATTAGATAATTATGAATCTCAAAAAACAGGTATACCAGATATTCCGAAAATTAGTGCAGATTTATACGGGGAAACTGAAGGTAGTTTATGGACAGAAATCGTTTTAAAAAACGAACCATTAAGTGCTATTTATGTTCCGCAGCTTAATGATTTACATACCATTATATACACATCAGGTACAACAGGAGTACCTAAAGGAGTTATGCATACTGTTGGGAATTTTACAGCTAGTGTTGGTATAATTTACAGAGGTTTAAAATTGAAAGAGCAATCACGGTTTTTTTCATATTTACCATTAGCTCATATTGCTGAAAGAGTTGGTATAGAAAACTATGCATTGGTTTTGGGAGCAGAAATTTCATTTGCAGAGAGTTTAGATACTTTTGCTCAAGATCTTGAAGCTTGCCAACCTCAATTATTTTTTGCTGTACCAAGAATTTGGGCTAAGTTTCAAGAGAAAATATTAGAAAAAGTTCCACAGAAAAAGCTAAGCGTTTTATTAAGCATTCCGTTTTTAAATACCATAATTAAGAATAAATTAAAAAAGAAATTAGGATTAAGGTTTTCAGAAGTTGTAGTTTCTGGAGCAGCTCCATTATCAACAAGCTTGATGCAATGGTTTGAAAAAATTGATGTTACAATTTTTCAAGTTTATGGTATGACGGAAGATTGCGTTATATCTCATTGCAATAGGCCCGGTATAATTAATAAAATTGGTACCGTTGGCAAAAAATTAGAAAGCGTATATGTTAAATTGTCTCCTGAGGGAGAGATTTTAATAAAAAATGACTGTTTAATGACAGGGTATTTTAAAGCACCTGAGATAACCGCAGAAGTTTTTGAAAATGGATATTTTAAAACCGGAGATATTGGTGAGTACGACCATGAAGGCTATTTAAGTATTACAGGTCGAGTTAAAGATCAGTTCAAAACAGATAAAGGTAAATATATAGCGCCAACACCTATAGAATTACAAATGTCTACCAATACCAATATAGAACAAATATGTATAGTTGGCACTGGAATTCCGCAACCAATAGCTTTAATAACAGTAGGTGAAAACGGAAAATCAAAATCCAAAACAGAACTTTCTGATAGCTTGTTAGCAACGGTTAACGAAATTAATCCTACTCTCGAAAAGCATGAAAAAATAGAGAAAGTTATTATTATGAAGGAAGATTGGACTGTTGATAATGGTTTAACCACACCAACTTTAAAAGTTAAAAGAAATGCTATTGAGAAAATTCACCAACCGTATTACAAAGCTTGGTTTAAGATGAGCGAAAAAATTATTTTTGAATAAATTTTTGCAAACCTTATTTTAATAAAAAAATTATAAATATTTTATGACTTTTGTCTTGTTAAGTTATTCTAAAAACCAGTAAATTAGTATAAATATAAAAGTTTAAATATGACAGTAAATATTCAATATGTTGGAGTAGATGTAAGTGAAACATTATCCACTTTCACGGAAGAAAAATTAGAAAAATTATTTGAAAAATATGAATTTTTGATAAAAGCCATGGTGCATTTTAAACAAGATGGTAAAGACCATGATGCTGGTAAAATTTGTAATATAGAGTTAAGCTTACCAGGACCTAGAATTTTTGCAACCTCTAATGAGCATAATTTTGAGGTATCTGTACGTGAGACAATTAGCGACTTAGAGCGTCAATTAAAAAAGCGCAAACAAGTTTTTAAAACACATTAATTATCATCTATGATGATATGGTTCATTTTTTAAAATAGTAAAGCCTCTGTAAAGCTGTTCTATAAAAAATAAGCGAATCATTTGATGGGAAAATGTCATTTTAGATAATGATATTTTCCCATTTGCTTTGTTATAAATATCTTCAGAAAAACCATAAGGTCCGCCAATAACAAAAACCAATTGTTTAATGCCAGAATTCATATGTTTTTGAAGATATTGAGAAAAACCAACAGAATCCAATTGTTTACCATTTTCATCTAATAAAACTAAAATGTCAGTAGGATTTAGTTTCTTTAGTATAAGTTCGCCTTCCTTTTGTTTCTGCTGTTCTTCACTTAAATTTTTAGAATTTTTTACATCCGGTATAATCTCTAAAGAAAACTTAATATAAAAACCTAAGCGTTTTTTATAATCATCAATTAAGGCAGATAAATTTTTATTATCAGTTTTTCCTATGGCTAGAAGTTTAATGGTCATAAAAGCAAAATTAATATATCCTATTTATGAATAATGCATTTAAATAAGAAAAAAATATAAAATTCATAAATCTAAAATTTAATAAAGTAAATCTATTTCTTATTTTTGCTTGACAAACTAACAAAAATTATGATTACACAGGAGCAGTTTGATACTGAAGTTAAGATGATAATATCTAATGCTATTAGAGAAGATGTTGGAGATGGAGACCATAGTTCTTTGGCTTGTATTCCAGAAAATGCTAGAGGTAAAGCTAAGCTTTTAGTAAAAGATAAAGGTGTTATTGGTGGTGTAAATTTCGCAAAAAAAGTATTTGCTTACGTAGACAAAAGATTAAAATTAGATGTACTTATTGAAGATGGAACAGAAGTTACCTATGGCGATATTGTTATGTATGTTGAAGGGCCGTCTCAATCTATCTTAAAAGCAGAGCGTACCGTTTTAAATGCTATGCAACGTATGAGTGCTATTGCTACTAAAACTAGAATGTTTGTTAATTTAATTGAAGGTACAAAAACCAGAATTTTAGACACACGAAAAACAACACCTGGAATTCGTGTTTTAGAAAAATGGGCTGTTAAAATTGGTGGTGGTGAAAATCATAGGTTCGCTTTATACGATATGATTATGTTGAAAGATAATCATATAGATTTTGCAGGTGGAATAACGAAAGCTATAGATACAACTAAAGAATATTTGAGAGAAACTGGTAAAAACTTAGATATTATGGTTGAAGCCAGAGATTTAATTGAAGTTGAAGAGATTTTAAAAAGCGAAGGTGTTTATAGAATTTTGTTAGATAATTTTGATTATGAAGACACTAGAAAAGCTGTCGAATTAATTGGAAATAAATGTCTTACAGAATCGTCAGGTAATATTAATGAGACCACTATAAGGCATTATGCAGAATGTGGTGTAAATTATATTTCTTGTGGGGCTTTAACGCATTCTGTTCATAATATGGACTTGAGTCTAAAAGCAGTTAAGTAATAATTAACTACACAAATTTAACAACCATAAATTTAATAACTTTGCAGTAAATCTTAAATGCAAAGTATTAATGTCCAAATCTCTTGAAGACAAACTAGATAAAATTCCTATTATAAATATTCTAGTTAGGCTTTTTAAAGGAATAAAGCTACCAGGTCTTGAAGGATTATCGTTTTACGATTTATTAGAATTATACATTACAGGTATTGTTAGAGGGGCTTTAACCACTAGGGCTAGTGCAATTGCATTTAGTTTTTTTATGGCTATTTTTCCTTTTTTATTATTTGTTTTGATAGTTATTCCCGAGATACCTATAGATAACTTTCAAAAAGAATTCATGGATTTTTTAGAGTCCTTTTTGCCACCAAGTACGTCTGATTTTTTCTTTCAAAATATTTTTGAGAATATAGAAAACTCACAAAGAGGTGGGTTATTATCATCTGTTTTTGTTTTATCTATAGCTTTAATGGCAAATGGTGTAAATGCTGTTTTTTCGGGCTTTGAAAACTCATATCATGAACAGCTTACTAGAAATGCAATCAGGCAGTATTTGTATGCTTTAGGAATAGCACTAATATTAGCTTTTTTACTTATTATAACTATAGCCGTTTTGGGTTACTTCCAAATATATATAGTTGAAGGTTTATTGGATGCTCTGCAAAATAGAGGTTATGAAATTGAATCGAATAGTGTCATTTGGACAGATGTTGTAAAGTATATATTTTTTGTTATTATGGTGTATTTGGCAACCGCAACGTTGTATTATTTTGGCACAAAAGAAGGTAGAGATTCTAAATTCTTTTCTATAGGAGCATTGTTTACAACATTACTAATTATACTTACTTCATTTTTATTTGGTATTTATATTGAAAATTTTGGTCAATACAATAAACTATATGGTTCTATAGGCGCACTTTTAATCTTGATGTTTTATTTGTGGTTAAATTCAAATATTTTATTGTTGGGTTACGAATTAAATGCATCTTTGAATAATCTTCGTAAAAGGTGTTAGTTTATGCAATACTTTATAGATGTTATTATTCCCATTCCGCTTCAAAAACTGTTTACATATAGTATTACCGCTTCTGAATCTGGTTTTTTAAAAGTTGGTATGCGCGTTGCTGTACCATTTGGGAAATCAAAAATATATACTGGGATAGTTTACAAGATTCATGAAAATGCACCAACAGTTTATGAAGCTAAGGATATTCAACAAATACTAGATGATAGCCCACTTGTAAATGAAATTCAATTACAACTTTGGCAATGGATAGCTGGTTATTATATGTGTACTTTGGGTGATGTGATGCGAGCTGCTTTACCAAGTGCTTTTATTTTAGAAAGCGAAACAGTAATTACTAAAAACATAGTTGAGAATTTTGATGAATCTATTTTAAAAGATGATGAGTTTCTAGTTTTTGAAGCTTTACATCATCAATCAACTCTTAAAATTCATGATATTTCTAACATTCTGGATAAAAAAAATGTACTTCCTGTAATAAAAAGACTTATTGAAAAAGAAGCAATTTCAGTAGAGGAAGAGGTGTATGAAAAATACAAACCAAAATTAGTACGTTATGTGAAATTACATGCTAAGTATTCTTCAGAAGAAAGTCTATCAAAATTGTTGAGTGATTTACAAAGAGCGCAAAAACAAAGACAAATAGTGATGACATTATTTATGTTATCATCTAAAACTAAAAAGCCTGTAAAAGTTAAAGACTTAGTAAATGAAAGTGCTGCATCTTCAGCCATTATAAAAACATTAATAGATAAAGGAATTCTTGAAGAATATCATATTCAAACCGATAGAGTGGTGTATTCTGGCAGTGAAGAAACAGAAGCTACCAAGCTTTTAAACGAATATCAAAAAACAGCTTTAAGTGAAATAAAAACATCTTTTAAAAAACAAAATGTTACTTTATTGCATGGTGTAACTTCTTCAGGAAAAACAGAGGTTTACGTTAAGTTGATTGAGGATGTTTTAAAAGATGGCAAGCAAGTATTGTACTTACTTCCAGAAATTGCTTTAACGGCTCAATTAATTACAAGACTTCAAAATTATTTTGGAGAGCAGGTATCTATTTTTCATTCAAAATATTCAACTCACGAACGTGTTGAGGTTTGGAATAATGTTTTGCATAATTCTGCCAAAGCAAAAATAGTTTTGGGGGCCAGATCTTCTATATTTTTACCCTTTAGTGATTTAGGATTAATAATTGTTGATGAAGAACACGAACAGTCTTTTAAACAATTTGATCCTGCACCACGCTACCATGCTCGTGATACTGCAGTAGTATTAGCTAATATGCATCAAGCAAAAATCCTTTTAGGGTCGGCAACTCCAAGTTTAGAGAGTTATTTTAATGCGAAACAAAATAAATATGGTTTTGTTGAAATAACTAGGCGATATAATAATGTTTTGATGCCAGATATTGAATTGGTAGATATTAAAGATAAGTTGAAAAAGAAACGTATGAAAGGTCACTTTAGCGATAGGCTTATTGAAGAAATGACTGAAACGCTTAAGGCTGGACATCAAATTATCTTATTTCAAAATCGTCGTGGATTTTCGCCAATTGTTGAATGTAAAACTTGCGGACATTCGCCTCAATGCCCCAACTGTGATGTGAGTTTAACTTATCATCAATATCGTAATCAATTACGTTGTCATTATTGCGGGTATAATGCAGCTATGATGCAAGATTGTCAAGCTTGTGGAAGTCAAGATTTAGACAATAAAGGCTTTGGTACAGAGCAGATAGAAGAAGAGGTTAAGTTGTTATTTCCAGACAATAAAGTAGCTCGTATGGATTTAGATACAACACGTGGGAAATATGGTTACGAAAAAATAATCACTGCATTAGAACAGCAGGAAATTGATATTTTGGTTGGTACACAAATGCTAACTAAAGGTTTGGATTTTAGAAATGTAAAACTTGTTGGTATTATGAACGCTGATAATATGTTAAACTTTCCAGATTTTAGAGCACACGAGCGTAGTTATCAACTTATGCAGCAAGTATCTGGTAGGGCAGGGCGTACGGAAGAACGTGGTAAAGTATTAATCCAAACGTATAATCCGCATCATAATATTTTGCAACAAGTATCTACTAATAATTACGTAGATATGTTTATTGAGCAAATGAACGAGCGGTTTAATTTTAAGTATCCACCTGTTTTTAAGCAGATAAAAATTACATTAAAGCACAAAGATTATATTAGAGTAGAAACCGCATCCATTTGGTATGCTAAATCGTTAAGGCAGATTTTTAAAGACAATGTATTAGGTCCAGAATCGCCACCAATAGCTAGAATTAGGAATCAGTTTCATAAAAATATCTTGGTTAAAATACCTAAACAACAATCGTTAGTAAAAACGAAAGAAGCTATTATTAAAATTAATAATAGCTTCCAGAGTATAAAAGATTTTCGGTCGGTTAAAGTAATTTTAAATGTCGATAACTTTTAATTTTTTGGGTTGGTTTTAAATATTGTTTAAAGCGTCAACCAGTTGCGTCTTTTTATTTCTACTTAAAGGAATTTCATAAGCACCAACTTCAACATTTTTACTGTTAAACCTATCAATTTTGTCAAGATTTACAATATAAGATTTGTGAATTCTTAAAAACTTACCTTCAGGTAATTCTGCTTCAAAAGATTTCATAGTAGATAATACTACTAAGCTATTTTCTTCTGTAACAAGTTTTACATAATCACCAAGGGCTTCAATCCACTTAATGTCTTTAATGTAAACTTTACGTTTTTTAAGATTGCTCTTTACAAATATATGTTCGCCTTCTTCTTCATTAAAGTCTAAAGTCAACTTATGTTGCTCTAAAGCTTTATCTACAGAGGTGTTAAAACGTTCTCTTGTAATGGGTTTGTGTAAGTAATCGGTAGCATCATAATTAAATGCTTTAAAAGCATACTCAGTTTTACCGGTTACAAAGATAATTTGGGGTTTGTTGTTTAATACGTCTAAAAGTTCAAATCCATTTAACACTGGCATTTCAATATCCAGGAAGATGAGATCAACTTGATGCGTATTTAAACCATTTTTAGTTTCTAAAGCACTACTGTACTCTGCTATTAAGTTTAGAGATGGGTGATTCTCGACTAACTTAACAATAGAGAGACGTTGTATTGCTGAATCGTCTACTACTACACAGTTTAAAGTCATAACATTTTATATTATTTCGGTTAAGATATCGACAATAGTACAAAAAATTCGGCTAAAAACCAAAAATCATCGGTAAAGTGTTCATTTTAACATTTTTTTAACACTTTTTATCCTCTTTAATTTAGGGTTGTAATTAGTTGTGAAATATATAGAATTTATTTATTTTTGCAGCCAATTTTTAACAATAAAATAGATTTTTATGAATCATTATGAAACTGTTTTCATCTTAAATCCCGTTTTATCTGAAGATCAGATAAAGGAAACAGTAAAGAAATACGAAGATTTTCTTGTTTCTAACGGCGCTAAGATGATAGCAAAAGAAGATTGGGGGCTTAAAAAGTTAGCTTACCCAATACAAAACAAGAAAAGTGGCTTTTATCACTTATTTGAGTACACCGTACCTGGTGAAGTAATTAACCCATTAGAAGTTGAGTTTAGACGTGATGAGCGTTTTATGCGTTATTTAACAGTAGCGTTAGATAAGCACGCTATTTCTTGGGCAGAGAGAAGAAGAGATAAACTTAAACAAAAAGCTTAATTATGTCATCAATAGAACAACAATCAAAAGGAAAAAAAGACGGTGAAATTAGATATTTAACACCGCTTAATATTGATACAAACAAGACAAAGAAATATTGTATGTTTCAAAAGTCTGGAATTAAGTATGTTGATTACAAAGATCCAGATTTCTTAATGCGTTTTATAAACGAGCAAGGTAAAATTTTACCACGTCGTTTAACAGGAACCTCATTAAAGTATCAAAGAAAAGTGGCTGTTGCTGTAAAAAGAGCACGTCACTTAGCGTTAATGCCTTACGTAGGAGATTTATTAAAATAAAATACCGATAACAATGGAACTTATATTAAAACAAGACGTTGAAAACTTAGGATTTAAAGACGATGTTGTAACAGTTAAGAACGGTTATGGTAGAAACTTTTTAATTCCTCAAGGACAAGCTGTTTTAGCAACAGTATCTGCTAAGAAAGTTTTAGCAGAAAATTTAAAGCAACGTGCTTTTAAAGAAAAGAAAATAGTTGATGATGCTAACACAACAGCTGAAGCAATTAAAGCTCTAGAAATTAAAATACCTGCAAAAGTTGGAACAGGAGACAAATTATTTGGATCTGTAAACAACATTGATGTTGCAGCTGCTTTAGAAAAAGAAGGACAATCAATAGATAAAAAATTCATAACAGTTACAACTGTTAAGCGTTTAGGTAAATATACTGCAGTAGTACGTTTACATAGAGAAGTATCTGTAGATTTAGAATTTGAAGTTATTGCGCAAGCATAAACTTTAAAGAAAATATATTGAAAGCCTCAACCTAGTTGAGGCTTTTTTTGTAAAATTTTTAAAACTAAATTTTATTTCATGAAGTATAGTAGACTTACTAAAGAACAGTTTGAAGAATTACATCAAGAATTTATTAACTTTTTGGCAACACAATCGATTACACATGACGAGTGGACAAACCTTAAAGTAAATAAACCAGAGTTAGCTGAAACAGAATTAGATGTGTTTAGCGATTTAATTTGGGAAGGCGCTTTAAATAAAGCAGAATATTTAGAGCATTTTGCGCCACAGCACATGTATTTGTTTCATTTAGGAGAAGAAAAAATGCATGCCATAGTTGTTAATTTGAAGAATGACGTAGATATAACAACTACTGAAGGTTATAATTGGTTACGTGAAAATTTAATGGATGATAATGTTGAATTTTTACAAGCAGATAAGGATTATACCGAGGACAAAAATTTAGATAAATTTAGAATGATTGAGCAAGGAGCTGTAATTACAAAAGGAGATTTATATAAGTATTTTAATAACATTATAAATTAATATTGTTACAAAGTAAACCCACAATCTGTTTTAAAATTAAAACTATTATTTTTGTTATTCAATAAAATGACTGAACAAGTTTAAAATATACCACACAATAAATAAATGGCTCAAAAACCATCAACTCCAAAAGGAACACGAGATTTTAACCCAGAACAAGTAGCTAAGCGAAACTATATTTTTAATACTATTCGCGGTGCTTTTGATAAATTTGGATTCCAGCCTATTGAAACGCCAAGTTTTGAAAACTCTGATACGTTGATGGGTAAATATGGTGATGAAGGGGATAGACTGATTTTTAAAATTTTAAATTCTGGAGATTTTTTGTCAAAAGCCAATCAGCAAGCTTATCTAGAGAAAGATTCAAATAAGTTAACACCTTCAATTTCAGAAAAAGCCCTTCGTTACGATTTAACGGTACCATTTGCTCGCTACGTCGTACAACACCAAAACGAGATTGAATTCCCTTTTAAACGTTACCAAATACAACCTGTTTGGCGTGCAGATAGACCACAGAAAGGTCGTTTTAGAGAGTTTTACCAGTGTGATGCAGATGTTGTTGGAAGTAAATCGCTTTGGCAAGAGGTAGAGTTTATTCAATTATATGATACCGTTTTTTCAGCTTTAAAACTAGAAGGCGTTACTATTAAAATTAATAATAGAAAAATACTTTCTGGAATTGCTGAGGTTATTGGTGCCTCTGATAAATTAATCGATTTTACTGTTGCACTTGATAAATTAGATAAAATAGGTGAGGAGAAGGTCAAGGCTGAAATGCTTTCTAAAGGTATTTCAAATGAAGGTATTTCAAAGTTACAACCTTTGTTTTCTTTGTCTGGTTCGTTTGAATCTCAAATTGAAAGTTTAAAAAATATTTTATCATCTTCTGAAGAAGGACAAAAAGGTATTGAAGAATTAGCTTTTATAGATAAAGCCATTAATGAGTTAGGCTTATCTAGTGCAAAATTGCAATTAGATGTTACGTTAGCACGAGGACTAAATTATTATACTGGTGCTATTTTTGAAGTTTCAGCTCCAGAGCATGTAAAAATGGGTTCTATCGGCGGCGGTGGACGTTACGACGACTTAACCGGTATTTTTGGGATGAAAAATATGAGTGGTGTTGGTATTAGTTTTGGTTTAGACCGTATTTATTTGGTTATAGAAGAATTAGGTTTGTTTCCAGAAACAGTTAATAAAAACATAGATGTACTATTTATAAACTTTGGCGATAAAGAGGCTTTGTTCAGTTTAAAAGCCATTAAAGAATTACGTTCTCAAGGTGTAAATGCTGAATTATATCCAGACAATGCTAAAATGAAAAAGCAAATGAATCATGCAAATAATAGAAATATTCCATTTGTAGTTATTGTTGGAAATGATGAAATGACATCCAATACTTATGCTCTTAAAAACATGATTACTGGTGAGCAAGAAAAAGTACCATTAGAAACTTTAGTTTTAAAAACAAAGAAGTCCTGAAGGTCAGTTCAGGACTTGTAAAAGGCATACACAAGAATTTTTCATTTTAAAGTGACTAACATCAAATAATTATTCCACCAATACCTTTTTAGAAGTTTCACCAAATTCGGTTTTAATTTTAATAATATACGTACCTGTTTTTATTTGGTCTGCTCTATATTCTAAATGATTTTCTGTAGTATCTATTTTTAAGTTAAATAGAGATTGCCCAAGAATATTAATCATTTCAACAGATTCTATAAGGTTCGAATTTGGGTTATTAATTATAATTTTATTTTTTTCATTCGAATAATAAGCTTCAATAGGATTGTCATAAACTTCATTTACACCTAAAACTTGTGTTTTAGAGAAGGTTATTTCAAATCTATTTAAATAGTTTCCAGCACTTAAAAACACACTATAATCACTTTGTTTTAAATCGCTGTAGCTATCAAGTTCTTTATCATGAATATATATGTTTAAATTATCGTCTGCATTTTTAATGTCATCAATAGTAATAGTATTTACTCCATTGTTTTTTACATGAATTCCTAATGGTATTATGGTAGATTCATTAATTGCATTTATACCTTGAACTAAATATTTTTTGCTATCAATCATCCAATACATATCATCAATTTGGGTATCAATATATGGTGCATCGTAGCCCCAATCATAATCTAATGAGGCATTTTCATCAACTGTAATTAATAGTTGCCTTCGTATTGTATTTACCGAATTAAAACCAATTCTAATTTTTGTTCTATTATCTGAAACCTCCAGTTTATTATTTGAATTTTTACCAGATTTACTATTACTAGATTTTGCAAAAACAGAATTAATACCGTCTTCAATTTGAAAAACACGCTGACTGTTATTGAAGTTTATTGTGCCACCATTTTCAGCAGTTACAAAAAATCCTTGAGCAACTGGTATATAGCGTCCAGGTGTTTTTGTAGGTATTCCACCAGTTCCCACATCAGGGTCGTTAGTACCCATCGCTGCTGCTGGTACACCCCCAGAAAGTGTGTAAGTGGCATAACCGCCTTGGTAGTCTGCTAAATTATGCGAACCGCCTCCCCAATGTTCCCAGAAATATAGTGTTCCGTTTATATTTGGTCCAACATCGGTTCCGGAAATTGTAGGGCCGTTATCGGTAATAAATTTATGAGCATCAATAGCTGAAGGGTAAGGGTTGCCAACCAAATAATCGTTGCCTGCACTAATAGTTAAACTAATGTCTCCGTTGTTAGGTTTGCCTTCTAAAACATAATTTTGAGGTGAGGCTATAGAGCCGGTTCCCGGACCTTTCATGGTAAAGCCTTCTCCAACTAGCATAGTGCCTGTACTTCTTACATGCTGCCATTTAGAATAATCGTCACTTTGCTGGTTGCTAAATTTCCAAATCCAATAATCAGCAATGGCAACAGGAGATGATGTACCGTTATAGCCAGAGGTTAAAAAGTTTACATTTGTAAATATATTTGATAGCGTATAATTATTATTGTTTGTTGAGTTATTGGCTTGCCCTACGGGAGATGACCAGTAATTGTAAGTATACGTATCAGCAGTTCCTTGTTGATCTTTTTCTAATGTTCCAGAACTATTAGGCTCTAAGCTACTTTCTATGTTTTGTATTAATTGAGATTCGCCTTCTAAATCAATTTTTCCATCTAGTTTAAAATACCATGAGTTTGATAAACCAGAGTCTCCGCTTACAACTAATTCGCTTCCGCTATCTATTATTAAACCAACTGTAGATATATCGCTATTCACATCTAGATTTCCTCTTAAATGAACGATAGCAGATTCTGGAATCGTACTGCTAATATCCCATACATTTCCATTAACCCAATTATTAGGGTCATACCAACTACCATTACAAGATATATTTGTTATATAAGGTAAAGGTGCTGTTTGCGTGTCAATAAATTTGGTGTTATATATTCTCGCCCCACTACCAACGTCAATACTTGCAGTAGTTAAGTCGTCTATAATATCATCTTTATAAATGTCTAACCTATAATAACGAATGAGGTTAGCCCAATTTAAAGGGGATGAAGTTTGCGTGCCAGAGTCGTAATGTGTTATATCTTTAGGTAAATAACTACCTCGAACAACACCTGAATTGTCTTCTATTTCTTGATGAATAATCTTGTGTAATTCGTTGTTTGATAGTGCTTTATTAAAAACTCTAACTTCATCTATATAGCCTTTAAAATATTTATTATTTGAGTCTGGTTGTCTTCCAATTGAAAAACTAGATGTATCTGAATTGAATGCACCTGAACTTACAGATGAATTTTCAACTTCGGTTCCATTTATATAGAGTTTGAATTCTCCGTTTATACAATCGCAGCTATATGTTGCTGCAACGTGTATCCATTTATTTGTTGCTAAAGCTGTTGAGTGATTTAAACTATAACCATCGGCATAAGATGTAATAGTTTTATCTGAGTTTAGTTGAATATAAAATTCGTTTTGTCCAATAATTATCTGGTCGCCGGAAGCCGAAGGGTCAATTTTTATCCACGCCATAATAGAGGCTTCATTCCATTGATCAATTACCGTAGCTTCATCAGCGTAATCATTTCTTCCATCAAAATATAAATTAAGTTTTCTATTTAAATCTCTTGGAGACCCGAAAACATTATCATCGGTATCAAACAGATTTACAATTCCATCACCTTCAGTGTCTGTTGTATCATCTATTATTCCATCATTATTTGCATCTAAGGAAGCATATAATGTGTGTGAAATATCGAATGTTGATCCATCTGATGTTACATCCATATAGTCTGGAGTACCATCATTATCCGTATCTGCAACATAATATTCCCAACCAGACCCTGTAGAACCTTGGTTAGAATTTCCATATGCAGTGGCCATTGTGGTACCATTAAAAAAGTCGTATAAATCTAAAATACCATCTGTGTAATACTCTAGAGTACCATCAGAATTAATATCTGTCTCTCTAACGGTATCTGTATCCGTACCGTCACCTACACCATCTCCTGTAATATCACCATCTCCATTTTGGTAGTTTGGATCAGCCGAATTTGTAGCTCCAGATTCGTCTACATCAAAAATAGTATCGTTATCACTATCTAAGTCTAAATAGTTTGGAACGCTATCTCCATCTGAATTTAAAACGGTATGACCTTCAGCAGAATCATGCATTCCGTTTGCATTGGCATCTACCCAACTTCCAACGCCAGTAAGCGTTGCTTTTCCTTCGCTGTAGCTTCCTAACCCAGCTTCAACAACATCGGGTATACCGTCGTTGTCTGAATCTAAATCAAAGACATCAGCAACACCATCACTATCGCTATCACAAAGTGTTTGAGATATCACAATATCATCTATGGCTAAATCGTTACCACCTCCACCAACTTCATTATTTATAAAGTAAACATAAAATTCACTAACATTAAAGGTTAAACTTGCCGAGAATTGGTGCCAGCTATTTGCTGGATCTCCATTAATAGAAGGCGGAATATCTCCGGTTGTTATTGATGCTAAAACGTTGTTATTAACATCTCTAAATTCTACTAAAATATCTGGTCTAAGTCTAGTAGCAATTCCAGGAGCTGTGGTTGTGTCTAGATTTAAAACCCAAAAACTATAGGTAATAGGTACGTTTGGTAATGAGCCTATTATAGTTGCTGTGTAAAAAGTTCCAGGGTCGTAAGAGGCATTAAACATAGCCATTCTACCGTTAGTATCTCCAGAAGTATGATCTTCTCCTGTGTACCAATAATCATCTGCCCAAGAGGCTACTTCAGCATTTGGAGTATCATCTATTCCGTCACCGTCTGCCGCTTTGTAATAAACGGTATACTCACCATCGTTAAGGTCGTCTCTATGTAAATCTGGACAATTTGTAGTACTTGTGCCATTTGTACCATCTTCGTAACAATACGTTGTAATGGCATCGTAGGTTGTGTTAATAGTTGTTCTATTGCCAACTCCAAAAGTTTCATTTAAAAATTTATAGTTTGTTGTTGTGGCAGTTAATGATGTTTTACATGCCAGTTCTTCTTGAGAATCTGAAATACCATCATTATCATCATCTATATCAGCGTTATCTAGAATACCATCCCCATCACTATCGAAAAAATTTTGTTCTGCTCTTGCGCTAATGTCAAATTGAAACGAAGCTTCATCGGTATCATTATTAGTGATTGTTACGGTGGTCGTTTTTGTACCTAGCGTTACCGAATTAAATTGAATAGTAAACGTTGTTGAGCCTATTGATGGTAAAACAGGAGATGTATAAAATGGTGCGACTATAGAAAAATCGATAGCATTAGATAAAGCTATATTTGAAACAGTTAAGTTTGCACCACCTTTGTTGTATATGGTATAAGTTCTGGTTACAATAGTTCCTGCATTGGCTGTACCAAAATCTGTATAATCAGAATTTATGGGTGTAATATCTCCATTCAATATTGAAATATTATTCCCTGTTATGTCTATTTCTGGAGCTGATACTTTTATTAAAACATCATCAAAATAATTATATTCGCCATTATCACTAGCAGTACCTGTAAATCTAAATTGAGCGTTACTAACTAAACCGGCATTTACTGTGGCGTAAAATTCATATTTAACATTATTTGATGTAAAGTCTGACCCTAATACGTAGGTCTTGAGAGTGTTCCAGCTTATTCCATCAAAATATTGTAGTGAAAAACCTTCTCCAGAGTCTATATTTCTTCCAATGTATGAAAATGAGATATCTACTGAACTATAAGACGATAAATCTAAAATAGGAGATGTGGTTAAGTTTTCGACAGTATCGTCATCTCTAGAGTAAATGGATTGAAGACCACTAGCCGAATAAATAGTAATTGTATTTAGGCCAGAGTCTGAACCACCATCTGTCCAACCTTGCAAACCACTTTCAAAATCATATGATGCAATAGTTTGTGATTGAGCGTTAAAAACGACAATAACGCTAAGCATAAGTACAGCAAACCAGTAATGGTTAGTTAACGTTCTCATAAGTAGGTATTTAGTTTGGGACTAAATATTAATTTGGTTACTTAATTTATGCTGCTAATATATGTATAAATTTTATATTTATACGATTAAAAGCAAAAAAATACGATAAAATGCAATTTTTTATATTTTTAAAAAAGAGAAAATAAAAAAGTCCAGATAAATATTTATCTGGACTTTTAAGTATATTAATTTAATTTTTGTTAGTTACTTTTTACAAATCGTTTAGTTATTCTCTCAGTTCCATCATTTACTTCTATGAAATAAACTCCAGCTTGTAAGTCATTAACTAATACTTCTTTAGTCGTATTTCCAGTTTTAACAATTTTACCAAGAGTGCTTATTATTCTATAAGATACTTTATTATCTATTCCATTAGATAATTTAATATTTAAAACATCTCCTTTAACAGGGTTTGGATATAGAGTAAGTTCATTTTTAGAAATTTCAATTTCAGGAACACTCAGTACTTTACTAGTTTCAGATGGGTTTGTAGCTTTTGCTGCAGCTCCGCTACTTCCAAATCCAGTAATTACTACTTGGTCTATGAAAATCTGGTCATTGTTTCCTGATGCATCACATTGTAATCTAAACCTAGCATTATTAGATAAGTTATATTGAGAACTATTTAATAATACTGTAAAATTACCAAACGCATTATTGTTAAAGTCTGTACCTCTAGCCCAAGTCGCAATAGTTACGAAACCAGAGCCATCGTCATATTGTAACCAAAAATCTTCGCCTACTTCCATGCTATTAGAGAAGAAAAAGAAATCAAACTCTACCTCGTTGAATGTTGATAAATTAAATGTTGGTGAAGTCATTGAAGAAGCTACTCCAGAATTATCACGAATTCTGATAGAAAAGTTTCCTTCAAATGATCGCGCTGCATCAGCTCTTCTATCACAATCAGATCCGCCATCAATCCATCCATCTAAGCCTGTTTCAAAGTAACCTTCGTGAATAATAACATCAGTTGGAATACTTATTACATTCACTGTTCTGGTAACTTGTGCCGCAGCATTACCAGCCGCATCGCTTACGTTATAGGTTACTATGTATGTTCCCGCAGTGTTAGTTTCAACCACATCACCACCAATAATAATGTTTGCAGTAATATCGCCATCTAAATTATCAGATGCAGTTGCTCCAGCCTCAGAATAGCTATCACCGACATTTAAGTCGATTGATGCGTTTCCTATTAATGTAATAACCGGCGCAGTAGTATCCGGAATGACGTTAACTGTTCTGGTAACTTGTGCCNAACAATGTTTGCAGTAATATCTCCGTCTTTATTATCAGATGCAGTTGCTCCAGCTTCGGTATAGCTATCACCAACATTTAAGTCGATTGATGCATTTCCTATTAATGTAATAACAGGCGCAGTAGTATCAGGAATGACGTTAACTGTTCTGGTAATTTGTGCAGCAGCATTCCCAGCAGCATCACTTACGTTATATGTTATTACATATGTTCCTGCAGTGTTAG
>NZ_BAABJK010000001.1:0-4228 GCF_039543265.1 Algibacter aquimarinus | reverse complement strand
TTCGGTTACGGCGGAAAATCATAGCTGATTTTCCGCAACGAGCCATACACAAAACCGTTGTACTGCATTTGAGAAACGAAATGAACATTTTATCAAAATACATTTTAATTTTAATATTACTTCTGTCTTGTAATTCAGTTAAAGACAAAAATAATTCAACCGAACTAACAAAGTCAGATATAGAAATGCAAGAGTTGATAGGAATTTTAAAAGAGGACTTAAAATATCACGAAAATATTAATCCAAAAATTTCTAATCAGGTAATAAATAAGGTGGAAAATGATATGAATATTAAACTTCCTGAATCCTATAAACTATTCCTTAAAGAATTTGGAAACGGAGCTGAATCTCTATATCATATTGACCAGCCAATTAATGGAATAAATATGGAATTCGGAACGATACATTGGTTTGGGAAATTTCATAAAAATTTAGGCGAAGAAATTGAAACTGATGGTTTCGGAGTTTATAAAAAAGACACTTTATTATGTCTAATGACCGAAAATTCAAATGGTGGAGCTTGGGTGTTTTTGACATCACAGCCTAATGAAAATGGCGAATGGCCTCTTGCTTATTATAATATTGACGACAGAAAATTATATTACAAAGTAAATAGTTTCAAAGAATGGATTCGAATTGCGACAAAATGCAAGTATGAAGTCATTCGAGAATTAGATAAAGAAGATAAATTAGGTTTAGGATGAATAAAAACGCAGTACAACAATGTATAACCGCAATTACGGCGGATTCGACTACGTCCGAATCCACTCGGAATTGCTAACCTAGTGAATAAAAGATAAAATTAGTTAATTTAACCCGTAACTGACGGTTATACGAAACCGTTGTGTTTCATACCCAAAAACAATCTGAATTACAATTTACGAATTGAAATTATGAATGAATTCACCCATTATTTAAAAGTTGATTATAGACAAGTCAGTCTTGAAATCATAATTAGTGGATTAAATGATGCCATTAACTCTTTAAAAAAACAAATTGATGAAATACATTGGTATGATGGAGATTGGTTTATGGAAGAAAGTGAACCTATATACGGATTAGCATTTATTGCTTTTCAGAATTATATCAATGGAAGTATAAAAGATTTTAAGGGAAACCTTAATAACAAAAATGAATTATACAGAATTGATAATAACAAAAATGAATATCCAAAATCAAAAATAGAATTGATAATTGGATTGGCTAATTACTCAAAACATAAAGACGAAGGAACACCTCATAGAGGAACGAAAGAAGTTTTAGACTGTTTTGAATTGAATTATGAAAAAGTAACATATTTAGATAAATCACCAATTTTTCAAGGACTAACAATTTTGAATATTGATTGGGATTTATTGAAAATTAAAACAATAGTAACTGATTGGAGAAAGTCTTTGTGGGAACAAGAGATTGAATTCAAAATATAAAAGTACGAAAACACAACAATGGCTATAATTAATACGGGTTTTGGTGTTTAATCCAAAAGTTAGTGTATTTTTATAAAGTCCGCCAAATCTTTTGATTTGGCTTTAAAAATGAAAAAATTAAAACAAAATAAAAAGTTTTGGCTAAGTGCTTAATCGGAAATTAATCTCTTATTTATTCCCGTACTAACCATAGCCGAAGCCGTTGTAATGCATAAAACCGTACCAATAAACTTATGAAATTCCAGATATTATTTCTTCTTACATTTTTGACTTTAGGATGTAATTCTCAAGCACAAAATAAAATGTTTGAGAAAGAAGAAAAGAAAGCAATTAAGTTTATGGAATCTCAAATAGCAGAAATTTATAATAACCAATTTAAAACAGAATTTATTGGAACTTTTCACGAGTTTGGAAAAATTTACGGATTCCAGTTTTATATAGTAGAAAACGATGAATATCCTATTGCAGTTGTATACAACCTTGGAAACCAAAGCCCTTTTGAATTTGACAAGCAAAGGTTTGATAAAGAATATCAGGCAATTAAGGCAAAGGTTAGAGCTTCTGAAGCACTTGAAAAAGACATTCGGGTTTATTACCCAAAGGCAAGAGCAATTTCCGACCGAATTGAAAATAGTGATGGAACATTTCGTTGGGTAAATACAATTTATTCAGCTATACCACTAAAAAAGGAAAAAGAAAAAACATTTGCGGAATTAGACTCGTTATGTAGTTTGCTGATTAAAAAAAATAATGACCAAGAAGTTATTTACAATTTTTACTTTCCAAAAGTAACCGACAAAACTAAGTACACAGACAACCGATTTTCTTTCTTTGAATTTGAGAATTTTAACCAAAAGCATATTCATCATTATCGTATTGACTTTGAAAAAATTGGAGAGCAATTTAAAATAAACAACAAAAAACTTTATGACAATCTGAATGACGAACAATCCGAAAGATTAAAGGAATCAATTAAAAAATGGAAAAGTGAAAACGGATTCGAAAATTGGGAAATATCCTTATTAATTGAAAGTAGCACTGAACGTGACCTTGAATTCAAAAAATTTATGTTAAAGAGTTCGGATGGAGAGAAAAAATTCGGACTTATTAAACTTGAAACGAAAGAACTGAAATTTGAAAAATAAAATTACGCATTACAACACCGTATATAATTTATTGCTGGCTTTTTGCCTACTTGCGAAAGTCCTCGCGGACTTTCTTTGTCGGTAATTATTTACTAAATTAGTTGCTTGAAACACGCAACAAACCATATACAACAACGTTGCCAGTAATTTGAGAATGACAGGACTTTTAAAGAAATATTTAGTTATTAAATGGTGGATTCCGTTAGCCTTTTTCGGAATATCTTTCTTTATTTTTATAACTGGAATTATATTACCAAATACTGATTTTGGATTTAATTTATTTGCTTGTTCTGCTCTGATTATGTTAATCTCATCAATTTGGCAGATAATAAAAGGCAAAAAAATGATTGGTTTTGCATTATTAGCAACTGCATTAACGCCAATTTTAGCTCTTGGATTTATGGTCTATCTATTTGCTGGAACGATGAATAAACCCGATGACGAATTAGCTTTGGATAGAATCGAACCACTTATTAAAGAAAAAACTGATTTGAGCATTCCAAATGACTTTGAGATTTTGGAAAATTTAGTCGAACATACAGAAGGAGCTTTTGACTCTGATTATTCAATTGGACTTAAAATCAAATATCAAGAATCCGAAGAAAAGCATATTACGGAACAAATACATAACGGAATAAAATCTGAATCTAAAAATGGAATTTGGAAACGCTATGAAAACGGATTTAATTTCGAGCATAACGAAAACGAAATTAATAGAGCCGAACCGTTTCATTTTAAAGTTGATACTTTATCGAATACAATTGAACTGAATTTAATGCACTTGTGAATAAAAAACTACTGGCAACACCGTGTATAATTAATTGCTTTGGCAAGTGCTTATTTGGAAAATTCCTTCGGAATTTTCTCGCGTTCGTTTTTGTTTACTAAATTAGTTGCTGAAACACGCAACTAACCATACACAAACACGTTGTAGGTAATTTAAGAACAGAACTATGAAACATAATTTACTATTTGGATTTTTATTAATTTTTACAATTAATGCCTTTTCTCAAGATTCAAAATTTAGCATCGAAGCTAACTATCCAATAACCATTGACAACAATTTTTTAGGAGACGACTCATACGGAATAGTTGACCTTGGATTGAAATACAGATTTGCAGAATTAAACCCTGTAAAAATTGGTGTTAGCTTAAATGGCAGTGTTCTGATAGATAATTCAAATCAGAATAATTCACCTCAAGACTTTTTAGTGACTACTTATATTATTCAACCTAAAATCTTTGCTGAACTTAATGTCGAATCTGTAGAGAAACTGCACCCTTTTTTAGGTTTAGGATATACATTCATGAATTTTCAATTGTCAGGTTCTAACAACGGAATGGATGTCTCTGGTGAATCTGATAATTTAAGTGGATTTGGATTTAATTTTGGTGTTGCATATGATATTAGTAATAAAATCTTTATTCAAGTTCAATATGATTTTACAAAACTAAATGTAGACGATGTTCCTGACATAAAATTTAACACTAATGTGAATTTACTAAAAATTGGAATCGGATTTAAATTATAAAAACTACCTACAACAAAGTATATAAAAAATTGCTAGTTTTAGCTAAACGAAAGTTAGTTGCTCGTTTGCTAGCTTCTGATTTTCCTTCGGAAAATCCTCGCACACAAACACGCAACTTTCCATA